>NZ_BAAFSK010000007.1:0-276686 GCF_054767315.1 Aurantivibrio infirmus
GCCAGAACCCGAACAGCAAGCGTTTTAATGGCCTGCTTTTCAAGGCCATTACTTGCTGTTTCGGGTTGCTGGCTTTGTTAAGCATTTTTTGAAGGTACATATTTTAGCGAACACTCTCCATCTTCAGATGCACAAACCAACTCCAAAAATGATGCGCCAAAGTTTAGTTTAAGTACTATATACCTATCTGGTTCCTTGGTATGCGCAACGGATGCTTGTTTTATAATTTTATCTTTAAACCAGTGCGAATCGTCAACCAGAACAACGCCATCATCAATATCCTCTCCGGAGTTGTCTGTTTCATATTTATCGAGACCGCAATAAGCTCCATCAACAAAAAGGCGGTACCAACTTTTTGATTCCGCATCAAGAAACCACAGCAATACAATATCGCTGTCATCCAAATTAGTGAGATATTTAAAGTTGGATATTTGAACCCCAATCAATTCTTCTATCTCGCCCTCGTAATGCTGAAATACTCTTTCCATGCTGACTGTATGCTTAACGCCAAGTGTTGGGGCTGCGGAGCGTAAGCGCAGCAGTCCCAGCCGAAGGCGACAACCACGCCTTGTTATTGGTAAATTGTAAGTGGCACATATTGGCTGCTAGATTAAGTATTAGAAAAAGATTTTTTTAGCACTAATGAAATAACCACTAGCGAAAAACCAATAGCAAACAAACTAGACCATAAACCTTGAAAATGTGTGTTGCTCAAACCGATATCTAAGCACAGGAAGACTATTGCATTTGCAAGAAAGACCAAGCCAATTACTAGAAACGTCTTCACCTTATTTTCCATGCTCTTCTCCTTTTACCAATAACGCCGCCATAAAAGGCGCGACGTCAGGAGCGTCCTAAGCCGCGCCTTTTGCGGCTGGTTTTTGATGGCTTTGTTAAGCATTGGTTAGTATTACCACCGTTAGGCACACTAAAGATACCGCAACACTTCACAGTAGCTTTATATAAAATTATTGACCAAATGCTTCATTAATAGCATCCACCGCCTCAGTTTTAATAGTGGTATTTGTAACCCACACATATTCTTTATTACCCATGATTCCTGCTACTGTTTTCTCTTTTATTGAATCAATATTCACCCCAGCCTCTTTTAATTCGGAAACCAAAGCTGAAAGAGCTTGTTTATGTGCCGTTAGTTGATCACTCATATTTCTCTCCTTACTTAAATTATGCTTAACGCCAAGGTTTGGGGCGCGACGCCAGGAGCGTCCCGCCGCGTTTAGCGGCATACAACACCGCCTTGTTACGTGTTTTTAGTTTGCGTTTCATTAAGTACACCGTTGGCGACGATACATAAATACATAGAAACTGAAACTACCGCGATTGTTTTAATTTAGCAAGTTTCCGATTAGAACGTTATTGCTGCAAAAGTACTTGCGATGAACTTTACTGAGCCGCAAGCCACGATGCTTATAGAATGAAAATTATAACCTTGCTCCGTGGCTTCTTGTCCCCTGCGATATTGCTCGGTTTGCCACCGTGATCTCTAGCATCTTTTGTAACTTAGAGAATGCACATTTATTTTTTGCGGTGACACTACATTATTATTTTTTAGACACGTAACGCCGCGATGTGCGGATTTTATAAGTGGAGGCGAAGCCGGAGCTTATAAAAGTCCGAACGATTGCTTTGTTATGTGTTTTGACTGTCATGATAAGTTGCCGTGATTTTTACGCTAATCACTAAGTTAATAGTTACCACACCTTAAATTTATAAAAATAGTGCGCCGAAATTTATTACAATGCTAAATAGATTTGGATTCCAAGGCCAATTAGCATTACAAATGTTAAAGCAGTAATAACATATGTAAGTACTAGCATTTGCTTAGTTTGCTTACCGCTAGCTTCATTAAATTGACTTATTGACTCATGCAGTTCTTTCGTGGCTTCAGCACCAGACCATTTATCTAAGGGTATATTCATTTATGCTCCAATCTTATTTGCACACACATAACGCCAAGGTTTGGGGCGCGACGCCAGGAGCGTCCCGCCGCGTTTAGCGGCATACAACACCGCCTTGTTACGTGTTTTTAGTTTGCGTTTCATTTAGTACACCGTTGGCGACGATACATAAATACAAAGAAACTGAAACTACCGTGATTATTTTAATTTGGCAAGTTACTGTTTAGAAATTTATTGCTGCAAAAGCACTTGCGTTGAATTTTATAGAGCCGCAAGCCACGATGCTTATAGAATGAAAATTATAACCTTGCTCCGTGGTTTATCTACCCTGCGATAGTTTTTGGGTTACTACCGTATTCTCTAGCATCTTTTGTAACTTAAAGAATGCACTTTTATTTTTGCGGCGACACTAAATTATAATTTTTTATACACGTAACGCCGCCAGAACCTGAACAGCTAGCGCTTTAATGGCCTGATTTTCAAGGCCATTGCTTGCTGTTTCAGGTTGCTGGCATTGTTAGGAGCCATTTTCGAGCTAAGGCCCAACGGTACTAAACATTTGGTCACTAAAATATTTGTTATCTTCTTCTAGCCAAAAGAAATCATCCATGTCGAAATGCTTCTCCAACTCCGATTTTGCTTCTTCTCTGTCGTGATCTGGACATTTGAACCCATAAAATGGGACCAACACTTCAATTGTAAAATTTTTGTAATTAACCTCTTCCACGTTTTCCCAAACTAAATTTACTTGACCTTCCATTTTAAGCAAAAATGAGTCAGCCTGTTTTCTCTGAAGTTTAATGGAAGCATTAAAGTGATGTGCATCAAAAATGTAGAAATCACCTATCCAATCGTCTATATCTCTATCGTAAGATTCAGCCTTATGCCAATGCAGATACTTTAGACCTCTATCGTATTCATCAGCGTTTATTAAATTGGTAAAGCTCAATTTTGGCTGGAAGTAGGCGCCCCCAAAATCTTTAGTTGTTTGTTTCTTTTTGGCATATAAATCCATGGCCCAACGAATACCATAGTCTTCATCTAAGATTCCAACTAATCCAGCGACTTCAATTTCATATTTTTCGCCGTCTACTTCGTACACTTGTGCTCCTAACGCCACCATAAAAGGCGCGACGTCAGGAGCGTCCTAGGCCGCGCCTTTTGCGGCCGGTTTTTGATGGCTTTGTTAAATGTTTTTTGGCACATAACTATTATTTTTTAGTTTGAAATGAGCCCAGTAGCCGCCAAAACACGTTGAGCCAAAATAGATTAGTGTTACAACTGAATTATAAGTTTTTCTGACTTCTTCGAAGTAATGCAGCCACAAATAGAATCCTATACCGAAAAATAAAAATAGGCCTACATTTGCTGGGATAGCAATTACGTAGAGTAGAAATCCTTCCTCCTCGATCATCCCGAATTCAAATCCCACAGATAAGATAATTCCTAAAATTAAGGTGACAGCTATCCCTTTTACCCCTAACTTGAAATATCTTGTTGGTTTATCCACTGTTCTTCCCATATATTTAACGCCGCAATATGGGGCCGGAGTGAATTTTGGCCTGCTTTTCAAGGCCAAAATTTACGGAGGTCCCAGCCGCGCTTTTTAGCGGCGATATGATTGCTTTGTTAGGCATTACCCACCACATACGATAACTTCTGGGACAGTTGATTCCCAGTTACCATTGTTACGAGAAAACAGCGTTGCTACTTCTCCACAACCTGGCTCAGTTACGGAACGTTCACATGCTATTACTAGGCCGCTTCGTTTTTTAAACCAATACACTACTCGAGAGTTACCAGCCGATATTTTGTAGCTAATATCTTTGGGTTTTTCGTCTAGATATTGCCAGCCATCTTCAACTGGGGCTAGTTCACATACTTTCGGTTGGCTGACACAACCAGCAATTAAAAGCATTGGAATTAATACCACAAATGATTTCACAATATGCCTAACGCCCAAAGCACAGGCGAGCGACAGCGAGTCCAGCCCGCGTTTTTTGCGGGCGATTGTGCCTTTGTTTGTTAGGTGATTTAGTCTGCATACGTGCCTTCTGCTTTTAAAAAATTACAGAAATTCTCAGTGTTTTCTTTAGATGGAGTAATTAAAGCTTTCTGCTTAAGGTGGTAACCCTTAATAATTTTTAATGAATTTAAATAGCTGATCCATGTCTCTGAGCTGCGAGCAAATTGCTCTATGTTTTTTGATTCCAGGAATAGTTTCGGAAACTGCTCTAAAAACTCCAACGATAAGTTGTAGCTATTAAAACTAAAATCTTTCTCTGACATGGATAAGTCATCCGCCTCTTTCTCTACCTCAGTTTTGCAAGTTAACTCTTGACCACATACTGAGATTGAAATGAACACGGTTAAGAATACAACTAAGATAGATTTCATAGACTCACCTAACAGTTTTAATCATTTGAAAGGTTCTTATATTTACATGGTGAGTATTTCTGCTCAAGTAATTTTCTTATTTGCAATAAATTGCAACGATATCAAAAGGTTACTTGTTATTTTTTGGATTTTATTTTTGAGAAAACAAGAAACTTATCAACATATTTTGGATATGTGGAATTCGGCAATTATTTTTTAATCGTTGGTATTCAATAAGTTAGAGAGAAAAACTGTAATACTCGGAATGGAGCGGCTGAAAAAGGTGAGATTTTTGGGAAACCTTTACACATTTAGGCGAGATTAGTGGGCTCGTGTTTACTTTAAGATGATTTTGACGACAGCGTCGAATAGATGGTTTTAGATAAAGAGAGGAGAAGGAAAAACAGAAAACAGGATATAAATTTAAAAAATTAAAAATTTATATCCTGTTGAAGATCAACTTATCAATCAAAAAGAGTTTTACAAAATCACTTCAATTAACTGCGGCCCTTTGTTGGCGACAGCATTTTTTAGTTGTTCGTTAAACTCTTCTGCAGTTGTTGCTTGCGTGGCGCTCATGCCCATGCCTTCGGCAATTTTCTTAAAATTTAAATCGGGATTTGAAATATCCAACATGTCCAAAGTTTTTTGATTGGGGTCATTGGCACCCACGCGCATTAATTCAACTTGCAGAATTTGATATTTTCGATTGGCGAAAATAACGTTAACGATATCTAAATTTTCTCGTACTTGCGTCCACAAGGATTGGATGGTGTACATCGCGCCGCCGTCACCGTGTAGGCAAACAACTTTTCTATCCGGACAGGCAACGGCTGCACCGGTTGCGACGGGTAAACCGAAGCCAATACTACCGCCCGTTAATTGCAACCAGTCGTGAGCGGGGATGCCTTCAGTTAAACCTGTAGCTGGTGCACCGGAAGTCGCGGCTTCATCAACAATGATTACATTTTCTGGGAGTATGTTGCCGAGTGCGAAACCAACACTTTTAATGTTGAGTGCGCCGGTCATTAAATCTGGCCGCACTAATTCTTGTAAGCGCGGGGCGTATTTTTGTGCATTAAGTGCATCGACTAAATCTTCCAGTGCCGCGTATACATCTTCTGAATCTTCGGCTAACACGTCGGAGGGGCAACCTTCGGGTGCTGGCGTGCTGGGGCGATTGGGATAGGCAAAGAAGGCGACGGGAGATGTTGCACCGACGGTAATAATTTGATCGCAATCTTTAAATTGCATTTGTGCCATTTCAACGAAGTAGGCAACACGTTCAAACTTAACTCGACCAGCGCCGCGTTGAGTTCTTGCATTAAAACATTCGTGTAAAACGGTTGCGCCTGTCGCTTGTGAAATTTTATCAAGTAGTAGTGTGGCTTTTTCGTCATTGGCTTGGCCGCCGATGACGATGATGGTATTTTTTTTCGCTTTTAAAATTTTCGCAATATTATCGATACGATCCGCAGAGACTTTTGGTGTGCTTAATGCCGGTAATGGATCGGCTTGTACTGTGGTTTCATTCCAGGCGCAATCCGCGGGAACAATTAAATTGGCTATTTTGCCGTGGGCTTGTGAAGCAAATTGAACGGCTTCTGCGCCGTCTTTTGCGAGTTCATCCGCGGTTGCGCTCGACTTTAACCAATCACCAAAAGCATTGCCGAGACCGGTAACATCAGATTTTAAAGGTGCATCGTATTGAAGGTGGTAGGTCGCATGGTCACCAATAATATTTACCATGGGGGAGTGCGCGCGGCGTGCGTTATGGATATTCGCAGTGGCATTGGCGAGACCAGGTCCGAGATGCAATAAGGTGGCGGCGGGCTTGCCGGTCATGCGGGCATAGCCATCGGCTGCACCAGAACATACGCCTTCAAATAAACCCAATATGGAACGCATTTTCGGTTCGCTGCCAATGGCATGAACGAAATGCATTTCTGAAGTGCCAGGGTTGGTGAAACAGGTATCGACACCGGCTTTTAATAGGGTTTGGATAAGACTTTCTGCACCATTCATTCTGAATCCTCGTAGCCGCTGCCTTACTTGAGTGCTGATCACTCGGTAGCGTGGGGTGATGTACTACCAACCTGCGTTGGCGATAACTTAGTTCAATTGATTAGATCAATTCATTAATAAAATAGGGCAGGCATTTTAAGCCAGATGAAGCATGGTTGCGAGTCTATAGGGTACCCCTTGGCAGGCGGCAAGGAGGGTGGCTGGTGTGTAAAGGCCTGGCGACCCGTTAAGAATGGTTAGCGGCGCCGGGAGCTGGTTGCTTGTACAGTGTTCGGGTGCAATGTATATTGCGTTTACGGTTGATTCTTCATGGGCATTTTAAAAATCGAATATTGTCGGTTTACCAAAGATTAGTATTCGTATCCAGTGCCGCTTGTATACGTGCCGCCAATGGTAATGATGACCCGCTACGAAGCCAGCAGGAGGCTTCTAGAAAATAACTACAGTGGATTCAAAAACTTTTAGTCGACTAGATTATGCAATTTCCAAAAGGCCACTTTATTTTCCTCGACCTCGAAACGACCGGCGGTAAGGCATCGGCGGATCGTATTACTGAAGTTGCGCTAATCGAAGTTTTCGATGGCGAGGTGATTGATCAATACCAAACGCTTGTTAATCCAGAAGTACCTATTTCACAATTTATTACCAACCTCACCGGCATTGACGATGCGATGGTGGCGGACGCGCCGGTGTTTGCAGATATCGCGGAAGATTTGTTGTCGCGACTCTTAGATAAAACCTTGGTGGCGCATAATGCGCGTTTTGATCATAGTTTTTTAAAGAATGAATTTCGGCGTTTAGGTTTCGATTACCGAACTAAAGTGTTGTGTACGGTGAAGTTATCTCGTGCATTAATGCCGGAACTCGGTAAACACAGTCTCGACAATTTAATTCACGTCCACGGATTATTCGTAGAGGCTCGTCACCGCGCGATGGGTGATGCAGATTTGTTGGTACAATTAGTGAGTAAGTGGACGAAAATATTTGGCGTGGAAAGTCTACAAAAAATTCTGCAATTGCAACTAAAAACCGCCAGCCTTCCTCCCCATATTAACCAAACTGAAGTTGATGGCCTGCCAATCAATGCCGGTGTTTATTTATTTTATGACGAGAAAGATACGCTCTTATATGTCGGGAAGTCGGTAAATATCCGTGATCGAGTTAAATCTCATTTCACTAATGATCACCTTAGTGATAAAGAGCTGGAAATGTCAGTTCAAATAAGACGTATTGAAAGCCGTATTTGTGCAGGAGATTTCGGTGCGCAATTGATGGAAGCTAAACTCATAAAAGAGTTGCGGCCAATTTACAATCGCCAGCTTCGTAAAACTCAGTCGCCTTGGTATTTTGAGTTTTCAGAGAACAAACTGGGTTATCTCAACGTGGCGGTAAAGAGTAGCAAAATAATTTCACTGGAAAAGTTGCCGAGTATAGTCGGGATTTTTCGATCAAAAAAAATGGCCACAGAAACATTGCGAAAGATTGTTGATGACTACGCCTTATGCCATCGTTTTACCGGATTGGAAAAATCGCGCAGCGGCCCTTGTTTCGCGCACCAATTACATAAATGTTTGGGGCCTTGTGCGAATAAAGAAAGTACAGAAAAATACAATGCTCGCGTAAGATCAGCGCTCGACGCGTGGAAGCTGGAGCTTTGGCCACATCAAGGCTCGGTAATAGTAAAAGAAAATGTGCAAAATGATGTTGAAGATAAAAAAAGTTGTGATCAATTCCATTTAATTTATCAGTGGTGTCACCTAGCTAGCGCTAGCTCGCTTGCAGAAATGAAAGCACTGCAGTCCGAATACGCAAATAACGCTGAGCTCAAAAAACTAAGTTTTGAGTACGACACTTATAAAATTCTGTCGAAGTTTCTCGTTTCTCCAAGCAGCAATCTGAGTATTGTCACCCAGCAGATGTAGAGGCCTGGGGTGCCAATAGCATCATTCGCTTTCGAAGTATTATTCCTTGCTACTAAGTGTTCTGATGAATGCTTCTATTTCGGTTTGATTTCACTTCCCTGAGCCAATTGTTCTTAATGCCCGCCTAAGTGAACGCCTTGATCGTGTGAGGCGGATCTGGGAAAAGAAACAATTTGAATTTTGAGGGAATAGAGGCTAGCTTATGAAAATTAAAAATTTGATTGGGATACTGGGTTTATTGGTGGGCGGGTGTATGCAGTCACAAGCTGAAACAATTTGGGTGGAGCGAGAAAGTTACCACACGGCGATAATTATCCCTCGAATTCTCGTGGTGGAAGCTGCGCCTCAGTTGGAAGCGATACTGGACGATAAACCCTTCGTCAGGTTTGGATGGGGGGATCGAGATTATTACGGGTCTACTAAGAAGAATCTCTTTAAAGCATTTAAAGCATTTAAAGCTTTAGCTCTGCCTTCTTTGTCGGTTGTTGAGGTATCGATGTTGGATAAGGTTGAGTCCGAGCATAGCGAAGTAAAAGAAATTGACACTGAAGCAATAGCGCTTGAAAAATTGATGGCCTTTATCGAAGGTTCCTTTAAGTTGGATAAAGAATCAAAACCGCAATTGGTCCGGGTTGAAGACAATGGGTTTCAGTACTACAAAGCGCGTGGTATTTATCACATGTTCAAAAATTGCAACAACTGGACGGCGAAAACGCTTAAGCGTTCCGGTTTAGATGTTCACTATCTAGCAAGTTTTTTTGCGGGTTGGGTAATGCGACAAATTTAAATCTCGAAGGGATTTTTTTGTAAGGTCGCGCGGGTCTCGGCGCCACAATAAATACACTTGTTGGCTTTCGCTGAAATACTTTGCGCGCATTTAGGACATTTAACTCTAGCTTGACTGCGCTGCTCTCTATTCTCCTGAACTTTTGTTAAAGCCAGTTGTAATTGCTCTGGTTTGAGTCCACTGGTTTTTTGAAGTAACAGCCACATTGATTCCGATAATAAGCTCAGTTGCTTAAGTTGCTTGCTCAGTTCATCAATTTTATTAAGCGCATCTGTAGAAGCGGACCCGGAATCGCTGGATGCTTTCTTTCGTGCTGATTCGGCGGCGATATTAGCTTGATAGAATTCAGGTGGAAAATTATCGTTGCTCATCACATCCCTCTTTATTTGTTTGTTGCTGTTTGTATTACGAAAGCCGATTAGCGAATAATAACTTGAAAATACCGTGTGCTCATCCATTCTTTTGCCTGAGTTTGAAATGGATTTTTCGCTCCCTTCGGGAGTTGTTGATCTCCACTAGGCTGGATTAGGATTGAAAAAAATCACTATTACTGTATTCTCCGCGCTTGGGCTAAATCCCATTAAGTTGTTACTTGGTTTTGTTGTTGGGATAAATCCCATCGCAATTGTTGCCCACAATATATTTCAGGCAAGCTCAGTTTCAAAAATAGTGCCTCAGCAAGATAATTAAAAGTTATTGGAGTAAGGATCATGACGGATTTAACCAGCCGGAAAAGTCGCTCGGTTCTCGCAAGCGACCTCACGGTTTCATTTGAATTTTTTCCACCCAAAACAGAAAAGATGGAAGAATCTTTGTGGAATTCAATCCGTCGGCTCGCGCCATTAGATCCTACTTTTGTTTCGGTAACCTATGGCGCGGGTGGTTCGACTCGCGAACGTACGCACGCGACGGTCTCGCGAATTGTGCAAGAAACAAAATTAAAGCCAGCAGCACATTTAACCTGTGTCGGCGCGACCAAAGAGCAAGTAGACGAAGTAATTCAAGATTATTGGGATGCAGGGGTGCGTCACATCGTCGCATTACGCGGTGATCCACCGGCAGGTGCTGGCGCAAAATACGAACCTTTTCCTGGAGGGTACGCAACAAGCGTTGAGTTAATCGAGGGCATTAAAAAGATAGGCGACTTTGAAATCTCGGTATCGGCGTATCCAGAGAAGCATCCTGACAGCCCAACCACTGAAGCCGACATCGATATGTTAAAAGCAAAAGTTGATGCAGGGGCGACGCGCGCGATTACACAATTCTTCTTCGATAATGATCACTACTTTCGTTATCTTGATAGGGTCCATGCGAAAGGAATCGATATTCCTATCACGCCGGGTATTGTTCCTATCCCCAATATTCAACAAATATCAAAGTTTGCTGCCGCGACAGGTACTGATGTCCCCGAATGGTTAACCCAACGCTTTGAGGGTCTTGAAGAAGATCCCGATACTCATCGTTTGGTTGCCGCGGCTGTTGCCGTTGAGCAAGTGATGGAGCTGCTCGACAATGGAGTGACAAATTTTCATTTTTATACGATGAATCGCGCCGACTTGGTTTACGCTATTTGCCATATCTTGGGTATGCGCTCCGGAAAATAAAAAATAGCCAGTTAAAAAATTTTAAAGTTAAGCTAGGTTGTGAAACGCCTTAGAAAATTCGAAGAGTAAATTTATGAACAGAGAGCAACGCATCGCGGCGTTAAATAAAGTTGTAGAAGAAAGAATTTTAATTCTAGATGGCGCGAAGGGCACAATGGTGCAAACATATAATCTGACGGAAGAAGACTATCGTGGTGAACGTTTTGCTGATTGGCCGAGTGACTTAAAAGGCAATAACGACCTATTGATCTTGACCCGCCCAGATATTATTACTGAGATTAATGATCAGTACCTTGCCGCCGGTTCTGACATTATCGAAACCGATACTTTTAGTAGTACCACAATAGCCATGGCTGATTACGGAATGGAATCCCTCGCTTATGAGCTCAATGTTGAGGGTGCTAAATTAGCACGTGCCGTCGCCGATAAATGGACCGCAAAAACACCGGATAAGCCACGTTTTGTCGCTGGCTCGGTCGGCCCAACGAACAGAACCGCGTCGATTTCACCCGACGTGAATAATCCTGGATTTCGAGCGGTAACTTTTGATGAGTTGGTTGAAGCCTATGGTGAACAGATTCGTGGTTTGATTGAAGGCGATGTCGACATTATTTTAATCGAAACAATTTTCGATACCTTAAATGCGAAAGCCGCGGGCTTTGCTGCCAAAAAAGTTTTTAGAGAGACGGGCATTACTTTGCCGATCATGATTTCTGGAACCATTACCGATTTTTCTGGCAGAAACCTTTCGGGGCAGACTCCAGAAGCATTTTGGTATTCGCTGCGACATTTAGATCCGCTTGCCATCGGTTTTAATTGTTCCTTCGGTGCTGAACAATTACGCCCTGCAGTTCAAGCTATCGATCCCATCTCAGAAACCTTTGTAAGTGTTTATCCTAATGCTGGTTTGCCGAATGAAATGGGTGATTACGATCAAACGCCGGAAGAGATGGCCGAGTTGTTAGAGGACTGGGCGAAGCATGGTCTCATTAATATGGTGGGCGGATGTTGTGGTTCAACACCTGCGCATATTAAAGCCATCGCAGACGCCGTTGCGCCATACGCACCAAGAAAAATCCAAGCGGTGCCCGTTAAAACGAGGTTGTCCGGACTAGAGCCGTTTGTTTACGGGTAGTTTTAAAAAGAGCGACTTTAGTCGTTCTTTTTAACAAAATATTTCTTTACTAGATAGCCTATCGTTAAATACTCATTTTTATAAAAACATTCACGAGACTTGTGATGACAAATTCTGAACAGAACGAAATAGCTGCATCAAATGCTGCGCAAAATTTTATTAATGTCGGCGAGCGGACCAATGTTACTGGTTCGGCGCGGTTTCGAAAGCTGATTGAAGCGGACGATTATACGACGGCAATTGATGTTGCTCGTCAGCAGGTGGAAAACGGTGCGCAGATAATTGACGTCAACATGGATGAAGGCATGTTGGATAGTGAGCAGGCGATGGTCACTTTCCTAAACCTGATGGCGGCAGAGCCTGATATCTCACGTGTGCCGATCATGATTGATTCTTCGAAGTGGCACGTTATTGAAGCGGGCCTTAAATGCGTACAGGGAAAGTGTATTGTCAATTCAATCTCACTGAAAGAAGGTGAAGAAATTTTTCTAAGTCAGGCCCAGTTAATTCGTGACTACGGCGCTGCGGCTGTGGTGATGGCCTTCGATGAAACCGGACAAGCTGATACTGAAGATCGAAAATTCGAAATATGTCAGCGCGCTTATAAGCTGCTAACAGACAAAATTAATTTCCCTCCAGAAGATATTATTTTCGACCCCAATGTTTTTGCGGTCGCGACGGGTATTGCTGAACACAATAACTATGCCTTGGATTTTATTAATGCGACGCGTCGTATCAAAGAAAATTTGCCTCACGCACATATCTCTGGCGGCGTTTCTAACTTGTCATTTTCATTTCGTGGTAATAACTACGTGCGCGAGGCGATGCATTCGGTATTTTTATTTCATGCGATAAAAGCCGGTATGGATATGGGAATCGTCAATGCCGGTGCCTTACTGGTTTACGATGATATCAAGCCCGATCTTCGCGAATTGGTTGAAGACGTTATTCAAAATCGCCGCGAAGATGCTACCGATCGTTTATTAGAGGCCGCGGAAGCTTACCGTTCACAGGGCACTGAGAGTGTTAACAAGCAAGACCTGTCTTGGCGCGAGGCGCCGGTGCAAGAGCGCATCACTCATGGTTTAGTTCATGGTATTGATCAATTTATTGTTGAGGACACTGAGGAAGCGCGGCAGCAAGCAGACCGGCCCTTGCACGTAATTGAAGGGCCATTGATGAACGGCATGAATGTTGTCGGCGATTTATTTGGCGATGGAAAAATGTTTTTACCACAAGTGGTTAAGTCCGCACGGGTCATGAAACAGGCCGTCGCGCACTTAATGCCTTTTATGGAAGAAGAGAAACGGCTCTTGGGTACGCAAGATGATAAGGCCGCGGGCAAAATAATCATGGCGACAGTTAAAGGCGACGTACATGATATTGGTAAAAATATTGTTGGTGTGGTTTTGCAGTGTAATAACTACGAAGTGATTGATCTCGGCGTAATGGTGCCAGCACAAAAAATCCTTGAAGTTGCGAAACAAGAAAATGCCGATGTGATCGGCCTTTCAGGTTTGATTACGCCAAGCCTAGACGAAATGGTGCATGTGGCGAAAGAAATGCAGCGTCAAGATTTTCACATTCCGTTATTGATTGGTGGGGCAACAACCAGTCAAATTCATACCGCTGTGAAAATAAATGCACATTACACAAATGATCAAGCGATTTATGTACGCGACGCTAGCCGTGCTGTGGGCGTGGTATCAAAGTTATTGTCTGATGTTTCTCAACAATATAAAGATGAGATCAAAGGCAAGTATGTTGACTTAGCTGACGAGCATGCGCGAAATAAAGGTAAACGAAAAATCCTGAGCTTAGATCAGGCAAGAGCGAATGCGGCGAAATTCGATTGGTCGGCATATGTTCCCCCGAAGCCGAGCTTGATGGGTGTAAAAGTTTTTACAGATTTCGATCTCGCGATCTTGGCGGAAAAGATCGATTGGACACCTTTCTTCGCTACCTGGGGAATAGCTGGACGTTACCCGCGTATTTTTAACGACGCCGAAAAAGGTAAAACGGCAAGATCATTGTTCGACGATGCGCAAGTTATGCTGAAAAAGATGGTGGCGGAAAAGTGGATAAGCGCAAAGGGCGTTATTGGTTTTTGGCCCGCGAATAGTCAAGGCGATGATATTCTTGTTTATAAAAATGACGAACGTAAAGAAGTCGTTGATACTTTTTATACTTTGCGACAGCAGGCAGTTCGTCCACAAGGAAAGCCCAATTTTGCATTATCGGACTTTGTTGCGCCAGTGGAATCTGGGTTAAAAGATTATATTGGTGGCTTCGCCGTTTCCACTGGTTTTGGTGAGGATGAAAAAGCGGAATTCTATGAAAAGCAGAACGACGATTACAATAAAATTATGGTAAAAGCGTTGGCAGACCGATTCGCAGAAGCCTTCGCGGAACAACTGCATGAAGAAGTGAGAAAACACTATTGGGCGTATTCGCCGCAAGAGGCTTACAGTACTGATGATTTAATCTCAGAAAAATATCAAGGAATTCGACCCGCACCAGGTTATCCATCGCAGCCTGATCATACTGAAAAGGAATTGTTATTTAAATTATTGGATGTAGAAAATAACACGGGTATAAAACTAACGGAAAATTTTGCAATGTGGCCCGGCGCAGCGGTAAGTGGTTTGTATTTTTCGCATCCCGAATCGCAGTATTTTGGTTTGGGAAAGATTACTAAAGATCAAGTGGAAAGCTACGCAGAACGTAAAGGTTGGGATATGGAAAAAGCTGAGCGTTGGCTGGGTCCAAATCTAGATTATTAGTCATATTTCATAGTAACTATTTAAGTTTCCTAAAGTGGAGGAGGGTAGAGATACCTTCCTTTTGCTTAATCAAAAAAAATTGGGAAACGCTTAAACTTAGTTTTCTTCTCTAACTCGTGTGTTACCTGCTAACATTAGCCGTCTTATCTTTGCGTGAGGCGGCACAAGTCTCTGTTTTCAAAACATAAACTGAATTTCACGAATAACAACTATCTTATCATTCGCTTTTTTGCGTTATAACGTTCGATTATTTGCCTTGCCAAAGTAGTGCGAATGTTCCCCTCGTAGATTAGAATCTTTGCCTGCTTCGGTCTGGTCAGATTTTTCTTATTCGATACCCATTCCAGTTATAAGTCGAAATACTGGCTTCATTGCTCTAAAAGCTTTCGCTAATAAAAAGAACGCTTAAAAATAATTTGAATGTCGGACTATTTATTGCTTCTCATGTATTCGACGCAATCCGAAACACATTAAATTTACCAACATGGGATGTGGAACTATGTCTAATTTGAACGTCCAAATAATTGAGCCTCAAATCGAAGCTACAGTTGATTCCAAGATCAAAACAGAATTATTAACTGATCCAGATTTCCGAAAAAAATCTACTTTTAATCTCGGTGTTCTCGATCACTTGATTGGTTATCATATGCGTCGCGCGCAGCTGCGCTTGTATAATAATTTCGCGCGGTGGTTCGAAGATAGCAATATAACGCCAAGCCAATTGGGAGTGTTGATCAAAATAAAACATAACCAAGGAATAAGCCAAACCGCGTTGGCGAAAGCGAACGGTATTGAGCGATCGACTCTTGGTGAAATTGTCGATCGTTTTGAAAAAAGAAATTTCGTTGACCGGCGCAAGCATCCATCAGATCGCCGTGCCTATGCATTGCACCTTACCAATACAGGCGAAGAATTTTTAGATGATATGATGCCCAAATTACTTGAGCATGAAAAAGACCTAACTAAAAACTGGAGTGAGATAGAACGAAATACGCTTCTGCGTCTATTGCTAAAGTTGGCCGAAGGTTCTTAGTTCGTTATTCTTAGTTACTTATATTGAGGGCTCTTTAATTCTACAGAGCCCTCAACGTTTTTCGCTATCAATTTATTTGGCAATTCACACCCTACCTTCTTATCCCGATTATTTTTCTTCACTATTACCATATCGATAGACTACTCCACTGTGACTCTAGATCCCTTCTCGTTCATGGTCTCGGAAGGGTTTTTCCGTGTCGGCGCTATTTTTCCTGAAGCCAAGATCGTTTCAGCGATGAGATGTAATCATTATTTATTTATGTAATCATCGCTAGCTAGTCGATCAGTTAGTTGTACATAAAGAGATGATGATGAAGAGCGATCTTGTTTCGGTATCCCAGCCCTCGGTAGCTATTAAAGAGAGTGACGAGCGATTCCCCGTCCACCGAATTTATTGTGTCGGCCGAAATTATGCCGAACATGCAAAAGAAATGGGTAGTGATCCAAGTCGAGAGCCCCCATTCTTTTTTTCTAAACCTGCAGATGCGGTGGTCGCGAATAATACCCGCATTCCTTTTCCAGCGAGAACGCAAAACTTACATCATGAAGTCGAGCTGGTGGTTGCCATTGGGAAACAGGGAAAAGATATTCCTCTCGAAGACGCTAATAGTTTTGTTTTTGGTTACGCTGTTGGCAACGATTTAACGCGCCGAGACCTGCAAGCAGAGGCTCGTAAAGAAGGGCGACCTTGGGATACAGCGAAAGGCTTCGATGACTCTGCGCCGATATCAGCTATTTTTCCGGTAACAAAATTTGGACACGTGAAGAACGCTGAGATATGGCTCAAGGTTAATGGCGAAGTGCGACAACAAGGAAATGTTAGCGATTTAATATGGTCGGTATCGGAAATTATTGTCGAGTTGTCCACGCTGTTTACCCTGATGCCCGGTGATTTAATTTATACCGGAACTCCTGCCGGTGTGGGAAAGTTGAATATCGGGGACAAAGTCGAAGCTTATGTTGATGGCCTTGAATTGTTGACGAATGAATTGGTCGGTTCCTAGTGACTTCAAGCGTTTAGCAAGCTATTCGTGTAATGCTGAAAATAAGTGAATAAATGAGTAGGTGATTTGTGAGTATAGATTGGAATAAAACTGCTGCAGCAATTTGGCGCCCCAGAAGGGGACATCTGCGAGCGGCGCTTCACTTGGACACTATAACGTTGGATCAACTGATTGGGATTGATCAGCAAAAACATAAGTTGCTGGAAAATACGAATCGATTCTTAACGGGGAAAACGGCTAACAACGCCTTATTGTGGGGCTCTAGAGGAACAGGAAAGTCTAGTTTAATAAAGGCTTTGCTCAACGAATATTTTGCTCAAGGTTTGAGGGTTATCGAGATCGATAAAGATGACTTAATTGATCTGGCCGAGATCGTCGATGATATCCGAGAATTTCCGCAGCGCTTCATTATTTTCTGTGATGATTTATCCTTCTCTGAAGGAGAAAGTGGTTACAAACATTTAAAAAGTATCTTGGAAGGTTCGATCGAATTGCCTCCGAGCAACGTAATAATCTATGCGACTTCAAATCGGCGGCATTTATTACCCGAGATGAATTCCGACAATGCGGTAACGAAAATTGTCAATAAGGAATTGCATTACGGTGATACCGTAGAGGAGAAGCTATCGCTGGCGGATCGTTTTGGTTTGTGGCTATCATTTTATCCCATTAATTGGCAGGAGTATTTCAACTTGGTCGATAGTTATTTCCCCGACTACAGTGGAGATCGCGCTGCGCTTCACGAAAGCGCTCGACAATTTGCTTTAGTGCGGGCCAGTCACACCGGCCGAACTGCAAAGCAATTTTATTTAAGTCATAACGATCAAGTGAATAGTGAGTAGCAACTCAGTTTTACTAGTATTTTTCCCGCTGGTTTATTTCAAACTTTTTTTAAATTGAGTTCATAGAAGTGTTGGCTGTGGGCCTTACATTAAGGTAATATTGGGCGCCAAACGGGGGTCATGCTGGGTAAAATCCAAATAAAATCGTTTTAGCTGTATAAAAGGTCGAAGGATCGCATCAATAAATCAAGAGCAGCTGAATTTAACGAGATTATTTACCCTGCATTCAAAAAAGTATTTTTAACCCAATAGTTTTTTCGTACGTCCATACTACGAGAAAAGTACGAGTTCTTGTTGAGCTTGTAGATTGCTTGGATGCCCAATTTAGAAAAACGTGGATTAATAGTCCGGTACACGATACTCGTGACCGCTTACTTGAGTGATCTTCGTTATTGTGAAATTTTTGGTTATAAGTGATCCGAGCTGATCGACACGTAAAGTTTGGGTGCGTTGGGCTTTTGGTTCTTTAGTAAGAGATCGTAGGTAACGGTTTGTAAGCCGTCGTTCGTAGGTAATAGTTAGATAATATGTCGTTGGGTTGAGAATTCGTTAGATCGGGAACCTTAGATCGATAAGGACATACGAAACGTTTGAAAGGATGCAGCTAATAATTCTAATTACTTGCTAGTTACTATTTTAGTTTATTAGGTAATAGTCTGTTGGCGTTGAAGCTTAGGCTGAAACAAGATAGGCGTTAGCGACAATCTAGCAGCTAGATAAGAACTAGAATCCCAGCGAGTTTGTCACTGGTGTGGTATTGATTAGATATGCAGAATAATTTGGCTGCGGCTGAGTTGATTAGAAAATTCTATCAGCTTTTCACCGACCTAGATCACAGTAAGGTTGTTGAGCGTTTATCTCGCTTAGTCATAGTTGACCCCGCCATTTCACGAGCAGTTCTTTGTGTCCCCCAGGATGATCAGGTGCGTATCGAAGCAATTGCGCAAAGCCAAGAAAGTATTGTTCTTCCCCGAGTTAATTTCACTAAGCTTCGCAGTATCCCCCACAACAATATTTTAAATAGTATTGCCAGCGGCCAACCCGAATGCCAGGAAATGGGTTACGCCTCGACAATCATGACTAATGATTGCAAACAGGGAACCCGGGCAATCTATATCTATCCCATACTCGAACACGGCAAAGTGTTGGCGGTTTTTTATTTGGAGTCGCAAACTTCTCTGGATGATCTAGAAGATGCCGTGCAACGCCTTGAGCCGGTATGGATGTTTAGCGGTTTTATGATGCGCCACGTACTTGAAGTACGCCGTTATGAATTGAAAGGTGATGAATATAATAAAGCCGAGCAAGCGCTATGGGCTAGTGACCTTTATTTGAACGCGATTCTTAACCATTCCCCAGCATTAATTTCTATCAAAGACCTGAATGGTAATGTCATGTTGGCAAGCGAACATTACAAGGTGCTTGCGGAAGTGGATGAAACCGATAAGTTCAGCAATGAATTCTTCGACGTCTACCCCATGGAAGTCGCGCAAACAATTTGGGATTGTGAAGAAGGCGATGGTAAATCTGCGCAGATCATCGAAACCGAATTAGAAGTTAGACATAAAGACGGCACTTTACATACTTATTTGATGCTCAAATTTCCTTTGCGCGATTCAGACAAGCAAATTTTTAGTGTGTGTAGTATCTGTACCGATATTACAGAAAGAAAGTTGGCCGAAGACGCAGTACGCGAGCAGCAATCGCGCATCAATTTCATGGCATTTCATGACGCCTTAACAGGGTTGCCGAACCGGTCCTTATTTTATGATCGTCTTAATCACGGCTTGTCTCGGGCGCATCGCAATCGCAGTAAATTGGGCTTGATGATTATTGATGTCGATCGCTTTAAGAGTATCAACGATACTTTAGGGCGTGATGCAGGGGACCAATTACTAAAGATCATCGCGACTAAAGTCGTTGGTGGCTTACGAGAAATGGACACCGTTGCGAGGCTTGGCAGTGATGAATTCATTGTTATCTTGGAGAACATTAACAGTGTCGGTGATGCAAGGCAGGTGGCCGATAAATTACTTGCGCGTTTCGCTGACCCGATTGAACTAGATGGCCAGAAAATCCAAACGTCATCGAGTATCGGCATTAGTGTTTACCCTCAGGATGGCGGTGCCGCCGATGAACTGCTTAAGCGCGCTGATATTGCGCTGCACAAAGCAAAGGAAAGTGGCAAAAATAATTATTTGTATTTTACCGAGGGGATGGATTCTTCAGCGGTGAAATTCATGGTGCTGGAAAAAGATTTAAGAGCAGCCATAGAAGAAGACCAGTTACGGCTCTACTATCAACCACAAGTCGATTTGCAAACGGGGTCCTTAGTGGGGGTTGAAGCTTTGGTTCGCTGGCAGCATCCACAACGCGGTTTAATTTCACCTTCGCACTTTATTCCACTTGCGGAGGAAACCGGCCTTATCGTGCCCCTAGGCGAATGGCTATTGCGTAAAGCGGGTGCGCAGCAAAAACGTTGGTTGGCGGCTGGGAAATACGTCGGGAAAATAGCGATAAATTTGTCGCCTCGGCAATTGCGTCAGAGCAACTTCGCCGATCGCTTTCGTACTATTCTTGAAGAGATTGAATTGCCTGCCAAATATTTTGAGTTGGAAATTACCGAAACCTCCGCAATGGAGCATGCTGGTGAAACGGTTAGTATGTTGACCCAACTCAATCAAATGGGTTTAACTTTGGCGATAGACGATTTTGGTACCGGTTATTCTTCACTGTCCTATCTAAAACGATTCCCAATTCATAAGCTGAAAATCGATCGCAGCTTTATTCATGATATTCATATTGATCAGAACGATGCCTCAATCGCCAAATCAATTATCGGCTTAGCCCACAACATGATGTTGAATGTGGTAGCGGAAGGTGTTGAAAATGAGCAGCAAGCGAGTTGGCTGCGTAAGCGTGGTTGTGATCATGCGCAAGGTTTCTTATATGCGCAGCCCGTGCCGGCGGAGAAATTGGATCGGTTTTTTAATGCGGGAACCGCATCGTTTAGAAGTAAAGATGTCGAACTAGAATTGCCATTTTAGATTTTCATTGCCGCAACTAAAATACTTTCAAGCTGCAATTCTCGTTCTTTAGTCGGGTAACCCTTTTAGTTTTTTTCTTTTCGTGTTTCCTACTATTTCTCAGTGTTTCTTCCTATTTCTTCGAGTCAATTCCGCAAAGCAATTTTTTCACTCAGTGGATTGAGCGCATTAACTCCCGCCAAATTCAATACGATTTCTAGGCAGCCTTCCCAGGGGTCTGCGCCGTGCATGCCTTTTGCAGACTTATCGACTTGAGACGCTTTGCGTAACAAAGTATGGAGTTGTTTGAGTCTTAGGCGGCTCAAGGCGCCTTTAATTAGGCTTTGGCGAGAATCCCAGATGCCAGATTGGCGAGCAGCAGAGGCGAAATTTTTCCCTGAATCTATTGCTTCCTGTAACTGAATCAGCGTGCGGATTTCTCTGGTTAAGGCCCATAAAATTGCCAGAATATCTGTTCCGTCACTTTTTAGGCCCGATAAGTTTTTTACCGCACTACGCGCATCGCCGTGTAGTGCTTTATCAATGAGGCTGTAGACATCGTAACGCGCACTGTCGGTGGCGGCGTGCGACATTAACTTAGCGCTGATTCGGTTATCTTCACTGATGAGCGCGAGTTTTTCTAATTCTTGAGCGGCTGCGAGTAAATTACCTTCGACACGAGATACCAAAATATCTAATGCTTCGTTATCTATCTGCAAGCCCAACTTTTTTGCACGAGTATTAATCCAGCGGGGCAATTGTGCGCCATTGACTGGCCAGATTTGCAGGTAAGCGCTGGCGGACTCTAGTGCTTTGAACCATTTTGCATTCTGCACGTTGCGATCAAATTTCGGAGCGACAAGCAGTAAAATTGCATCGTTTGGAGGAGACTCTGAATAGGCGACCAACTCTTTCCTGCCCTTATCAGACAATTTGCCGGTCAGGCGGACTTCGATAAGCTTTTGATTGGAAAACAAAGACAGGCTTTGCGAGGAGTAGGTTAGTTGGCTCCAGTCGAAATTGTTGTCGGCGTGATAAAGTTCTCGATCGGTATAGCCAGCCGCTTTTGCGGCCGCCCGAATATCATCGCAACATTCTTGGACAACTAGATGCTCGTCGCCGCTGACAACATAAATCGGAGCTAATGTTGATTTTAATTCTTTAGCGAGTTGTTCAACGCGGATTTTTGCCACATTTCATCTCAAGGTTTGGAAACAAATTCGTGTTCAGTTTATAAAACATTAATGACTAAAGTTTAAAACTAGGGATTGGTAGTTTTTTCATCTTCTGGCGTTATGCTGACAAATCGTAAGCGACGAATAATTTGTTGAGCAAGCTCTCTGCGCATTTCTTGTTGAATAATGCGCTCTTCTTCGGCTTTACTCACGACATCATTTTCGTTGAATTCATAAGAACGCACGACAGAGACGGTGCTTTCCGGTGCTAGCATTTTGCCTTCGGCATCATTAATGAAGTAGCGTGCTTCAGAAGATAGTTCGTATTCAGAGGCCAGGGTATTACTTCCGACAGCTATGATTCGTTTATCTTCTCTTTCTTCGATAAGAACAATAAACATATCTGGATTTGCATCAACGAGGGCCACGCCATTGGCCACGAGCAGTTGAGTGAGCTGCTTTGATAGAAAACTTGAATTGGCATTATCAACAATTTGGATGCTCTCCAAACCCTCCGGCAATGTCAGCGTGCCGCGCAATCGCCAGCCGCAAGCGGTAATGGCTAGCGTTAATACCAGAAGAGTAATAATGTGTAGATGTTTTTGTTTAAACATTTTTATTCAACTTTTTATTAGAGTTTTTCTTCAATGTAGATACCGTCGAGAAACCTTGGTTGTTAACTCTAGCGCAATACTCTACGGCTTCACCACGATATTCACTAACTTCCCTGGTACCACGATCACTTTGACCACAGTCATATCGCCAATAAACTTTTGAACGCGTTCGTCCGCTAAAGCAGTGGTTTCCAAAGCTGCTTTGTCGATATCGGCGGCGACTAATAGTTTTGCGCGAACTTTGCCGTTTACCTGCGCAACAACTTCAATTTCGGAGCGTTCTAAAGCGGAGTCATCAACGGATGGCCAACGTGCATCGATGATATCGCCGTCATGACCCAAATAATGCCAAAATTTATGGCAGACGTGAGGAACGATGGGCGCGAGCAGCAGTACTGCCGCGTTAATAGCTTCACGTTCTACTGCCAAATTTTCTGGAGTAGAGCGGTCTGCTAATTTATTTACTTCGTTCATGAGTTCCATTACTGCGGCGATCGCGGTATTGAAAGTTTGGCGGCGACCAAAATCATCACTGACTTTTGCAATAGTCTCGTGAGTTTTACGACGTAAATCTTTTTGCTGTTTGTCGAGCTTAGCTACATTTAACTCGCCAGGGTCGCCTGCCTGAAGATGGCTATAAATAGCTTTCCATAATTTTTTAAGAAAACGGAAGCTACCTTCTACTGCACTGTCGGTCCATTCTAAAGATTGATCGGGAGGCGATGTGAACATGGTGTAAAGGCGCACGGTATCCGCACCGTACTGGGACACAATGTCTTGCGGATCAATGCCGTTATTTTTTGACTTCGACATTTTTATGACGCCGCCAATTTCCAATGTTTCACCATTGCTGATACGGGTAGCGCTGATCACCTTGCCTTTGTCATCCTTCTCAAATGCCACTTCGCTTGGTGAGATCCATTCTTTATTGCCATTATCATTTATTTTATAAAACGAATTGGCGAGTACCATGCCCTGACAAAGCAGACGTTTAAAAGGTTCGTCACAACTCAACAAACCCTCGTCACGCATCAATTTATGAAAGAAGCGCGCGTAAAGCAGATGTAAGATCGCGTGCTCAATGCCACCGACATATTGATCAGCGGGGAGCCAATAATCAGCGGCTTTTTTGTCAAGCATGCCGCCTTCAAAGTTTGCACAAGTAAATCGTGCGTAATACCAAGATGATTCCATGAAGGTATCAAAGGTGTCGGTTTCGCGTTCGGCTTCTTGGCCGTTAATCTCTGTTTTACGCCACAGTGGATCTTTCTTGATAGGCGACTGCACGCCATCCATGACAACGTCTTCAGGTAAAAGCACGGGCAAGCGATCATGGGGTACAGGAATTTCTTGACCTTCTTTTAAATACAGCATTGGGATAGGCGAACCCCAGTAACGTTGTCGAGATACTCCCCAATCGCGCAAACGATAATTTGTTGTGGTTTTTCCACAGCCGGCGTCATAAAGTTTTTTAGCGATTGCGTCGAAAGCTTTTTTAGAACTTAAATTATCGAACTCGCCAGAATTAATGAGTGTGCCTTTTTCTACAAAGGCTTCTTTGGTGATATCAGCTGTAACATTTTTCTGATTTGGTTTGATCACTTGTACGATGGGCAATTTATATTTTGTTGCAAATTCCCAATCCCGCTGGTCGTGAGCGGGTACGGCCATTACCGCACCAGAGCCATAATCCATGAGTACATAGTTAGCGATCCAAATCGGAACTTGTGCGCCGGTAATTGGGTGCAAAGCGAAAAGTCCGGTATCGATACCTTTCTTTTCCATTGCGGCCATATCAGCTTCTGCAACAGACTGTATTTTACAGTCATCAATAAAAGTTTTTAATTCAGGTTTATTCGCCGCCGCTTTTTGTGCGAGGCGATGTTCTGCGGCGACACACATATATGTCACGCCCATTAAAGTGTCTGGACGCGTTGTGTAAATATCGATGTCGCTGATATCCTCGATGGCGTTCGCCAACTGGAATGTCATATCGACGCCGCGACTTTTACCTATCCAATTGCGTTGCATGGTTTTGACTTGTTCCGGCCATTCGGGCAAATCATCCAAGCTCGCTAGCAACTCATCGGCATAGTCAGTAATTTTAATAAACCACTGAGGAATTTCTTTCCTTTCAACTTTGTTGTTGCAGCGCCAGCAGCAACCATCAACCACTTGTTCGTTGGCAAGTACGGTTTGATCGTTAGGGCACCAGTTCACCGCCGCGACTTTTTTATAGGCAAGACCTTTTTCGTAAAGGCGTGTGAAAAACCATTGCTCCCAGCGATAATAATCCGGTTTACACGTTGCAAGTTCTCGGCTCCAATCCAAGCCAAAGCCCAAATCCTTTAATTGCTTACGCATGTAGTCGGTATTGGAGTAGGTCCAAGCCGCAGGAGCGGTTTGATTTTGAATCGCCGCATTTTCCGCAGGCAAGCCAAATGCATCCCAGCCCATAGGGTGCAGTACATTTTTGCCCAGCATTCGTTGGTAGCGCGATATCACGTCAGTAATGGTGTAGTTGCGCACGTGACCCATATGCAGGCGACCGCTAGGGTAGGGGAACATAGCCAAACAATAGAATTTTTCCTTGTTTGGATCTTCGGTGACCTCGAAGGATCTGTTGGTCTGCCAGTACTCTTGGGCTTCGGCATCAATACTGGCGGGGTGGTAAAGCTCTTCCATTCTCAATAGGGACCTTATTTGGATGCTGATTTTCAGCGAATGAAACGATAAAAAGTGCTCGAAATCGTGTTTTCAGGCAATTCCGACTAATAAAATTAAAAGTTCGCCATTATACTCATCTCTCGCGGTTTTGTCGGTGGCCAGAGTCCCTGATTAAGCCCTCTAAACCCTTAAATAATCAGGATTCCTTTATGAATGAGCGTGACACCAAAACGGATAAAGCAGCGAATAAGGAAGATGATCAGAATCCCCTTGAAAACCTTCGTGATAGCTTCTTAGAAGAGGTCGAAGATTTGGTGGATCTCGAATTGGAAGTCGAAGAATTTGCCCGCCGTAAAACCGACCTACTCAAGGAATACCTTAAAGATGACGTCCATGGTGCACACGAATTTTGGGAAGGGCTCAAAGGTGAGGCCCATATGCTTGAAGAATTCGCCACCGATTGGCTACTTTCAGCCGCAGATCCCGCGCGCCTGGATTGGGCAAAGCTCAATCAATATCTTAACTCCGACCAACCAAGAATTATGGTCGGTGAGTTGGTAACAGATGCGGAATTGGTTTGCGCACATTGTGGTAAGTTGCGATTAATTGAAGGCACCAAAGAAATTGAAGCCTGTACGGGTTGTGGATGTGAGTTATATGAGGTGCGCGAAAAATAAAGCGTGTTTTATCAAAATAAAATGTGAAGTTAATGGCTAAAAATCAGATACAAAAATAAGCCGCTCTAATTATCGTCAAAATCGGATTCAATCTAAATTCTGAAAACATAAAAATGTAAGGAGTAATTGAATTTTGAGGTTATTCGTTTCTCTAATATTGATCCTGTGTACTTCCGCAGTGCAAGCGCTTGAACTCTCGCCACGCCAGCTTTCTGATTTGCAGCAAGGGGCCGAGCGCATGCAGCAAGCATTACAAGACGGTGATATAGAAGCTTTAGTAGCGCAAATATTTACACCAGCGTTGGAGTTGGCTGGCGGCAACGAGAATGTCGTTCAGCAATCGGAACGGATGCTTTCCCAGTATCAAAGGCCTGGTTATTCGATTGAAAGTGTGTCTGTAAGTGAGCCTGAAATAGTCGTTGCGGCCGACCCCTATGTCGTTGCTTTTTTGCCGACGACAACAATTTTAAAAACCTCAATGAATAAACATATCCTAAGCGGGTTTGTCGTTGGGGTGTTGTCGGAAAATAAAAAACGTTGGAGTTTTTTTGATGGTGCACTAACACAAGCGAATATCAATCTTCTCTACGAGCTGTTACCTAATCTTCCGCTTGATATCGTTCTACCAGCAATTCAAACCCAAAGTATTGAGAATACCGACAACTATATTGCGGAGGGAATTAGTTTTTCGAAGCTAAAAAGATACGAGCAAGCAATATCGTTATACAACCGGGCGATCGATATTGACCCACAGGCTGAAATGTTTGTAATGAGAAGTGATGCTTATCGTGAGTTGGGTGACAGCGATCAAGCGATTGCTGACGCGACTCGTGCTATTGAAATGCAACCAGGCTACATTTTTGCTCATTTACAACGGGGTCAAACATACTTTGAAATGCGGCAATTTGATAAAGCGTTGAAGGATTTTGATCAGGCTGCACAGTTAGATTCTAAAAACATCGATGCCCACTATTTTCGAGCACTCACAAACGTTATGTTAGGTAACTGTAAGAGCGCCATTGAAGACTATTCGAAAGTCATTAAAAATGAGCCAGACAATGAACTGGCTTATACCCGTCGTGCTGAATGTTATTTAAAAGATAATAAAATAAAAAAAGCAATTAAAGACGCTCAGAAAGCTATTAATCTTGATCCGAGCTATCAATATGCTCAATTAGTTATGGGGCAAATTCAAATCGCCAATGGAAAAGTTCAGCAAGGTTGTGCTAGTTATCGCGCCGCTTGTATATTTGCTGATTGCATCCCTTCTCACATGAAGCAAGAAAAACAAGTTTGTGAAAAACTTGTTCGAGATAACCCGCAGATTTCCGGTACAGCAAATGGACGAAGTGGATCTATTTCAGTGCGCGCCAATAAAGTTTTGGCTCAAAGCATGGATATCTCGGGAGTCCTGGATACAGAAGCGGGAGATATCGCTGGCGGCATTAGTTTTCTGCAAAACGTTGATACTAGTAAATGGAATGAATTTGAAAAAGCGCAGCTGTCGCAAGTACTTGGATCATTTTATGTGCAGCTCGAGAATTATCCGCAAGCGATACTGGAATATGAGAAGTATGTGAGAACATTGAGCATTCCAAGATCAAATGCGTTGAACGTGGCTTACTCCTTGGCACAATTATATTTGGCGGTGGAAAACTATGACGAAGCAGTAAAGGTTTTAAACTTTTATCTTCCCAGGGTTGCAAACCCAAGCCCCGAGGTGGTGTTTACATTAGGCCAGGCATATTTTATGGCTGATTATCCAGCCCAGGCTTCTACCTACGTTAGCACTGCTGTAGAAATGAAAGAGATATCCGACGGAAGAGCCAGTGAAACTTGGTATAAGTTCCAATACGCCATCTATTTTGAGTTGAAAGATATCGCGCGCGTCGTTTCAATCTTGAGAAAAATGGACAGCTTTTATCCTTCAGAAGAGACCAAAGCGCTAATCGAAAAGCTGACTCAATAGTGTAAGTTTGGTTTGAGAGAAATAGATCAGAGTTATTATGGACACAATTAGTCAAGATCAATCTAGCTTTATTCAACACCAGTTGGTGCCCTTTGAGTACCACAAGAAGCTCCGCGATCATTTTAAGAATAAAAAGAAAACCTGGGATTGGTTTGCAGAAGACGATAATAAAAATCAGCAGATCGAAGAATTTAGATCGAACTTGTTAAAAAACACCTACCGGCTCGATAGAGAATCTCACGAGAAACTTTATTTACTTATCGACGAAGCTCGCGCAATCTTGGCGATTGACGCAGAGGTAACCTTGTATCAAGAAAATAATAGTGTCCAACTCAATGCAGGCATTTCTATTATTGAAAAGGAAGCCCACATCGTTCTGTCGGGAAATTTACTTTCGTTGCTATCGGACGACGAATTAAAAGCGCTGTTAGCCCACGAATTAAGCCATTATTTATTCTATAAGGTGGATGACGAGGAATTCGAGATTACACAAAGGATTGTTTTAGCTTTGGCGAATGATAGCCGTAGCGAAGATGCAATTATAGAAACGGCGAGAATATTTCAGCTTTACATGGAATTGTTCTGTGATATCGGTTCTCTTAAGGTTTGCAAGGATTTTAGAACGGTTGTGCAAATGCTGGTTAAGCTAAACACTGGGCTTAGTCAAGTTAACGCCGAAAGTTACCTCGCCCAGGCGAAAGAGATTGTCAGATCAGATTCAACATCCACACAGAATAATAGTCATCCCGAATCATATATTCGCTGCTTAGCGCTTAAGCAATACCAAGACAACCCACTGGATTATATCTCGAATATTAAAAAGTTAATCGAGGGCGAATTGGATCTCAATCAACTCGATATCTTCGAACAAGTAGATATGCAAAAGCACACTCGGCATTTGTTACAACTTTTATTGGTGCCGGACTGGATGAATAGCTCGGCGATAACAAGCTTGTCGAAACAATACTTCTCCGATTTTTACCGAGACGTTAAAGGAATTGCTGTAGCAGATTTGGCAAAAATATTAGAAAGTGCCAGGTTTTCAGTGAAAAGTTATATAGCCTACGTATTGTTGGACTTCTCTATGGCCGATAAAGATATGGAAGGTGCGCCGATGGGTTATACCCTTGAGCTCTCTGAGCTGCTTGGGATTAAAGATTTGTATGAGAAGGTAATTCGCAAAGAGTTAAAGTTAAGTGTTCGTGACTTTAAGCTTATGCAAGATCGAGTGATGAACGAATTGCAATTAACGAAAGAAAATCAAGCCAATAGTTTATACGATGATTAATTATTATGCCCGCTAGCTTTTTTTCATTGCTCGAAAAAATAACGGATTACGGAAGTTTAAAATCACCTGATTTTATTGCTTTAGCCTTGCCTCTGTTAGAATCGATCTGCGCCTTGCATGAAGAAAATCAAGTCGCTTTAATCACCTCATCTGAACAGATTTTAGTTCAAGATAACGAGTTGCACTTGCTGACCGAGGGCAAAGCCCCTTGTGTTCCTTCCCAGCCCTTATTTAAAAAACCGGTACAGAGATCCGCAATGGAAGTCAGCGGTAATGTAAAGCAGACCAATAATCTCGATAACCACAGTATTGAATATCAGAATTCGAGCATTCGAACTGACGAAGATACGATTGAATCGCCTACCTATATTCTAAATTATAAAAGTTGGGATTATGAATGCGGCCACTACAATCCCTTAACTGATGTGTTTGTTTTGGGGCAATACCTTGCTAGCTTGGCATTTGGCTTGGATTTTCGTAAGCATGAAGATCTCGCACTGTTTGTAGAAAACAGGAAAAAGCTATATTTTCTTAATAAGAAATTACACCCAACGATATTAAGCATCATTTTTGAAATGACTGAGCTTTATCAAGAAGATCGAAGTGCAAATCTGAGCGAGGTCATTACTAAATTAAAAAACTACCGCGAATATAATCCGGAAAATTATGTAGACCTAAGTCAAACGGAAGGCTTTAGGTCTCAGGATGTTTCTGGTCGCGCAAACTGGATCTTATCAAAACTGAAAAATCGTCTATTTGATATAAGTCGACGTAACAAATTGTTGTATTTTTCAGATCGTTCCAATTTTTTGAATCTAACCGTTGGTTCCGTGCCATTGCTACTTGATCATAACAACGTCCGAGAGAGTGATTTAATCTTCTGGAATGAAAATTTAGAAAAGAAAATCGTCAAAAACAGCAAGTTACTGTTGAATAGTTATATTGATTTTCAAGAAAATAAGTTCGCCTCTCCAACGCTGAATAAAATTCGTTTGGAAGCTAGAAAAAGTAAAAATGAATACGGTTTCAGTCAGCTTAGAACTGTAATTGCGTTTATTCATTGGTATAACTTTAAAGAAAATCGCGAAGAAAGGATCAGCTCTCCATTGCTGCTTTTGCCTGCCGAGATCGTCAAGAAAAAAGGAGTAGAGGACCAGTATTTTCTCGAGTTTCCAGAAACGGAAGCTGAAATCAACCCGATTCTGAGTAATTATTTAAAAGAGCTGTACGATATTTCGCTTCCGGATTTCGTTGATTTAGATAATTCGAGTATTGAAGAGCTAGTGGCTTCAATTGAAACTCAGATCGCAAAGGGGAATTCCGGAATCCGTTTGGATTGGCGTAAAAAACCAAGAATCCAGCTTATCCATAGTATTGCCAAAAAAAGCTTCAACCTAAAGAACAAGAAGCTCGCGAATCGAAGTCGAGGTCTAGATTTGCGATCATTTTCCTATTCGTATCGATCGGAAGAGTTCCAGCCACTGGGAATTCAAATATTCGATAGTCGAATTAGGGAAAGAAACAGCGCGCTGGAATATATCATCAACGAAGATTTACAGCCTGACTTGAACGCAGTTGATGAAAAAGCGAGGACGTTTTATACCAGCGACAACGAGGGAGAGATCAACCCCTTAATTTGGGAAATTGATACCTGCAACATTACTCTTGGTAATTTTAATTATCGAAAGATGAGCTTGGTTCGCGATTATAACGACATTATTAATTTGAGTACTGACGATGATGTGTTTGATTCTTTGTTTAGTGAAAAACCTAAACAATTGAGTTCTGAAGCGACCAATGCCATCGAATTGACAAGTAGCTATCCCATTATTTCCTCAGATCCAACTCAAACTAGCGCGGTACAAATTGCACGTACGGGTCGAAGCTATATTATTCAGGGGCCACCAGGAACCGGAAAGTCACAAACAATTACGAATTTGATTGCTGATTACATCGCCAGAGATAAAAAGATACTGTTTGTATGTGAAAAGCGCGCCGCGCTGGATGTTGTTTATCATAGGATGAAAAATCGCCAGCTCGACGAACTCTGTTGTCTAATACATGATTCCCAAGCCGATAAAAAAGAATTTATCCTCAACCTAAAACAATCCTATGAGGATTTTATCGCCAACAGAATCGATGGTTCGCTTGTTCAAAAGCAGCGTAACGAGGTTATCCAGGCGATTACACTCGAATTAGAAAAATTAAATTATTTTCATAATACGATGAAGAATGGCGAAGTTACTCCGCTGGAATTATTCACCGTATTACACCGCAAGACAAAAACTCAGTCGCTACCATCGTCGAAGCTACTACTCGAACTACCCGATTATGCTGAATGGAAGTCAAATAAAGAATGGTTGTTTGAGTGGCAGCAATTATTGGTGTCGAACGATTTTCGCCCGCAGCTATGTGATTATCCTTTTGTACAGCTTGATCAGGTCTTGGTATCTTCAGACAAAGGTAAATCCGACGTTGCTGAGTTAATAGAAACAACTACGAATTTGTTAGACGCGTTCAGTGAGTTGATAGACAACGAGGCTATTGAGCTTCCTTCTCAGCTTGGTACACCCGATTTCAAGGTGGGGCAAGGCAAAGAGTTGATACCCATATCGCTTGAGAAATGGAAGTACGCTTTCGATTTTTTGGCACAAATACAAGGCCTGGTCATTTCCAAAAAAATTACTGTCTTCGATAAAAGCTCGGAGGCGTCTAAGACTCTCCTCAAGTTAAATAAAAATATCGAAAAAATTGTTGCTAATAAAAAGCCTTTTATAGAAAAGAATAAAAATTGGCGTTCGAAACCTAGTGTTGATGAAGCAAGGGAAGCACTGAGGCAGTGGCGGCAGTATGAAAAAAGTGTTTTCCGCTTCTTTAGTCCAAGTTATTACCGATTAAAAAAGCAGATCTATCAAGCTTACGACTTTAATGCGCACACCATACGTCCTGGAGTGATGTCGGTATTAGATAATTTGGTCGCTGAGTATGATTTAGATAGGCAGATTGATGACCTAAAGCTTCTCGCTAAGGAGGAATATGGGATTAAAAATTTTGAGTTAGAGTTCAGCAGTATTATTAAATGGCAAAATTTACTTAGCGCTTCGACCATTGGATGGTTAGTCGCCAGCGATTCTCAAGTTGATTCATTATTGTCTTTTAGAGAAAGTTTTGGCCTTTTATTCCAGAAAGCGCGTTCATTGTTTGGCGGTGTGGAAGAACTAAATCTGTCCGAATTGGATGAAAAGCTACATCAGGGAAGAAAGGCTGTGGGTTCCCTGTCAGCATTTTTGCCCTATATAGAAAAGGTATCCGGGCTTAGTAGTGAACTCGCGCATTGTGTTTATAGTAAACCTTGGCTGATGGAAGATTTCGATTTTAATTTGGCTTATAAGTCTTTAAGCGACCTCTATGTCAAAGAAAGACGGTTTGCAGATATGGATGAAGATGGCTTAAGCCTTAGTATCTCAAGAGTCAACGCGCTACTGGGGAAATACTACGATAGTAATGTCGGCGCTCTTCGCGCAAAAATTCGTGAACAATTTCTTAATAAAATGAGGATTACAGAATCTGTTGCTGCACAATTGACCGCTGAGGAAAAAGTACAGAAAAAAACCTATAACACAGCGCGAAAAATTCTCGAAAATGAATTTGGCAAATCTATGCGTTATAAGTCAATTCGTGAACTCGCTTCGAGCGAAGCAAATGCCTTAATCTCCTCCATTAAGCCGGTGTGGTTAATGAGCCCATTGAGTGTGTCAGATATTTTACCCATCGACGCCTCGTTGTTTGATGTCGTTATTTACGATGAGGCGAGTCAGATAACGGTGGAAGAAGGCGTGCCAGCATTATTTAGAACCAAGCAGACAATTGTCGTGGGTGACGAGATGCAAATGCCACCGACAACCTTTTTTAGTTCCAATTCAAACCAAGATGAAGATGAGGAGGAAGCTGAAGAAACAATTGGTATGAGCATGGATGCAGACAGTTTGCTCAACCAGAGCGCGCGAAAATTGACATCAGTGATGTTGGGTTGGCATTACCGTAGTCGACGAGAAAGCTTAATAAGTTTCAGTAATGCCGCTTTTTATCAGCGCGGTTTACTCACAATTCCGGACAGTTTGATCCATCAATCTGAAAGCGAGGCACTGGAACCTATTGTTGATGTTGAGAATGATGTTGAGCCTGAGTCAGTACTTGGGCGAAGTATCAGCTTCCATTACTTAGAAAACGCCTTATACGAGAAGCGAAAAAATAAGGACGAAGCGATCTATATCGCAAATATTGTTGCGATGTTACTCAGGAAAAATACTGGCAAGAGTATTGGCATTGTGGCTTTCTCGATGGAGCAGCAATCTGAAATTGAATCGGCTCTGGATCGCCTGGCAAATAGCGATTCGGATTTTGAAGCGCTGTTGGAACAGGAGTATCAACGAGAGGATGAAGATCAATTTAACGGTCTTTTTGTGAAAAATCTGGAGAATGTTCAAGGTGATGAGCGCGATATTATTATTATGAGCGTTTGTTACGGCTATAACGAAAAAGGCAAAATGTTGATGAATTTTGGGCCTATAAATCGGCGTGGCGGTGAAAAGCGACTCAATGTTATCTTCTCCAGAGCAAAACAACATATGGTTATTGTGACTTCGATAATGCCCAATGAAATTAAAAACGATTACAACGAAGGTGCAAATTATTTTAAAAAGTTTCTCGCCTATGCAAAATATATTTCTGACTCCAGATTACCCGAGGCGAATTTGGTTTTAGACAGCATGTCGAGTTATGAGCAAGAGGAAGTTGAGATCCAAAAGAATCCTGTTGTCATACAGTTAAAGTCGGCGATTGAAGATTTGGGTTATGAAACCGATATTGCAATCGGGCAATCTCACTTTAAGTGCGATTTGGCAGTAAAAGACAAAGGCGGTAAACGCTATGCGTTGGGGGTTTTAATTGATAAAGCGGAACACTATCGGAATAAGGACGTGCTCGAACAATATTGCCAAAAACCTAGCATTTTAAATAGCTTTGGCTGGAAGATTGCGACCGTATATAGCAAGGATTGGTTCGAGCGACCTGAACGAATTTTAGAAAAAATAGTCGGACAACTTAGCGGTAAAGAAAACAATGACACCGATATGCTCCAAGGTCTAGACCTTGATGCAGTGGAAAAAGATAAATTTGATCTGTTAGCGATAAATATAGATTCAAGACAACGCTCCGATCAAGCTATTGAACTAGAAACAACTACGGTGAATCGAGTAGAACAAGTTGATGATAGAAAGCAGATTGTTGAAGAAAGCATTGACGATAAAGACAAGGCAAAGACTAAGCAACGCAGTGAAGTTAACGCGAGCGATTCGGCGTATGAACGTTATGAGTTTGTAGGCGGGGCAAGCAGCAAGTTTTGGCAAATCCAGGTTGTTGGTAAAGATGTTTTGGTGCAGTACGGTCGAATAGGTAACAAGCCACAGAATAATTCGAAAAGCTTTGCCTCTGAACAAGAAGCAAAAAGAGAAATGAAAAGACTGATCGCGACAAAATTAAAAAAAGGTTATGTTAAACCAAACGAGAAACCAGGCTAAATCAAGCCTCTGAGAGAAGATATTCCTTGCTAAGCTATCGTCATTCTTACCACGCAGGCAATTTCGCCGATGTTGTTAAACACAGTGTGTTGATCGAAATATTGAAGCATCTCATTAAGAAAGAAGCAGGGTTCGATTATATCGATACACATGCCGGTGCAGGGCTCTATGACTTGGAATCGGAGCATGCTCAGAAATTGCAAGAGCACGAAAGCGGATTCACCAAAATTGAACCGAGCAGATTTCCTGAGTTAGATAAATATTTCGACATTGTCTGTGATGTGAATAAATCATCTAGCAAAAAACGTTATCCCGGTTCGCCTGTTATTGCTATGAATTTTTTGCGCTCTCAAGATCGAAGTTGGTTATTTGAGTTACACTCGAGCGATTTTGTTTTATTGAAAAACAATACGCTTAAGAATAAGAGAGTTAGGCTCAGTCAAAGCGATGGATTTAAAGGTGCGTTAGCCTTACTACCCCCGCTATCACGTCGTGGCCTGGTGCTTATTGATCCATCTTACGAGATTAAATCAGACTATCAAGTAGCCATTGAATTTTTAGCAAGTGCCTATAAAAAATTCTCTACAGGAATTTATGCCCTGTGGTATCCGGTTGTTGATCGTAAACGAATCGACAGCTTGGAACGAAAAATTAAGTCAAGCGGTATTAAAAATATCCAACGGTTTGAATTGGGTATTACGGAAGACCGGGAGAGAGGGGGAATGACGGCGGCTGGGGTCATCGTGATAAACCCGCCTTGGACATTAATGAAAACCATGCAAAGCATTCTTCCTAAATTTGCTGAAGATCTAGGTCAGGAAAAAACCGGGTATTATAAATCTGACGTTTTGGTTGGCGAATAAACCTGATATAACCAAAAAAATTGAATCACTTGAGCTAATTTGATTTGAGGAAATATCCATCGAACTTAAGTCACTTCGACGAATCGCATTGTTACAACAAGGCCTGTTAAAAAAACAGACTTATACCTCCTCTTACTTGGGTGTGAGTCAAGTGCTGCAGCAGCTGGCTTATGTACAGATTGACACACTATCAGTGGTGGAGAGGGCACATCACCACACGCTTTGGAACAGAATTCCCAACTATAAAAAAGCCTTTCTCGATGATGCTGTTGAGCGGGGCGAGGCATTTGAGTATTGGTTCCATGCTGCCGCGTATTTACCGATGCAAGATTATCGTTTTGCACTACCACGTATGAACGGAATACGTCGCGGAGAGTCGCCTTGGTATAAAGATGTTGATCCAAAGGTTATGCACCATGTGCTCGAGCGAATAACCAAGGAAGGTCCGCTAAAGGGGCGAGATTTTGAATCAGAGAAAAAGAATAAAGGTAGTTGGTGGAATTGGAAACCAAGCAAGAAAGCCTTGGAAAAATTGTATATGCAAGGCGATTTGATGATCTCAAAGCGTGTCGGCATGGAGAAAATTTATGATCTCAGAGAGCGCGTACTTCCTTCTGGTTTAGATACTACTGAACCCACACTCTTGGAATTCGCAGAGTATTTGGTTGATGCATCGCTTAAAGCCCATGGTTTTACCACGATCAAACAAATAGCCCATCTGCGTAAAGGCGCGCTATTGAAAAAGTTGATCACCGAAGTGCTCAATAGAAAAATTGAAGAAAAGGAAATAGTCGAACTCGAAATTGAAGGGATGCCTTTAATTTATCTTCAAGCCAATTTGATGGAGCTTAGTTTCTCTGCGCCACCAAAAAAAGTACGTATACTTTCTCCGTTTGATAACGCGATTATTCACCGCGACAGGCTTGAGTACCTATTTGATTTTGACTACCGAATAGAATGCTATACCCCAGTAGATAAGCGTCAATTTGGCTATTTTTGTTTGCCAATCCTATACGGCGATTCTTTTGTAGGGCGAGTTGACTGTAAAGCGCATAGGGACCGCCAAACATTGGAACTCATACAACTCCACATTGAACCATCGGCGAAACTTAGTGCCGCATTGCTTGACACTTTAATTCGAGAAATTAAAAAGTTTGTTAGGTTTAACAATTGCAATACAGTCCAGCTTACTAAAGTAAGTCCAAGCAAATTTAGCAAAGAGATATTGGCTAAACTTAATTAAAGACGGAAACACTTTTGGGGAGTCTTCGGTTGTAGGACTAAAAGCCAGAGCCTTCAAACTTTTTGGGTAAAAAATAGCCATCCGAGGCAATTGTTTTCAGATTAGGCTACTATTCCCAGTCGGGTAAATCCCCCATTCCACGATGATCTGTCCAAAGGCTGAAGTTATGGAAAATGTATTAATCGCTGTCAGTGAATTCTTCGCTCGAACTCCCAATAAAATACTCAAATCCAAATGGGTCGTGCTACTCGTCTTGTTGGTGGGTAGTGCCTTCATGTTAGTTGGAATTTTTCAGCGCACTAGCATGGACATGAGTATGGAGGGCTTTCTCCATCAGGACGATCCTGCCATTTTGGCTCTCAATAGTTTTCGTGATCAATTTGGTAGTGATGATTCGGTATTTCTAGTGTATCGCGCCAAAGATGGCGACGCTTTTTCTGCTGATAGTTTAAAGGCGATCCAAGCCTTAACGGATGATTTGAATAACTGGGAATCGCTAAACCCGCAAGATTATCCACAATTGATTTCCAGCGAAGAAAAATTTCAACATTTATCTCATATTCGTCGTGTCCAATCTTTAGCCAGCATACGTGTGCAAACGACGGACGACGATACCTTACGTTCCGATCGATTGGTGCAAAGAGATTTACCTGAAGACGCTGAAGCGCTGCGTTTAATTCGTGAACGCGCGATGGCACAAGAAGATTTCAAACTCGCTTTTTATTCTCTTGATGGAGAATACGCCGCATTGATGATCCAAACCGATTTCGGTGCTCAGCTGCCTGACGATTTTGTCGCTGCGGTGGATTCCGATGATATTGTTTTGGATGATAGTTTTGATTTTGCCGTGGGCGAAGAATTAACTCTGGAGTTTGATGAAAGCGTTGCAGTTCAGGACATCGATTACATTGAGGCGGATATGTTGGCCTATGTTGATTTCTTTTCTGAACTGCGAGCGGTGTATGGGAAATATGATCAGCAATTTGAATTTTTCCCTGTCGGCAATGCGCCATTAATGGAGTATGGCTGGCGAACGCAGCAGCAAATGATGGGCTTGGGTGTCGGTATGGTACTGATATTCACCTTGCTGTTATGGATTTTATTCCGTTCATTCAGCGCGGTTTTGTGGCCAATTTTAACCATCGCATTTAGTGTGGTGTGGGTTTGGGGCGGCACGGTTTGGATGGGCGTAGAAATTTCGCAAATGATTAGCTTGGCGATAATGTTAATTTTTGCAGTGGGTATTGCCGATTGTGTTCATGTGATGAGTGCATACCTTTCAAATCGCCGTAATGGTCTTGAGCATCACGAGGCCTTGTCCTTAGCGTATGGCAAAACCGGCTTGGCTTTATTGGTAACTAGCGTCACCACGATGTCAGGTTTATTGGCCTTATCTTTTTCGGGTTTGTTGCCAATACGAGTGTTTGCTTTGATGTCTGCCGCTGGCGTCGGCATGGCATTTATCTTCACTATCGTTTTATTGCCGATGCTCTTAGATATTTGGCACCCTGGTAAACCCCGGAATGTCAAAGGCCGTATCGAAAAGTTTGCTGGGTGGTGGGTGGCATTACCATCGAGTTACAAGGCAATAATTGGCGTCCTCTATATCTCGTCAGTCTTCTTGGCGCTTGGCTTGGCTATCGGTTCTTTTATTGTTGTCGCCTCGCTAGTGACCTATGTGGTAATCAATTGGCAAAGGCCAATCTTGGCCCGTGTACCAATGGTCGCGGCGAGATATCCCTATGTGATTGTTGCTTGCTTTGCGAGTATTTTTATTCTCTGCGCTTACGGCACTTCAAAAGTAAAAATAGATTCCAACTTGTCGGAGTTATTTTATGAGGATAGTGAGATTCGCGTTGCTTACGATGCCGTCGATAATAATATGGCAGGCGCTCAATCAATAGAGATTATGATTGATACCGGTGAGATTGATGGCTTACTAAATCCGCAGCTCCTGCAAACTATTGAGCGCTTTCAAAATCGTGTCGAAGAAAAATATCCTAATGAAGTCAGTCGAACATTTTCTCTGGTCAATATCGTCAAAGATACGAATAAAATAATGAATAATAATGATCAGGCATTTGATGTGGTTCCTGATGATCAAGCGATGATTTCTCAGCTACTGTATTTATTCAACAGCGCTAATCCAGAGGATCGGCGTAACATCGTGTCAGATGACTATAGTCGCTCCCATATCACCATTAATGCCTATAACGCTGGCTCTTATCAATACAAGCAATTTTTTGACGAGTTGAGTTTGGAAATTGATGCCATATTTGCGGATTTAAAAGCCGAACGCTTTCCTGAGTTAGATGTGCAGGTAACTGGCTCGATTGCGTTAATGATGCGGGCACTGGATGAGATTGCGAGTTCTCAATACCGCAGTTTCGCCATGGCTCTAGCTGTGATTAGTGTGCTGTTAATTTTCACCTTGGGATCTCTGCAGGCCGGTGCGATTGCGATTATTCCAAACCTACTGCCTGCTTTGGTAACCTTTGGTTTGCTCGGTCTACTGGATATCTCCTTGGATACGGATACTTTACTCATCGCTCCGGTAGTCATTGGCATCGCTGTTGATGACACGATACATTTTATGATCCACTATCGCGTAGCGCTTATTAAAAGCGGAGATATGGCGAAAGCTTTGCAAAGTACTTTGCGTGACGTCGGCCAAGCGGTGATGTTTACTACGATGGTTTTAGGATTGGGTTTTGGGTTGATGAGCTTTTCTCAGTATCTGGGGATGGCAAAGGTCGGTTTCTTTGGTGCCATCGCTATTTTCGTTGCATTACTGTGTGATTTGTTTTTGCTCCCCGCGCTTTTGTTAATCTTTAAACCCACTTTCGGCTTGAAGAATGTTGAGCGCCGATTTAATTTTAAAGGAGAGACTGCATGAGTTATAAAAATTTTGTCAGCCACACACAAAAAAAATTATTGATAAAAGCTCACATTTGCGTGGCGCTGGTGTGTTGTATTTTTGTCAGTACGGCAAGTGGGCAAGATGCTCGCGGGATTCTTGATACCGTTGAGGAAAATCAGCGTTCAACAACGAATTCCGCTTTTAACAAAATGCAAATGTCGAGCTGTCTGTTTGGAATAAAAAATAACAAAATAACTTGTGCGGAACGTCCTAGAATTAAGTCTCTAGAAACGGTAGGTATAAATTATGGGGCCCGTAACAAGGATACTAAGTCTATTGCCATCGTTTTAGAGCCGGCTTCTGAACGCGGTATCGGTATGTTGAGTTACAGCTACGATGATGCCAGCAAAGACAATGAAACTTGGTTGTACCTTTCGGCTCTGGGCACAGTAAAGCGCATAGCAAGTGGTAATTCCGATGATGATTCTGAACCCGCTTCTTTTTTCGGTTCAGAATTTACCACCGAGGATATGGACAACGGAAAGCTAGATGAGTATCAGATTAATCTGTTAGAAGAAACCACGACATCGGGAAGAGAGGTGTGGAAAATTGAAACAGTTCCCAACGAAGAGCGTGCTAAAAAAACTCGTTATGGCCGCACGGTATTGTATGTTGATAAGGAACGTTTCGTTTCGCTACGAACGGAGCTGTATGACAAATACGGACAAGAAATTAAACGTATGCTTTCTTCAAAGATCGAATTGGTGAATAACGTCTGGGTCGCGAGATCAATTACGATGATGAATTTAGTAACTAACCGCTTGTCGAACATCGCTACTTTAGAAATTAATACCAATATAGAAATTCCCGATGAATTTCTCACCCAGCGAACATTAACGGACGTAGCATTTCGTGAGGCCGAATTAACCAAGCTTAGAAGTCAGATTGATAACTAGCAGGTGTTTTTCGTTTAGATGAAAATAGATTTTATAATTTGGCCTGCTATTCTCGTTCTGCTATTGGCTTTTTCCGATTTGTCGATCGCGCAAGACGAAGATATTGTTGATTTCGAGTTAGATGAAAATCTTTTTGATGTTGAGTTTGTAGAGGCGGGGCAAACGTCGGACAAAGATACGGATTCGTGGTTTGAAAAATTTACTTTTAAGTTGAGTTACCAAACAATTACCCAGGTCAATAAGCATAAGAATGCAAATATTTTTAATGGTGTTGATTACGAATACCCTCGCACTGAAAACAATCGTTTTAACCTTTTAGTTAAGTATCAAAACGCTTTTGCTCCAGGTTGGTTGTTGCAAGGTAATGGCCACGCGAAACTTTATGCCCGCAGAGATTACGAATATCGTGCTAACGATAACAACACTGAAACTGAATATCGTATCAACGAACTATTTATTCAACGTAGTTTCGATCAACACAGTATGAAATTTGGCAGGCAGACTGTAGTTTGGGGAGAGAACGAAGGGAATTCAGTGTTGGATGTGTTGAATACAAGCGATATTCGTGATTTGAGTATCGTTAATATTGAAGACGCTCGTTTAAATCAATGGATGCTTGTGTGGGATTACTTTAAAAGCAGTGATACCAATAATCACGGTAAGCTAAGCAGTTTCGTGAATTTATATCCGGAGTTCAACCCTCCGCCACAACGCGGCAGCCCATTTTATTTTCAGCCTCCGTTTAAACTTACCGATCTTGATCGAGACGATGCCCTATTTGAAGCGGGACTTAATTATTCCTGGTCTTTGCCGGCTAGTGATATTTCAATCATGGCGGCTTATCTTTATGAAAATCAATTGCGCTATGAACCACCCCTTGGATCCTCAATTGAAGGAGTTGCCGTAGAAAATGATTATGCGCTAATCGGACTCAGCGCTAATCGGGCTATCGATAAATTATTATTAAAGTTTGATTTTGCCTACAGTCATGGCTTGATAGCTGATATTGCACCGGTAAATCCCGCTTCCGCATTTGTCCCTGTGACGAGAATCAAGAAAAATAAAATCGGTACATCTTTTGGGTTTGAATATGGAATTTCTTCTGAACAGCAGGTTAGCTTTTCGGTACTTGCCGAAACTTTTCTGAACCAGGACAAGGAGCTTCCCGTTGGTTTTGACTTGATCGACAAGGATGTCAGTGGGAGCTATTTAATCCGCTACAGCAATACCTCAAGCACCGGCGATTTTTCTGCATCAGCGACTTTGCAAAGTGCGCTCGACAGTAGTTTTCTTTTAGCTAGCTTGGGGCTTAACTATGTTGTCAATGATAATTGGTCGATTTTTTCTCAGTTGGTGCTGACGGATACGAAGGAAGATAGCTCAGCAGCATTTTTGGACGATGACACGAGAGTTGAATTTACGGTTAATTTTTCATTCTAATCACCAACAGAATATTTAACTTTCTCTAGAAGGCAATAAACAGGTCGAAGATTATGAAGAGTGTTTTTCTTATAATAAATTTAAAAACCTTATTTGTTACTGCGCTTGCGGTAGCGAGTACACATTTATGTATTCGCTATTCATTAACTGCGGAATTTCCACTCACTTTAATAGCAACCGCGATAATTTTTCCCATCGTGTTTTCAATCAATGGAGCCTATAAGCGGCGAGAAGTTGCGCTTAGTAAATACAGCGCAATCAAATCACATGGCCGAGCGATATTTTTTGCTACTCGTGATTGGCTAGAAAATCCGTCGTCGCAGGTGAAAGAAAAATCGAGGAATCTATTAGCCGAGTTAATGAGTGCCTGTCGCGAGTTATTTTCGGGAAAAATTGAACAGTCACGAATCAATGAAGAAGCGGTATATAAGGCATTCTCTGATATCTCTAGGTTTATCAAGGAAGATCTAAGGGCGAATGGCTTGGCAAGCGGGGAGGTTTCTCGTTGCAATCAATATTTAAGTAAAATGTTCCTTGCTTTTGAAGACGCAAAACACATTTTTCAGTACCGAACGCCTCGAACCCTGCGCGCGTTTAGCGGTATATTTATTTCTATTCTGCCAGTGCTCTATGGTCCTTATTTCGCATTTCAAGCATTAGAGTATTCCCCTTATCTTACTTACGTAATGCCGGTGTTGTTTTCCTTAGTGTTAGTGAGTTTGTCGAATATACAAGATCATCTCGAGAACCCTTTTGACGGTGTAGGTGAAGATGACGTCGTTATTAATGTAGAACAATTTGTTCGGCGCTTGAATGACTAAAAGCAAGTGAGATGAAACAGCCTATAGAATCGCGAGTTATTGTCGGATTGATCGCACTGGTCGTGGCGTTTATCGTCGTGGTAGGTGTTTTTGTGCCGACTGTTCCACAAGATCCCAATTACCATTTATTTATAGATCGCGAAACGATTCTGAATGTCAGCAACTTTTGGAACGTAGTCTCTAATTCGCTTTTTTTATTGGTAGGTATTGTCGGTTTAATACAGCTTTATGTATTAAACAATCTAAAAATATTGCCAGAAATTAAGTCTGCATATGGGATATTTTTTCTTGGCGTGACCTTGGTTGCGTTTGGGTCGGGCTACTATCATTTGCTACCCAACAATCAAACATTGGTATGGGATAGGTTGCCCATGACAATTGCCTTCATGTCATTATTTTCAGTCGTCGTTGGGGAAACAGTTTCGATTCGACTAGCAAGGTTTTCTTTGCTGCCTCTCATCGTAAGTGGTGGACTCAGCGTACTGTATTGGCATTTTACAGAGTTACAAGGTAGGGGAGATTTAAGGTTTTACGCCCTTGTTCAATTCCTCCCCTTATTACTTATTCCCATTATGTTAGTTTTTTTGCCGTCTAAATTTAGCCACAAATCAGGATATTGGTATTTATTTGCGTTTTATATTATTGCGAAACTGCTTGAACAGTTTGATAGTGAGGTTGACGCATTTCTTGGGTTTATTAGTGGGCATTCTCTCAAACATATAGCAGCGGCTTTTGGCGTGCTCATTCTTTTGTATACGTTTAGACGTAGAGGCATTATTTCTTGAATTAATGTTAAGTGAGGCCTCAATGATTAATTATCAACTCATACAATTCTCACAAAATTTAGCGTAAGCAATAATTTTTAGACGATCTTCATTTATGGGTTGATCGCATTGTTCGCAGAAACCATACCGCCCATTTTCTATCTTGGTTAATGCACGTTTAATTAAACTTAGCTCATTTTCGGCTTCGGTGTTTAGATCTACAAGAACTTCCTCATTTTCCCTTTCTATACTCTGTTCGGTAGAGGACTTATCGTGTTCTCTTCGTAGGTCGATTCCAATTTTTTCAATACGTTCGAGTAGCTCCGCTTGTAGTAGTAGTAGAGTATTTTTTGCAATATCAACGTTCATTTTTGATCTCCAAGGTTCACGAGACCAAATTTTGGTCTCGTGAATAATTTTCTAGGCTATATTTATGCGACGGGCTTCAGAGGTTTTTCGTGTCGCTTTAGGTGCCTTAAGCTTTAGGATTCCATCTTCAAAAGAAGCGTTAACATCACTTTCTTTTACGCTATCACCCAGGTCAAAGCTACGGCTGTATTTGCCGTATCGCCGCTCTTGGCGAACAATTTTTCCGTCCTTTTCTTCTTTGTTTTCCTGATGACTTTCCGCGCTTAAGGTTAGAATGCCATTATCCAACGTGACATGAATATCTTCCTTTTTAACGCCCGGCAACTCGGCGCTAATTTCAATATGATCGGCTGTATCAAGCACATCAACGCGAGGAGCGAAAGCACTACTGGTAGATTCCATATCGCGTCTGGAAGGCGACCAGAAATTATCGAAAATTGAATCGATATCAAACAGTGACTGACGGGGGACAAGATTCATAGTAAACCTCCAATATTAATGTCGAAAGCGGGAATTGCCCGATTTATATTGCAGTAACTATCTTTGGGGTAGGTTTGCGTATTTCAATTATCTGGGAAGACAAAAATAAAATTAATTGATCTGGATCAAGAAAATATCTATATCAAATACCGGAAGGCTTTGGAGGCATTATTTTTGTACGATAAAAGTTAGGGTGTCGTCAGGAGTACTTTTAGTGACAATTTGTCCTTTTAAATCGAGCGCCTTGGGGTTTTTCGCAAAGCCGATATTTTCGAGCTGCATCAATTGTTGCTGCAAGGAAATGTAGTAGATCATCGTCGAGTAATTATGAAAAATATCATTGATGATGGAGTACTCGGCGCCTCGAAAATCTAGCTTCTTATACCTACGGCGATTAAGATAACGTACTGTCGTGAGCTTGCAGAAACGAAAAGCGCGAACTAAAAGCTTTGCGGGGTTGAGGGAGAGTTCAAATTCTGGAAATAGAAACGGCCTGTCGTGGGCATGCGATTCTTGGTTGAAAGTCGAGAATATAAAATATCCCGTTGATTTAAGTATCCGCCTTACTTCTCTCAAAATTTTCAGTCTACCTTCGTGGTCTACCATGCAAATTCCTTCACAGGCGAAAACGACCAGAGAAAACGAATTGTCCTTAAACTGAGATAAATCTCGCGCATCAACATGTCGAAATTCAATATAGGGAAATTGTTTTTGGCAGAGCGCCACCATTTCGGCAGAGTAATCTACGCCGATATAGTCCTTGCTAAGTTCGTTAAGCGCTTCTACTGTTCGACCACCACCAACGCCAATATCCAATATAGCTTGGCCACTGATTTTGTCTGCAATTAGGTCGAAGGCTACTTGTTCGGCAGGCTTTAAGCCGCGCCAGCGTGAATAAACTTCCTGCGCCTCGAGGCTGCTCATCGTCGTTTGGTTGACGTCATCAATAGATGACGTGCCGCCTATACTTACTGAATTTTCCAAGTGAATTCCAAGTCGGTTTTAAATTATATTAAGTGACAAGTTTGTAAGCCGGTTTAACTTACCAAGTTGCGTCCACCATCAACAGCGATAATTTGCCCGGTAATATAGGGCGCGTCACTGACTAAAAAGTTTATAGTTCTGGCTATGTCGCTAGGCTCACCTATTTTTTTTAATGCTATCTTTTTTGTAATAGATGCTTTGATTTCATTTTCTAACTCTGCGCTATCTTCTGGCCATAAAATTGCACCGGGCGAGATTCCGTTAACTCGAACCTTGGGTGCCAAATCTTTTGCAAGTGATTTGGTAAGCATGATATTGCCTGCCTTCGCGATGCAATAAACTGGGTGATCAGAAAGAGGCCGCTCACCATGAATATCGGCAATGTTTATTATGCAGCCTTGCGTTTCCCCTAAATAAGCCGCGCAAGCTTGGCTTAAAAACAAGGGCGCTTGCAGATTGCTACCCATGAGATCTTGCCAGTGATCGACGGTAATTGATCCAATCGGGGTTGCATAAAAGCTCGACGCATTGTTAACCAGTACGTCGAGGCGAGACCAGTGTTGCTTTGCTTCATCTGCCAGTGCTTTGAGCGTATCGACTTTACAAAGATCCGCACAGATGGTGATAGCTGAATTTTTTCGGATGCTATTAAGTTGATTGCAGAGCTTCTTCGCATCTGATTCTGATCGATTGTAATGAATGACAAGGTTAAAGCCATTTGTATGTAAGTGTTGTGTAATCTCAGCACCGATGCGTCTTGCAGCGCCGGTTACTAAGGCAACTTTGCGAGTACCTTCGGTAGATTGCGTGTTTTCGTTGGTTTCGTTATTCATTGTGATTCATATCATGTGAAAGAGGTTGAGGTTGAATCGAAGCTGTTTTTAAAATCTCGTAAGGCGTGGATTCGTAATCGATGTAATTCTTCGCCAAATGCTTTGCCTTGATACCGGTCGCTATCAACATCTTTGCTGGAAATAGCACAGCAACGCTGAAACGCTTTTTTAAAAAATTTGGTTTGCGGATATTCTCTATTTTCAAGCCCTGTCCTGCCTCTGGCGTCAGCTTCGCAGCACAAAAGAAATTCCTCAAAACGTTCCGGGCGTCTAAAGCTATCTAAGGCGTCCAAGGTTTTTAATATTTTTTTTGGCGTCATTTCCAGAACGCGATGACAATGTGTATGGTATTCCGCGACTCCCAAAGCTAAATCTCGATGCTCATTGGGTATTGCTAAGCGCTTACACATATTCTTGATAAGCTTGCCGCTTTTAGATTCGTGTCCAATATGCCGAGGTAATACGTCTTCGGGAGTCAGCGCCTTTCCTAAATCATGAACGAGGCTGGCGAAGCGTACGGTAGTTTTGTCACTGAGAATTGCTGCCTGCTGTAGTACCAGCAGTGTATGAATGCCGCAGTCAATTTCTGGGTGATGTTGTGGAGGTTGTGGAATGCCAAACAAATTATCGATTTCAGGTAGGAGTCGTTTTAACGCGTCGCATTCTCGTAATACTTCGAAAAACACCTGAGGATTTTTTTCCGCCAATGCGCGCGACATCTCTTTCCAAACCCGTTCAGAAACGAGATGGTCCACTTCTCCGTTTTCTACCATAGACTTCATCAGATCCTTGGTTGGTTCCGCTACGGTAAAACCAAGGTGGTGATAGCGAGCAGCAAAGCGAGCGACTCTCAAAATTCGGACCGGATCTTCGGCAAAACTGGGTGATACATGACGAAGCAATTTGTTTTGAATGTCTTGCGCCCCTTCATAAGGGTCAACCAAGTTTCCTGCGTCATCCATTGCGATGGCATTGATGGTTAGATCACGCCGGCACAAGTCCTCTTCTAAGCTTACGTCCGGAGCGGCGTGAAAAGTAAACCCGGCGTAACCATGGCCCGATTTTCGTTCAGTTCGCGCCAAGGCATATTCATCGTTGGTTTCGGGGTGAAGAAAGACTGGAAAATCAGAACCTACTTGGCGAAATCCCCGATCTAATAATTCCTTCGGTGAGCCACCGACAACCACCCAATCGTTTTCGATACTAGGGTAGTTGAGAAGCTTGTCACGAACAGCGCCGCCGACTAAGTAAATTTCCATTTCGTTCAAGAATGTTTCATTGAGTGATACGTTGGTGTTAAACGGTGCATTATAGAGAGGCGAGGCTAAGACTAAAAGGCTTCTTAGATCGTCGGTTCTAAACCAGTGACGGAGATTTTAAAGTGAATTCCAGAAAAACTACGCTTGCATCAGTTGATCTAACTACCGTAGTTTGGAATTATCTATGCTTGTTCAGGATCTCTATCGGGACAATGAAAACTTTGCCTGATGACGTCGTCCTGTAGCGAGTGTAGGTGCACATCAAAGCCCCACAGGCGGTGCAAATGTTTTAACACCTCGTTCGCTGAGTTGCCAAGAGGTTTACGAGAGAACTGATTGTGATGAAGGGTGAGTGATCGATCCCCGCGTATATCGACGCTGAATACTTGAATATTGGGCTCGCGATTTCCTAAATTATATTGTCCTGCTAGTTGCTCCCTAATTTTTTGGTAGCCAGAGTCATCGTGAATTGCGTTGACTTCGATATCTTTTTCTTCGTCATCATCAATAACACTAAAGAGCTTTAGGTCTCGAATAACTTTCGGAGACAAAAATTGTAAAATAAAACTTTCGTCCTTGAAGTTACGCATCGCGAAATCGAGAGTCTTCAACCAGCCGCTGCCGGCGATATCTGGAAACCAGTGCTTATCCTCCGCCGTAGGAAATTCACAAATACGACGAATATCAGTCATCATCGCAAAGCCTAAGGCATAAGGGTTTATGCCGCTATAGTAAGGGCTATCGTAGGGAGGCTGATAAACCACGCTGGTGTGAGATTGTAAAAACTCCAACATGAAACCTTCGGTGACTTTTCCGCGTTCATATAAAGTATTAAGTAAGGTGTAGTGCCAAAAAGTTGCCCAGCCTTCATTCATCACCTGGGTTTGCCGTTGTGGATAAAAATATTGGGCAATTTTTCGAACAATTCGCACAACCTCACGTTGCCAAGGTTCAAGTAAGGGCGCGTTCTTCTCGACAAAGTAAAGCAAGTTTTCTTGCGGTTCGGAAGGAAACCGTTGTTGCTTGTGTAGCGATGCGCTATCGCTATCGACGGGAATCGTTCGCCATAAATCGTTCACTTGTTTTTGTAAATATTCTTCTCTCTCTTTTTGCATTTCCCGTTCTTGAGCGGCGGAAATAGGAGAGGGGCGTTTGTATCTGTCAACGCCGTAATTCATTAGAGCGTGACAAGAGTCTATTGTGGATTCAACTTGATCAATTCCATAGCGTTGCTCGCATTCAGAAATATAATTTTTGGCAAATAGCAGATAATCAATAATTGAATCGGCATCAGTCCAGGTGCGAAATAAATAATTACCTTTAAAAAAAGAATTGTGTCCATAGCATGCGTGAGCGATCACCAGTGCTTGCATGGTAATGGTATTTTCTTCCATCAAGTAAGCGATACAGGGGTTGGAGTTAATGACTATTTCATAGGCTAGACCCATTTGCCCACGATTATAGGAATTCTCAATATTAAGAAATTGTTTTCCATAGGACCAATGACTGTAACCCAAAGGCATACCAACAGAAGCATAAGCGTCCATCATCTGTTCGGAGCTAATTACTTCGATTTGATTGGGATAAGTGTCGAGGCGATATTCATCAGCGAGGCAAGCGATTTCTCTATCGTACTCATTAATAAGTTCGAAATTCCAATCAGAGCTAGTTGAAATATAGTTTTTCTCGTTGGACTCTTTCATGCGTATTTCTTCTGGAATAGTTCTCGGAATACTGGATAGATATCCCCGACATCGACTATATGTTGCATCGCAAACGATTCTGGGAAGGCTGCTTGCACACCCTCATATTCTTCCCAGAGTGCTTGATGATCCCGCGGAGTAATTTCTATGTAAGAGTAATATTGCAGTTTCGGCATAATGTCATTTACTAACAAGTCGTAGCAAATACTAGAGTCGTCGTTCCAGTTATCGCCATCAGAGGCCTGTGCGCAATAGACATTCCATTCCGATAGAGGGTAACGTTCGGCTAATATTTCTTTAGTAAGCTTAAGCGCGCTGGAAACTATCGTTCCACCGGTTTCTCTTGAATAAAAAAACTCTTCTTCATCAACTTCCTTGGCACTGGTATGGTGGCGGATAAATACTACTTCGGTCGTTTCATAATTTCTTTGCAAGAATAAATAGAGAAGAATAAAAAATCGTTTGGCGATGTCCTTCGTGGATTGATTCATAGATCCAGAAACATCCATCAAACAAAACATCACGGCTTTGGAACTCGGTGCAGGTTCTTTGACATGAAGGTTATATTTAATGTCGAAATCATCGAGCCATGGAACTCGAGATATCTTTCCTCTCAAGCTGGCGATTTCGGCGAGAAGCATTTCGATTTTTGAATGATCCCGTTTGTCATCACTGACAGCTTCAAGTAACGCGAGCTCTTTTTCGAGTTCGGCGAGCTTGCGTTTTTTACCGCTCGATAGTGCAATTCGCCTTGCGTTTGCCGCTCTCAGTGAGCGAACAATATTAATTTTCCCGGGATTTCCTTCATTACTAATGCCAGCGCGACGCATCTTGAATTCATCGCCACCGGCGAGCTGGCGTTTCACCAAGTTAGGAAGTTCTAGATCTTCGAACATAAAGTCTAGAAATTCTTCTTGAGTAATCTGAAAAACAAAATCGTCCATACCTTCGCCACTATCGCTAGCGCCGGAACCGCTACCGCTTCCAGAACCACTGGGAGGCCTTGGTATACGATCACCAGAAACGAATTCTTTATTGCCAGGAAGTACGTTGGAATAACGACCGCCGCGGCCGTGTTGAAATACGGGCTCGCTTATATCCTTGGTCGGGATGCTGATTTTCTCGCCATTTTCAATATCTGTGATGGAGCGTTTCGAGACAGCTTCAGAGACAGCCTTTTTGATGTGTTGTCGGTAACGCCGTAAAAAACGCTGACGATTTACAGCGCTTTTGTTTTTTGAATTCAGTCGTCGATCAACAATATAGCTCATAGCTTACCTTAACAACATTGTACAAACCTTAAGGGTTGCAGTAGAAAATCACGATATAAATTATCCTTGCGTACTACTGCGACTTTCTAACCCTTAAATACCACTCGGATAACAAACGGACTTGCTTCTCGGTGTAACCTCTTTCAACCATCCGGTCGACAAAGTCTTGATGTTTCTTACGATCGTTCGCAGATGCCTTGGCATTAAAAGAAATTACTGGGAGCAAATCTTCGGTATTCGAAAACATCTTTTTCTCGATAACGGTACGCAGTTTTTCATAACTGTTCCACACTGGGTTCTTTCCATTATTGTTTGCTCGTGCCCTTAATACAAAATTAACGATCTCGTTACGGAAGTCTTTTGGATTACTAATGCCTGCTGGTTTTTCAATTTTCTCAAGTTCTTCATTAAGCGAAGAGCGATTAAGAATCTCCCCGGTTTCAGGATCGCGATATTCCTGATCTTGAATCCAAAAGTCGGCATACGTGACATACCGATCGAAGATATTCTGTCCATACTCAGCGTAGCTTTCTAAGTAAGCTGTTTGAATTTCTTTGCCAATAAATTCCACATAGCGAGGTGCTAGATGTTCTTTGATAAAAGTTAAATACTTCTCCTGTATTTCTGGCGCGTACTGTTCTTGCTCAATCTGTTGTTCAAGCACGTAAAGTAAATGCACTGGATTTGCGGCAACTTCCGTTGGGTCGAAATTAAATACTTTGGAGAGAATTTTAAATGCAAAGCGGGTGGACAACCCTGACATACCTTCATCTACACCAGCGGCGTCTTTATATTCTTGCAATGATTTCGCTTTTGGATCGGTATCTTTTAAGTTTTCACCATCGTAGATACGCATCTTCGAGAAAAGATTGGAGTTTTCTGGTTCTTTAATGCGTGAAAGAACGGTGAACTGAGATAGCATTTTTAAAGTATCCGGTGCACATTGCGCTCGCGCTAGTGAACTATTTTGCAGCAATTTGTCGTAAATTTTTATTTCTTCGGAAACCCGCAAACAATAGGGTACTTTTACGATATAAACGCGATCGATAAACGCTTCATTGTTTTTGTTGTTTTTAAAAGTCCGCCATTCTGATTCATTAGAGTGCGCGAGGATAACGCCTTCAAATGGAATTGCTCCAAGTCCCTCTGTAGAGTTGTAGTTGCCTTCCTGTGTCGCGGTTAATAACGGATGCAAAACTTTGATTGGGGCTTTAAACATTTCCACGAATTCCATCAAACCTTGGTTTGCGCGGCAAAGCCCACCGGAAAAGCTATAAGCGTCGGGGTCATTCTGTGGATATTCTTCAAGTTTACGTATATCTACTTTACCAACGAGAGAGGAAATATCTTGGTTGTTTTCATCACCGGGTTCGGTTTTTGATATTGCGATCTGGTCAAGTACCGAGGGGAAAATGCGTACGACTTTAAATTGTGAAATATCGCCGTTGTATTCATGTAAGCGTTTAACTGCCCAAGGCGACATTATTTGATTGATATAGCGTCTGGGAATACCGAAATCTTCTTCTAATATCGCACCATCTTCCTCAGGATCGAAGACGCCAAGTGGCGATTCAAAAACCGGAGAACCTTTAATGCAGTAAATGGGTTGTTTCTCCATTAAAGATTTTAGTTTTTCTGCGAGCGAAGATTTACCGCCGCCAACAGGCCCAAGCAAATATAAAATTTGTTTCTTTTCTTCCAAACCCTGTGCCGCGTGCTTGAAAAAGGAGACGATTTCTTCAATGCATTCTTCCATGCCATAAAATTCTTCAAATGCAGCGTAACGCTTGATTACTTTATTTGAAAAAATTCGACTGAGGCGGGAATCTCTTGAGGTATCGATAAGTTCTGGTTCACCTATAGCCATGAGTAAGCGTTCGGCTGCGGATGCGTAGATACCAGGATCTTTTTTACACAGTTCTAAGTATTCCTGAATGGAAAACTCTTCCTGTTGCGTGGTTTCGTAGCGATCTTTGTAGTGGCTAAAAATGTTGCTCATAAACCTGCCTCTCTCAATACCAATTAGTGGGTTTGGCTATATTCAAAATTAGTGGTCACATTTTCATCGCGATAATATTTGTTATTGTTTTATTTATCGGTTTTTTCGTCCCCTTCAATGATGATTGTCAATGGCTTAAGCATAGCTGCAAAAACCGAACTCGGCACAATGATTACGTCAAAAAAATATCAAATAATTAATTGCTCGTAAATCTTCCTTCGCTACCTTGAAAAATAGTCAAAATTCAGGCCAATTTGTTTTTCGATTTGTAAATTAATTAGAACCGGATTTTTCATAGACAGCAAAAAGTGAATAGTATTCAAAGTTTTATTCAAATTTGGCTCTATAGCTGACGGTGGGTCGAAAATGCGCATAGATGGGTTAAAAAGGGTCAAGTAATTCCTTTACAATAACGAATTATTTTGACGACCTTACCCATTTCTTGAGGTGAGGCTTAGCTAGAGGCGAGTAAAAACAGTGAATTCAGAAGATTTATCAACGTCGAAAATACTAGTGACGGGGGGTGTCGGTTATATCGGCAGTCATACCTGTATCGAGCTGATGGAAGCAGGTTTTGAACTCGTGATTGTTGATAATTTGAGCAATAGCAAACCATTGGCCTTGGAGCGTGTTGAGTCAATTAGCGGCAAAAAAGTGCCCTTTTATAAAGTTGACGTCACTGATAGAGCAGGGTTACGAGAAGTCTTTCAGGCTCACCAGATATCAGCGGTTATTCACTTCGCAGGATTGAAGGCGGTGGGGGAGTCCTGTGAAATCCCCTTACGCTATTACCATAACAATGTTGAAGGCACTGTTGCTTTGGCGGAAGTTATGGCGGAATTCGGCGTCCATCGCCTAATATTTAGTTCTTCTGCGACCGTATATGGTGATCCAGCATCGGTGCCCATCGATGAGACGTTCCCGACCTCAACAACTAATCCGTATGGGCGCAGCAAACTCATCGTTGAGGAGATTCTCAGCGATGTATGCAGTGTTCCTAACAATCCTTGGGCAATCACTTTACTTCGGTATTTCAACCCCATTGGTGCTCATGAGAGCGGTAAAATTGGTGAAGACCCGCAAGGCATACCTAATAACTTATTGCCTTATGTCGCCCAAGTTGCCATCGGTAAATTAGAAACCCTCAATGTATTTGGCGATGATTATGGGACCCGAGATGGAACCGGCGTTAGGGACTACATTCATGTCGTAGACCTGGCGAAAGGCCATGTCAAAGCCCTGCAAAAATTACTCGATAGCAAGCCTGCTTGTTATACCTACAACCTAGGTACTGGAACCGGTTATAGCGTTCTTGAGGTTATTAAAGCGTTTGAAGCGGCAAGTGGTCGTAGTGTTGCATATCAGATCGGACCAAGGCGGCCGGGTGACATTGCCGAATGTTTTGCTGATCCTACACTGGCAGCGAAAGATTTAGGTTGGCGTGCGGAATTCGATTTGGCACGCATGGTGACTGATGCCTGGCGCTGGCAGTCGCAGAATCCGAAGGGTTACGATTCTTAGTGCATCGTTAGTTTTTAAAAAGACCCCCTTGGTTTAGCCAACGGGGTCTTTTTTTGTCAATTTAAATTGTTTTTAGACTGAAGTCTTTTTCCAATTTCCCCTAAGAAAAAACACTAAGCCAATTATACAAATCAAGCTTTCCGAAAAAGTGACTGCAATAAAAACCCCTGAAGGTCCATATTCAAGCGTATTTGCTAGTAAGTAGGCAAGAGGGATTTGCGTGCACCAGAAACAGAAAAAATTAATCCAGGTGGGGGTCATGGTATCGCCGGCTCCGTTAAAAGCCTGCATGAAAACCATGCCTGCCGCCCAAAAGCCAAAGCCGAAACTCATGATTCGCAAGCATTGAATGCCGTAATTCGCGACTTCTGGTTCTGGGCTGTAGAGCGACATTATCGTTACGGGAAAAAACAAAAATATAAAGGCGACACTTAACATGTAAGCAACATTGTATTTACAAACTTGCCAAACGGTGTCTACGGCGCGCTGGGTTTGTTTTGCACCGAGGTTTTGCCCCACTAATGTTGCGGCAGCATTACTAAGCCCCCAGGCTGGGAGGAAGCAGAACATTACGCTGCGAATTGCCAAGGTATAACCCGCAACCGCGTTTGATCCATGTTGTGCAACAATCGACATTAAAATAACCCAACTTGCGGTGGCGATGAGAAACTGGCCAATTCCCCCCAACGACACGCGGATTAAATTGATCAGCAAGGGGAGTTGCAAGTAAAGGTTTTTCAAGCGTATTTGAATTCTACGATTATTCTTACACAAAAAATAAACTTGAAAGGCGACCCCAACACCACGACCAATATTGGTCGCCACTGCAGCGCCCGTTACCCCCATTTCTGGAAATGGTCCGAGGCCAAAAATAAAGCAAGGGTCGAGGATGATGTTAATTGCGTTGGCCAGCATCAATGAATACATAGCAATACTAGCGTCGCCCGCACCGCGAAAAATACCATTGTTTAAAAACAAAAATACAATCGTAAAGCAGCCGCCAAGCATAATGCTGGTGTAGTTTTTTCCAACTGTGATAACGCCTTCTTCCGCACTCATCAACGCTAGAATGTCTTCTGCGAACAAAATCCCTATCGTTGCGACGACAACGGAGACTAAAATTCCGAGCCAAATTGCTTGGCCGGCAGCATCAGCCGCTGCTTGCGGATTTTTTTCGCCGATACGTCGCGAGACCAAAGCCGTAGTTCCCATGCTTAGACCTATGGCGATAGCGTATAACAAAGTGATCACCGCTTCGGTGAGCCCCACTGTCGCAACGGCATCGGCATCGCCAAGTTTGGAGACAAAATATATGTCGACGACGGCGAATATTGATTCCATCGCCATTTCCAAAATCATTGGAATGGCCAAGAGAAAAGTAGCCTTTTTAATGGAGCCTTCGGTGTAATTTATTGATGCGCTTCCTTTTACGGCATCGAAAAAAAGACGATACCCGGAAACCAATTTTTTATAAAACATGCTTTAACCTATTGTATTTGTTGTGCTTAACGAGGTTAAGCGAATGGCAATCGATAGTCTTGACTACGACATTTTGGGTTTCGGACAAATACTAGGTAGGGAGCGAGTTCACTAAGCTGGAAACATTAAAACAAGTTTCAGCTAGAAAAGGCGGCTAGAAAAGTTAAACAGGAAGTTCGATAAGGGTGTGCGATCAGCATCTGCAGCTGATGGTATTAACTTCATAATTTTTATAATGTTAAAAATTATTTTTTGACGAAGCGTTTAAATCTTTTAAGCATCTACCTAGTACGATTGTAAGGGTTTGGATACATTCATCTTATGCAATCTCCATTGGAAACGAGTTGCGGAGTATAAGATGAAGTTTTTTTAAGGTCTAGCAGAAATGTTTGTGAATGGATCAATGGCAGTAAAAAGAAGGATTTTGCATGAAACAATCGCAATGACTAACACTCACAGGAATACCAGACTTTGTCTTCAAGGCGCATAGCCGACAATTTACGTCCCCAGACGCAGCCAGTATCCAAGGCAAAAGCATGGGGGTGCCCAGTTTTTCCGTCGATGCTCGCCCAGTGTCCAAACACAATATTATCTTTTTCCGTTTCTCGACCTTTTATGTCAAACCATGCGCTGTAGCCTTTTGGAGCTTGATCTTTTCCCAGCTTGCAATCAAGGTTTAAGCGCCCAATCTCATTACAAAAACGCATGCGCGTAAAGTAGTTGGTGATAAGCCGCCAGCGATTAGTGCCGCTCAGCGATTTATCCCAGCGGTCCGGTGTGTTTCCATACATACTTCGTAAATAATTTTCGAATTGATTGCTTTGCAGAACCGCTTCAATTTCAGCGCTTCGTTTTAAGGCTTTTTTAATTGTCCACATCGGTGGGATGCCGGCATGGACCATCGTGAATGCGAGTACGGGATCATGGTGGACAAAAGGGCGATGGCGCAACCAAGCGAATAGTTCATGTCGGTCAGGTGCATCTAAAATGGCTAGCATATTGTCATTGCGGCCCATTTTTTTATAACCGTGTGCGATCGCCAACAGATGCATGTCATGGTTCCCCAGCACTGCGACTACAGAATTTCGCATCTGAAATAAAAATCGTAATGTACCAAGCGAATCGGGGCCACGATTAACAATATCACCACAAACCCAAAGTTTATCTTTTTGGGGGTCAAAGCTAATTTTCTTTAATAAGCATTCTAATGCGGGTAAACATCCCTGAATGTCGCCAACTGCATATGTCGCCATGGGTTCTCTATAGGTAGGTTAGGGTTCTAATGAATTGCTTGAGGTGGGACTAGAGCGAATGCCGGGACGGCGGCCTCAAAAAGGTCGCCTAAATCTGTTTTCATTTCGTAGCTTCCGCGCATGGTGCCAAATTGCGTTTCGAGAATAACACCGCTGGTATAAGTGTAATTGTCTCCAGGTGCCAATCTGGGTTGCTGTCCGACGACTCCCTCACCTTGCACTTCTTGAATTTTTTCATTGGCATCTGAAATTATCCAATGCCGATTCATCAATTGTGCCGCTTGATCACCACAGTTCGTAATCGTAATGGTGTAAGTGTAGACGTAGCGATTCTCTTTGGGACGGCTTTGCTCGGGTATATACGTGGTTTTGACGGTAACTTCAATCGGGGCTGATTTCATAATGTCGAGCAATTTATTCTAAGTGAGTAATGGATGAGTGAAGGTGTGTATAACGTTTTCATTTTATCAAGGTATCTAGCACACGATCATTTCGGGTTGAATTGAAGGTTATTATTCTAAATTAAAAAGTTGATCACGGAAATCTCTATCTAGGAGGTTAGCAAGTTTGACATAATCCTTTACGTCGAGATTTTCAGGCCTAAGAGTGATGTCTATTCCTTCCTGCTCGCCAATTGTTGTCACCGCTTCGAGCGGCAATAATGTTCGTAAGCTATTACGCAAGGTTTTCCGCCTTTGCTGAAAGCAACGATTAACTAATTGTTTTAACAAAGCGATATCGTTTGCAATAAATGGCAAACTCCGATGGGGTTCAAGTCTGACAATAGCTGACTGTACTTTGGGTCGCGGAGAAAAACATTCTGGTGGTACCAAGAACAGACAATCTGTTTTGCAATAATATTGCACAATTACTGACAACCTTCCATATTGTTTGCTGCCTTTACGCGCGACGATGCGATCGACTACTTCTTTTTGCAACATGAAATGCATATCTTCAATCTGAACGGCGGCTTCCAATAAGTGAAAAATTAGTGGTGTCGAGATGTTGTAAGGAAGATTGCCGACAACTCTCAGAGAGTTTTCTTTATCGACCAGCTGAGAAAAGTTAAATTTAAGCGCATCGCCTTCGTGGATGTGTAAGTTGTTATATTTTTCTTTCAGTTTACTAAGCCGCGCGACCAGGTCTCGATCGACTTCAACGACATCTAGATGATCACAAGTTTCCAAAAGAGGTAGCGTTAACGCACCTTGACCCGGTCCAATTTCAACAATACGTTGCGTTGATTTCGCAGCGATAGATTTAATAATCTTATCGATAATGCCCGTATCAACCAAAAAATTTTGACCAAATCTTTTTTTCGCCTGATGTTGTGGATTAGGTGACGACGCGCTGGATGAAAAGCTCATTTGAATACTTTTTGCTGCGAATGGTTTTTGAGTGGAAGTATTGTACAGGAATTCGAGAGCGGCTCTTGTATTAATTTATCAGAATAGATTTAACACAAGAAACTCAAGGTATATGTGCCATTTCGATGGCGGTAAGTAATGCGACCTGCAGGCTGCCTGGGTCGGCGTTACCTTTGCCCGCAAGATCTAAAGCGGTACCGTGGTCAACAGAAGTTCGGATGATGGGCAGGCCAAGAGTAATATTTACTGCATTGCCAAAGCCTTTATATTTTAAGGTTGGTAAACCCTGATCGTGATACATGGCAAGAACCGCGTCGGCATTTTTTAAAATTTTCGGTGTAAAGACTGTATCAGCAGGCAGTGGTCCTAGTAATTCTAAGCCTTGTTCACGCAGTGTTTGTAAGCAAGGCTCAATGATATCGATTTCCTCTCGTCCCAAATGGCCGCCTTCACCCGCGTGAGGGTTTAAACCGCAGACAACAATGCGAGGTTTAGCAATGGCGAAGTTTTCTTTTAGCGAGTCGTTAAGAATTTGAACGGTTTCATTGAGGTTTGTTCTAGTTATTTGTTTCGGCACCTCGCTCAAGGGTAAATGAGTTGTAACTAAAGCAACACGCAATCCTTTTGTCGCTAGCATCATGACGACTTTTTTTGTCTTGGTTTTTTCAGCTAAGTATTCTGTGTGGCCACTAAAAGATATGCCAGCATCATTTATTACGCCTTTATGTACTGGGGCGGTAACGAATGCCTGTGTGATTTTTTTCTGGCAAAGTTCGATAGCAAGATCAATAGTCTTTAATACGTAAGCTGCATTTTTGGGGTTTAGCTTTCCCGCTTCACAGGGCGCATTTAATTGAATGGGCGCAACGCAAAGTTCGTTCTTCGATGATGCTTTTGCTGGTAAGTCTGAATTAAACTCGCGGACTGTCAAAGGAAGTTTAAGTTGTTGAGCACGCTGTAGTAATAACTCTGGGTCAGCGACGACGACGAACTCATGCTGATGACTTTGCTGTGCAAGTTGTATTAGTAGGTCTGGGCCGATGCCAGCGGGTTCACCGGGGGTGATTGCAATTCGAAGGGTCATTGAGTTTGGCGTGACAATTTAAGCAAAGGGGCAGTGTAAGAAAAGGGGGCAGCGAATTACGCATTGCTGCACCCAGTTCGGATGTGTTTATTGTTGCGTTTCTTCTTCAGCTTCTCGAAGGGAAGCCAGTTTAATGTCGACATAAGCATTATCGCGAATTTCTTGTAACCAAATTGGGAGCTCTTCTTCAAAGCGCCGGCTCATTAACAAATTTCTCGCTTGATTACGTTTGAATTCTTCACTCATATCTTCTTGGCGACGATCTTCAATCCACAAAATATGTAGGCCACCACGAGTTTTAAATGGTTCACTGATTTCGCCCACTGGCGTCGCATTCATGACCACTTCAAATTCAGGATAAAAATTTCCTGGGGTCGTCCAACCTAAATCACCGCCATTAATTGCGGAGCCGTCTTTAGAGTGTTCTTTTGCTAACTCGCCAAAATCTGCACCGTTGAGGATTTTCTCACGTATGTCTGCGAGCTGTTGTTCGGCTTCTGCTTCGCTAAGAATAATAGACGGAATAAGAATAATATGGCGAACTTTAGTTTGTTCGACGAGTTGCTGTTCGCCGCCACGTTGTTCACGAATTTTCAACATATGAAAACCAGCGTCACTGCGAAAAGGTTCGCTCACGCCGCCTACGGCTAAATTTTTCAGCTGTTCAGAAAATAATTCTGGCAACTGAGCGGCTTGTCGCCAACCGAGATCGCCACCTTGTAAGGCGTTTTGTCCGGCGGAATAGGTTGTCGCTATTTGGCCAAAATCCGCACCGTCGAGTATTTGTCGGCGTAATTCATTTGCTCTATCTAAAGTTGCTTTAACTTGCTCATCATTAGCGCTGGTGTTGAGAGGAATTAAAATATGTCCCAACAAATAATTAGGCGATTCCCAAAATTGACCTTCTTTTGAACTCAAAAAGCTATCGACATCATGATCAGTAATTTGGATTCGTCTAAGTAATACACCGCGTTGGACATTGGTAATTAATAGTTCTCGGCGAATGTCTTCTCGTAATTCACCTAGGCTCGTGCCTTGTGCATTAAGTTGCGCGATAAATTGTTCTTCGTTTAATTGGCTGCGTTGCTGCATCTCGATCAAGCTGGCGTTGACTTCTGCGTCGTCAACTGTTGCGCCGGCGCGAGCTGCCATTTGTAGCTGCAGTTGCTGAACAACCAAATGCTCTAAAATTTGTGCTTTAAGAACATCTTCTGGTGGCAGCTGTTGGGCGTCCTGGTTTTGCAGTCGAGCTGTGATGGTTCGTAGCTGAGAATTTAATTCACTTTCCATTACAACATCGTCATCAACCACGGCAGCGATACGGTCAAGCGTAATCGTCTGAGCACTGACACTGTTTGATAAGGTTAACGAAAAAGCTATTGATGCTAATAATGCAGTTTTAATTTTCATGGGCTATTCACAATCTAAATGATTAAAAGTCTGTAAGGTTTTACTGTAAATTTTCTTCTCTACGCTCGTAATTTAAAATTCCATCACTCAGAGCGTTACTGATTTTATTGCCGATACTGCCGAGACCGCGCAATTGAAATTCAAAAAATATCCCTTGATCGTACTCTAGTTCGTCATCGTCAATTCGATTGACCAGGTCGTTATCGAGATAACGTTGGCCTACTAAGCGCAGACGGTAGCAGCAGCTTGTGTATTCGAGGCCGAATACCGAGTCGAGTTCCCGATCTTTGGTGAAATCGTAATAGCCGCGTCCGATAACACTCCAGTTGCTACTGATTGGCCAGGCGAATGAGATCTCGCCTTGGCTTTCATCAATATTGGGCTGGGGCATTCCGGGTATTTGGGTAATGGGGATACGTGTGTAGCGATAACCGATATTAAAAATACGGCTCTGATCGTCAAAATATCTTAATGCCACACTACCTTTATTGACTTTGCTTTGTTCTCGGTCGTACAAGATGTCACTGTTAAAGCGCCAGGAGTCTGTCATTTGCGCGGAAAATTGTCCAGCGATCTCAGATTTTGTTTCCAGCAGGGGAGCACCGTCGAGGCTCACTAGTCGATCGTCTCGATAATAGATTTGGCCAAGACTCATCCGGAAGCGCTCTGCACCGCTTTCCGCACCCAGAAAGCGGGTGGTAAGGCCCACGGAAACTTGGTTGGCATCTTCAATTCGATCACTGCCTGCGAAGCGAGAATGGCGAAACAACTGGCTGTAACTGAAGGTTAACTCAGAGGTGTCGAATGCGATGTTTCTATTTGTGGGAGTGAGATTAAAGAAATCACTTTGGTCTTTAAATTCGCTGTAAAAATAAAAGATCTGCGGCTCGAAGGTTTGCAAATAGCCGTCGCCAAACCAAGAACCGTCTCGTTCAAAATAGACGCCGAAATCGATGGAGGCTTGCGGAACCGTGACGCCGGGGCTGTCATCTACACCGAGATTCAAATTCTTGTCATCTAGTTGATAATTGACGCTCTTTAACAGCAGCGAAGGTTTTATAAAGCCCCATAACCATTCTTTGTTCCACGACAATTGATAGTCGGTGCGCAGGCGGTCGCCGATGATGTAGGGGTCAGCAGGCGCAGGATTATTTTGATCATAAAATTCGTTGCGATGATCGAATTGTGTGTATTGATTGTTCAGGGTCAACTCAACATTACCCCAGTTATATAGACCATTGGCGTCGAGCCGGGGTTTTTGGCGATAGGGTTCCTCAATGTCAGGAATAATAGTTTGGTATTCCTGAGCCCTTGCCGCCACTTGCCAGTTCTTGAAGTTGTAACCGAGCTCGCCGAAACGACTTAGATGAGTGCTGCGATTCACATCAAGACTGATGGTATCGATATGGTTGAAGTAGGCGAAGTCACTTACGCGGGTGAAGTCTATTCTGCTAAACCAATTGGCATCGCGACCACCTTCTTGCTGGAGACCGAACAACCAACGATCTTCGCCATCAAAAGGCGTGGCTTCAGCGGGTGTTAATAAGCCTTTATCGATTGAGGTTTGCTCGTTGTCACTGATCTTATCTTCACCATTACCTAACCATGAGCCGCTAAGCGACGTCTCAAAAGATTCGCTGAGGTGGCGCGCTTCAATTTCTAACATAGTGCCGGCATCAGCCAGATAGCGTGGTGCGAGGGTGAGATCGTAGTTGGGCGCCAAATTGAAATAATAGGGAATGGTCACGTCATCAGAAGTGATGGAGGGAAACATAAAGCCAGATTGACGCTTTCCGCCGGCTGGAAATTGCATATAGGGCAGGTAAAAAACCGGTACGCCACCGATGTCGAAGACGACGTTGCGACCGACACCTTGTTCAGTTTCGTGGTCAATCTCAATCGAGCTGCCGTGTAATTTCCAATGTTCATTACCCGGTTCGCAGCGGGTAAACTCACCGTTCTCCAATACAAAGTGTTCTTTGGTGGATTCAATCTTTTCCGCAGAGCCGCGCAGGCGAGTTTCATAAGCGACAAATTCACCATTTTCAATCACTGTGTCATTAGTGCTTCGATCGATCGTTGCTTTGTCACCTCGAAATAAAATACCAGCATCTCGGATTACCACATTTCCCGAAATTGTTGCAGTATTGTCGGTGTTGTCTGCCTCGACCGTCTCCGCTTCCATACTGCGAGAGCCGTTAATAATTTTTACCCCGCCACTAATACTGGAATTTCCATTGGCATCAGTTTCAATGGAGTTGAAGTTCAATAGGCGGGTGGGGGCTTGTTCCGGAGGAAGATCAGCCTCGTCATCCTCCCGTTTTGGCGCAAGGTAAGCACCACAACAGCCTGTCGGCAGCGCTTGTTTCTGTTCTTCAGTGAGTTGTTCTTCTGGTACCCAATCTAAGCGTTTCTGTTCAGCTGTTCTTTTGTCTTGTTTCGCGCCGGGTGAGCTTGGAAGGTTGCGTGCTCTTCCCGCAACCTCGACTTCTTGGCAATCCCAGGTTTCTCCATCCTGACTGGGCAGGCACTGCCACTCCAAATGAGTTTGACTGAGTGCTGAAGTAGAAAACAGAATAATCGAGATGAATAAGGTAGGATGCGCGAGCCGTCGGGGCAGGTCAGGAAGGCATCTTAGGACTTGTCTTAAGCGAGCTACTATAGGTGAGCCTTCACTCTCCGTGCGCTTGAGTAAATTCAGGATAACTTCAACAGTTGTTGTCTTAGGAATTACGCTCACAGTGTGTTGAAGTCCTTGATATTATGGCGATTTGTTATTTTATGGCTGTTATTTTTTGGCCATTTTAGGTAGAAGGGATCTAGCGAGTAGGCGTGTTCAGCAGATCTTCCTCTTTAGCCGCCCCCTAGTTATTTGTTCGCGCGGGGAAGCGAGTTGCAAATTCTACTCGAAAGCCAGTGTTCAGCCCAGCACGAAGGCATGTATAGCGGGCATTAATTGATGTTGAATTCCGCGGTTTCGCGCAGAGCCGTCGTTGTAAATAGAAGGGAAAGCGAAAAGTATGCATAGCGAGATTGTCAAAGCGTTATCAGATTGGTTGCAGGAAGTGGTAGAAGACAGCACTGAAGTACTGACAATAACTCCGCTGTCCGGTGATGCTGGAGGGCGTTGCTACTTTAGTATCGCGGGTCATCCTGAATTGCTCGCCGTATATAATGCGCCCGGCCACGAAAACATCGAGCATTTCCAGATGCTCGCCAATTTTCTTCTTGACCAAGGCATTCATGCCCCTCGCGTTTTCGCAACTGATCTCGAGCAAGGTTTTTCTCTCATCGAAAATCTCGGCGAACGTTTGTATTTAAGCGATCTCAATGAAGGCAGTGTCGAAGCGCTTTATGGTGAAGCCCTACTAACACTATTACGTATTCAGCAATCTCCCCGAAGTGCCGTGGAAATAGAAGACTACAGCCGAGAAAAGTTAAATCAAGAAATGGAATTGTTTACACAATGGTTTGTAGGTGATTTGCTCTCGTATAAAACGAGTAACGAAGAAGATAAATTAATTCAACACACATTCGATACTTTAATAGATTCTGCTTTAGAGCAAGACCAGTGTTTTGTTCACCGCGATTATCATTCTAGAAATTTAATCCACCGAGAATTAGGCCCGCCAGGTGTTATTGATTTTCAAGATGCAGTGTGGGGGCCGGTGACTTACGATGTAGTTTCTTTGTTACGCGATTGTTATATCCGTTGGCCGCGAGAATCCGTAGAGCGTTGGGCACTAGCCTATGCCGATATGGCAAGGCAGTCTGGAATAATTGCAGATGTTAGCCAGAAACAATTCTTGCGTTGGTTCGATTTAATGGGCCTACAGCGGCATCTTAAAGTTTTAGGCATTTTTGCGCGTTTACACCTGCGAGATAATAAAGCCGCTTACCTACAAGATTTACCCTTGGTGATGCGTTATACCTTAGAAATCGCTGATTCCTACCCAGAACTAAAAACCTTCGATCTCTGGTTTAAAGAAAAATTAATTCCTCTAGCTGAACAGCAAACCTGGTATGTGGATTATGAAAAAGCTGGCTATGCACCCGGTGAGTTTAATCAGATTGCATAAACATTTATTAAAAAGATTAAAAAAGAACGTCTAAATATGAAAGCAATGATTTTTGCAGCAGGTCGTGGCGAGAGAATGGGTGAGCTAACGCAAAGCTTACCCAAGCCCATGTTAGAAGTCAGGGGCAAGCCTTTAATTGTTCATACCCTGAAGCGTTTACGTGATGCGAATATTAGTGATGTGATTATAAATATTGCTTACCTTGGCGATGCAATAAAAAACTATTTGGGCGATGGAGAGCAATTCGGTGTGGCGATTCAATATTCAGAAGAGCCTTATCCTTTAGAAACCGCCGGTGCCATTCTTCATGCTTTGCCTTTGTTGGGGGATGAAAGTTTCGTTGCGGTGAATGCTGATGTGTGGACAGATTTTTCTTTCGATAGCTTAGTGAATAAATCCTTAGGTAAAAATACTTTGGGTCACTTAGTGATGGTACCCAATCCAGAGCAACACCCTCAGGGAGATTTTTGTTTGGATGCGGATAATAAATTATTCCTGCGTAGTGGGCAGGGTACTCAGAGTTTTACCTTTAGTGGGATTTCACTGTTCAGCCCAAAACTGATTCGTGATTACGAAAAAAAGCGCGAGAAATTCCCCTTGCTCGAAGTGTTTGTCGAAGCAATGAAAGAGAAACAATTAAGTGGCGAAATCTATAACGGTGAGTGGGAAGACATAGGTACGCCAGAACGATTGGAAGCGATCAATCGCCGGCAATTATTCAACGGCACTTAATCGACGGCACTTAGTCCACGACAATGAATCGACGAGAATAAAATTGTTGAACTAGCTTTATTCTGAATGCGTAGAGTTTCGCTCCAAATTAATTTTTAAATTGATATTAAATTTCACCTACTTTTAAATCTATATTTCCGAACCCCTTTCTATCTCTTTGTTTTCTTTAGATTTATTTTTTGACCATCCGTTCATTAATCAGCTTGCTTGGTGAAAGTCGGCGGAGTATTCTTCACGCCGTTCAAATTACTTTACGCCGTATAGTTCTTGGATCAAGTCGAGGATTTTTTTCCCTCCCGTCAGTTCCTTCACCACGAGTTTTTAAAATGACCGTCACCTCTCCAGCTGTAATCACTGATCGTGAGAAGCGCATAACCTTAATTGCTCTGCTAGTAGTTTTCTTACTGGGCGCTTTGGATATGACGATTATCTCCACAGCGATGCCGCGAATTATTGCCGACCTAAATGGTTTGGAATTGTATGCCTGGGTATCAACCGCTTACATGTTAACGTCCACAGTGCTGGTGCCGATTTATGGAAAGCTCGGTGATATTTATGGTCGCCGAAATATTTTAATCATCGGGATTATTATTTTTCTTTTGGGTTCCGTGCTCTGTGGATTGAGCGGTGAATTTGGAACATTGCCACTACTAGGTGACGGTATCCATCAGCTTATTGTTTTTCGCGCCGTTAAAGGTGTCGGTGGCGCTGCATTGTTCACCAGTGCCTTCGCAATAATTGCTGATATTTATCCGCCGCGAGAACGTGCGAAATTCATGGGTTTGTTCGGTGCAATGTTTGCGGTGGCCAGTATTATTGGTCCCGCTGTCGGTGGGTTTTTAACAGACTATGCCAGTGTGACTTGGTTCGGATATGAAATTCCTGGGTGGCGTTGGGTGTTCTACGTCAATATCCCGCTCGGCCTGGTTTCCTTATTTATGATCATTGCGAAAACACCGCGATTTAATCATGCAGAGGGCGGCTATATTGATTTCATCGGCGCATTTTTATTGGTCGCTACATTCGTACCTTTGCTATTAGCCTTAACCTGGGGCGGTCGTCAATATGCTTGGGATTCAGTTGAAATATTTTCTTTGTTTGCTGGATCTTTTGTCGGACTCATTTTATTCGTACTGGTGGAGTTGAAAGTTCCGAATCCGGTTTTACCTTTGTCACTATTTAAAATCCCTGCGTTTATTATTACCAACTCGGTCACTTTCGTTGTCGGCATGGCGTTTCTCGGCATTGTTATTTTTATGCCGCTGTATATGCAAATCGTCCAGGGTGTTACTGCAACGAATAGCGGCGTATCGATGTTTCCGCTGATGTTTGGAATGATGTTCAGTAGCATTTTGAGCGGTCGTTTGGTATCTCGTCATGGACACTACAAAAGTTATATTGTCGGCGGTAACGTCGTTTTAATTGTCGGCGTCTACTTTTTTACTGGCATTGGGCCAGACACCTCGACACTTGATCTGTCATGGCGAATGGCTTTAGTCGGGCTGGGTTTGGGGCCGTCGCAAAGTTTAACCAGTCTCGTTGTACAAAGTTCTGTGTCGCCTTCGCAAATTGGTATTGCGACAAGTTCGACGCAATTTTTTCGACAAATTGGATCAACTATTGGCATCGCGCTGTTCGGGACTTTTTTAACGCACAATTTAGCGATTGAACTACCGAGACAACTACCCGTGATACCAGGTGCGAGTGTGCAGCAGTTGGACTTAAGTCAGGCACAATCTGACGCGATGAATCCAGATAAAGTGCGTGAACAGATTCAGTCACGTTTCGAGTTGGCTTATCTTGAAATCGACCAGGCATTTCATGGTGATGCGAAAGCGAAACAAAATGTATTAGACAACGCTTTAGTTCCTGAACCGTTAAAGCAATCGCTGCGAAATGCGGATAAACAAAGTGCCGAACAAATAGACAGCACTCTCGCGCTGATCAAATCTGGGTTAGATCAGCAAGTGACGACCACCACTGAGACGATGATGAGAGGTTTTAAAGTAGCCTTTTCGAATTCGATAACCGGAATGTTTAGTACGGCGTTGGGGATTCTGATTCTCGGATTTTTATTGAGTTGTTTTATCCCGGTGATTCCTTTGCATTCTCAATCACCGAGCAACAAGCGCGACGATGAAAGTGGTGATACCGAGGTCGAAAACGCAAAGAGCATCGGAACAGAATAACTTTGTAGATTTGGTGTAGACTCTGCCAACAATTAGCTTAAATACGCTGAAAAATTTAGCGGAGTCCTATGTCGTCACCTTTATTTTCACAACTACAATTCGACAATTCCTTTGTTCGACATTTACCTGGCGACCCTGAACTGGGTAATTTTTGTCGCCAAGTCAGCGGCGCTTGTTATTCCGCGGCATACCCTAAGCGTGTCCGTGCGCCGCAAACTGTTGCCTACTCTTCTGAAGTGGCCCAACAACTAAAAATTGATCCAGAATCTCCAGAATTTGCACGCGTGTTTTCGGGAAATGAAATGCTTCCGGGCATGGAGCCTTTCGCTATGTGCTATGGCGGCCATCAGTTTGGCAATTGGGCTGGTCAACTAGGCGATGGTCGTGCAATTAATTTAGGTGAAGTGCTCACCGACTCGCAGCAACGTCTGACCTTGCAATTGAAAGGCGCGGGCCCGACACCTTATTCACGCAACGCCGATGGTTTTGCCGTGTTGCGTTCTTCAGTGCGTGAGTTTTTGTGTAGCGAAGCCATGTTTCATTTGGGAGTGCCTACCACGCGCGCGCTAAGTCTCGTCACCACAGGTGAACACGTTGAACGTGATATGTTTTACGATGGCCGCGCTGCATTTGAGCCAGGTGCGGTGGTATGTCGAGTAGCCCCGTCTTTTATTCGCTTTGGTAGTTTCGAAATTCTTGCCGCGCGTAATGAAAAAGAATTGCTCAAACAACTTGTCGATTACACTATTGAGACGCACTTTCCCCATCTTGGAAAACCAAATACAGACACTTACCTGCGTTGGTTTAACGAAGTCTGTGAAAGCACTGCCGTGTTGATTGCGCATTGGATGAGAGTGGGTTTTGTTCACGGCGTTATGAATACCGACAATATGTCGATTCACGGCTTGACGATTGACTACGGCCCCTATGGCTGGTTAGAGAATTACGATACGGATTGGACGCCGAATACCACAGATGCACAAGGGCGTCGTTATCGTTTCGGAAATCAAGCACCGATCGCGCAGTGGAATTTATTACAGTTAGCCAATGCGATCTATCCGCTTATTCAAGAAGCCGAACCTCTACAAGAAAGTCTGCAAAACTTTGCTGATAGTTACACGCAGAAAAATCGCATGATGTTGCTTGAAAAATTAGGCCTAACAAGCGTTCGCAACGACGATGATTCTTTAATCGAAGACTTGCAAAGCGTATTAAAAGTCGTGGAAACGGACATGACTATTTTTTATCGCAAACTCGCCAACATATCGACTATTGACGAGGCCTCAAACAATAACGATGACGAAGTGATTGCGCCACTACTCGACGCGTATTATCAAACCGAACAACTAAACGATAACAATAAAGAAACAATCGCTACGTGGCTGCGCCGATATCAATCAAGGCTTCGCGCTGAATCAAGTGATGATGAAACGCGCCGAGCATTAATGAATTCCGTAAATCCGAAATATGTACTGAGGAATTATCTCGCGCAATTGGCGATTGATGAAGCAGAGAAAGGCGATAACAGTTTAGTGAATGAATTGCTAGACGTGTTGCGAAAGCCTTACGATGAACAGCCCGGCTGCGAAAAATACGCGATTAAGCGCCCTGACTGGGCACGCAACCGCGCGGGCTGCTCGATGTTGTCGTGTAGTTCTTAATCCAACTATCTTTAATCTTCGACTTGAACAACTCGCGCGTTCGGCGCGAGTTTGTTTTGCCAAATAATTATTCCAGCCAAAATTGCGGCGCCTGCTAAATGGTAATAAATCTCTAAGGGCGACCACATTAATAAAAATGCACTTAGTAATAATAATGGTGCGGTAACAAAATTTAAGGCCCTTTCTAAGTGCCACTGTAAAATCCCCGCCATTGCGTAAAGTCCCATACAAGACCAGATGAACACTTCAATTCTTTCCGGCCAAGTGCCGGTAATAAGTGGCGAATAAGCAAAAAGAAGCGGAACCAAGTACAAGCCTTTCGATACTTTCCACGCGGTAAATCCGGTCGCCATTGGTTTTGTACCGGCAACACCGGCTGCGGCAAACGCGGCGAGGCAAACAGGTGGCGTTACGTTACTGTCTTGAGATAGCCAAAATATAATTAAGTGAGCGCTGAGCAGCATCCCTGTTAATAAAGTAGGATCAAGTAATTCGCGACGAATTATTTGTTTCATTTCCAATGGCATTTCGCGTAAAGCAACCACCGGGTCGCCACCGAATAAATTAATGGTGGCTTGGACGCTGGTCGGTAAATTATCGCCCTGCAAGGCGATCAATAATTGCCCGTGGCTAATTAAGTCGAACAACAAGGGCGCGGATAAAGTTGCCAGTACAATGTATGACGCCGCCACGGGCAAACCCATGCCGAGTACCAGCGAAGCGACAGCGATAAGAGCAATAGCAAAAAATAAGTTACCATCCGCCCAGATCATAATCATGTTTGCGAAAGCATTGCCCACTGAGGTGGTGACCACCACGCAAATAACAATACCGACGGAAACCAGTAATAAGGCTAATGGCACCATAGTTTTGACCGCGTCGATTATGGCATCGAAACAGCTTTTCGCGTTCATCGGTGATTTTGAAATCCAAGAAGAAACAATGATAGCCACGATTGAATAAGCAGCGGAAGTTGTGGGTGTTTTTCCGTAGATCAACAAACCTACTAGGACAATCAGGGGCAAAATAAACGGCCAGCCATCTTTTAAAATCGATGAAAACTTTTCAGTAACAGCAGCGGGATCAGGCGTTATTCCCAATCGTTTAGCTTCGATTCGCACAAAAAATCCGACGGTTAAAAAATACAGTATCGCCGGTAGCGTGGATAGCGCGATGATCGTGACGTAAGGAATTTGCGTGTAACTTGCCATGACAAACGCTCCCGCGCCCATTACCGGAGGCATTAATTGCCCGCCGGTTGATGCGGCGGCAACTACACCGGCAGAAAACCTCGCTGTGAATCCCGACTTTTTCATCATTGGAATTGTAATTACACCGACAGACACAGTATTGGCTACTGCCGAACCGGATACTGATCCCATTAAACCAGAGCCAACAACGCTAACAAGGCCTGCGCCACCAGTGTAGCGGCCGGCCAAACAATTCGACATTTTTATAATGAATTCACCCGCGCCGGATCGGAGTAGGAACGCACCAAATAAAATAAACATAAATACGTAGGAAGAGGAGATACCTGCAACCAGTCCAAACATTCCGTCATCGGGATCGAAAAATATTCTACGAAACACGGTTTCTAGATTAAGCCCAGGGAAGCTGAAAATACCTGCTATGTATTTTCCTAAAAACAAAATATAAAAAACACTCAGTACGATAAGCGTCGGCATAAACCAACCGGTTGATCGACGAGTAAACTCAATTGCTAATAAGATCGCTATGCCTGAAAAAATATAGTCCGACAAAATAAAATCAGCTTCGCGGGCATATAAAGCATTCTCGAACAAAATAATGTAGACCGGAATGCTGACGGCAAGTAGCGCGATGGAGATTCTGGTGAGCTTGGTGAGAAAATTCGATTTTGGTTTAGGTTCCGACGATTCAGCATGTGGGCCTTTGTGGAAATTCAAAGCGCAGAGAACGCCAAAACCACCGAAATGAATTGCGGAAAACCATAAGCCGGAAATACTAAGAAATAAATTGTTATAGATATGAAAAAGGGCGAATAAAAATGCGCCCCATTTGAGAATATTATTGTTCATCGGGAATCAACTTTGCCGGAATGGTTAAACCTTTTTCTTTGAAATAACGAATCGCGCCAGGGTGTAGCGGCGCACCAATACCCTTTAATGCCACATCTAATTTCATATCTTTTGTTGCGGCATGAATGTCGTGGAGAGAAGCGAGATTTTCCCAGATTGTTTTTGTTATCTGGTAAACGACTTCTTCAGGGACGTCGGCGCGAACCGCAAGTACATTGGGTGAAGCGATTGAGCGCACAAGAGTTGTTTGGTCTGGGTAGGTATCAGGTTGGAAGTCGTAAAAATCCCACAAATCATATTTGCTGTTTATTTTGTCCAACTGTTCTCGCGTGAAAGACAGCAAGGTCAAGTCGTTTCCGAGATTGGAAAATGCGCGAGTTAGCGAACTCACTGGCGGGCCGGCGGGAACATTCATGCCAACAATGTTGCCATCTTGAATCGCGTCCGCTGACGCGCCATAACCCATGTAAGCTAGATTGAATTTGTTCTTATAATCAATGCCGAGTTGATCAAGAATAAATGCACCGGTTCTTTCTGCTCCGGAGTTTCTGGCACCGAGTACGAAACGCTCGCCATCAAGATCGCCTAAATCAGCAATTGTTCCTTCTTTTACCAGTTCCGAGATTAAAATAAAATGCTCAACGTTTTGCCACATCGCGCAAATACTGCGTAAGTGGGTTTGCGGTTTGCTAATTGGCCCTTCACCTTTCCAGGCCCACGCGGCAAAAGCACCCTGCAATAGAGCAAACTGTGCCTGGTTGTCTCGCAACAGTTTAATATTTTCTAATGATCCGGCTGAACTAATAGCTGATAGAGAAATTCCTTCGACAGGTTCGAGTTTAGACTTAGTAATGGTCGCCAAAGCAACCCCAACCGGGTAATAGGTTCCGCCTGTTGTCGCGGTTGTGAGTATGTAAGGCCGGTTAGTAGAAAGCCCATCAGTACATGAGAGTAAAACGCCAGATAAAAGCGTGACAATAAAAAATCGTAAGGCTTTACGCACTGAGCTGCGTCTAATTTCGGTGGGAAACATTTGGGTGCCTATCCATAAAATCAAATTACATTATTTTTATGTTTATTGTTTTGCTGGTGCTTTTCGATAAAAAGTGACTAGTTCTAGCACTCGGTTCCATTTAACTTAACTCAGAGTGAGTCGTTTACTGGCAGCGACAAGCAGGGACAGATGGAATCATAAATCATCTAAAATCGCAATCTGCCCTCTAAAAGCGTTAACTTTTGTATGGTTGTTTATTCTTCGATCTCAGCCCAACGAAGATACAGTGCATCTAGCTTGCTTTGAATGTCGGCCATATCCGCCAATACCTTGTTAACGAGTGATTGCTCTTTGCTGTAAAAGTCTTCTTCTAAGGTTTTCGCTTCGATGGTTTTGAGATCTTGCTCAAGTTTATCGATCTCAATTGGCAGCTGTTCAAGTTCCCGCTGTAATTTATAAGATAATTTTTTTACCGGCTTTTTTTCTTCTTTATTTTTGTCCTTGCCGGTATTACTAGCGTTGGTTTTATTGGCTTTCGATTGTGCTTGCGCTTGTTTCCGCTGCCACCAATCTTGATAGCCGCCAACATATTCGTTCAGCTGGCCCTTGCCTTGCGCGTCTTGCTCGAAAACAATCACGCTGGTGACAACGTTGTCGATAAATGCACGGTCATGGCTGACTAATAATAATGTGCCCTCGAAATTGAGCAGGATTTCTTCCAGCAGTTCCAAGGTTTCCATATCAAGGTCGTTGGTGGGTTCATCCAAAACCAAAACATTGGCGGGTTTGCTGAATAGATAGGCGAGTATCAGTCGATTTTGTTCGCCGCCGGAAAGTGATTTTACCGGTTGACGTGTCCGGTCGGGGGTAAACAAAAAATCCTGTAGGTAACTAATGACATGGCGAGACTTACCGTTGATGGTGATAAATTCTCTGCCTTCTGCAATATTATCGATAACCGTTTTTTCGAGATTTAATTGGCTTCGTAGTTGATCAAAGTAAGCGACTTCTATTTTTGACCCCAATTTAACACTGCCGCTATCGGCCTCTAATTCGCCTAGAAGAATTTTTAATAAAGTTGATTTTCCCGCACCGTTATGGCCGATAATGCCGATACGATCACCGCGCATGATTTTGCTGGAAAATGTTGGAATAACAGTTTTGCCATCATATTGTTTGGTAATGTTTTCAACTTCGACCACAATTTTTCCTGAGCTGCTTGCTTGCTCAATTTGCATATTGGCTTTGCCAACCTGATTGCGGCGCTCACTGCGCTCATTACGCAATTTTTTAAGCGCACGAACACGACCTTCGTTGCGAGTTCGCCGAGCTTTAATACCCTGGCGAATCCAGACTTCTTCGCGGGCTAATTTTTTATCAAATTCGCTATTAAATTTTTCTTCGGCAGCGAGCTGTTGATCTCGGAACGCGAGAAAACCTTGATAGTCGCCATCCCAATTCCTCATGTGTCCACGATCAAGTTCAAGAATGTTATTGGCAGTTTTTTGTAAAAATTCGCGATCATGCGTAATCACAACAAGCGCCCCGCGAAATTCGTTGATCCGTTTTTCTAGCCACTCCAATGTTTCAATATCGAGATGGTTGGTTGGCTCGTCAAGCAATAAGATATCGGGCTCGCTAACCAGTGCTTGAGCTAATGCAGCGCGACGTCGCCAGCCGCCAGATAAAGTGCTCATTAAGGTGTCAGCGGGAAGTTCCAAATGATTTAGCGTGGTATCAATGCGCTGTTGAAAACTCCAACCGTCACGCTCTTCAATCGCATGCTGTAAACGTTCAAGCTTTTTTAAGTCGCTGCTTTCAACCGATTGAGAAACATGGTGAAAATCTTTTAGTAATTGGCCAAGATCACCTAAGCCTTGAGCGACAAAATCGAAAATAGAAATGTCATCCGCCGTGGGTAGCTCTTGATCTAAATAGGCGAGGCGGGCACCAGGTTGTACCCAGCGTGTGCCACCATCGGGGTGAACTTCGCCGGTTAATAATTTTAAAAATGTCGACTTTCCTGCGCCGTTTCTGCCTAAGAGTCCAAATCGTTGGCCCTTATCTACGGTGAGCTGAATGTCTTCAAACAAAACGTGATTGCCGTAAGCTAAATGGATGTCGGTTAATTGTAGAAGTGGCATTCGGTTAAACTCTTCCCTTGTTTGGGTTGTGATGTAGCAGACCAATTAAATCGTGATGGTTGGCGATGCAAATAGCTTCGCCGCTTAGGAAAATTAGTAAGCAATGCATTTTCCTAGACGAAGGCGTATAGCGATCTTAAAAATTTCGTGAGAGCAAGGAAGCAGCGTGCGGAGAAACGCAGTTTACATGGCGTAAATGAGGATTCGGACACGAAGCTGACGCTGCGATCGCGGCAACAGATAAATTTTAGAGATAGCCTATAAATCGATTGGGCGCTTTGACCTCTTAATTGGCGCGAATTGTACAGGGAATCGAATCAGCTGAGAATGACGTTTAACCGATCATGAACAACTCGGTCTCAGCTCAAAGAGACGGACCCCTGTGAAGCAGGTGGAGTATCAGTCACTTCTCAGCTTTACAGGCCGCGGTGGCCCTGGGACGCCAAGCATTCAGCCCGGTCATTGCCCTGGGGGCAGGATGGGATAAATATCGCTCAATTTGAATTGGCAGCGTGCTATACTCGCCGCCATTAATATTGATCATCACGAATATCGGTCAATCATGGTTTGAACCATCGTCTGGAGAATGTTTTGCAAGGTATGTTGTTTTGTTAACTCGATTATTTGGGAAGCGCCCCCCCAGTAAAGATGCGCAGTCTGTAGCCGCTCAGAAAAAAAATGATTCCACCGCCGATTCATCTTCTACAGACTCAGGTAAAGGAGAATCATCTACTCGACGCTCCCAATCAAAAAACACTGGTGCGAATTCTAGTCGGAGTTCTGGTCGAAATAGAAATTCCAATCGATCGTCTAATCGAGGCCGATCACCCAATCGCAACAATTCATCCCAAGACAAAGAAGACAATTCCAGCAATCCGAATGTCAAAAATAAGGCTTCTCAAACGCGCTCTACGCAAAGTGGCAAGCCTCAGAGTCAGAATGCTAATCAGAATAAAAAAAATCACCAATCGAATTCCGACAAAAAAGCGGAACATCAAGCCTGGGATATAACTCAATTTCCGGTCGAAGCTGTGGAAGGCAAAACGCGCTTTCATGATTTTGGCTTGCCGAACGAATTAATGCATGCAATTGCAAATTTACGCTTTGAATATTGTTCTCCGATTCAAGCCCGTTCTTTACCTCACGCCTTAAACGGTGAAGATATTATCGGTAAGGCGCAAACTGGCACGGGAAAGACAGCAGCATTTTTAGTAGCGATTATTGATGACTTGATGAAGCATCCTGTTGAGCATCAGCGTTACGCAGGTGAAGCACGAGCACTAATAATTGCGCCAACACGCGAGTTGGTTTTGCAAATTGCCGAAGACGCAAAAGCCTTAACCGAGTACACGGATTTACACGTTCAGGCCCTTGTTGGCGGTATGGACTATCAGAAACAACAACGTGGCTTGCAAGATAATTTAGTTGATATTTTGGTGGCGACGCCGGGCCGTCTATTAGATTTTTGCAGTAACAAAGACGTGCATCTTGATCAAATAGAAGTGTTGGTCATTGACGAGGCGGACCGAATGCTCGATATGGGCTTTATTCCACAAATTCGTCGAGTTGTTCGATTAACGCCACAAAAATCTCATCGCCAAACCTTATTATTCTCCGCGACCTTTAGCGATGACGTGATGAATTTAGTGGAGCAATGGACTGACAACGCGGTCCAGATTGAAATCGAACCAGAAAGTATTGCAACGGATACCGTAACGCAGTACGTCTATCTTGCATCCACCGATGAAAAATTTACTTTGCTCTTCAATATTTTGAAACAAGAGGATGTCGAAAGCCTTATTGTGTTTTCGAATCGACGAGATGAGTGCCGAGACCTTCATGAACGCCTAGTTGCCCACGGTTTTACCGCGGGCTTACTGTCGGGTGAGATTGCGCAGAACCAACGCGTACGAACCTTAGATGGTTTTAAAACCAGAAAGCTAAAGGTGCTCGTGGCAACTGATGTAGCGGGTCGTGGTATACACATTGACGGTATTTCTCACGTTGTTAATTTCACTTTGCCTGAAGAGCCAGAAGATTATGTGCATCGAATTGGGCGTACTGGAAGAGCTGGCAAGTTGGGTACGTCAATTAGCTTTGCTTGCGAAGATGACGCTTTTCGTTTAATGCCAATTCAAGAATTAATTGGTGAAGATTTAAAATGTACACAACCGCCGGAAAGTTTATTGGCGGCGCCTCCGGAAGTTGAAATGCCGAAACGGCGACGTTCTTCTGGTAACAGAAATAGCGGTGGTCGATCAGGTGGTCGTAGTGGTGGAAATAGCTCGAATAGGAATCGTCGATAAATTTAAAAATATTTTGTCGGTTTGCGTTAATTTATTTTCGATACTGAAGTTCTTCTAACCAATAAAGACTTCCGCCAATAACAGCCGCTGGCATTACAAAAACATTGAGCAGCGGCACCATCGTTCCCAACATGACTCCTCCGCCAAAGCTCCAACTTCCCCATAGTTGTCCGCTTAGTTGATGACGAAGTTTATCGAAAGGCGTTTGGTGGTTGTCCGCCGCATAATCACAATACTGAACACTCATCGACCATGCCACCCATGCGAGTCCAATGACGGGGCCGACGAGCGGGATGAAAGTTAAAATAAAAATAAACACACTTCGCCAAACGAAATACCACAGTTTTTGTAGTTCTCGGAGAATAGTGCGCGGAATCATTGTGACTAAGGATTCACCTTGAACCCGTTTACCGGTCGCTAATTCTTCAACCTTTTCTGCAAGTACGCCATAAAAAGGCGCCGCGAGAAAATTAGTAATGGTGCTAAAGCTGTAACCATAAAATAACAAAATCAGTATCACGCAAATGATGCCAATGATATAAGCTAAAAATTCCAGCCAAAGCGGTAACCATTCCATCATATAATTTATCGTCGCCGTGAATTGATAAAACAAAACGCTGGTTAAAATAAATAAAAAAATCGTGTTGATGAGAATGGGGATGATGACAAATAGGCGCAAGTGAGGATGAAAAAGTAATCGAAAACCTTCGCCTAAGTAGCCAAATCCCGAAACGGATATTCCTTTAGGAGAATAAGGTCTAGAGTGTTTATTGGCCTTTGATTGAGTAATGCGTTTCATTGCTTGATATCCGAATGGCTTGCAGGCCTCTATTTAATAAGATTCGGAATGTAAAGCCAGAGTAAAATTCAAATATTGACAAATCATAACGCTGGCAAATCAGTTTTTTGCCTACTTCGCACCTGCAGAAAGCATTGCATCAATATAGTCTTCGCCATGACGGTGAGTTTTGATGAGTTCGAGGAGGGTCTTTCCTTCTGGATTGGTCGCATTAATATCTCGTTTCGCCTCGACAAAAAAACCGACGAATGTCGCGAAATTTTCTGGGATCATGCCACGATAGGCTTTTTCCAGAACGTGAAAATCGGCGTTAACCCCAGCAGGGGCTTCGTATAATAAAAAGCTTCTTACTCGGTCATCATCAAAGTGTTCACCTAGTACTTTTTGTTTGTCTTTTTTTAATGCCATTGTTGATTTCTCTTAATAATTTTTACTTTGTTTGAAGATCTGTTTTGATGCGCTTGGAAGCTGAACTCGTTTAATCTTGCGCCAACTTTTTCAAAAGAATCTCGTTAATAACTTTCGGGTTGCCCTGGCCTTTGGACGCCTTCATGATTTGCCCGACGAAAAAGCCGAGCATTTTTGGACGCTTCTCAGGCTCCGCGTTCCGATAGTTATCGACTTGTTTGGCGTTGTTTGCGATGACCTCATCAACCATTTGTTCTAAGGCGCCGGTGTCGGAAACTTGTTTCAGTCCTTTGGCTTCAATAATGGTGTCGGCATCGCCTTCGCCTTGCCACATTGCTTCGAATACTTGTTTGGCTATTTTGTTGTTAATGCTGCCGTCACTGATTCGTTGAATGAGTCCAGCAAGTTGTTCGGCGCTGACAGGGCTTTGGTTGATGGAAAGGTCTGCTTGATTTAGTTGAGCAGCCAGTTCACCCATAATCCAGTTGGCGGCAATTTTTGCTTCGTCGGTTTTCGCGGCCACGGTTTGGAAATAATTTGCGGTTATGCGATCAGCTGATAAATATTCCGCGTCATAAGCCGACAAAGAATATTCTTTAATGAAACGCTGGCATTTTTCTTCCGGCAGTTCCGGCATTTGTTTGCGTAAATTTTCGATATAGGCGTCATCCAGTACAACGGGCAATAAATCTGGGCAAGGGAAGTAACGATAATCGTTGGATTCCTCTTTGGAACGCATCGCTCGGGCTTTTTTGGTATCGCCGTTGTAGAGTCTAGTCTCTTGACGAATAGTGCCGCCGTCTTCGAGAACATCTATTTGCCGTTCGACTTCTAATGCTATTGCTTCTTCCATGAATTTAAATGAATTTAGGTTTTTGGTTTCGGTGCGAGTGCCCAATTTTTCTTGCCCTTTGGGGCGCACAGAAATGTTGACATCGAAGCGCATTGAGCCCTGAGACATTTCGCCATCGCAGATTTCTAAGGCGGTAACAATTCCGTGCAATTTTTTTGCAAAAGCTACCGCTTCTTCAGCGTTGCGCATGTCCGGTTCGCTGACAATCTCAATTAATGGTGTGCCGGCACGATTTAAATCGATACCCGAAGAGCCATGAAAATCTTCGTGTAAGCTTTTTCCGGCATCTTCTTCTAAGTGGGCGTGATGGATGCGCACAGTTTTGGTGGTGCCATCAGCAAGAACAACATTAACCGCACCGGCCCCGACAATAGGTTCGGCAAGCTGAGTCGTTTGGTAGCCTTTGGGTAAGTCGGGATAAAAATAATTCTTACGTTCAAAAACCGAACGCTGATTTATTGTCGCGCCGATCGCGAGGCCAAATAAACTTGCACAGCGAAACGCTTCGGCATTCGCCACGGGCAAAGTGCCGGGCAAAGCGAGATCGATCGCGCTCGCCTGGGTGTTGGGTTCCGCACCGAATGCGATGCTTGAACCTGAAAATAATTTTGATTTAGTGGCAAGTTGTACATGCACTTCTAAACCAATAACAGTTTCCCATTCCATTCAGTTATCTCACTCAATATTCTGTGGTTTTTGTTGATGATGGTCTGTCGCAAGCTGAAACTGATGCGCGACGTTCAAAATTTGTGCTTCCGCAAAAAAGTTGCCGATGACTTGTAAGCCCACGGGTTTGTTGTCGACGAGACCGCAAGGGGTTGAAAGGGCAGGTAGACCAGCGAGATTGGTCGCGATGGTATAAATGTCTTCCATATACATTGCCACGGGATCTTTCTTCGCGCCAAATTCAAAAGCAGCCGAAGGCGCAGTGGGTCCAACGATCACATCAACCTCTTTAAATGCTTCCATGAAGTCTTGTTTTATTAGACGGCGAATTTGTTGTGCCTTGCGATAGTAGGCGTTGTAGTAACCTGCGGATAATGCGTAAGTGCCGACTAAAATTCGACGTTTAACTTCATCGCCAAAACCTTCGCCACGCGAACGCCTATAAAGATCTTCTAAGTCTTGAGGGTTTTCACAGCGGTAGCCGTAACGCACGCCGTCGAAGCGTGACAAGTTTGCGGAACATTCAGCGGGTGCAATAACGTAATAAGTGGGCACGGCTAAATGTGAGTGAGGTAGGGATATGTCGACAATTTTTGCGCCGAGTTTTGTTAATTCGTCAATGGCGGCTTTAACAGCGTTCGCCGTTCCTGGATCAAGGCCTTCGCTGAAATATTCTCTCGGAACGCCAATTTTTAAACCGTCGATTTTGTTGTCGAGTTGTGCTGAATAATCGGGGACTTCTTTATTTATACAGGTGGAATCTTTCGGATCGTAGCTGGCCATGCTTTGTAACATGATCGCCGAATCTTTTGCGGTCTGCGTTAACGTGCCGGCTTGATCTAAGCTTGATGCGAAGGCAATCATGCCCCAGCGTGAGACTCTTCCATACGTGGGTTTTAGTCCCGTGAGCCCGCAAAGCGAAGCGGGTTGTCGAATCGAGCCACCGGTATCAGTTGCGGTTGCTCCTGGAGCTAAGCGTGCCGCGACTGCAGCAGCAGATCCGCCAGAAGACCCGCCAGGAACACAACGCTGATCCCAAGGGTTTTTAACGGCGCCAAAATAACTGGTCTCGTTAGACGAACCCATTGCGAATTCATCCATGTTAGTTTTCCCCAGTGTGACGACACCGTCGGCCTTGAAATTTTCAACCACAGTTGCATCGTAAGGGGGAATAAAATTCCCTAACATTTTTGAGCCGCAAGTTGTTTTGATGCCGTCAGTACAAAAAATATCTTTGTGGGCAATGGGGATTCCGCACAAGGGGCTGACAGTTTCACCAGAGACCAATTTCTTGTCTGCCGCACGCGCGGATTCTAAGGCACTGGATTCGGCAACGGTGATAAAACTATTGAGTTCGGTATCAAATTTTTTAATTCGCGCTAAAAAATGTTCGGTCAGTTCAACACTGGAAAAAGTTTTCGCGCGTAAGCCGTCAATGAGCTCGGCGATAGTGAGGTTGTGCATTGTAATTTTGAGTCCTGGGTTTTACGGATTAAGGCTTGGCTATCTCTTCTGCTGACTTAGCCGATTTTTTCGCTTCGTTTGTCAAAATTTTTTTTGGTCGCAGAGCTACGTTGTTAACTTGGCGTATTTCAAATATCGGATTGCTCCCAAACTATTCAATCACTTTGGGAACGAGGTAAAGGCCTTCTTCGGTCTGAGGAGCAATGGCTTGAAATTTTTCCCTTTGGTTCGGTTCTGTTATTTCATCGGCGCGCAGTTGTTGAATGGCGTCTTGTGGATGAGCCATGGGCTCAACGCCGTCAGTGTTAATTGCTTGTAATTGATCAACCAGCGCCAAGACTTCGCTGATGCTTTGTGCGGCATCATCTAATACCGATTCGCCAACATTGATCCGGGCAAGATTTGCAAGTTTTTCGAGTTCTGAACGCTCCACCAATTTCTCCAAAAGTACATTTTTAAAAGTCAGATCTTGTTGTGATCTGCAACTGTGATCAAGGGCGCTAAAGTTACCATATTTGCGCCTTGCCCTACATCCCTCTCGTTGATACAGTGCGCCGCATTTGCACAAATATGACTTCGCCACCATAATGCTGCTCAATAGATTAGAGACTAAAGGTTCTGGGGCGAGATGCTCGTAGCATTAGCACGAAAGAATTGAACTACAATTGCTCATAATTTAGTTTTTTCGAAGGCTGTTTTGAAATTTAAGCTCTGAAATATCGAGCGACAGCATTCGAAGAGGCGAAGTATAACTTCTAATAGAATTGATAAAAACTAAGGTAGAACTCCTGCATGTTGTTGCCTAAACGCCTTCGTGGCCTTTTTTCGAATGACCTTTCCATCGATCTTGGCACCGCCAACACATTAATTTATGTTCGTGAGCGGGGAATCGTTTTAGATGAACCCTCGGTCGTTGCGATTCGCCATCACAATGGTCAAAAAATTGTGGAAGCTGTCGGTATTGAGGCAAAACGCATGCTGGGTCGTACGCCAGGCAATATTACGGCGATTCGCCCTTTAAAAGATGGTGTTATTGCCGATTTCCAAGTTACTGAGAAAATGCTTCAGCATTTTATTCGCAAGGTTCATGAGAATAGCTGGTTTCAACCAAGCCCTAGAGTGCTTGTTTGTGTGCCTTGTTTATCGACAGAAGTTGAAAAACGGGCGATTCGAGAGTCTGCGCTAGGCGCTGGTGCTCGCGAAGTACGATTAATTGAAGAGCCTATGGCGGCCGCGATTGGCGCAGGATTAAAAGTCGAGGAAGCCAATGGTTCGATGGTAGTGGATATCGGTGGTGGAACTACCGAAATCGCGATTATCTCTCTCAATGGTGTGGTTTATTCCGATTCTATTCGTATTGGTGGTGATCGCTTCGACGAAGCCATCGTCAATTATGTGCGCCGAAACTACGGTAGTGTCATTGGTGATGCCACGGCTGAGCGCATTAAACAAGAAATTGGCTGTGCGTATGCTGGCAGCGAAGTGAGAGAAATTGATGTTCGGGGCCGTAACCTAGCGGAAGGTGTGCCCCGTAGCTTCACCTTAAATAGCGATGAGATTCTAGAAGCCCTACAAGAAGCCTTGACGGGTATTGTTCAAGCAGTAAAAAGTGCCTTAGAGCGCACTCCCCCTGAATTGGCTTCAGATATAGCCGAATCAGGTATTGTGCTCACCGGAGGTGGCGCCTTGTTGCGTGATATTGACCGCTTACTTACCGAAGAGACAGGTTTACCCGTTTTAGTGGCAGAAGATCCATTAACCTGTGTCGCGCGAGGCGGTGGCCGGGCGGTAGAACTCATGGATAAGCGTAGTATGGATTTTCTTTCATCTTAAGTGGCAGTACTTTTTGTGGTTATTGCCACTGGCAGTGCTAGCTACACAATGACTGCATTATGCAGTCATGATTGTGTGAGTAAGAGGATGTCCCATTAAGCCGCTGTTCGCCAAAAACTCTTCTCTTGCATCTCGAGCAGTCGTTCTTGGACTGATCGCGTTGCTCCTCGTGTTGATAAACTCTTATACCTCTTGGTTAGATCCCATTCGAGCCAAGCTCAATATTGTGAGCACTCCCTTTTATTGGCTGACGGACCTTCCTTCTCGCATCGGTGAGTGGGGTGAAGATGGCTTGGGGAGCCGGCAAAATCTGTTGGAAGAAAACAAAGCCTTGAAGGATGAGCTACTGATTCACAAGGCTAAAAACCAGAAAATGGCCTCCGTTTTGGCTGACAATGTGCGGCTTCAGCGTTTAATGAATTCGAGTGAAACCATTCGCGAGCGGGTGGTTGTTGCGGATATCGTTGGCTTATCTCCCGACCCGCTTGCCCACAAGATCGTTATCAATAAAGGCAGCCAACATGATGTTTATGTTGGCCAGCCACTTCTCGATGCCGACGGGTTAATGGGGCAGGTTGTAGCAGTCTACCCCTATACCAGTGATGTTTTATTGATCACCGATTCGAGCCATGCAATACCGGTTCAGGTCAATCGGAATGGTGTTAGAGCTGTAGCTGAAGGTGTTGGAGATTTGTATACACTTACTCTGCGGCATGTATCCAATACTGTTGATATCCGTGAAGGTGATTTATTGGTCAGTTCTGGGTTGGGGCAGCGTTTTCCTGTTGGGTATCCTGTGGCGACGGTGGAATCTGTGATTCATGATCCGGGTCAGCCTTTCGCTACCGTGATTGCTCGACCCGCTGCGCAACTCAATCGGAGTCGACCTGCATTACTAGTATTTAGTCGTGAAGAACCTTCTAGTGTTCTGCCCGATAGCGCTCTACCAGATAGTGCTCTACCAGATAGTGCTCTACCCGAAACGGACTAAAGAAAATCTTGGCCCTGGGATACTGCGAGTTGGGTTTGGTCTATTGTTAAAAGCCATTCAAGTCAGCGATATACGATCGAATAGGAACGTCAGTGGATCTACAGCAAACACATAATCTAAGTATTGTTGGCTTTTCCTTTTTAGTGGCTTTTTTGCTCTGCGTTTTACCTTTGCCTGATGGTTGGGGGTGGTTTCGGCCGCAATTCGTTGCTTTATTAGTGATTTATTGGGTGATGGCACTGCCGCAGCAGGTGGGCGTGGGTACTGCGTTTACTGTTGGTATCGGGCAGGATTTACTGGAGCACGCCGTCTTGGGGCAGCACGCTTTGGCGCTTGTTGCAGTAGCCTATGTCTGTTTGTTGTCTTATCAACGAATCCGTAGTTATGCTTTGTGGCAGCAGTCGATGTGGGTATTTATTCTCGTGGGGATTCACCAATTGTTTTGGAATTGGGCCCATAGCATGGTTGGCGTAACCTCGTCCTCGCTGATCTTCCTCGTGCCCGCTTTGGTCAGCGCTTTGATCTGGCCCTTCGTTCTTATCCTTATGGAATGGTTAAGGGTGCGTATCGTCACTGCACGCCGTTAAGTTTTTCTGCTACATTCTTCCTTTCATCTGATAAGCCTAGGCTCGGAATTGATTTGGCAGCTGGAAATAGAGCCGAGGATCAATTCAGACCCACCAACTCCATAAGAATAATGTGTCTCTTTATCTAGCCTCTCAATCACCTCGCCGCCGAGAAATCTTGGATCAAATTGGCGTCAAATATGACTTGCTGTCGGTCAGTGTCGATGAATCATTACTATCGGGAGAAAACCCGGTTCAAACCGTGACGCGATTGGCGGAGCTGAAGGCGAAAGCTGGTTTGGAACAGTTGAAAGCGGAGTCGCTACCGCAAGTTCTAAAGAGCTCGATTCCACCGAATGTTACTGTTTTGGGTGCGGATACGATTGTTGTGATTAACGATGAAATTCTGGGCAAGCCAATCAACCAAAGCCATGCTGCGGAAATGTTAAATAAATTATCGGGTACTACTCATCAAGTGATGTCGGCCGTTTCTTTGCAAAGCCAAGAGTGTGTCGAGACCGCAGTATCTATCACCGAAGTCAGTTTTAAAGAGATTCATGAGCAAGAAATTGCTGATTATTGGCGTTCCGGCGAACCATTAGATAAAGCAGGAGGCTATGGAATCCAAGGCTTGGGCGCGATCTTTGTTACCAAAATCCATGGTAGTTATAGCGGAGTTGTTGGGCTTCCTATAGAAACTTTAGTGCCACTGCTAAACAAATTTAAAATTCCGACTTGGCAGAAAGCACACCAACAAAACTTGTCGAGTTAAACGCTGTTGAGAAACACTTTATGAGTGATGAAATTTTAATGAATGTCTCGCCTTCAGAGACAAGAGTGGCGCTGGTCGAAAATGGTTTGGTGCAGGAAGTGTACATTGAGCGGATTAGAAACAAGGGCTTGGTGAGCAACATTTATAAGGGCAAAGTGGTGCGAGTGCTGCCGGGTATGCAAGCGGCTTTTGTTGATATTGGTCTCGAACGAGCGGGTTTTATTCATGCCTCGGATTTCGCTACCGAACCTTGCAGTAACGGCACTAACAATACACATACAAAACAGAGCCATACCAAGGACGGTGATTCCAAAGAAACCACAACGACGAAAGATATTCGCGAGTTGGTTCGTGAGGGGCAATCTCTTTTAGTGCAAGTGATTAAAGAGCCTATTAGTACTAAAGGTGCCCGACTAACGACTCAAATTTCTGTTTCGGCACGAAACTTAGTGTTTATGCCCTTCGCAAATCATGTGGGCATTTCAGCAAAAATTGAAGACGAGCCTGAACGTCTGCGATTAAGGACCCTGATTGAAGAAGCCATCGAGAAATTGGCCAAGCCGAATGTGGGTGGGTTTATTGTTCGCACCTTGGCTGAAGGTTGCTGCGAAGAGGAAATCGTATCCGACATTCCTTTCTTGTTTAAGTTATGGCAAACAATTGATGCAGCGATAAAAAAAGAAAAAGCGCCTGCATGTGTGTATGAAGATTTGCCGTTGTACATGCGAACGCTAAGAGATTTAGTCAAACCCCGTATCGAGAAAGTAAGAGTTGATAGCGCAGAAGCTTATCAGCGCATGTGTTCCTTCGCCGATAAATATTCCCCGGAGATTTCACCAAAATTAGAACACTACACGGGTGATAGACCCTTGTTCGATTTGAATGGTGTCGAAGACGAACTCGATAAAGCACTACAAACCCAAGTCACCTTGAAATCAGGTGGCTATCTCATTATTGAACAAACCGAGGCGATGGTGACTATCGATGTTAATACGGGTGCTTTCGTTGGCCATCGCAATCTTGAAGAAACAATTTTTAAAACTAATTTAGAAGCTGCCAGCGTTATTTCACGACAGCTGCGTTTACGCAACTTGGGCGGCATCATCATTCTCGATTTTATCGATATGATGGATCCTGAACACCAGAGACAGGTACTTAGGACCTTGGAAAAGGCAATGGAGGGTGATCGTGCTCGCACATCTATTACCGGCGTCTCGGAATTGGGTTTGATTGAGATGACACGAAAGCGGACTCGTGAGTCGCTAGGTCAAATAATGTGTGAAGCCTGCCCTGTTTGTGCTGGCCGCGGCGAATTGAAAACCCCGCAAACGGTTTGCTATGAAGTTTTCAGGGAGATTCTTCGCGAAGCGCGTGTCTATGACAATGAGAAATTTCTGGTTCTAGCCTCTCAAGCCGTGGTGGATTGCCTCTTAGACGAGGAATCCACTAGCGTCGCTGATTTAGAAGCGTTCGTCGGGCGGGCCATTGAGTTCCGGGTTGAGACCATATACAACCAAGAACAGTACGACATTATTCTTGTTTAAAATGGGCGACTTATAAGCAGCGATTTTTACGCTATCGATAAAAACACAGCTTTATCGATGAGTTAGTAACACTTCTTGTTTTGCTTAGGGCGCCAACAACGAACCGGTATTGAATGCTTAAAATTACGCGAATCATCGTCAAGCGATTTTGGGGGCTTTTTGCTTTCCTATTGATCAGTTTGGCTGTTGTCGTGGTTGTCGGTCGTGAGCTCACTCCAAAAATTTCTCAATATAAACAAGAGCTTAGCCAGGTTGTGGGCGAAGCTATGGGGGTGCAGGTAGATGTCGAAAACCTCACTGGCACATGGAAGGGTTTAAGCCCAGAGTTGCAGCTAAAAGGCATCACCTTAACTAACCAAGATGGCGCCCAGATCTTATATGCCGGTGATGCGATAGCGCGAATCAGTTTGTTGCGAAGCCTGTTCAATTGGCGTGTGGTGTTACGAAATCTGGAGTTGGTTCAAGTTGATATGAATCTGCACCAGGATGAGCAGGGCGTCTGGTCATTAGTCGGTTTATCAACAACACCTTCCACGAGTGAAATTGATGATCCTTTGGATTTTTTCTTACTCAGTAGCCATATCGAATTTCGCGATATTCAATTTAAATTTGAGTTTCGGACTGGCCATCAAAGCCAAGTTAACCTTCCATATTTAAAACTAGAGAATTCGGGATCTTTTCATCGTCTAAGTTCAGAAGTAACGATTGATCGAACGCAAGACGTGATGTCCTTCGTTGTTGAAGGAAGAGGTGATCCCCGAGATCGAAATAATTTTTCCGCGAAGGGACACCTTCGATTACATCAATTTGAATTAGATAAAGCGGTTGCTGCTTTACCGGGAGAGTTGTGGGCAGGATTACCCGATGAAGAATGGCGTCGTGGGCATCAGCTAGATCTTGAAGCTTGGTTTGATGTAAACCCAGGAATGGAAATCATTACTCACGGGCAATTTGAAGTTGGTGAACTCCCGGTGAATTTCTCTGAAACCATTCCCTTCCCGGAAACCACTCAAACTCGATTTGCAGCCCGCTTTGAAGAAAATGGCGGGTGGTCTGTTTCGTTTCGAGATCTTTCTTTTAGTTGGGGCGATAAGAAAGCGCCCTTAATGGATATCGGATTGTATTCTGATGGATTGGGGAAACCGGTTACCGTGCAAGTTCAGGAGGTCGATCTTCAACGATGGTCTGGTTTACTTAGTGATGTTGGTTTTTTGAATGAGCAATTGCGAGATGTTGTAAAAAGTTTGAACCCTCGCGGTTCATTGAAAAACCTCCAGTTGAATATAGAAGGGACGGCATTGGATGCTGTGAGCGTTGTTGCCAATATGGATAATCTCGCGGTTGACGCATGGAATGGTTCGCCGGCGTTTACCGGTGTCAGTGGTTACATTAATTCGAGCCCTTTCAGCGGTTTTGCAGAAATCGATATTCAAGATGGTTTGAGTGCTTGGTTTTATCCTGTTTATGACAAACCGATGGCATTTGATTCGGCGCTAAGCCAAATTCGCTGGGTGATTGATTTTGACGAAGGCACGGTTAATGTGCGCAGTGGTCTTTCGACAGTGGTTGGTGAAGAAGGCGAGATCAACGGTTATTTTTCGCTTTTTATTCCTTTCGATTTTGGCAGTCAGCAAGAAGAACTTGTCGTTCAAGCAGGTATTAGGGCTTCTGACGCGAGATATGCTGATAAATTTATTCCAGTGATTTTGCCAACACCATTACTGGATTGGTTAGATTCTAGTTTGGGTCAGGGCAAAGTGAATTCTGCGGGATTTGTTTATCGTGGCGGACTCACCAAGCGCTCTGCACCGAATGCAGTGACCCAATTATTCATCGATGCAGAACAAGCGGATTTAAATTATCACCCAGACTGGCCGAAAGCTGAAAATGCGAAAGGGCAACTGTGGTTGGACGATACAAATGTATTTGTAAATATAGAAAGCGCAGATTTTTCTAACAGCAAAATTAACGCCGCGTCATTGTACGTCGTGAAAAATCCTTATGGCGAAGGTGAACTGCTGAAAATTATCGGCGACGCGGATGGAGCCGTTGACGATGGTTTAAAAGTTTTACTTGAAAGTCCCGTTCGTGAAGTGATTGGTGATCGATTTGATAGTTGGCGTTCTGCTGGTGATTTACATACAGCGGTAAACCTCGATATCCCACTCATCTTTAGTGAGCCAGGTGCTCGCCATCGTGTCGACTTGTCACTTTCTAACGCGATGCTCGAGATGACCGATGTCAATTTACTAGTGAATGACATTGATGGTCAGGTACGTTACGACAACGTTGAGGGAATTACGTCTCAAAATCTTACCGCAAGTTTGTGGCAAGAAAAAATTGACCTTGAAATTAAACCGAGACTTGAGCCGATCGATTCAGGAGTATCTAAAAGTAATAATTTGGATGTTGTTACTGCAATTGAAATAGCAGTGCGAGGCAAGGCGAAGTTGAGTGCGGTGCAGGAATGGACTCGGCTTGCCGAGTTATCATTCCTGTCTGGCGAGACCGATTTTTTCGCTAATTTAACCCTTCCTTTTAATGCGCAGAATGAGCGCAGTAACGACGACGGGTTAAGCGTTGGTTTTACACCAATAATAACAATAGAGACTGAGCTTGCAGGTGTGATGGTGGATTTGCCACAACCTTTAGGCAAGTCTGCGGACGTAAAGCAGAACCTAAAAATAACGGCGCCGGTTGGTCTCGAAGAGGTTGTTTACGATATTCAATATGGAACGTCACTTAACGGTTTATTTGAAATTCAAGAAAGTAAGCTGCAACGTGGTGCGGTGTCCTTAGGCGGGAAGGCAGTTTTACCGAAAGATTCTGTTCTCGATATTAATGGTCAGCTGGCGCAAATAGAATGGGAAAGCTGGCAAAAAATTTATCAGCGATATCGTAATGTTGGAAGTCAGTCATCGGTACTAGAACGGGATTCGTCTCAGATTGAAAAGGAAGGGTTAAACAATATTGCACAGGTGTCTACGGTAAATTCTGCGTTGACGTCAATTAGTACACGCTTCGATTTGGCAATTGATACGATTAGCTTTAATGATTTTGACGTGCACGAAGCGAAATTGGCTGGGGAAAGACAAAGTCGCTCTTGGCGGTTCAAGGTGGACGCCAAAGAAATAAAAGGCGATTTACAGATTTTCGATGATACAGAAAGATCTTGGGTTTTGGGCTTGGATTACCTGCGATTGCCAGAAAGAAAAATCGAAGCCGCTGAAACAGTAAAGTATGAGAATCCCTTGCTCGCGTTGTTACAAGATGAACCAAAACAAAAGGATTTTCTCTCGGAAATTGATCCGCAAAGCTTACCGAAAATGAATGTGACGGTAAAAGAATTTTCGATTGCGGATCAGAATTACGGCAGCTGGTCTTTTCAAATGCATCCGATAAATGGCGGTGTTGTTGTTGATCATATAATTGGTGAGGTGCGAGGTGGGACTATCCTTGGCAATAAATCAGCGGCAGGTGCGACGCTGGTTTGGAACAAAAAAGAGGGTGAAAGTACGAGCCAATTTGCAGGTCGATTTATTAGCAATGATCTGGGTGATGTTATCGAGCAATGGGGGCAGCCAAAATTGCTTGAGAGTGAAGCAGCACAATTTAATGCAGATATTTCTTGGCGCGGAACGCCTACTTCAGTTGCGGTAAATCTGCTGGAAGGAGAAATTGATTTACATATCAGTGAAGGAAATTTTTATCGAGGGACGGGAGAGCAAGGCACCAGCAGCGCGCTACTACAATTGTTTAGTTTTTTAAATTTTGATACTTGGGTCCGTCGGCTCCGATTAGATTTTTCTGATCTAGCTGGAGATGGGATGAGCTTCGATTCCATTGACGGCAAGATAAATTTTAATAATGGTGAAATCCAATTACCGACTCCAATGGTTGTTGAAGCGACGGCTAGCCGTTTTCAAATGGCCGGGACCGTTGATTTGGAAACACTTGAAATGGATACAGTGGTAGTCGCGACGCTACCGGTGGGAAATAATTTAACGATGCTGGCGATGTTGGCGGGAAATTTACCTGCGGCTGCTGGTGTTTGGGTGATTAGTAAAGTGTTTGCTAAGCAGATGAATCGAGTCGCCAGTGTTCGCTTCAAAGTCACAGGCAAGCTCAATGATCCAGTGGCGAAGTTCGAACGTTTGTTTGAAGATGATGCCTCAAAAACATTAAAGCAAGCAAAAGAAAAATCTTTTCAAGACGCCAGTCGCTAGAGCTGCGCAAACCAAGACCTTTACTCAATCGCTTCACGAATAAATCGAAACAAGGCTCTGCGTTGAGTTTGTTTATTGGTTTTATTATTCTGGTCGGCGTCCTGCTTTTTTTTCTCTAATAATGCCCCGCGAACTAGCTGGCGAAATGTCTGCCCCTCTATGTTGGGATACTCTTCAAAAAATGCAGTTACATCGCCTTGATTGCCCCCCAACAATTTATCGCGCCATTGTTCCGCCAGATGATGAGCGCGCGTTTGGCTTCTTTGCTCCGCATCTAAACCTTCAAACTTAATACGAATTTCCTCGGCATCAACGTTACGCATTAACTTCCCGATGTATTGCATTTGTCGACGTTTCCCTTCATTGCTGGTAAACCGCTGATAGTCTTCGATAGCTAGTAGTAAGTCGGGATCCAATTCAAAGGAATACAAATGAGGTTTTGATAGCTCGGTAAGTTGTTTGCCAAGTGCTTGCAGCGCTTGCATCTCGCGCTTGATTTGGCTTCTGCTGATGAATTCATCTTCGTCAGTTTCAGGAATTTCTTTGTTCTTGTGTTTTTTACTTTTAGACATAATAAAAATTTAAGGTAAATGCTTAGGTTTTCTGTTGAAACTTTGAATAGGGTCAAAGAGTTATTCAATCTAGAGTGTCGTTAGGCGTAAAAATGTGCTGCCAGACCGAGGAAGGATAAAAAGCCCACCACGTCAGTTATTGTGGTGAGCAATACGCTGCCTGCAAGGGCTGGATCGACATCTAGACGTTTTAATAATAACGGTAAAAGAGTGCCGGAAACGGTCGCTGTGGTTAAGCTGATGGTCATAGCAAGGGCAATAATAAGTGCAATTGTAAAGTCGTTGAAATAAATGGATACCAAGGCGCCCATGACTAGTGCCCAAAGTAACCCGTTCATTACGCCCACAATAAACTCTCTAGAAAGTAGCCATTTAATGTTGTTGCGCCCAATATGCCCTAGAGTCATACCGCGAATAATGACTGTCAGCGTTTGATTACCAGCAACACCACTCATGCTGGCGACAATGGGCATTAGCACGGCAAGTGCGACAACTTTCTCAATTACGTCATCGAAAATTTGAATTACGGCAGACGCTGTAATAGCTGTCAGTAGGTTTATGCCAAGCCAAATCGCACGCCTCGGTGCGCTTTTCAAAATCGGTGCGAACGTCGCTCCTTCGGAATCCAAGCCCGCCATACTCATCAACGAATGCTCAGCATTTTCACGAATAACATCGACGACATCATCGATGGTAATGCGGCCAAGCACTTTTTTGTTTTCATCAATAACGGGACAAGAAACCCAATCGTGGTGTTCGAATAAACGCGCAACTTCAGAAGCGGGTAAGTCGGCTGCTACCGGTTCAATATCAGTTCGCATAATTTCACGAACCGTTGTGTTTGGGTCCGCAGTTAAAATTCGGCGAATGGGTAAAATGCCACGATATTTATCATTTCGATTAACGACGATAATGTTATCGGTGGAAGCGGGCAGTTCGTCATGGCGGCGTAGATAACGCAACACAACATCCAGCGTGAGGTTCGGGCGAACGGTAATAACGTCGGTGCTCATTAGGCCGCCCGCCGTATCTCCCGCATAAGATAAAAGTGATTCGACCCGCTCCCTGTTTTGATCACTCATCGCCGCTAAGACTTGCTGAATTACCTGATCTGGTAATTGTTGAAGAATGTCGGTTACGTCATCGTCATCGAGAGTTTCAGTTACTTGAGCAACATGTTCTGAATCCATTTCTTTTAGAAAATGGATTTGGTTTTCTTCTGATAGTTCTTGAAGGACTTCACCTTCCAAGTCATTATCGACAAGTCGCCATAAAACAATTCGCGATTTAGGTGGGGACGACTCTAATAAATGAGCTATTTCAACCGGCCGTAAACTATTTAACATTCGACCAATGGGTTTGAGTGTGCCACTTTCGAGAGCCTCTAGGATATGCCCCAGTTGTGCTTGGGTTTGGGAGTGAAGCTGTTCGGCGGTTTGTGACATAAGAATTACTTATTGAGCGGCCATAGAATAATTCGCGTAGTTTAGCGTATCGTTGAATTTGATTCGAGGAATCGTTATTTTTTCATACTTTTTTACTCGCCTTCGTCAAATAAATTAGTAATTAACGATTCTATTGCTTCGAGAGCGAGCTCTTCATCTTCGCCGTCGCAAGAAAACTCTAAAACGGTTCCTTTTCCTGCAGCGAGTAACATAAGCGACATCACACTTTTGCAATCGACTTGAGATTTTTCTTTACTTACTTGAATCACACAAGCAAATCGCGCCGCGGTTTTTGCTAGCTTTGCCGCAGCGCGCGCATGCAATCCAAGTTTGTTGGCGATTGTTAGGTGTTTTTGAAGCATAGTGAAAACTTTGTTGGTTTCTTTTCAGTTGAACTTTATTAATGTTTTTTGAAATTTATGCAGAACAATTATTTGCTCGTTCTAGAATTGGACACTTTTAATTCTCGATGTCGCACTTGAACGTTTTCGTACAAATTTGAAAAATGCTTGTACAAAGAATCGCATAAAAATACTGATCGATGCTGACCACCTGTGCAGCCAACGCCAATGGTGATATAGCTACGATTACTCGCTTCAAAACGAGGTAACCAACGTGTTAAATACTGTGTCATATCGTCTAACATTTCTTTGACTTCGTCTTCGGCGGACAAAAAATCAATCACTGGCTGCTGTAAGCCATTAAATGCGCGTAAATGTGGTTTCCAATAAGGGTTGGGTAGGCAGCGAACGTCATAAACCATCTCGGCGTCAACGGGCACTCCATATTTAAAGCCGAAAGATTCAAATAAAACCGACATTCTTTGGCTTTCTTTTCCGGCGACTCTAATTTTTACTAAATCCCGCAATTCATGCAGATTTAAATTGCTGGTATCAATGACGAGATCGGCGATGTCAGCGATTGGTTCGAGCAGAGAACGTTCTATCTCGATGGCGTCTTGTAAATCTGTTGCTCTATCGCTAAGCGGGTGTTTACGCCGTGTCTCGCTGAATCGTTGGATCAAAACCGCATTGCGTGCATCTAAAAAAACAACTTCGCACTTTAGCCCCGGTATTTTTGCGTTGCGGATTATCTCTGGAAAGTCTTTTAGGTCTTGCCAAGTATTTCGGGCGTCAATACTAATGGCAAATTTTTCTTTACCTGCGGCTGAAGAGACGGTTTCGATGTGCTGCACGAGTTGCGGCAATAAACTAGCGGGTAAATTATCGACACAAGAAAATCCTGCGTCTTCAAGAACATGTAGGGCGGTACTTTTACCGGAACCGGAATGGCCACTTATTACGACGAGTCTCATTGTATTTTTCACGGCTGTATTTGAGTTGCGTGGTTGGGGCGTTTGTTCGAAACGTAGAAGCGATGAAACGAGCTGAGTCCCAAATTGGCCTAAGTATAGCTTGTTAAATAATCCGAAGTGTAGAGATTAGTGGGTATAGTCGCTTGTAACAGGAAAAAAACATAAAGCCCGAAGGTAGAGTCGGGTTTTTTGTTCGTTTTTGCTTAGGGGGCTTACTTTTGGTGGTTGAGCGCTTTGGTTGATTTATAGTCCGCTATCTATTTGTCGAATAGGCTTACTGCTGTGTCATAGAGTTCTTGTTCGGTATTGGCCTTGCGTACGTGTTCAATATTTTCGTTGATTTTAAAAACTTCAGCCAAAGATGCGAGTGTTTGGAGGTGTTGTTCGTGGGCCTCGTCGGGAACGACTAGCGCGAAAACTATATCGACAGGCGCATCGTCAATAGACCCAAAATCTACCGGTTTGTCGAGTTTTATTAGTGCTGCAATGGTGTTGGGGCAGTTGGAGATACGGCAATGAGGTATAGCGATCCCCTGGCCAATGCCTGTTGAACCTAAGCGCTCTCTTGATATCAACTGCTGGAAAAGTTCATCTGGATTGAGAGCGGGGTAATCCTGAGCAATGACTTTAGCGACATGTTCTAAGACACGTTTTTTGCTCGCTTCGGATAAGCCACATAGAGTACGTGACGGCGAAAGAAGAGATTTGATATCCATGGGTGCAGGCATAAGTGTAGGGCATTTAAATTGAGAGCGACTATAAGTCGCTCAAAAGTGGTTAGTGATTCAGGGGATTGTAGTGTAAAAATATTAACGATGACTGTTTAATTTTTCTTTATGTTTAATAAGTTGCCGATCCAGTTTGTCTGATAACAAATCAATTGCTGCGTAAAGGTCTTCTGAATTAGCGTTAGCAAAAAATTCCTTGCCGCTTGCGTGAATGGTTGCTTCTGCCTTTTGTTCTAGCTTGTCAACGGACAAGATAACGTTGACGTTGGTGATTCGGTCGTGGTGTCGTTCAAGTTTTTGCAACTTGGTGTCTACATAGTTCTTTATAGCGGGAGTGAGATCTAGGTGATGACCGCTGGTGTTAATTTGCATAGAGTGGCTCCTAGGTGATGATAGGCTGCTATCAGCCGTTGAAAAATACTTTGATAAAAAACAAGGGCAATTTGATCACTTTTTGGATCGCTTTTAGAACACATTTGGCACAGGCTATCAGAAAATTTTTCATTCTGCTTTGATAAAGATCAGACAAGCCTTTTTCGTTCATTAGATGCGGGGATTGAGAGTGATTCACGGTATTTTGCAATGGTGCGGCGCGCAACTTGGATTCCTTGTTCAGATAATAGCTCGGCAATTTTGCTGTCACTGAGAGGTTTTTTAGGGTTCTCCGCCGCAACCAGTTTTTTAATGATAGCGCGGATTGCCGTACTTGAACATTCACCGCCTGTGTCGGTGCTCACATGGCTTGAGAAAAAATATTTTAATTCGAAAATCCCCTGAGGGGTATGCATATACTTTTGCGTAGTCACCCGAGAAATCGTCGATTCATGCATGCCCACCGTTTCTGCGACATCGTGTAGTACCAGGGGTTTCATCGCTTCTGCACCATAATCTAAAAATCCGCGCTGCTTCTCAACGATACAGGTTGCTACTTTTAATAAGGTTTCGTTTCGACTCTGTAGGCTTTTCAAAAACCAGCGTGCTTCTTGCAGGTTGTCTCGTAAAAAGGTGTTGTCACTACTGGAGTCTGCGCGTTTGATAAGCGATGAATATTCCGGACTGATTCGAATTTTTGGTGCAATTTCGGGGTTTAGACGTACTGTCCATCGGTCATCTTCTTTGCTGACATAAACATCGGGCACAATGTATTCAGTTTCGCCCGCATTGATTAGGTCGCCTGGTCTTGGGTTTAAACTTTGTATCAGAAGGATTGCATCACGTAGTTCATGCTCTTTAAGCTTGGACTTTCTCATGATCTGTTTGTAATCACGAGTCCCCAATAATTCTAAGTATTCTTGTACCACCAGTTTTGCAGCTGAGAGGTGTTCTGTGTCTGGTGATAGTTGTTTTAATTGTATTAAGAGGCATTCGCTTAGATTCTGACCACCGACTCCCGGAGGATCAAATTGTTGGATGCGGTGCAAAACGGCGACGACTTCGTCTTCTTCAAGCTCTTCAAGGGTGTCATGTAGCCCCAAATAGATGTCGGCAACGGTCGTAGATAATAGGCCGCTGGGCTCTATTGCATCGATTAGTGCTAGAGCAATAAAATTATCCCGCTCTGACATGGGAGTGAGGTTGAGCTGCCAGGTGAGGTGATCAATAAGCGATTCTGTGACTGTACGGCGAGAGTCGAAATCAAAATCATCATTATCCGGCATCGACGAGGAGGGGGTGGAGCTCGAAGGCTGGTAAATATCGTCCCAACTGGTGTCAACCGGCAAGTCATTCGGGAGATTCTCTTCCCAGCTTGCATCGTTTAGATCGGTACTCGAAGTATCTTGCTGTTGATTGTTGTCCGATGAGAAGTCATCGCTATTCGTGGTATTTTGATCGTTATTATTACGGTCTTTTTCGTTGCGAGATTCGTTTTGCTCGCTACCCTCATTTTCTTCGATTTCCAGCATTGGATTGGAGTCGAGGGCATCTTGAATTTCTTGCTGTAGATCTAAAGTCGATAACTGTAACAGCCGAATGGCCTGTTGCAGTTGGGGGGTCATCGTGAGCTGATGGCCGAGTTTTAGTTGCAGCGATTGTTTCATAAGATTAGCAGGCGACTTTTCGATTCTGCCAGGTGGAGGCGTGCTTTCCTTGCTTGAGATGTACTAGGTTTGGTTCTTCGGTTTGACATCCAACAACTCTACTTCTGGGTGATACGTGTACTTTAGTTATCTAAAGAGTTTAATTAAGGGTTTTGCTTGAGAGGCTAGGAATGGACGAGGGCCTTACATATTCCAATTTGAAATCCTGACAAACTTGGAATATTTCACCTTCGATTAAGATAGCCAAACAAAGCGGTGTTATTTGCACTGAATCTTTAGTGTAGACAGGCTACCTGGAAGGGGCAATTTTGACAAGCAATGTTTATGCCCAGCTCTGAACATGCATTGAGCTGTATTAAGTCTATGATAAATAAGAAAAAACTATAAAGGTATGAGCAGCAACTGTGTTGATTCAAGCTAAAAAAGTAGGCCGCAAGCTCTATAAACGAAAGTTTTCGCCCAGGTAGACCTTCTGAACCGTACTGTTATTGAGCACAGCTTCGGCATTACCCGCTTCAATTATTTGCCCTTCGCTCACAATGTAAGCGCGTTCACAGATATCAAGGGTTTCTCTAACATTGTGATCAGTTATCAATACGCCGATACCTCGGTTCTTGAGGTGAGCAATAATATTTTTGATATCGGAAACTGAAATTGGATCGACGCCTGCAAAAGGCTCATCAAGCAAAATAAAGTCGGGATCAGCAGCGAGGGCTCGAGCGATTTCAACACGACGGCGTTCGCCTCCCGAAAGAGCCATGCCAAGATTTCTTTTCAAATGCGTGATGTTGAATTCTCTTAGCAGCTCATCTTTTTTGTGAATTCTTTGTTTTCGGTTTAACCCTTTACGTGTTTCTAATACCGCGAGAATATTGTTTGCGACACTCAGTTTTCTAAATACCGAAGCTTCCTGTGGTAAATAGCCTATACCTGCTTTGGCGCGATCATGCATGGCATATTGAGTGATATCTTTATCATCGATAAAAACCTTGCCGCGAAGCGGTTTTATAAGCCCAGCTATCATGTAAAAGCAGGTGGTTTTACCGGCTCCGTTCGGGCCCAGCAGGCCGACCACTTCGCCACTTTTTACGCTGAGCGAAACGTCGACGACAACTTCACGACCTTTATATCGTTTGGCTAGATTAGACGCGGTGAGTTGAGGCATCGGAATATCTTATTGACTGTCAGCGGAGTCAGATTCTGGCTCCGCTGGTGTTGGAATTTTGGGTTCAGCTGTTGTCCACACTGCTTCGCAATTATTGGAGCCTGAGGATGTTTGCGCGGTAATGTTAATCTCATAACGATCGCATTTTGATTCCGACCCGTCTTGTTTGAAATTAGCATCGCCGATGATAAATACTTTTTCAATGCCATCGACGATTTCATATTCAATGACGTCGCCAGTGCCGATGATCAGGGGCTGGTTTTCTCCGGGTTTTTGTTGAAAGGTTGCCGGCGAACCTAAGGCAACTATTTTTTCAATTTCATTTTTAGCGTTGCGCTTAACGGTTGCCTTATCGGCGGTAATTTTCAATGTGCCTTGTTCGAAAACGACATCGTCTTTAAAAATCACCACGCCAGTTTTGTTGTCGTATTCAAAACCGCCAGAGGACGTTAATCGAGCTCCCTGTTGCGTCGAGGTGTTTTGGCTATAGTTGAACCCGCTGGTGAGTAAAAACAAAACGAAAATTGCGCTTTGAATTGACCTTAACGCTACAGTTTTATTGGCTAATATCATGAAAAGTCTCTGCGTTTTTAAGGACACGGTATTGTTCAAGATTGAAATCGGCAATTAACCCCTCGCCAGTGGCGGTATAGCCAGGGTAGGACATCATAACAAGTTTATCGCTGGTCGCCATGTGCCGATCCAAATAGACAAGCAGTTCGCTGGTTTTCAACTCTTCCAATTTCTCGTTGTCGGTGGTCTGCCAAACGCGAACGTCATCATGAAGAGAAATTTGTTTTAAGTTGGCGCCAGAGGCATAACCCGTTTTTGCCTCCATAAAACGCGGTGGTTTATCAGTTTGTCGGAGCGTGAATAGTGGTGAATCGATCTGAGTGTAGTCTTGCTCGGATACTCGTTCCGGATCGGGTTGAAATTGAGTAAGCTTGTTAGCGGTGAAATTGTAATCGATATCACCGTTGTCATCGTATTGAGAAATTTTCACTTCCGTAGAATAGCTAATAGGAGCGCTAGCGACACCAGAGGGGGCATCAACATCGGGAAGGATGATGTCCGGTGGATTCGCCAAAAAAATCGTTCCGGCGAGGGCGAAAATAATAATAACTAGCGGGAGCCATTTACGCGGCACAGTTTCACCTTAGATATTTTTTACGGTCTTAGATATGTTAACTATAAATATTTTTGTAATGCCGCTTCGTAGTTACCCTGTGCTTGCATGATCATGTCGCACGCTTCTCGCACCGCACCTTCGCCACCATTTTTTTTGCTCTGCCAATGAGCGCGTGCGGCAACGGCTCTATGTGCATTGGCGACTGTTAAAGCCAGGCCGACGTCAGACATGGGGCCGAGGTCTGGGTAATCATCACCCATAAATGCAATCTCTTCGTTTTGGATGTTTTCTTCTTTACGTATCGTGTTTAAGGAGTCTCGTTTATCTTTGCTTGCTTGTACAAGTATCTTAATTCCTAAATCGCCCGCGCGTTTTTTAACGAGAAGGCTTTCTCTGCCCGTCACAATACCAACTTTAACGCCGCTATCTTGAAGCATTTTAATCCCGTGACCGTCGAGAGTGTTAAACGCTTTAAATTCGTCACCTTCGCTGCTGAAATACAATTTACCGTCGGTAAGAACTCCGTCGACATCAAGCAATAAGAGCTTTATTTTCTGAATGCGTTCCGCTAAGTCTTGATTGTTTTCTTGATTCGACATGTTTTTTGGTTTCCTCGAGAGCGCAAGACGCCCATGAAAATAAATAAAACAAAGGTGCATTTAGAGTGCACCTTTTTTAATTTGTTGTATCTTCGCGTTAAATTACACCAGCTCGCAGAATATCGTGGAGATGGATTATGCCAACAGTATGGCCGTTCTCTTCGACAACTAAAGCGGTAATCTTTTTCTCTTCCATCAAACCCAATGCCTCGGCGGCGAGCATTTCTTTGTGAATGGTTTTCGGCTTCGCATTCATGACATCGCAAATTATTGCCGTATTAATATCAATTCCTTTGTCTACATTGCGGCGCAAATCGCCGTCCGTGAAGATGCCAACGAGATTGTCCCTGTCATCGACAACGGTGGTTAACCCTAGACCTTTTTCAGTCATCACCACCAAGGCTTCTGGTAGAAGGGCTTGTTCATGGACTTGAGGTGTTTCACTGCCAGCGTGCATTAAATCTTCAACTTTGATTAACAGTTTGCGACCGAGTGCTCCACCTGGATGCGAAAAGGCAAAATCTTCAGCGGTGAAGCCGCGCGCTTCTAGTAGTGCGATTGCTAGCGCATCACCCATTACTAGGGCCGCAGTAGTGCTGGACGTGGGGGCAAGATCGAGAGGGCAGGCTTCGGTATCGATACTGACATCAAGTTCGAAATCGGCGGTTTTCGCTAATGCTGACTCAGGTTTCCCGGTCATGCTGATGAGCGGAACGCCCATACGTTTGAGTAAGGGCAGTAAGGTAACTATTTCCGCGGAACTGCCTGAATAAGAGATCGCAATGACTACATCGCTTTTTGTGATCATGCCGAGATCGCCATGACTGGCTTCTCCCGGGTGCACAAAAAATGCTGGGGTGCCGGTGCTGGCCAGGGTGGCCGCTATCTTACTGCCGATATGGTGAGATTTGCCCATTCCAGTAACGATAACGCGACCGGTGCAATTCAAAATGCATTGGCATGCGGCGAAAAACTCATCATTTATTTTTCCGCGCAACGCTTGGATTGCTTTGAGTTCTATGTCTACCGTGCGTTGTCCAACTTCAATAAAGCGTTCTTTATTCATTACATCTCTTTTTGTTCGGCATTTGAAGGATATTACTCGTTGCGAGATCCTTATGGGAGTATCTGTGAGTAGGCCGTGAGGGTGGATTATAGCCATATAAAACAAGCCGTGTGAAAAACATTGCTGAGGCACCCAGTTCGCGTAGGGCGCCCTCAGGGCGGTAAGGAGGAATTCATCTTTCGTTCATGTTGGCTATGGAAAATGGTAGCCAAAGGCGTGTAATTATTTACCAAACCTCTTTTATATGTCGGCTACCTTGCTGATTTTAAAGACTATTTTTTTGAAATGATAAATTGTACGTTTCGAAGAAGATAAGCGAGTGTTATAGTCGCGCGATACTATTTGCCGCCAATTGGCTAAGAGCTGTAATTCTTGTGACTGTTAAGTTCTAAGGCGACCCCGGCAAAACTATGATCAGGATTGGGGCTCTAAGACGGAATGATTGCTGGTCTGAATTGCTGGTTAGGACTACAGGTCTGAATTATTAAGGATTGATAAAGAGAGATAGCGGATTGCAAAAAAAGTTTGTACAAACTGGAAGTCAAGGCGATTCGTTAAACAAATTATTAAAATCAAAAAGTCGGATTGAAAAAAAGGAGATACAAAATGATTAATTTTTCTGTGTTGTTGCCAAGAAAGAGTACAGGGCTTGCAACAATTCAAGTGTTGTTAATCGTTTCGCTGGGTCTTTTTCAGGCAACGAGTTATGCCGCTGAAGAAATGTCGGCTCATCAAGTCGCTGAACAAGTAAAAAATGATTTGGTCATGGTCATTCGCAGTAAAGATGCATTAGAAAAAGAAGGTGGTGAAGAAAAGTATATCTCTTCAGTAAGAGGCGTTCTTGAGCCCGTCGTTGATTTTAATTACATCTCTCGCGGCGTTATGGGTAAACAACATTTTGGCGCTGCCTCTGCTGAACAAAAGAAACGCTTCGCGACTAAATTTAAACAAGGTTTGGTGTCGACTTATGCAAAAGGTCTCGCAAGTTTTGCAGATTATGAAATTACTGTAGCGCCACCGGGGGAAGGTTTTGACCCTGAAGCAAGACGAGCCAATGTTGTTTTGGTTGCGAAAGGCGGAGATAGTGTTAATCGTTTAGCGTTCTCAATGGGTAAAAATGCTGCTGGTGAGTGGAAGGTTATCAATATGCATCTTAATGGTGTTGATTTTGGGCGCGTGTTAAACACGCAGTTTGGTATGTCGATGAAAAAGAATGAAAACAATATCGATAAAGTTATCGACGAATGGGCAGTCTAATTTCGCGTCCTTTGATTTTTCAATTGCATTGTTCTTGTTTTAATTAATTCATAAAGCCGGAGTGCCAAGCTCCGGCTTTATGCGTACTATCGTTGTAATTTATATTTAGCCGATATTTGTATGAGGTGTTCTGTGTAGCGGCGATGATGTACACTACCGCGCCCAAATCGACAGACAAGTTAACGAGGTCCACAGTGGAACCCGCAGATATTCAAGCGCTATTAGAAAATCACATCGACGAATGCAAAGCCGACGTGCAGGTTGATGGCAGTCACGTGAATGTTGTGGTCATTAGCGCTCAGTTTGAAGGTCTTAACACACTTAAAAAGCAGCAACTCGTGTATGGTGCATTGAATGCCGCAATCGCGGATGGTCGAATACACGCAGTGCATATGAAGACCTACACGCCCGCCGAATGGCAAGCTCAACAAAGCTCGTAATTCTTTAGCAGAACGTAATCAACACTACAGTTAGCGATGCGGCCAGCAGCTTAGGCGCATTTGTCTCGGAGTTTTAATGGATAAACTTATAATTACGGGTGGTTCGCGTCTCGATGGTGAGATTCGCATTTCCGGCGCGAAAAACTCAGGACTGCCGATTCTTGCAGCCACCTTGCTCGCTGATGGGCCGATGCATGTTAGTAACCTTCCTCATCTCAACGACATTACCACGATGCTGGCTTTGCTTAGGTGTATGGGTGTCAGTGTCACGATTCATGAAAAAATGAGAGTAGAAATCGACCCTACTACGATTACCGATTTTTCTGCTCCCTATGACTTAGTTAAAACGATGCGTGCTTCCATCTTGGTGCTGGGGCCGTTGCTGTCACGCTTTGGCGCGGCCAATGTGTCCTTCCCCGGTGGCTGTGCCATCGGTAGCCGCCCCGTCGATATCCATTTACGCGGACTCGAAGCCATGGGTGCAACCATATTGGTCGAAGGTGGTTATATCCGCGCTAGTGTGAAAGGTCGATTGAAAGGCGCTCACATATTTATGGATACGGTCACTGTTGGCGGTACTGAGAATTTGATGATGGCCGCTGTTCTTGCAGAAGGTAAAACGGTACTCGAAAATGCTGCTCGAGAACCCGAGGTGGTTGATTTGGCCGAATGTTTGGTAGAAATGGGCGCGCAGATCGAAGGAATTGGAACGGCGACTATTACCATCCAAGGCGTTGACAGATTGCGTGGCTGTGATTTTGCTGTCATGCCTGATCGTATTGAAACTGGAACTTATCTGACAGCAGCGGCGACTTCCGGTGGGCGAATCAAAGTTAAAGATACGCGCGCAGATATTCTCGAATCGGTCCTCTTGAAGCTTGAGGAATGCGGCGCAGAAATTGACACCGGCCCTGATTGGATCTCGCTTAATATGCGCGGCAATCGTCCGAAAGCGGTGAACATAAGAACGGCACCTTATCCTGCATTTCCAACTGATATGCAGGCGCAATTCACCGCGATGAATGCCATTGCAGAAGGTACCGGAACGGTGATTGAAACGGTTTTCGAAAATCGTCTCATTCAAATTAACGAATTAAACCGAATGGGTGCTGATATCAGCGTTGAAGGAAATACCGCAGTCGTGAAAGGCGTTGACAAGTTACACGGCGCCCCCGTAATGGCAACCGACCTTCGCGCATCTGCTAGCTTGGTTATTGCTGGTTTGGTAGCGGAGGGTGAAACCATAGTCGATCGAATTTATCATATCGATCGTGGCTACGAATGTATTGAAGAAAAACTCCAATTGTTAGGCGCGAATATTCGACGCGTACCCGATTAAAAAACTATGAATAAACTTGTTATTGCGCTCACTAAAGGGCGAATTCTCGCAGAAACCTTGCCGATTTTGGAAAAGGCAGGGATAGTGCCCAGTGAAGACATTTCACGCAGTCGCAAATTGATTTTTGAAACCAACCAAAAACATATCAATCTGGTTATTTTGCGTGGTAGCGACGTGCCCACCTACGTAGAGTTCGGTGCTGCAGATGTCGGTGTCGCTGGCAAAGATACTTTAATGGAACACGGTGGAAATGGAATTTATGAACCCCTTGATCTAGGTATTGCTCGTTGTCGTTTAATGACCGCGGGATTGAAAATGCCCTCCGGTACTGGCGTTCGAGAAAATTCTCGGCGCATAAAAGTGGCGACAAAATTTGTCAAAACTGCCAAACAATATTATGCCGCTCAAGGTCGGCAGGCCGACATCATAAAACTTTATGGTGCGATGGAATTGGCACCGCTAATGAATTTGGCGGACGAAATTGTCGACATCGTAGATACGGGGAATACCTTGAAGGCGAATGGTCTGGAACCTCGAGAGCATATCGCTGATATTAGTACTCGCATCATTGTTAACAAAGCATCTATGAAAATGAAACATACGCCGATTCAAAAACTTTTGGATCAGCTCGCTGCTGTACTGTAGTTTGTTTTTATTTTTCGTTTTCATTTCTAAAAGTCCCTGAACTCCTATGAACACTTCTTCAATCATTAAGTTTTTAGATACCACTGATTCTGCTTTTGAAGAATCACTAACGCGTTTGTTATCTTTCCCTGCTGCTGAGGAAGGTAATGTCGAACAGGTGGTAAAAGAAATTATTCATGATGTTCGTCAACGCGGTGATGCGGCGGTTATTGAATATACCAATCGTTTTGATCGGCTCAGTGTTTCAAGCCTAAGCGAATTATTGTTTAACAAAGATCGACTCAATGCAGCGTTGGAAGCCATTTCCACTGAGCAAAGAGATGCCTTAACTCTTGCCGCTCAGCGTGTAAAAGATTACCACCAGCATCAACTCGCTGAATCATGGCAATACACTGAAGCAGATGGCACGATCTTGGGCCAAAAAATTACCGCGATGGATCGAGTGGGCTTGTATGTTCCAGGCGGCAAAGCCAGTTACCCTTCTTCGGTGTTAATGAACGCGATACCTGCATTAGTTGCCGGCGTTGATGAAGTTGTCATGGTAGTGCCCACCCCCGACGGCATCGTTAATGACATGGTATTGGCAGCGGCAGCAATTGCCGGTGTTGAAACTATTTTTGCCGTTGGCGGCGCGCAAGCAATTGCGGCGATGGCTTACGGAACCGAAACCATTCCGAAAGTAGATAAAATTGTTGGCCCCGGAAATGTTTATGTCGCCAACGCTAAACGACAAGTCTTTGGTCAAGTGGCGATTGATATGATTGCGGGGCCCTCGGAAATATTAATTGTTTGCGACGGTAAAACTGATCCGGATTGGATCGCAATGGATCTGTGTTCGCAGGCGGAACATGATGAAAATGCACAATCAATATTGATTTCTGAAAGTGCAGAATTTTTATCGGCGGTTACGCAAAGTTTAGAAAAAATACTACCCAATTTGCAGCGCTCAACAATGACTATGCAAAGTTTGAAAAACCGTGGCGCGCTGATAAAAGTATCTTCAGTGTCTGAAGCGATGGAGCTGGTCAACCGTATTGCTCCGGAACATCTGGAGTTGTCGGTCGAAAATCCGGAAGAATTGTTACCTCAAATTAGACACGCTGGTGCAATTTTTCTTGGTCGTTACACCGCTGAAGCACTTGGTGATTATTGCGCTGGTCCCAATCACGTATTACCCACCTCGGGCACTGCAAGGTTCTCTTCACCCTTAGGTGTTTATGATTTTCAAAAACGCTCCTCAATTATTCAGTGTTCACCCGAAGCTGCATCGCGTTTAGGAGAAGTAGCTTCCGTTCTAGCACGCAGCGAATCACTCGAAGCCCATGCCCGTTCAGCCGAGTATCGAATAAAAAAATAAAAAAGTTTTGTCAAAACAGTAGATAAAATCTCGTAATTTCTTTAAAGAAGTGAAGTCTCCTACGTTTGTTGGGGGGGGCAATTTTTCGTTTGACTTTGATTTTTTCTCAGAAGTTAAGTAGTTCTGAATAGGCAGGAGATTTTTACGCTAGCAAGAAGGCGCCGCGCGCACGATGTGCAGGAAGCACAAGTGTCGCGAAGCGCAGGACGTGCGAGAGCGATGAATCTGAGTTTACACGAAGTAAATGAAGGTTTGAGCACGGAGCCGACGCAGCTAGCGCAAAAATATACGCCAATTGTGCGGAGTCAACTTGCGGTTGGGCGGGGTTCTATTATTGCGTTAAGAATCTGCGGCTTGCCATTTCGCCATATTTCCAGCTCGATAATGTCGCCAGGCTTGGCATTACTGACTAGCGAAACAATAATACTTTCATCATCAAAAACATTGTCGTTAACTCGAATGCGAGTGATCACATCGTTAGTTTGAATGCCTGCTTTTTCTGCTGGACCATTTTCCACCGTATGAGTGACGCGCATTCCGGTGGTGAAACTTAAATTTAATTGTTTTGCATCACGGGAGTTTAACGGCAGCGCCTCGATTCCCAGCCAGCCTCGAACGACAGTGCCTAATTCTACAATTTCGTTGAGTACTTCAATTGCAGTATCAACGGGAGTGGCAAAACCAATTCCAATCGATTCTCCTTGCTGGCCACCACCCAGTACCGCGGTGTTGATGCCGAGTAGGTTTCCATAAGCATCGACAAGTGCGCCGCCAGAATTCCCTGGGTTAATCGCCGCATCCGTTTGAATAAAGTTTTGAATTCCCGCTTGGGTTTTACCGACGCGATTTGTTGCACTGATAATGCCTTGGGTGACAGTGAGCCCGACCCCGAAGGGGTTGCCAATGGCTAGGACTACATCGCCATCCTCTGCTTTGTCGGACATGCCGATAGGAATGCTGGCGAGGTTGTCCATTTCAATTTTTAACACCGCGAGATCGGTGTTTTCGTCAACGCCGAGAACGTTGGCAACGGCTTCGCGGCCATCGCTCAGTTGGACGAGTATGTTTTCAGCGCCGTCGATAACATGGAGGTTGGTGAGCAGATAGCCTTGGTCGCTGACAATCACCCCTGAACCTGAAAACGCCAGCATGCGTTGTTGTTCTTGAAGTGCGGCGGTATTAAAAAGTTGGCGGAATAGGGGGTCTTCAAGTAGCCATTTGGACGGCCGACGAATTTCTTGGTTGCGATAGATGCTCACGACGGCGGGTTTTGCCCGTCGCACTGCAGCCTTGTACGAGACTGGGCCAGACCATTCGCCTATTTCGGGGCTAAGATCACGGGTTTCGTTAGATAGGTTTAGTGGGGTGTTGCTGTTTTGCTCTATGACTGGATTAATTTGTGGGATTAACAGCAAAGCAATAATAGCGAGGAGCAGGCCCGTAGCGGCTGGCCAGCCGACATAGCTCAGCAATTTAGGTAAGGATCCGCCATTGCTCGCCTGTGGCGACTTAAGCTGAGAAGCCGATGTCGATTCTCTAGTGTTGGGCTGTTGTCCCTCAGACACGATGAGCTAGCTCCAATGCGGTTTATTAAATGTTTGGCAAATTATACGTAGAAACGCCGCTTATGGGTCATTTGATCGTAATTTGCCTAAAGTTTTTGGACGTGAGTCGCAAGGGTAGACATAACCATTCGTTATTTCGGCATTGATTTAAACCGAGCTCAACTATTTGGTGTCGTCTGATGCCCTATTCTTTAGTTCGGCTTCAATTTCATCTTCGGCATTGCTCAAGTCCTCATCGTCTTCGCTGAGGCGCTCATCATTGGTTTGCTCGTCGTAGCCGTCTTCTTGTGCGGTGTTTGTTGTTTGGCCCTCAACAATCGAACCGGGGTCGGGCAAATTGCTATTGGCCTCTTCGAGAATATTTTGGCTCAAGTTGGGGTTGGCGAGCTTCATTGCACTGCTCGCTAAGTACTCGTGAACTTCTTTGTAATTCTTAGTGAGATTATTCACCCGTTTAGAGGTTTCAATGAAGTGTTCAGTGACCTCCGTTTGATAGTCAGTGTAGGTCTTTTCAGCCTGGCGTAACTTTTCTTCTAAGTTTTTATTCAGCTGTTGCTGTTTACCGAAGAAGTTGAGGGCGAAGTAACATACACCCGCACCGAGGAGAAGTGCGATCCCAGAGATGACAATAACAAATTGTAGAGTAAACACTAAGACTCCTTTTGTAGGTAGGCCCCAAAACCTTACTGGTTGGGTTGAAGTTTCAGATTATACGCGTACTCTCTGGAAACAACTTGCGTGCTTTTGCAGAATTTACAATTCTTCTAAGAATCTATAATCGCGATAATTAGACCGTGAAATTTAAGTGTTGAGTTTGGTTATCCATTTGGCGAATTGCGAGAACGCCCCTAGGGGCCCATAATGCCGCTCCAAAATTAATATTGCCGCCTTTGGCTTTGCGAAGCCTTAAGTACCCGCTAAGTGGCACCAACCGTTACGATACCCAGTTCTTATGCCCACTAACGCTCAGTCCCCCAGCCCTTTCGAACGCTATCAAGCGGATTTGCAAAAAGAAGGCTTTCAGAAAGATGCCGCCCAAGCGGTGGTGGTTGATCATCTACAAAAACTTTACGAGAGGCTTATTGCATCCCGTTCCAAAAAGCAGAGCCAAGGCCAATTGCATGTTTTGATCGGAAAGCTTTTAAAAAAAGATCAAGCGCCGGTAAAGGGTTTGTACTTGTGGGGGGGAGTTGGGCGAGGCAAAACCTACCTGATGGATACCTTTTTTGAAAGCTTGCCTTTTGAGAATAAAATGCGCGCTCATTTTCATCGCTTCATGCGTCGTGTCCATCAAGAATTGAAATCCTTGGCAGGGCAGCCCGACCCTTTAGAAATTGTCGCGGAGCGTTTGAGTAAAGAAGCCTCGGTTATCTGCTTCGATGAATTCTTTGTTTCCGACATTACCGACGCCATGATTCTAGGGACGCTTTTTGAAGCCTTGTTTAAGCGACGTGTTTGTTTGGTGGCGACTTCAAATATCGTTCCAGATGAGCTGTATAAGAATGGCTTGCAGCGGGCTCGCTTTCTGCCGGCGATCGCTTTAGTAAAGCAGCACACCACGGTTGTTCATGTTGATAGCGCAAACGATTATCGTCTGCGAGCCCTTGAGCAAGCGGAGCTATATCATTCGCCGATTGATGAGCAAGCCAATGTCAGTCTTCAAGAGAGCTTCGATAGCCTTAGTCCAGAAGGTTCTGAGCACCTGACAGACGTTGATCTTGAAATAGAGGGGCGAATCATCAAGGCTAAGCGCTTGGTGGAGGATGTGGTGTGGTTTGAATTTTTGGCGATTTGCGATGGCCCACGCTCGCAAAATGATTACATTGAAATAGCGCGGGAATATCATGCGGTGCTGGTCGCGGACGTTCCCGTTTTTACCGATAAAAATTGGGATCAAGCGCGACGCTTTATAAGCTTGGTGGACGAATTCTATGATCGCAACGTGAAGCTAGTGTTGTCGGCCGAGGCACCGTTGGTATCACTTTACAAAGAAGGCAGGTTGCAATTTGAGTTCGAGCGCACCCAGAGTCGCCTGTTGGAAATGCAAAGCCATGAGTATCTCGCCCGGCCTCATAAACCCTGACTTGGCTTGAATGGCGAACCCCAAGCTATATCCAGGGTAGGCTAAAGATGGGGCGGAATTCGATTACTCTCTGGCAAAGTGCCTCATCATCGATTTAGTTCTTGAAAACCGCGTTTTGCTTATGTAGTATTCGCGCTCTTTTGTGGGAAGCCCCCATGGTCAAGGCAGGAATATCATGAAAACCATCAGCGCTAAACCCGAATCCGTCAAACGAGACTGGTACATCATCAACGCTTCGGGCAAGACCCTAGGTCGTATGGCGGCAGAAATCGCCCATCGTCTTCGTGGTAAGCATAAAGCTGAGTACACTCCACACGTCGATACCGGGGATTACATTGTTGTTGTTAATGCGAAAGAAGTTCGCGTAACGGGCAACAAAACCAAAGATAAAATGTACTATCACCACACTGGCTACATTGGTGGAATTAAAGGCATTAGCTTTGCTGACCTTATCAAGAAGGCGCCGGAGCGAACGATAGAGAAGGCGGTAAGAGGCATGTTGCCGAAAGGCCCACTCGGTCGCGTTATGTTCAAAAAGTTGAAAGTTTATCCTGGTGGCGAGCATCCGCACGCTGCACAACAGCCACAAGAATTACAAGTATAGAATTCCGGAAAGGCAAATAATGGCAGAACAACACTACGGCACGGGCCGCCGCAAAACATCTACAGCCCGCGTATTCATCACCCAGGGTTCTGGGGCGATTACGGTTAATGGTTCCAATTTAGACGATTATTTTGGTCGCCAGGTAGCGCGGATGATTGTCCGTCAGCCTTTGGAATTAGTTGAAATGACTGAGAAGTTCGACATCAAAGTCACTGTTAAAGGTGGTGGAAGTTTTGGTCAAGCAGGCGCGATTCGCCACGGTTTAACCCGTGCTTTGATCGACTATGATGAGAGTCTTCGTCCCTCTCTACGCGGGGCGGGTTATGTAACTCGAGATGCACGTGAAGTAGAACGTAAAAAAGTGGGTTTACGCAAAGCGCGCAAGCGTCCACAGTTCTCGAAGCGTTAGAATTGTTTGTACAAAGCGTGGTTTTTTCTCCGCGCTTTGGTTTGTGATGTCTATACTAAAAACGCTCAGGCTAAATTAAAGGCTGGGCGTTTTTTTTGTCCGATTCATAAAGTGCCGGTAGATTGCCTTTAAGCCCCCGATATTGCAGGGTTATCCTTGTAAGAAAGAGCCATTTTCTTTACTATGGCGCGGCTTTTTTGGATGTTCTTTGGGGGCCTGCAAAATCTTCTTATGGCGGTAAATTAACCCGCTTTTTGGCCAAATGACAATGATGGGCAATCTATTAAAAGTTTCAAAGTCACCTTTCACTTATTTATTCGCTGTAACGGGAGAGAAGCGTCATGAGTAATGACGGTATCAACACAACACGGCGTCGCTTTTTAACAGTCACCACCTCCGTTGTCGGCGGTGCTGGTGTTGTGGGCGCAGCTGTACCTTTTATCGGATCTTGGAACCCAAGTGCTAGAGCCAAAGCGGCAGGTGCACCGGTCAAAGTTAATATCGGTAGTCTTGAAGTAGACTCAATGATTACCGTTGAGTGGCGAGGTTTCCCAGTATTTATCGTTCGTCGTTCACAACAGACCCTCGATAATTTGGTAAAAATGAACGACCTGGTAGCCGATCCAGATTCAGAGAAGGCTACGAGTAAACAGCCCGATTACGCGAAGAATGAATATCGCTCGGAAAAGCCCGAATATATGGTATTTAAAGCGATTTGCACCCACCTAGGTTGTGTTCCTCAGTATTGGGAAGTAGGGAACTCCGCTGCTGATGAAGATTGGTTAGGCGGATTTTTCTGTCCCTGTCATGGTTCTAAGTTCGATTTGGCTGGACGTGTATTTAAAAGTGTTCCCGCTCCCGACAATATGGAAGTGCCTCCGTACTATTTTGAAAGTGACAACGTATTGGTTATCGGCCTTAACCCTGGGGAGGCAAGCGCATGAGCAATTGGCTATTAAATTTCTGGGGATGGATCGATGAGCGTCTACCTGTGCAGCGAGCATGGGATACGCATATGGCGAAATACTACGCGCCAAAGAATTTTAATTTTTGGTATTTGTTTGGGGTTCTCTCCTTATTAGTCCTGGTAAATCAGCTAATCACTGGCGTTTGGTTAACCATGAATTACGTTCCTACTGCGGAGCGTGCCTTTGAATCTGTCGAATACATCATGCGCGATGTACCCTTCGGCGACATCTTACGATACATGCATTCCACCGGTGCTTCGGCGTTTTTTATCGTGGTTTATCTGCATATGTTCCGTGGTTTGATGTATGGCTCTTATAAGGCGCCACGTGAGTTGCTGTGGATATTTGGCATGGTGATTTATGTTGCGCTGATGGCTGAAGCCTTCATGGGTTATATCCTACCTTGGGGCAATATGTCTTATTGGGGCGCCCAAGTGATCGTTAATCTATTTGGTGCGATTCCTGTTGTTGGTGAAGACTTGGTGCAATGGATTCGTGGTGATTACCTGATTTCTGGTGCAACCCTGAATCGCTTCTTTGCGCTTCACGTTGTTGCCTTACCGATCGTTTTGATCATGTTGGTTTTTCTTCATATTCTTGCTTTGCACGAAGTGGGTTCCAATAACCCAGATGGTGTGGAAATTAAAAAGAACAAAGACGAGAACGGCATTCCTAAAGATGGTATTCCCTTCTTCCCCTACTACCTACCTGTGCATGACTTAGTGGGTGTAGTTGTCTTCTTGTTTGCATTTTGCTTTGTTATTTTCTTTACGCCTGAGATGGGTGGCTACTTTATTGAGTACGCTAACTTTGAGCCGGCAAATGGATTAAAAACACCAGAGCACATTGCGCCGGTTTGGTATTTCACGCCTTTCTATTCTATGTTGCGTGCGATTACTTTTGATATTGGTCCTTTGAATTCGAAATTCCTCGGCTTCGTTGTGATGGCGGCGGCTATTGCGATTATGTTTGTCCTGCCTTGGTTGGATCGCAGTAAAGTAAAATCCATTCGATATAAGGGTACTTTTAGCCGCGTAGCGATGATTGTGTTCGCATCCACCTTTGTGATCCTCGGTTACTTGGGGATGAAAGGCCCAACGGACGCTCGCACCTTGCTAGCTCAGCTTTGTACCTTTATTTATTTTGCTTACTTCATTGGCATGCCATTTTGGACATCGCGCGAGAAAACCTTGCCAGAGCCAGAGCGAGTTCGCATGACCGGCTTGCCGAAGTCTTTGGTTTTGGGTGGGTTTGCACTGTTCGTGGTACTCGTCATTGTTCCGATTAAGGCCGTGGGTGCTGAATCAGCACATGCCTGTGGCACCATTGCTTGCGATGAATTTAGCGCAGACTTTGAAGACAAAGCATCTCTGCAAAATGGCGCAAAGTGGTTCGACAACTACTGCATGGGTTGTCACTCTTTGAAGTACTCACGTTATGAGCGCGTGGCTGATGATCTCAATGTTCCCCATGAGATCATGGTGGACACCATGGTGCCGATGAATTTAGAAAAGTTCGAAGCGGGCAAAGTTGGCAACTTGATGACGATTTCTATGCCTGAAGATCGCGCGAAAGCGTGGTTTGGTGCTACTCCTCCCGATCTCACTTTGGTTACGCGTCTACGCTCTCCTGAATGGCTTTACACCTACCTTCGCAATTTTTATCGAGATGATTCCCGCGCTACCGGTGTGAATAATCGCGTTTTTGATAAAGTTGCCATGCCTCATGCCATGCTTGAGTTACAAGGCCTTCTAGAGTGTGCACCTGGTCCTAAGTTAGATAGCCATGGTGATCCATTACGCGATGGAAATGGAAATGAGGAAGTTGAAGCCTGCGGTACCTTGCAGGCGGGTTCACTTGCAGGAACCATGAGTCCTGAAGATTTCGATAAAGCTATCTACGATCTGGTAAACTACCTCGAATATGTGGCGGAGCCAGGTGCTGCGGCACGTAAGCATACCGGTGTGTATGTCTTGCTGTTCCTCGCCTTGTTTTTGGTCGTAGCCGTATTGCTTGATCGAGAATATTGGAAAGATATTCACTAATAATATTGAGTTGTATAACGTCAAAATACATTAACGCTCAAGCGATCATCGAGAGATTCTAGATGATCGCTTTTGTTGTTTTTAAAAAAACAAAAATACCGAAATTAAAAACAGCGAAATTAAAAGCAACATTAAGAACAACGAAATATCGATTTACTACTTAAACCGCATAAAGCTGATCATAAGGCGCTGGTTTTTTTGAAATCGCAAAATCACTTTTAGTAGCTATAAAATAGTTACGGTATTAATTTGAGGAAGACCTAAATGGGTGTTGTCACTAAGCGTTCATCAATGACCTATTTTTCCGATGGGCGTGATCACTACAGTCATCGAGTGCGTATCGTGCTGGCGGAAAAAGGCGTATCGGTTGATGTTGTTGATGTTGATCCGAAAAATATCCCTCAAGAGCTTTCCGAGTTGAATCCGTATAATTCATTGCCGACGTTAGTTGACCGTGAGTTGGTGTTGTATGAATCGAAAGTGATGATGGAATATTTAGATGAGCGTTTTCCTCATCCGCCATTGTTGCCGGTTTATCCCGTTGCTCGTGCACAAAGTCGTTTGTGGATGTATAGAATTGAACGCGACTGGTGCCCCCTGGTTAACAACATTCTTTACAGTAAAAACAAAGAGCTAATAGATAAATCACGCCGTGAATTACTCGATAGCTTGTTGCCGATCGCTCCTATTTTTCAAGAAATGCCTTATTTTATGAGCGAAGAGTTCACATTGGTCGATTGTTGTTTAGCTCCCATATTATGGCGCTTAGAAACTTTCGATATTCGTTTACCCAGTAACAAAGTAACCAAGCCACTAGAAGAATATATGGAGCGTGTGTTCAGTCGGGAAGGTTTTCGCAAAAGCTTAACTGAATACGAAAAAGAAATGCGCGATTTTTAACAAGCCTGTTTATTAGTTGTTAACGAGTTAATTCTATGTCGATGTCATCCAGCCGCCCATATATGATTCGCGCGCTATATGAGTGGATAGTGGACAATAAAACAACGCCGTATCTGTTAGTCGATGCGCACGGAAAAGATGTCTCGGTTCCGCAAGATTTTGTTAATAAAGATGGGCAAATCGTTCTCAATATTTCTCCCTCCGCCATTAAAAATCTCCAAGTACTGAACGAAAGCGTGAGTTTTAATGCGCGCTTCGGCGGTATTCCCACCGATATCTATGTCCCATGCCGTTCAATTTTAGGTATTTATGCCAGAGAAAACGGACAGGGAATGATATTTGAAGCAGAGGCTGAAAAAGATATCGATCCTCCGCCAACGCCCAGCGGTAATGGCACCGACGGCGCTACCAAACGACCCAGCCTGCGCGTTGTAAAATAATTATTTTTCTTGTTAGTTTTCCTGCCTACCTTAGAACACTATCTTTCCTTGCTAGCTTCAAACCGCTCTGATTTAAATTAAGTTTCGATTTTCTAAGTGGTAAATCGTAAAAAAATCGTGGTATTTCTCCACGGTATTTTTGTTTAGCAGATAATGCGTGTGAACTTAGAAACCTGTAAACGGAAAGTACTCTGGTGTGCTTTTAAAAATTAGTGTTACCTTATTGGAGCATGCAGGTCGTGAGAGCATGGACAAGCTGGATTGCTCGCGTACATGCCCATCTACGGGAATAAAGCACGGAGCCGATGCCGCTATCGCGAAAAGACAATTTTTAGAAGTGCCTATTTCAGTTTTTGATTGGGCAGTAGTGGTGGCACGGGACAGTCTAGGCTATCAGCAATGGCCCGAAATAGTTCGGCTTCGCTGCTCGTGACTTGATCATCTTCGGCGATAGCACTCGCCAGTGCTTTTAGCAGGGTGGGTTTTTGCAATGGCTTTAAATGATTCAGAGCGTCCAAGGCTTTGTCGATATCATTTAATTCTAGCTTGCTCGTGTCTTGCAATCTTAAATCGGTAAAACCTAATTCTTTTGTTCCCGCCAAGAACGCTTTGTTTGCATCGCTAGCATTTTCGTTTCCAGAGTGCGCCAATATCGATAGAACAGTTTCGCACTCTTGTTTTAAGGCCGTTAATTTTAAATGATTGCGGGAGCTGGGCTTACCTTCCAAGTTGTGAATAAGAATACGGTAGAGCGACCATTCAAAAATATCGACTTTATTGTCCGCGCGAATAAGTGCAACGAGATTACGTTTAAATATCGTGTACTGAGAATCCGAAAGCTCTTTTAGTGCGGGCAAGCATAAATCAATGAGTGGCAAATAATATAAGGAGCCAATTCGTAAGACATGGAGATAAAGTTTTTGCGTTAGATTAAATACCACCGGATGGGCTTGCGCGCGTAATTGCTGCCATTGCTGTTGATTAACAGCGTCTGATTTTTTATCTAACAACAAACAATAAACGAGTGCGCGGGCAGAAAATGGATCACGTGCAGAATCATTTATTTGTTTGTCCAATGCGTCTAGTAAGTTGCGCGCATAGGCGACATGGGCAGGGCTTGGGCTGCCAATGGAGTCAATGGCGGCGACACTTGCTGGCTCTGAGCTTTGAGTTAGTTCAGTAGCATTTGAAAATCCGCTTACTTGTTCTGTGTGTTGATTTTCAGCACCATAAGCGCTGCTATCCTGAGAATGTTGAGTGCTATCTAAGCTTACTGGAGTGAAGCGGCCGTTCCATCGTGGTTCAATTCTTTTGATGCGCTCTTGCAGGGGGGGGTGAGTTGCCATTAATCCACTGAAAGCGACTTTGACGCCCTGGCCAAAATACATGTGGCTAAATTCAGTGGCGTTGGTTGCGTGTAAAAGAGATCCTGCTGAGTAGCCGCCAATTTTTTTTAAGGCGCCGCTAATACCTTCTGGATTTCGGGTAAATTGCACCGCGGAAGAATCCGCTAAATATTCTCGCTGTCGACTGACCGCTGCCTTAATAATGTTGCCGAAAAAAGTACCACTGTAACCAATGACAATAAAGGCTACGCCCAAGGCGAGAAATGCCAGCCCACTGTTGTCGCGACGGCGCCCAGCTAATGCGCGATAACCCATCGAACGCATAATAAAATAACCAATTAAACCGATGACTAATATGCCGTGGAGCACGCCGATGAGGCGAATGTTGAGACGCATATCGCCATGGAGGATGTGACTGAATTCGTGGGCGACTACACCTTGCAACTCATCTCTACTCAATAATTTAATGCAACCACGAGTTATACCAATGACCGCATCTTGTGGTTTAAATCCCGCAGCAAAAGCATTTATGCCGTTTTCATCAATAATATAAACCGGTGGCACTGGCGTTCCAGATGCTACTGCCATTTCTTCTACTACATTAAGAATTTTTTTTTCGTCGGCATCGCGAGTGTCTGAGCTCAACAGGCGACCTCCCATTGATTCGGCGATGGTTCTGCCACCACCACGCAGTTGAATCAATTTGAAAATACTGCCGATGGCGACGACACTGCTTACACCTAATGCAATGGCGGCGATAATATCCCAGCTCAATTGTTGTGTGGCGACGGTGAAAAAACTTAGGTTTTGATCGAAAGCGCTAACGGCGGTGTCGCTGCGGAATTGGAAAAAGTAAAGAGCGAAGACAACGGCAAGTACGGTAATCGCGATCAAGCTCAAAACCGCGGCGAGCATGAAAGCCACTAACCATTTGGTATTGCGACGAGCAGTTTCTTGATGTTCGAAAAAGTTCATTGTTGTTTTAATCCGGCTCTCGATACGACCCGAAAGATATCTCGAATCGTATCGTCATTTTTTACAGACGCGGGAATTAAATAGGCGCGGAAATTAAAAAGAAACTTTTGGCGCGGCTTGAATTTCTGCTCGATCTTCAAACTCAAGTAATTCTGCATCACTTGGGTGGCCAAATAAACCGGCAAAAAATACGGGTGGGAAAGATTGACGATAGATATTATAAGCGGTCACTGCGTCGTTAAACGCCTGGCGAGAAAATGCCACTTTGTTTTCTGTGGTGGTTAGCTCTTCAGATAACTGCATCATGTTTTGGTTGGCTTTTAAATCTGGATAAGCTTCGACAACGATATTCATTTTGCCCAGCGCACTCGATAACATATTTTCTGCGCCACCAAGTTGTTCCATGGCCGCTTTACTACCAGGGTTTTCGGCGGCTGCCTTCAAACCCGCAACGGCTGCATTACGTGCGCTAATTACCGCCTCTAAAGTATCGCGTTCGTGGGCCATATAGCCTTTCGCGGTTTCAATGAGATTAGGGATTAAATCGTAGCGACGTTTGAGTTGTACGTCGATTTGAGAAAAGGCGTTTTCATAACGCGCTTTAAGTTTTACCAGATTGTTGTATATCGCAACAATGAAGAAAATGATTGCGACTATAACTACCAGAAAAATGATTGCCGAAATACCCATACACTTAACCCTCTAATTATTGCTTTATATGGCGAATTTGCTTATTGGTCTATTTGCGCAGAACTTATGCGCGCATTTTTTGCACTCAGTATTACATCGCCATATAGGATACGAAGGTCGGATCTTAACACGAACTCTGTAAAGTTGTATGTTGATTGCTGAGTGATTTAGGCGCGCTTGACCGGCTGGGAGCGCTAGGTCAACCGGTGTTGCGGACTCCTGCTGCGATTCCTGCGATGGTTACCATTAGCGCCTTTTCGACATCACTATCGTCTGATTTACGGATGCGTTTAAGTAACTCTACTTGTAATAAATTCAGCGGATCAGTGTAAGTGTTTCTTAAAATTACCGACTCTTTCAGCCAAGGTAAGCCCTGCAATAAGCTTTGTTCGTTGGCGATAGATAGCACGACGTCAATGTCTTTTTTCAGTTGTGTCTGTAGTTCTTCACCTAGAGGTTTTAAGCGTTTTTCAACTAAATGGTTTTCATAATACAGTGCCAGTTGAGAATCAGCTTTCGCATAAACCATCTCTAACATACTGATGCGAGTTGAAAAGAATGGCCATTGTTGACACATGGTTTCGAGTTGTTGTTTTTGTCCTTCTTTAATGGCTTGCTCAAGTGCGAGGCCAGCGCCAAACCAAGCGGGAATCATAAGACGATTTTGCGACCAGGCAAATATCCAAGGAATAGCGCGAAGACTTTCTACGCCGCCGTCATTTTTTCGTTTAGCTGGTCGAGAACCCAGGGGCAATTTTGAAAGTTCGTTAATGGGTGTTGCTTGACGGAAGTAGGGGAGAAATTCTTCGTTCTGAAAAACCAGCGCACGATAAGCTTGCGCTGATGTTTTGGTGATTTTACTCATCAATGTTCGCCAGTCTTGGTTAGGTGTTGGAGGCGGTAATAGATTAGATTCCAACATGGCGCTGGTGTATAGGCCGAGACTAGTGACGGCTGCTTCGGGAACACCAAGCTTAAAGCGAATCATTTCCCCTTGTTCGGTAACTCGTAGCCCATTTTTGAGTGATCCCGGAGGTTGAGAAAGTAATGCTGCGTGGGCAGGAGCCCCACCTCTACCAATCGTTCCACCTCGGCCATGAAATAAGGTTAATTCGATACCCTCCTTCTCACAGACCGAAAGTAATTGCTCTTGTGCCTCGTATTGTGCCCAACCTGCTGCCATTACCCCTGCATCTTTAGCCGAATCTGAATAGCCAATCATCACCATTTGTCGATTGTTTATCGCCCGCTTATAGGGTTCGAGGCTGAATAACTTGTTCATTACCTCGGCGCAATTATTAAGATCATCCAACGTTTCGAAGAGAGGGGCGATAGGCATTTCGAAACGACAACCTGCTTCATTGAGAAGCAACCTGACCGCGAGTACATCGGAAGGCGCTTTCGCCATAGAGATTACGTAAGCGCCTAATGCATCCTCTGGTTGTTCCGCGATCATCGAGAATGTTGATAATACTTCGCTGACCGCTTCGCTGGGTTGCCATCGATGGGGAAACAGTGGACGCTTGCTATCTAACTCGGTGAGTAGGAAATTAATTTTTTCCTCCTCTGTCCATTGGCCATAGTCGCCAATGTCTAAATATTGAGTGAGCTCCTCGAAAACTTGCTTATGACGACTACTCTCTTGGCGAATATCCAGACCTAGTAAATACACGCCAAAACATTTTATTCGCCGCAATACATTTTTTAGATCGCCGTTGGCAATTATCTCCATGCCCGAATCGTTGAGGGAGCTAAAGCAAATATACAGCGGTTCCCATAATTGTTCGGCACTGGTTAAGATGGGCGACTCATCCGGTGTGTGGCCTTTTAATAAGTCATCGGTGTACTGCAAAGTATTTAGTAATAAGCTGCGAATATCCTTTAGGACGATGCGATAGGGCTCACGACCTTCACCTGCTAATTTTCGCAAAGCTGGTGAGCAGGTTGTCATGGAGAGTTCACTAATTAAATGATTGATATCCTCTAAAAATAAATCCGCAGCTTTCCAGCGTGCTAAGAGAATCACCTCGCGAGTAACGTTCGCCGTAACAAAAGGATTGCCATCTCTATCGCCGCCCATCCAAGAGGTGAATTTAACCGGTGAATATTCAATGGGGAGATCAAGACCCAATAACTCTTTAGCAGTAGACTCCAATTGATTGACGAAGCGCGGTACTGCTTCCCACAAAGAGTTCTCAATCACAGCGAAGCCCCACACGGCTTCATCAACAGGAGAGGGTTTTTCGGTGCGAATTTCGTCGGTATCCCACCACTGCGCAATGAGTTGCGCCAAGCGATTTTGAATTCGACTAATACGTTCGGGGTCGTTCTTACAGAGTTCTAGCTGTTGTAGGCTACGATAAATTCGATATTGTTTTTCGATTAGGGTTCTTCGCGTGACCTCGGTTGGGTGAGCTGTAAGCACGAGATCAATTCGTAAGTTGGAAAGTTCATCCGCGATGGAATTTTTATCAATACCATTTTTGACTAGGTTGTTGATTTGTGTTGAAACTGAACTGAGGATGTTGAGTTGCTGATTGTCTATACTGCGTGTGCTGTAAAATTGTTCTGAAATATTGGCTAGGTTTAGAAATTGATTAAAGGCGCGCGCGATAATTAACAAACGTTCCGGAGATAGGCCTTCCAGATAACTAAAAAGCTCATCCCGCTTGCTTGGTTCGCTTTCCCTAGAGGCTTTTGCTAGCAGGCGGATATGTTCTATTTCGTCAACTACGGATTTGCTCCCCGCATGCAACATGGTGTCGCCAAGGATTCTGCCAAGCATATCGACACAGGCTTTTAATTCTTGGTGGTTATCGATTTGCATAAACTTCTCCAGGTTTAAAAAATAGATCTACTACACTTGCATGATAATTGCTTCGCGTTACTTACTTTCGTCATGATTGTTCAATTCAAGGTTGATTCCGTAGGAAATGATAAGCAAAAAAGCGAATATTTGTAGACATAAAATGGGCATAGTAACTTGTTTTGATTAAGTTTTATCTCGGTATGTCAAAAAACAAAGCAAATCGCTTGCAAGCTTTGACAGTAAGCATGCTAAACCGCGATACTTCGCGGAACAAGATTGGGGCATAAGGCGCACAGTTGCGGAGCAAAGTATGAAGTGTGACATTTTAATCATTGGTGGCGAGGGGGATCTAGCCTACCGGAAACTTTATCCCGCACTTTATCATTTGGATTTAGCGGATACTTTGCACAATGAATGCCAAATAGTCGGTATTGCTCGGACTGAACTGAATAGGGAGTTGTTTTGCGATAAAGTAAAACGTCGCCTGTCACCCAGCGTTGGCGCAGAGTTGTTAAAAGAAGAGACTTGGCAGCGCTTTTCAGACCGGCTTCATTACTTTTCAGTTGATGCTACCTGCGCCGATCAGTACGAAGCGTTAAAACGTAATCTATTTAACGATGACGCTAAAGATCTAATTGTTTATCTGGCGACCCCGCCTTCGATTTTTGCTCCAATTTGCGAAGCACTTAAAGCAGTTGGCTTGGTGCGAAGCAATACTCGTATCGTGGTTGAAAAGCCGCTTGGTGATAACCGTCAAAGCTTTCTCGAAATCAATAACAGCCTCACTTCAATATTTAATGAAGAGCAAGTCTATCGAATCGATCATTATCTTGGTAAAGAAACTGTCCAAAATTTGTTAGCAATGCGTTTTGCCAATGCCTTATTCGAACCGCTTTGGAATACCAATTACATCGATCATGTACAAATTACCGTCGCAGAAACCGTCGGTGTGGAAGGGCGTTGGGAGTTTTATGACGAAGCCGGTGCTTTACGGGATATGGTACAGAACCATTTATTACAATTGTTGTGTTTGGTCGCGATGGAACCTCCTGCAAAATTAGATCCCACCGCAGTGCACGAAGAAAAATTGAAGGTATTAAAAAGTTTAAAACCGATGGTCGATAGCGAAGTAAATGAAAACTCCGTACGTGGCCTATACACTTCCGGCGCAGTTAATGGAGAGCCGGTGGTAGGTTATTGTGATGAAGAAGGCGCAAAGGCAGAAACAAATACTGAAACATTTGTTGCGTTAAAGGCAGAGATAAACAATTGGCGCTGGGCGGGGGTACCGTTTTATTTGCGTACCGGAAAACGCATGCCAAAACGTTTCTCCGAAATCGTTATTCAATTCAATGAAGTTCCCCACTCAATTTTTGGTGAAAAAATGACGGGCGGAATGCCCAATCAGTTAGTGATACGTTTGCAGCCAGAAGAAGGAATACGTTTACATTTGCTGAATAAGGTACCCGGTCTTGACGATACGATGCCCTTGCGTCCGGTCGTGTTAGATGTTGCATTGTCAGAGGCTTTTGTGAATCGACGAGTCCCCGATGCTTACGAACGTCTGCTCTATGACGTGATACGTTCAAACTCAACCTTGTTTATGCGAGCTGATCAAGTCGAGGCCGCCTGGGAGTGGGTAGACGGGATTATTGATGGCTGGCAAAAAAACAGCACCAAGGTCGTACCCTATACCGCCGGTAGTTGGGGGCCTTCCGCGAGTATTGCCTTAGTCGCAAAAGATGGTCGCAATTGGAATGAGTGAGTTTACTTGTAAATGACTTGGGATATTGTTGAATTCAAAAGTAACAATAAACTTGCTGATTCTTTAGCAGTAAAAATAGCGGCGCAACTTAAGCAAGCAGTAGAAAACAAAGGTGAAGCGACGCTTGCTTTGTCTGGAGGCTCAACTCCAAAAGCTTTGCTGCGTAGTTTATCGAAGCAAGAGTTGCCCTGGGATAAAATTACCGTCACCTTGGTTGATGAACGTTGGGTTGACGAACCGCACCCTGATTCGAATGCTGTACTGATCAAAGAATTTCTTATTCAAAATTTGGCAAAGAAAGCAAAATTCCTGCCGTTGAAAACAAATTCTGCAACACCGTTCCAAGCGGAGAAAGAAATCGACCAGCTGTTAAAGAAGCTGCCCTTTCCTTTAGATGTTGTGGTGTTAGGCATGGGAAACGATGGCCACACGGCTTCCTTTTTTCCCGCAGCCTCAAACTTAAAAAACGCATTAGATCTTGGCAATCAAATGTATTGTTGTGCAATTACACCGCCAAGCGCGCCACATGATCGTATGACCTTGACGCTATCTTACTTGTCAGCGGCAAATAAAATTTTTCTGCATATTGTTGGCTCAGAAAAGTGGGCAGTTCTGCAAAGCGCGATTAAGCTAGGTCCAATTGAAGAGCTGCCTATCAGGGCATTTTTACATGGTTCAAAAAACGTCTTCATTTATTACGCCGACGAGCTTAACTAATATGTTGATTCGGGTATTTATATTGAATGCAATTTCGCATTGATCAAAATTTTAAATTCTTTCGAGAGGGATGAGTAATGGGCCTTAATTCCACTGTGGAAGCAGTGACTGAAAAAATTCGTCGTCGAAGTCAGCCAACTCGCCAACGTTATTTAGCGAGAATGCAACGGACTCGAAACGAGTCGCCACCAAAGCAGCGTTTATCTTGCGGAAACTTGGCTCACGGTTTCGCCGCCTGCGGTGAAAGCGATAAGCAAAGTATTCGCTTAATGCAAAGTGCAAACTTGGGAATTATAACGGCCTATAACGATATGTTGTCAGCTCATCAACCTTTTGGTCGTTATCCCGAGCTTATTAAAAGCTTCGCTCGTGAAATGGGCTCCACCGCGCAAATAGCTGGTGGCGTTCCGGCAATGTGTGATGGTGTGACACAAGGCCAAGCGGGCATGGAAATGAGTTTATTTAGTCGTGATTTAATTGCGATGGCAACGGCGATGAGTTTGAGTCATAACTTATTCGACGGGATTTTATGTTTAGGGGTGTGCGATAAAATTGTTCCAGGTATGCTCATCGGCGCTTTGGAATTTGGTCATTTGCCTGCGGGTTTTATTGCGGCGGGGCCGATGCCTTCGGGAATTTCAAATCAAGAGAAAGCCAGTGTTAGACAAAAATACGCCGAAGGTAAAGCAGATAAAGATCAATTGCTAGCAGCCGAATCGGCGTCTTACCATTCCCCTGGCACCTGTACTTTTTATGGTACTGCAAACAGTAATCAAGTTATCGTCGAAATGTTAGGCGTGCAACTTCCCGGCGCTTCGTTTATCAACCCAGATGACCCCCTGCGAGATCCCCTGACAAAAGAAACTGTGCAACGAGTAATAAAAGCGGCAGACACCTCCCAAAATTTTGCACCGCTAACTAAAGTGATAACTGAAGAATCCATCGTCAATGCATTGGTTGGTTTGCTCGCGACTGGAGGTTCTACAAATCACACCTTGCATTTAATTGCTATTGCCAGCGCGGCTGGAATAAAGATCACTTGGCAGGATTTCGATACCTTGTCGAAATCTACACCTTTATTGGTTCGTGTGTATCCCAATGGGAACGGTGACGTAAATGATTTTCAGAAAGCCGGTGGCATGGCATTTCTAATGCGTGAATTACGAAGTGCCGGTTTGTTAAATGAAAACGTGACAAGTTTAATGGGGGAAGGCTTAGAGCATTGCGAATTTAAGCCAGAGCTAGCTGATGCTAGTAATGCAATAGTAAATCGCATAAAAAAAGTTGATGAATCGGGATCCCCTGACATTTTAAGAAGTGCGACAAATCCTTTTGATAAAGAAGGTGGTATACGACTGTTGCGCGGCAACTTGGGTGAAAGCGTGATTAAGATATCTGCCGTCAAGCCAGAACACAGAAAAATAGCAGCGCCTTGTATTATTTTTCACAGCCAAGAAGAACTTAAAGCTGATTTCGAAAAAGGTAAATTGGATAAAGACTTTGTGGCTGTGGTACGTTTTCAAGGCCCGATGGCTAATGGTATGCCTGAGTTGCATCAGCTAACGCCGTATTTGGGCGTGTTACAAGATCGCGGATTTAAAATTGCCTTAATAACTGACGGCAGAATGTCAGGCGCTTCTGGGAAAGTACCGTCGGCAATTCATTTATCGCCGGAGGCTTTAGATCGAGGCCCGATAGCTAAATTAAAAAACGGTGATCTAGTCGTGCTTGACGCGGATAAAGGCATGTTGAATGTTGAAGTTGATTCGCAAGTTTGGCAAACCAGAGAATGTGCAGAGTATCGTCAACGTAACGACACCTTAGGCAGGAATTTATTCGCGGGCTTTCGCGAACTTGTTGGCAACGCAAAAGATGGCGCTAGCGTATTGCGATAAGTAATTATTTTCAAATCACATATACCCATAAATAAGTATCATCGAGGAAGCGACAATTGGACAGTTTCACTGATTTGCTCACGCGCTTGAGAATTTTACCCGTGTTAACAGTAAATTCTGCGGAAGAAGCCATAAAGGTTTCTCAAGCGCTGCAATCCGGCGGTTTGCTAGGCGTTGAAATTACCTTAAGAACACCTGCTGCGGTTGACGCAATTCAGGCGGTAGTAGAAGCATTGCCGACTTTTACAGTAGCAGCGGGAACGATAGTAAACCCCTTAGATATGGAAGCTGTCGCAAAAGCAGGTGCTCGATTTGCAGTAAGTCCCGGAATGACAGATTTATTAATAGATAGTGCAAAAATTAATAATATCGATTTTTTACCGGGCGTTGCGACGCCTTCGGAAATTTTACAGGGTTTGGAAAAAGGTTTGCGGCATTTTAAATTGTTTCCAGCGGAAGCTGTCGGTGGCATACCGCTGTTAAAATCTTTAGCGTCACCGTTTGCGGGGGTAAAGTTTTGTCCTACCGGTGGCGTGAACCTGCATAACCTGCAGTCTTACCTTGATTTGCCAAATGTAATTTGCGTGGGCGGGTCTTGGATGGTACCGGGAGATCTTATTCGTGCTTCCCGTTGGGATGATATTGAAGCTTTAGCAAAAAAGTGCACTGGTTATCTTTAAACAGTAAAAATGCCAGCTTCATAAAGAGGCGGGCATTTTTCCAAAGATCTCGTGGCAAGTTTTATTAATCTGTATATTCAACTGCGAGAACGACTTTTTGCACACCAGAAGTGCGTCTTGCAATGTCTGATGCTTTTTCAGCTTCTGAACGCGGAACTAAACCCATCAAGTAAACAACACCGTTCTCAGTGACGACCTTCATTCGGTTCGCGCGGACTTCTTTGTTAAACGCGAATTTTGATTTGATCTTCGTGGTCAGCCACGCATCGTTGGTGTCACCCAAAAATGAAATGGGTGCTTGAATACTGAGTTCGTTGTGAACTTGGCGCACTTGTTCCATGTTTGAAACAGCCTTCGAAGCCATGTCTCGAAGTTCGTTATTTCTAACCTGCCCAGTTAATAAAATCACCCGGTTGTAGCTCGTCACGCTGATCGGCGCAGATTTTAAGTCGGGGTGAGTTTTGTCAATATTGACCGCCGCAATGGTTTCCAATTGAGAGTCATCTATTACGGTACCAAAGGTGCGTCGATTTGGGTCTAGATCGATCGGTTCACTGGTAGTGACGCCAACGACTTTTGCACATCCGTTAGCGAGCAAGCAGATAGTTGCCACTGACAATAAAGCGATAATTTTTTTCATAGTGTTTCCTGTGCTCCAAAAAGCTGAAAATCGATTAAATCGCAAAGACAAAAAATAGTTAATAAATGAACTTCGTGCGTATGGATATTAGATGGCGATGGTACGCGAAGTTCCATATCGTTGATATCCAGTAGGCGAGAAAATTCACCAACCTGGGTGCTGGTTAAAGCAATTACCGTCATTTCTCGATCGTGAGCCGCCGACACGGCTTGTACCAAGTTATTGCCATTGCCATCACTTGAGAGCAGCAATAATAAATCACCGGCTTGGCCGAGCGCGCGGATCTGTTTGGCAAAAACATCATTAAATGTCGTATCGGCAGAAATAGCGGTTAAGCAGGCTCCGTCAGCGGCAATGTTAAGCGCTGGTAGGCTGGGACGTTCGTGGCTTAAGCGATTCATCAAGTTAGAAACGAATACTTGGCCTAGAGCGGCGGAGGTGCCGTTACCAGCTACGAGAATTTTTTTCCCCTCGAGCAAGCGATTCACCATAAGCTGACTTGCATCGGCTATAAGCGGAGTAAGTACTTCCCCCGCCTGCATTTTGGTTTCAATACTTTGGTGAATGGTATCGATAATTCTTTGTTGCATAATAATCAGTACATCAAGTTAATAATTTCAAAGAGAGAAATTAGGAGAATAATTCGCGCTGGTAAGTTTTATTTAAGGATTCTATGCGGAACAATTTACGTTATACAGTTTGGCGTTGCCGTTTAGTTAATTGAACCGCGAATTAAAGACATGCCTATGCCGAAAATGCATTTCTGAGCCAATCAATAGTTAACTCATTTTTATTTCGATTCAAGTCCCCAATAATACTCACAACATCAAATCGACACACGACTTTTTCTGACAATTCTTTCGCAGCCAGATAATGTTGTGCAGCAGCGATAAGTTTTTGTTGTTTAGAGTAAGTAACGGTTTCCGCTGGGCTGCCAAAGGCGGAGTTTTTTCTAAGGCGGACTTCGACAAATACACAATGTTCTTGGTCTTGCATGATCAAGTCGAGTTCGCCCCGTTTACAACGGTAATTTTTTTCCAGTAATGTTAGGCCTTGACGAACTAAAAACGCTTGCGCTGCTAACTCACCTTTGTCGCCAATATTGAGATCTATCGCGGCGCCATTTTTTTTATTCGCAGTTGCTATGCCAAAAATTTTATTCCACATAAACTTCGGAAACGACCGAAGGCAATGGGATTGCTACGCCGTCAACAATTTGCGCCCATATTTGTTCCCTGGCAATTTTTCTGTCGAGGGCAAGACGCAGGGCGCCGGTGCTGCCGTAAAAACGAGTTCCTTCTACTTGCTCTAATTGTTTTAAACGAGGGTAAAGTCGATAAGCGTCGACACCCAGGGCGTACAATTTACCGTAGTCTGCATTGGGGTTGGCGTATTTTGCGATGGCGGTCTTTTCTGGGCTTTGGTTATCAAACACCCAGGGTATGGTATTAAAACGAATGCCGTTTAAGTCGCGATTTGTTCGACTGTTGGTTTCGCCAGAATAAATTTTACTGGTGGAATAAATAGGAATGTCGCCGGCATTTTGTAAATTCATCATCGGTTTTAATTGAATTGCATCTTTTGGTTCTGCATACATAAAGACAAAATCCACATCCTGGCGGCGGCGGGCTTCAAATTCTACTTGGGTGCCAAACAAGCGCGACAGTTGTTGCGCGCGGTCTTCGCTGTCATCAACGAGTAAAGAGCCCTTAATAACGTCGGGATAATCGGTTTGGTCGGCAAAATAACTTTGCGCAACGATGACGCCACCCAGTTCCTGCCATTTTTTCGCAAAGGCGAGCGCATGTTTTTCGCCAACTTCTGTTTGCGGAATCAGTACCATTGCGTAGCGATGGCCTTCAATCCAAGCCCGTTCAGCAACTTGTCGAGCTTCGTCTTCAAAAGCTAAGGTGTATTGGAATAAATTTTCCGGATAGCCAAATTGTTGATCAGTGTAATTTAATGCGAGTGTCGTCACCGGTAAATCAGGACGGAAACTCAGCTCATCAACAGCGCTAGGTACCAAAGGACCGACTACCATGTCCGCGCCATCGGCGACAGCTAAATCATAAATGGTGTTGACGTCTTGCTGATAAGTATCGAAGACACGAATCTCGGGGGTTTGGCTGCCGCGCTTCTTGGCTTGGTAGTAGGCTGCGAAAAAGCCATCACGTACTGCCTTGCCTGATCGTTCCAAACCGCCACTTAGGGGAAGTAGCAAAGCAACTTGTCTTGGTTGTTCCGCTACCAACTGTCTCAGTAGTTGTAAATCACTCGGTAGGTGTAATGCGGCTGGATGAGTCGGCCATTCTGAAGTCCAGCGATCAATATTGGCTTGTTGTTGTTCGATATCCGCTTCATCATTTTTGCTCGCGGCGGCCAGACTATACCAACCTTTTAGGATAAGGTCGGTTTCCTCGTCGCTGAGACGCCTTAATTCTGTGTCAGGAATAGACTTTAAGCTTTGCCATATGGCGTCTTGGTTTGCGGCCCGTTCTTCATCACTGAATAAAAGAGAATTTAACGAAATACGTTCGCTGACACTATTAGTTGATTCACCTAAAACCGCGAATAACTCCGCACGCCTTTGTCTTAGTATCTGCCCAAACTCGACTGGGAGAACATCCCACTGTTGTTCTATCCGCGGGTTGGTTAGAATGCGCTGCGCTAAGAAATACGCGTTATCGTCGAGCGCTAATCGACTGAATAGCAAGGTATAGGCGACAAAATCGTCATTGAATAAAATTCCAGCATCGATTGATGCAAGTAGGTTTCTGGCCCAGTCATCTTCGTTCAAACTTGCCAAAATTTGCGCCGCTTCGAGATAGAAGGCATCGCGTTCGGGAGAATCACTACTCTGGGCCTGTGACAGGAGTTCACGTACTTTTTCGGTAGTAGCGCGGTCTACGACGGGCTGATCGCCATCGCTACCTTGAGTCGAGGTCTCACAAGCAGATAAAAATAAGCTGAGTAAAACAATACTGCCGATAAGTCTCATATAAGGTGTAAAACAAATTAATCGACAGTAATCGGCGCTAAAAATACTCAACATACGGCAATTCTCGTACAAACAATTCAATGCTGTTTAGGCATTTCACCAAACGTTAAAACGTTGGCAAATATTGATGAAAAATCAAGGTGTTACAGGGCATAACGCGGTACTTTACGTGGTTGCGACGCCTATTGGTAATCGGGGCGATATGGTACCCCGAGCAGTAGAAACTCTACAACAGGTAGACCTGATCGCTGCTGAGGATACGCGCCATAGTAAGCCATTGCTGGAGGCTTTTCACATTTCCACGCCTATGCTCGCTTACCATGATCACAATGAAACCCAAATCACAGAATCGCTCATTGCCAAGCTCATCGCAGGGCAAAATATTGCGTTAATTTCTGACGCTGGTACGCCTTTAGTGTCTGATCCAGGCTATCGTTTGGTTCGTGCTGCACACCAGGCCAACATTCGCGTCGTACCGATCCCTGGTGCTAGCGCTATGGTTGCTGCGCTTTCTGCAGCCGGTCTACCCTCAGACAAGTTTATTTTCGAAGGGTTTCTCCCGGCTAAATCAACGCAGCGGCGTAAACGTTTTGCTGAACTAAAAAAAGAACCTCGCACTTTATTATTTTATGAAGCTCCACATCGGCTGATCGCGTTCTTAGAAGATCTACAGACTGAAATTGGCGGTGATAGAGAGTTGGTGATGGCCCGAGAAATCACTAAGACCTTCGAAACCATTAAGGCAGGGAGCGTAAGCTCGATTCTAGAATTTATTAAAAACGATGCAAATCAATGCAAGGGCGAAATTGTATTGTTACTGCACGGATACGATGTCCCGGTTAGGCAAGTTATCGATCTTGAAATTGAACGAATGATGAGAATTTTGTTGAAAGAATTATCACTTAAACAAGCGTCCAATCTTGTTGCCGAAATAACCGGCGTTAATAAAAAAATCCTTTATCAATGGGGTGTTGATAATAAAGACTAGCTGAACTTTTAATGTAAAAGAGAGGATAACAATGACTTTACGTTTAGAAAATAAAGTAGCCGTGATAACCGGTGGAACCAGTGGTATTGGCGCAGCAACTGCCGAGGTATTTGCTAAAGAGGGCTGCAAGGTGGTTATTGCGGGACGTTCAGTTGAAAAAGGAGAGGCGCTGGCAAAACAACTAGGCAATAACGTCGTTTATAAAAGAGCTGATGTCATGATTGAAGATGATATCAAGGCTGTTATTGATTTTGCCGTTTCGCATTTCGGTAAACTCGATATTTTGTTTAACAATGCAGGTGGTTCAACTCAAGGCGGTTTAGACACCGTTACTCAAGACGATTTTACATACGGCATGCAATTACTGTTAGGCAGTGTTGTGCTGGGCATGAAACACGCTATTCCGCATTTGAAAAATAATGGCGGCGGTTCGATTATCAATAATGCAAGTGTAGCGGCAATTCGCTATGGCCAAGGTGGGACTATTTATTCGGCTGCGAAAGCGGGTGTTACGCATTACACGAAACTAGCTGGTGTCGAGTTGGGCCAATTTAATATTCGTGTTAATTGTATTTCTCCTGGTGCTATCGCAACGCCAATTTTTTGGGGCGGATCAGCACGCGCGAATACCTTAAGTGAAAAAGAGAACGCAGAAAAAATGGCAAAGTTAGAGTCGAATCTAGCCAAAGCCACACCACTTCCTAGTTCTGGAGTGGCGAATGATATTGCCTATGGCGCCTTGTACCTCGCGAGTGACGAAGGGCGTTTTGTAAATTCACATGACTTGGTTGTGGATGGCGGTAGGACCTCAATGTTTTATGAAAAAAGTTAAAATTTAAATATATAAATTGAAGGTTTTTCAGTTTATAAAACAATAAAAATTTGATGAGATAATAAAAAATAAAATTTCCTGCCCATGAATCATCCTTGACGTTGACAAAGCTTTGTGGGGAGAAAATAGATAATCCTGACCTTTTAAGTTTCAATGAAATAACGAGGTTCACGGAACAGCAAGTGTTTTTCGAATTACAGAAAGTTTAGATCAAAAGAATATTTTTGCGGACGTAGATCTCATTGATAGCGAGCTGGGACCGTGTTCTGATCCCGTATCAGGTTTGGCTAAACTCATTATTGCGACTCACCTTAGTTTTTTGGGAGGTGTGTGGCCCCAGCGATGGCTTAGGATCGCAGGCCGCTTATCGCGATATCGCGAAAGCTACGCAAGAGCAGTTTGGTGGAAGAGTGAGTTATGAAAGGGCAGCTGGTTTTGTTATATCGCTCACAGCTTTAGCCCCGTTTAATTCGGGCCAACAGGTAACTTTGAGTATAATGGGCGACCCAGGTAAGAGCCTGTATCAAAATATATTGGAGCAATACGGATTCGACCCTGAAGACGATGAGTTAGAGGAAGCGGCTTGTAGAGCGCCAACTAATGTTTAAGTCTAATAGACTTCACGTAACCCGGAGAGTGTATTTGTGAAATTTAAAACACTGTCTTTTATTGTAATGCTGGCTATTGTAGGGATATCGACAAAGTTTCTTTTATTCCCCATTGAGTACCCTGCTCGAGTATCGGCCAGTGATGAGGACTTAGCTATACCCGTTGAAATTGGTGAGTACGATCAGCTTCAAGATATTCCTATTCAGAGAGAAGAACGGAATGTAACTTCAAATGACTTGTCTGACTCAAAAGAGGATAGGGTTTTTGAGCAGTGGACAGCAATGGTGGCGATGCGAGATGACATTGTGCGCCGTGGTGGTAGTGGTGTCAGTGTTTTTACAGCAGAGGAATCAGCCTTAGTTTCAAATTGGCGAGAGAGAACTGGGCAGTTCGTCGAAGTGGCTGATCCTTTGGCTTCAGATTACGAGGCTTATGATATCAAAACACTTGCTAACATGGGCCAGCAAGGGGACTTGAAGGCCTTAGATATTTTAATAAAAAAAGCACGCATTAATTCTAACTCTGATACGTCGGTATATTTTTTACGTCGGCAGGCGGTTGTTGCTGGTTCGATACCTGAGCTTTTTCAATTGGGGTCGCAGCATTTAAGAAACGCTCAAGAAGCAAAGCTCCTTGGTGATGATGAAACGCTGCGCGAGGAGCTTATCGAAGGGTTGGCTTACGCCCACGTGCGGATCGCTCGTGGTGAAAGTGATGCTGGAATGGAGATCGCTAGGACGATTCAAAAATATAATATTGAAAAAAATAGTGAGCTTCTTGACCAGGCGAAACGACGTGGGCGCAAACTTTATGAAGAGTTCGCTGCTTTGCGCCGTGAAAAAGGCTGGAATGAATTCGATAACAGTGTTCCAGAGCCTGTGCGGCGAATGCATGCGAACAATATTTGTAAAAATGAGCGAGCCTGTGTGAATGCAATGTTGAATAATTAATAGCAAACGGTGCAGACTTTAGCTCTGCGCATTTTTCAATTCCTCAATAGTATTGATGTTAATAAAATAATTTTCCCAGTTTTTTTTCTGAATACCAGAACTACCCCCATTAAATTCGCTATCACTTAATTTTAACGTTGAGTGTGGGCGGGATTTTATAAATCCTTGGATGCTGTAGCTACCTGCTTCAATATATTTTTTTAGTGGTTTGACGATACTTGGTGACCACAACGAAAATAAGGGTTGGATTTGTTGGTTGTGAAGTACGCTGCAGATTTCTGCCTTTGGTTCGACGTGTAACTGCGCCCGTAAACGAGCGACGATATCCTCTGGGAAAAAAGGGCAGTCGCCCGGGAAGCTCATTAGCCAATCGTAAGTGATATTGTTTTGATTTAGCCAGTCCAGCGTTGAATAAATTCCTAAGAGCGGGGTCGCGGCGATATTGGGTTTATCTCTAATAATATCGATCTGAAAGTCTGAAAAAATGTCGGGATCACTATTACTGTTTAATAAAAATTTATCTAGTTGTGGAGATGCCGTATCGGCGATGTAGCTTAAGATGGCTTTGTCATTTATTTTCAGTAGGGTTTTTTCGCAGCCACCCATACGTAGGCCTTTACCGCCTGCTATCACTACACCAACTATTGAGTCGCTCACTGTGATACTTCCAGTTCAAATTAATTTAGCGCTAATGCTAGCGACTATGACGGTTTATCGCAACAAGGCTGGTGTTGCTGAGGGGGTACCTGTGAGGGAGTGGTTTTATAAAATTAGAGTTGGAATTGAAAACTTAATTGCGCGCTACACGATCCATCGTCGTCATGAAGCGGTGACGAGTCCTGGCCGAATTTTGCGGCTTCGATTTCCATCCAGCGATCTTCGTAATCTCTATTTTGATCAATCGCGTTGATCAAAGCATTAAACCATTCAATTCGCACACTCATCGTATTACTGCTGTTGGAAAGCAAGTCATTCGGTAAAAGTGAATCATTTAAGCCCAAGATGTTTAGGTTGGTTGAGCCGAAACTACTAAACTGAATGTACTGTGTGGTATGGATTAATTCGTGATGCCATAAGCCTTGGTCGCTTTGATTACCCTGACGAGTAATAACGGTTTTTTCTCGCGCTAAGGCATGGAAGCCATCTCCAACCAAACTGTTATCGGTTGCCGTTAGGATGCCATTTTTCAGTTTAAAATCTTTCGCTTTTCCACTCACCGCCGCTGAGAGAGCACCAAAAGCATCGAAAGCATTGATCGAAAAATTAAATTTATTTTCGGAGTAGGGGGCGAAAGGTGTTGCCCATCTTACTTCCATTGGGCCTACGCCGTAACGAAGATGAGATAAAGGGTGATGACCTAAGGTTACGTTCTCGGTGACACTGGAAGCTAGATAAGCCGTTGCCAGGCCTCGGCTTTCATCACCGTTACCAATCATTTCTCGCGATTTGTAAAAAAGATAACCTGCTCCGGCACCATAAGTTAAGCTCTCTCGCAGATCTTCCCAACTATTTAATTTGCCATTGATAGACCGAAACAGGGTGGTGAATAATGCATTACCGATAATGTTTTTACGTTTTATTTCTTTTTTACAGCCGTCTGCAATGGTAGACATTGAGGCGATAGACAACACAAGGGCAATAAGGTAAGAGAAAGCCCTTGGACGAATAGATTTACTCGTTAATACAGTCATCGCCCTTCCATAGCTCTAGCAAATAAGGTGATAAGAAGCTAATAATTTAGTCTTATCTAAAGGTATAGACGGAGAGGCAAGAAAAAACGAGAATTTGTGAAAGAATTAACAAAAAAGTTTTTTTAATAACGCTGAGGAGAGAGGGTTAAAAATTTCGCGACTGAAAGTAATAATAACAGGGCGTGTTTATAGATACGAAAATTTATATTCAATTTCAAATGGCGGCGATTGTCGTTGATAATAAAATTAAAAAATATATATAAAAATTAGGTGACAAAAAAACCGCAGACTATGCTGCGGTTTTTTTGTTGTGTAAACAAAAGCCAAAAAAATGACATTACTTCTGTTTAACGTCGTACCCCATAACGGCTTTGATTTCTAAGAACTCGTCAAAACCATGAGCCCCCCATTCGCGACCATTTCCTGATTGCTTGTAACCACCGAAAGGCGCATTGATATCTGTTGGTGCACCGTTGATGTGAACCATACCGGTTCTCATTTTAGAAGCGACCCGGCGGGCGCGATCTAGATCACCAGATTGAACATATCCAGATAAACCATAAATGCTATCGTTAGCGATCGCGATTGCGTCTGCTTCATCTTTGTAAGGGATGATTGATAACACGGGACCAAATACTTCTTCTTGTGCGATTGTGTCACTGTTTTTTACGTTCGCAAAGATAGTTGGTTTGCTATAAAAGCCGACATCAAGACCTTCTGGTTTTCCAACACCACCAATGACACATTCACTGCCTTCATCAATAGCTTGCTGAATAAGTTTTTGCACAGTAGTCCATTGCTTTTTGTTCGCTTGAGGTCCAATCGTTGTTGCAGGATCGTCAGGCGCGCCGACAACAATTTTTTCAGTCACTGCTTTAGCCAATTCAACAATTTCGTCGTGCTTGTCTGCTGGTACTAATAAGCGAGTTGGTGCATTACAGGATTGCCCTGTGTTGCCGAAGCAGCCCATCACACTGATTTTTACCGCACGTTGCAAATCCGCATCGTCTAAGAGGATGTTTGCAGATTTACCGCCAAGCTCAAGCGAAACGCGTTTGATTGTATCAGCCGCATATTTCGCAACCTGCGTACCCGCATAGGTAGAGCCCGTTAATGAGACCATGTCGACGTCTTCATGAGTCGATAGCCATTCGCCCACTTGTGGACCCGCACCATTGACCAAGTTGAAAACGCCTGGCGGATAACCTGCAGCATCAATCATCTCTGCTAATAAATAGGCATCTAGAGGTGCCACTTGGCTGGGTTTTAGAACAATGGTGCAACCCGTCGCAAGGGCTGGCGCGACTTTACACATGATCTGGTTGATCGGCCAATTCCAGGGTGTAATAAATCCACACACACCGATGGGTTCTTTAAAGACGTGAGTTGTGCCTAGGTCTTCTTCGAATTCATAGGTCTTTAAGATTTCTGCAGCAGTAGCGATATGACCTAAGCCCGTTGCTGCTTGCGCTTTTTGTGACAACATATTGGGTGCACCCATTTCAAGGGTGATGGCTTCCGCCATGTCGTTGTAACGCTCTTTATAAACTTCCGCTAACTTAGTTAGCAAGGCTAAACGTTCTTCACGAGTCGTTTGAGAAAAGCTTGGGAAGGCAGCCTTCGCCGCCGCTACTGCATTGTTAACATCCGCCACACTGGCCATAGAAATGACAGCAACAGCTTCTTCAGTGGCAGGATTGATGACTTCAATTTGACGTGGCTCGATAGGGTCGACCCATTCGCCGTTAATATAAAACTGGGTTGCTTGTTTCACGATGTGCTCCAGATTGTTGTATGAAAAGATTAAAGAAATAAGTTAATTCTTTAGTAAAAGATGTCGATAATTTCGATTGATCGCGTATATCACTCAGCCATCAAAAATGGTTTATAGGTGTCCCTGAAATGACTCGGTTTGGAATCTTGAATTCAAAGGCTACGATAAGGTGTTGAGTTCAGGAATGGTAATTGTTGCACTGAGAAGTAACACTATTCAGGTCATCACTCGTTACATTAGGCCCTTAAAGGTGAAAAATGAACGTGACTGATTGGTTGCGCCTTCCAGGTTTAGCAAAAATCCCAACAAATCTCAGCCGGCTAAGGTACCGGTAGCGCCTGGGTTTTGTCAATTGGCTTAGCTTAACTTACCGAACTAGATTGTGGGATGAGCTTGATTGCGCGTGTTTTCTCGGATTACTTATCTCCACTCAGCAATGTTAATTCGGGTATAGAGGCCCCGGTCAACATCGCTGCATAGACTTACAAAATTTTATAAACACGAATGGTCACGAAACCGGGTTCTTTGGGATTGACAGCAATAGAGCTGACAAACAAGGATTTGTTGAGCCAGTCATATTTGCCTGTTGGCGCGGTAAATTTAGGTATTGCGCGCACAACCCTGCCAGTGCTGGTAGCGGAACCGACTAAGCCACTATTGACGACATTAATGATTACGTCGTCATCGGTTTTTACCATGTAGATGGCTTTTATCTCGATAACACCGTCGTCGCGGATCAATTGATAATCTGCACCGCCAGGAATAACGGTGCCGTTGATCTTAGATCCTGTCACGGTACCGCCGGTAATGGGAATTGCTTGGCGGGTACCACCAACACCTGGACCGTTAATCAATCTCCCGTCAATTTTAGCTTTGATCTCAAAAGCAAATTCAGTAGTGATATTTTCTTCGGTCGTTGTCATGGAGGCGTCCGATACTGGTTGTGCGGAAAGAAGTGAGCTGAATAAAAAACTACTTAAGCAAACAAACAATAAAAAGGAACATTTTCTCGATGAGTTTGATCGGGCGCGTAAATGGTATTTTTTATTCATTGTTATTATCCGTTTCTCTTAATGAGTGTTTTAAAATTTAGCTACCCGAAAAAAAATCAGTAAGATAGACAAACTTTAAAATTGTGATTTAGGAATTTTTACGACAAGGCCATCAAGCTCTTTACTCACTTTTATTTGGCAAGACAGTCTGCTGTTTGGAGAAGGATCGATAACCATTTCCAGTAAATCTTTTTCAAACTCTCCAGGTTCACCCACTTTGTTTGCCCATGCATCATCAACGTAGACATGGCAGGTGGCGCAGGTGCAGGATCCGCCGCATTCTGCCAAAATGCCGTCTATCATATTATCGATAGCGCCTTCCATGACGGTATTGCCTTCGGGTACATCGACGTCATACTGTCCGCCATCGGTAGTAATGTAAGTAATTTGTGGCATAAGCTCCTCTAAATTTCTACTGTGCTTTCTATAAATTCGGCGCTTAATACAATCCGTTAAGATAACCAGATTGGTAATTTCGCTTGAGATTAATTCATGATAAAGCTGAAAAAAATTCACGCAATAATAGGTGTTTGTGAAATGATTAGCAAATTCAAAAGACGAAAATGGAACTACAAATGACTTTGGATTCTAAAGACGATTGCATCTCGAACGAGCAAGGAGAGCGAGATGTAAGTTGGATGCAAAAAGCCTTGGTACTCGCCGAAAAAGCCGGACGACAAGGAGAGGTTCCTGTCGGCGCTTTGATTGTTGACGCTAACAACAAGCTAGTGAGTGAAGGTTGGAATCAACCAATTACTTGTGTTGATCCTACTCATCACGCTGAAATATCTGCGATTCGAAATGCGGCAAAAAAAATCGGCAATTACCGCTTGGTCGACTGCACGATGTATGTGACCGTCGAACCTTGTTCAATGTGCGTTGGTGCGATCATCCATAGCAGGATCGCGCGCTTGGTCATCGCTACACCGGAACCCAAAGCAGGGTGTGTTGTAAGTCAAATTAAATTATTGGACGCGGAATGGTTTAATCATCGTGTGGCGTATCAAGTAGGCGTTTGCGCCGAGCGGGCAGGTCAATTAATGTCAGATTTTTTTAGTCGGCGACGACAGGATAAAAAGAAAAAAACAAAACCCTAATTTAACTTTGCCGATAAGGTTTGCGGGAATAGGGCTTGTAGTAATGGGGTTTGTAGTAATAGGGCTTAGAGCGATAGCGAATTGTTCTTTTTCTCTTTGTCGGGAGACGAAACCGCTCTAAATTCGGCGTCAGAATTATTGGACGCGAAGCGTCGTTCTTTGGTGCTGTGCTGCCAGCTTAAAATATTATAAAACTGACGAATATTTTGTACGTAAGCGACGGGTTCCCAGCCACGAGCGTAGCCGTGTTTGGTTTTTTCAAAATACTTACGTTGCGCTAACAAGGGTAAATGGTTTTTCACATCGATCCATTTATCCGGATCGCCACCGTGCTTTTCCGTGAGTATTCGAGCGTCTTCCAAATGTCCCATGCCGATATTGTATGCGGCTAACGCCATCCACGTCCTATCGGCGCCTTGAACGCCATCGGGGATGCGATCAAAAATACTTCTGAAATATCGAGCTCCGCCAGAAATACTTTGTTCTGGATCGATTCGGTTTTTAATGCCTAAATCTTTCGCAGTTGCCTGAGTCAGCATCATCAAGCCACGCACGCCAGTTTTTGATTTTGCTTTCCAATTCCAATGAGACTCTTGGTAACTAATTGCCGCTAATAAGCGCCAATCGATATTGTTTTCTTTACCGGCGGTTTGTAAAAAAGCTTCCCACTTGGGTAAGCGGCTTTCAATCCTATCCGCGAATAATAATGCACCACCAAAATCAACTTGCGCCACATTGCCGTAATAGCGATCACGAATTTTTTGCAGACCACCGTCTGCTTCCATTCGCGTGAGAAAGTCTTGCGCCGCATCATATAAGCTAGAATCTGACTGCTTAGGAAATGCCCAAGCGAGCTCTCTGCCGGAAGATACGTCAAAGGCGACTTTTGCGTAGGGGTAGGTACTTTTATTTATTTCGAAGGCGTTTGAATTCACGATTGCATAATCGATTTCGCCACTGTGAACCTTTGCGATTAAATCAATCATTTCGAGATCGTTGCGTTCGCGCCAGCGCAGATTCGGAAACTCGTTTTTTAATTCACGTAAACGTTCAGATTGAGCGCTGTTTGCAATCACTAAAATGTTTGCGTCACTTTCTAAGTCGTTGATTGATTTTGGTTGTTCGCTACCATGGCGATAAAGTAATTGCTGCGTAACATCAAGATAACCGCGGCTAAATCGAACTTTAGATTTGCGCATATCGGTGATTGTTAATCCGGACGTGGCGATCAGGCCTTCGGGCGTGCCAACGGAATCTATCAGTACACCGAGATTGCTTTGTTCGTTAATCACGAGGTCAACGCCGAGCTCTTTTGCAAATTCTTTAGCGAGGCTGTATTCAAACCCTGTTAAACCGTGGGGACCTTCGTAGTAAGTCGTCGGGCCATTGCGAGAAATGACGGGTAAGAAACCTTGTGTTTGGATTTTTTCAAGCAGAGTAGGAGGGCGGCTGCTAACCAAAGAGAAACAAGCAATGGGCAATAAAAAAGCGAAAAAGGCGAGTTTGCAACGCTTAAGGATCAGGGCGTTGCGATAGCGATTGCTATACAGCTTCATACGACCTGTGGTCAAAAATGAAAATTGTGGATACCTCATTTGGCCTTCCCTGCCAGTGCGGATTTTTCTCGCTCGTGGACAAATTTTCTGAGTTGGCCAAGTACGCCATCAATCATATAAATTGAATCAAGCTGCATAAGAGATCGTCGCATTTTGAGTTGCGTAATTTTAAAGATTAATAGTTTGATGGGCTAGCTTGTTTTCACTTCCTAACTGTAGTAATCATGAGCAATTCGGCTGTATTTTATACATTTTTTACCTGTAAATTCAGTGGCTTAGTGCAATAAGCTGAGCTCAGCTATTAAGGAAACTATATCCATCGATATTCGTTATTTATCTATGAAATAGTACGTAAATACCGCAAATAAGGGTTTTTATTGCCGCTTTCAGGCATTTCTTGAAACATTAAGTTCCCAATAAGCTTGTCTACCACCGAGGGTGGTTCTAAAAAATTCCAATAAAACCATGGAATATGCTTCAGCCTGTACTGGCAACAAGCTTGCTATCCAGTACAATGCCGACTCCTGCGGAAGCACCCTTGCTGGCAATTTCTTTGTCTCGATTGATATTGCGTCCGTTGACGGCTTGCTGATAGTTTCAGTTGTTTTCTGTCGGCAGCTATTGAGTCTCATCCCGAATCTTGAGGTAAACAATTCCTATGCTGACCCTGCATGGCGCTCCAGCACTTTCTGAATTTCGCTGTCAAAAACTTTTGCAATCCGTACAAGCCTTAGATAAATCGATAATAGGTTTGAGCGCGAACTACGTGCATTTTATTTTTTATCACGGTAGTGAACCAACAGCTGAACAGCTGAGTATTTTGCAAAAATTATTAGAGTACGGACCGCAACAGCAAGCGCAAACCCAACCTGCAAATTCACAATCTCAAGACATGCTCGTCGTTGTTCCTCGAGCGGGAACAATATCACCTTGGGCTTCGAAAGCGACGGACATTGCTCACAATGTTGGTTTGACCGATGTCGCGAGGATTGAACGTGGTATTCAATACACAGTCTATGGCAGCGATACAACAATCGCTAATGTTTCTGGGTTGCTACATGATCGAATGGTCGAGAACGTCTACAGCGATTGTGAGCAAGTCAGCGTTCTATTTAAGAACGAAGCACCGAGCCCCGCATCTGCGATTAATATTCTTGAGCAAGGTAAGCAGGCTTTGATTGATGCAAATAATTCTCTCGGCTTAGCCTTGGCTGATGATGAAATTGATTATTTGCTAGAAAGTTATCAAGGCTTAAACCGCAACCCGATTGATGTAGAACTAATGATGTTTGCGCAAGCAAACTCCGAACATTGCCGACATAAAATTTTTAATGCCAGCTGGACAATTGATGGCGAAGAGCAAAGCCAATCGCTGTTCCAAATGATTAAAAACACCAACGTCTTGGGCGGTGATAATGTCTTGTCTGCTTATGCGGATAACGCCGCTGTCGTTACGGGTAATATCGCGGGGCGTTTTTATCCAGACCCGGAGACTAAAACCTATCGCTATCAGCAAGAACCTATTCACTTATTAATGAAAGTGGAAACCCATAATCACCCAACCGCAATAGCCCCCTTTTCTGGGTCGGGTACCGGCGCAGGTGGAGAGATTCGTGACGAAGGTGCGGTGGGGCGCGGTTCGAAACCAAAAGTTGGCTTAACCGGTTTTACAGTTTCTAATTTACAAATTCCAAACTTTCACCAACCCTGGGAACAGGATTACGGCAAGCCTAACCGTATCGTTAGCGCTCTCGATATTATGTTAGAGGGTCCGATCGGTGGCGCTGCTTTTAACAATGAATTTGGTCGTCCCAATATCTGTGGATATTTCCGTACTTTCGAAGAAACCTTTAACGGTGAACGTCGCGGTTATCACAAACCCATCATGTTGGCTGGTGGTTACGGAAATATAAAAACTGATCATGTCGACAAACCAGAATTCGCGGCGGGTACTCAATTGATTGTTTTGGGTGGCCCAGCAATGTTAATTGGTTTGGGTGGTGGCGCGGCATCGTCGATGGCTTCCGGTTCATCGACCGAAGATTTAGATTTCGCGTCTGTGCAAAGACAGAACCCAGAGATGGAAAGACGCTGCCAAGAAGTAATCGATCAGTGTTGGCAATTAGACAACCAAAATCCTATTGCTTTTATTCATGATGTCGGTGCTGGTGGTTTATCGAATGCATTTCCAGAGTTAGTAAAAGATGGTGGTTGCGGCGGCAAGTTTCAGTTACGCAAAGTGCCCAACGACGAACCGGGAATGAGTCCTTTGGAAATTTGGTGTAACGAGTCGCAAGAGCGTTATGTTTTAGCGGTAAGAAATGAAGACCTCGCGCAATTCCAATCGATTTGTGAGCGTGAACGTTGCCCCTATGCGGTTATCGGCGAGTCAACTGAAGAAAAACAAATCGTCGTTGAAGATTCAGAATTTAATAACGCGCCGATTGATTTACCGATGTCAGTTTTATTTGGCAAGCCACCAAAAATGCATCGTGAAGCTCGGCGCTCTTATGGAGTGTCTAGCGAATTTTCCGGTAGTGATATTTCTGTTGCCGACGCTGTTGAGCGCGTGTTGCGACATCCCAGTGTCGCGAGTAAAAAGTTTTTGATTACCATCGGTGATCGTTTTGTTGGTGGCCAAGTTGTTCGTGATCAAATGGTAGGCCCGTGGCAAGTACCGGTTGCTGATGCAGCGGTAACAACCGTTGCTTACGATTCTTATCACGGTGAAGCCATGGCGATGGGAGAGCGAACGCCTTTAGCCTTACTCAACGCACCGGCCTCAGGTCGAATGGCTGTTGGGGAGGCAATTACCAATATTGCTGGCGTTTCAATTGCTCAATTAAGCGATATTAAGTTATCCGCAAACTGGATGTGTGCCGCCGGTTGTGACGGAGAAGATGAAAAACTGTATCGAACTGTTGAAGCAATCGGTATGGAATTGTGTCCGCAATTAGGAATCACTATTCCGGTTGGTAAAGATTCAATGTCAATGCGTACTGCTTGGCAGTCAGAAAGCGATGAAGACAAAGCGGTGACGGCACCGATGTCGGTGGTTATTTCTGCTTTTGCGCCAGTTGTTGATGTGAGACGCACGCTAACTCCACAATTGAGAGCGGATCGTGGTGAAACAAGTTTGCTTTTTGTCGATTTGGCAAACTCAAACAAACGAATGGGGGGCTCCATTCTGGTGCTAGTGTATAACCAACTTGGTGAAACAACGCCGGACCTTGAAGATGCCGAACAACTAAAAAGTTTTTTTAGCGCAATGCAACAATGTTTGAACGAGGCCGCTGTCATCGCTTATCACGATCGCTCCGATGGCGGGTTATTTACAACTGTGGCTGAAATGGCTTTTGCGGGTCGATGTGGCTTCAATATCGAACTGGATTCATTACTACAGGGCGCGACTTCGAATGACGACCTGCTCGCGACGCTCTTCAGTGAAGAGCTCGGCTGTGTTTTGCAGGTTGAAAACGAAAAATTACAGAGTGTTAAAAATATTTTTGCAGATTTTGGTTTGGTAAAAAATATTCATACCCTTGGTTCCGTTATTGCCGACCAAAGTTTAACGTTTAAATTTAAGGAGCAAATTGTCTACGCGAATAGTCGCCCACAACTGGAAACAATGTGGAGCGAAACGAGCTATCGCATGCAGTCCCTGCGAGACAACCCCGAATCAGCGCAGCAAGAATTTGAAAGTATTGTTGCTGATGACCCAGGCTTAAGCGTTTCGTTAAACTTCGATATTCACGAAGCAGAAAATCAAAGTGCGCCATATATTAGTAAGGGTACAAAACCCAAAGTTGCTATTTTGCGTGAACAGGGTGTTAACAGTCACGTTGAGATGGCAGCCTGTTTCGATCGTGCTGGATTTTCTTCCATCGACGTTCATATGAGTGACTTGTTGAGTGGCCGTTATAGTTTAAACGATGTTACTGGCCTGGTTGCTTGCGGTGGTTTTTCCTATGGTGATGTTTTGGGAGCGGGAGAGGGCTGGGCAAAAACTATCTTATTCAACGAGAAGTTGCGCGAGCAGTTTCAAGATTTTTTTCATCGCGATGACAGTTTTAGCTTGGGTGTATGTAATGGTTGCCAGATGATGTCGACTTTAAAAGAACTCATTCCAGGGGCAGATTTGTGGCCTCGATTTGTAAAAAATAAGTCAGAGCAATTCGAATCGCGTTTTAGTTTGGTAAAAATTCAACAATCTCCCTCTTTGTTTTTATCATCCATGGCGGGCTCCCATCTTCCAGTAGCGGTTGCGCACGGGGAAGGGCGTGCAGAGTTTTCCAGTGAAGAAAGTTTACAACGCTGCGATACAAGCGGGTTGGTCGCGATGCGCTATGTCGATAACTTGATTGAAAATACCGAACGATACCCAGCCAACCCAAATGGATCACCAAAAGGTATTACCGGGCTTAGTTCGGCGGACGGACGCGCGACAATCATGATGCCGCATCCAGAACGTGTATTTCGCGCAGTTAATAATTCTTGGCATCCTGATGAATGGCTAGAAGATGGTCCCTGGATGAAGATGTTTAGGAGCGTCCGAAATTCTATTGATTAATTATTTTCGATCTTTATCTTACATGTTTAATAATTAGAGACCGTCAGTTGACTTAACATTTATTGTGCACAGACAGGGATAAGAACAATGGAAAAAAATAAGTCTGATTTTAGTATTGAAGAAAAACATATTTTTGTTTGGGTGTTGGCAGCGGCCTCTTTAGCTTTTTTGTTGGTCATGCTGCCTTTTGCCGCCCCATTGCTTTGGGCTTGCGTTCTCGCCGTTCTATTTCACCCTATTAAAAAAAGACTATTGGGCGTTTTTCCAGGCCGAGAAAATATTTCCAGTTTGGTGACCTTGCTTGTTGCAATACTCGTTGTCGTTATACCTGTGGTGTTTATTTTAAGTTCGGTAATTGGTGAGGCGACCAACCTTTTTCGTAAATATGAATCAGGTGAAATCAACGTTAGTGATTATCTTGATAAAATCACGAGCGCATTTCCTATCGCACAAGAAAAGGCGGCATCGTTCGGATTTGATTTAGATGATATTAAGGAAAAGCTAAATAGTTTTCTCGCGTTTGGGGTAGATTTTATCGCGAAACAATCCCTTTCCATTGGTCAGAATACGCTAGGTTTTTTTCTGAGTGTTGGTCTCATGCTATACCTCGCGTTTTTCATGTTGCGTGATGGTAAAACTATAGTCGCTTGGATGAAAGTTGCTTTTCCTTTAGACGATGCAAGAGAGACATTGTTGCTGGCAAAATTTTCGGAAGTGACGCGTGCGACAGTGAAAGGGAACTTAGTGGTTGGTTTGGTTCAGGGAGCTTTAGGTGGCGGGATCTTTTGGGTTTTAGGTGTTCAGCCGGCGCTGCTCTGGGGCATGGTTATGGCAATCGCATCACTCATTCCTGCAGTTGGAACCGCACTGATCTGGGCTCCGGTCGCGATATATTTGTTGGCTATAGGGGATTACATCCAAGGCATCTCATTGATTGCATTCGGCGTGTTAGTAATCGGTATGGTTGATAATATTTTGCGCCCCATTTTAGTTGGACGCGACACAAAATTACCTGATTATATTGTGTTGTTATCTACTTTGGGTGGTTTAGCATTAGTTGGGATTCACGGTTTTGTAGTAGGGCCATTAATAGCTGCGTTATTTTTTGCTTTATGGAACATGTTTATTTTGGAGTTTAATCCAGAAGGTGTATCGCATTTAAAAATAGGCGAGACTGATTCAAAAGATTCAAAGCGTACTGACGATCGACAAGAGAGTGATGATCAAGAAGCGCAGGACTGCGCTGATATAGAATCGAAGGATTTAAAACCAAAAAATTCAGAACTCGGAGCTAGCGAAACTGATTCAGAAAAATAATCTTGCAGCACTTGAGTTAATATTTTTTGGTTGATTCCGGCGTTTGACAATAAAAGGGCTCGCCATTATTTCTGCCGTGAAAAGCATATTCCCGGTCATTGGCAATTAATATGATGCGATAACCAGGAATCAACGCCTGAGAATACACTCCCTCTGGTTGCGGACAACCCATAGCGCCATTATTCCAGGTCACCTCTTCCTCTGTTTTAACAGTGATCTCAGCATCAGTACCAATAATTTTTTCTAGTAAGCCCTTCGCTTGTGCTGCGAGTGCAGAGTCTATGTCGGGCTTGGGCCCAGAGGCTAATATCGGAGCGCTGAGTAAGAGGCTGCATAGTAATGCTCGCCGAACGTTCTTTCGATGGCGCGAGAATTTTGGCCCTGGTGAGTTTTTACTATTTGGTAACGATTTCACAGTCTATCTTCCATTCGCGTTCAGGCCATTGAATGACAACTTGATAGCTGAGTTTGACCTCGTTGTTTGATATAAATTCACATGAAATATCAGTTTTCAAGAAACCTTTTAATTTGTCATGTTGTCTCATCCTGAGCCTAGACTTTGTGATCGAATGCCATAACTGGCAAGCGTAAGGTAAATATTTTTTAAGTCAATTTCAAGGCTATGAATTCTAGCGTGAGGCGATATAGAATTGTCGCTACTCAGAATACTTTTCGCGCTGCAAGGCTTGTAGACCGTACCTACAAAAAGGCTAATTGTGAAATGCGGTGGCTGATAGCGAAGAATACGCATTATAAAATAATTATTAGAACATCTGATTCACTCGATACTATTGATAACAATAAACATTGAATACTAACCCTGGAGACTTCTATGTGTGATGAAATAACCGAAAAAGATAATGAAAAATATTTTGCTCAACAAGGAAAATTTACGCGACGTGAATTCGGCGGTTTGGCAACGGCAGCGAGTTTGGCGGCACTGTTACCGCAGGTGGCGAATGCACAGACCGTTACAGAATCTGAGGTCAATGTAACGACGCCGGATGGCGTGGCAGATTGCTATTTTGTGCACCCTGCTAGCGGTAAGCATCCGGCTGTTATTGTCTGGCCAGACATCATCGGTTTACGACCGGCATTTAAAATGATGGGCAAACGTTTGGCGGAATCTGGGTATTCTGTACTCGTCGTCAACCCGTTTTATCGTGGTGCAAAGGCACCGGTGGTTCCTGAAGGCGCGAGCTTTCAAGACCCAGAGATTCGTAACAAGGTCCTGCCCATGGCCCGCAGTTTGACGCCAACTACTCAGGCAGTTGACGCTAAGGCATTTGTTGCTTATCTAGATGCGCAAGCTTCCGTAGATACCAGCAAAAAAATTGGTACAACAGGATATTGCATGGGCGGGCCTATCGTAATGAGAACGGCTGCCGCAGTGCCTGATAGGATCGGTGCAGGTGCGACCTTTCATGGCGGAGGTTTAGCAACGGATGCTGACAGTAGTCCGCATCTTCTAATTCCGAAAATGAAAGCACAGTTCTTAATTGCCATAGCCGTCAATGATGACGAAAATGATCCCGAAGCAAAAAACACCCTCAAGAAATCATTTGCTGATGCTGGCTTGAAAGCTGAAATCGAAGTGTATGAAGGTGCTATGCATGGGTGGTGTCCGCCGGATTCTAGGGTCTACAATCAAGAACAAGCTGAACGAGCTTGGAGTCGCTTGTTAGTATTGTTTGAAAATTCCCTAGCTTAGATCCACATTTAATGTACGTTCAACTGTCCGCTGATAGTATTCACAGCGGGCAGTTTTTCCTCTTGTTCTTCCTCTCTCTGTTTACCCTAACTGTCTGTAATCCAAATAAAATATTAGGGTTTTAAAAATTATTTTACTCTGAGTACATTTCAATCTGTCGCAAGTCGCCTTGTTTCAATCGATTAAGACCAGTAATATGCGGAGTCTTGGTCGCAATGAAAGGAATTGGGGCCCATTAAATTAATAGGAAAGGATAGCCAAGCAACGAGCTCTCAGCTGAATCATCGATGGATACACAAACGCCTGTTACACAGTTATTGTCGTCGTGGCGATCAGGGAATGATGAAGCCCTCCAACAATTAACCCCCATAATTTATCAAACTTTGCGTAGGCTAAGCGCGAAACATATTGGTGGTGAGCGAAACCCTACCATTCAAGCAACAGAACTAGTTCACGAAGCTTTCATTGATTTAATTGATGTAAAAGTTGATTGGCAGGATCGTGCCCATTTTTTTGCCGTTGCCTCACGTTTAATGCGACGCTTATTGATTGATCGAGCCCGTTCCCGCTTGCGAAAAAAACGCGGCGGCGATTTACAGTTAACGCAAATCGATTTAAACGAACTTCCTCAAGTAGAGACGGAACAAGAACTACTGGACCTAGATGGCGCTTTGATTCAATTAAAAGGCATTGATTCGCGCAAAGCAGACGTTTTGGAATTGCACTTCTTTGGCGGCATGACCTATCCAGAGATTGCGAGTAGCCTCGGCATCTCCGAGGCTACTGTTGACCGCGACCTACGCTTTGCGAAAGCTTGGGTCTACAATGAGTTGAAACCCGTTACAGAAGAAAAATAAAGTGCAGAAGAAAAATAGTAATGCCTTAGGCCAGGGCGCTTTTAAAACATTAGTATTGAATACTACTCGACACATCTCCTAATGGCGGTAACTTCTCATCACGTTGATGCTCTTCAATATCGCACTCTTTTAGTTCTTTCACCAATAAATCTCTAAAACCTTGGATCTTTAATTCGTTGGGGTGATTTTTAAAATCGTAAGTGACGTCGACCAGGTCTACGGTATTGTGCGGTTTGTAAAATAATTCATTAGTTAAATACGATTGAAATAAATCCCAGGGTTTAACCAATTTCTTAAAAAAACTATCTTCAACAACGACATCTTTTAAGGGTGGTTTAACGTGGATTCTAAATACGTTCCGAGTGGGTCCGGCTTGTCCAAAACCAAAATGGTCACCGGCGTGGGCGACGGACAGTGTCCAAATCATTTTTGCAACGGTTTTGATTAAAAGCTCGCGATTGCAGCTAACACGTTGAGTTTCAGCGTTTTCTTCGAGAAGGTCTTCTCGCATAGGAAACCCCGGAACCCATTCAGCAATTGATTCCCCCCATAAAGCGATGAGTTCCCAATTCCGACGAACCCCGGAGTTGTCATCGCTAAGATATTCCGCGGGTAGTGTTTCTTTAATAACTGAAGTGACGAACTTTAAGAAAATCTTATAATTTTTTTCTAAATAAACACCGTAACTTGTGTTCGGATATTTTGGTTCGGGATCAAAGCGGTAAACCGGAAAAGCATTGGGCTTTCCAGGCCGCCCCACGTAACCGTCTGGAATTAATCGTCGTGTGTACTTTCCTTCTGCAGCAAAAGGCGAATAAACAACCCAGTTGGTTCGACTCAATAAAGAATAGGTTCCTTCTAACACGGCGTTGTTGACTGCCAAGGACAGGCGAAGGTGCGGATGAAACAAGCGAAACAATGGGTGCTGGGTAGGCAAAATCGATTTGGTAATAGCGTTTACCGCATCGTGAGGAAAGTGCAACAAGCCATGTTCCGTCATATTGATGCGATGTACAGCGCCTTGTAACACGTAGTACTTCGCAAGTTCCCAACGATTTTTATCTTCCTTCGATAGCTGCGGATCAACATAGTCGGGAACGAGCGTGTCGGCAGTGTCATCAATCTTTTTAAATTCCTCATCGCATTGATAAATGTGTATGGCAACGGCTTGGTAGTCGGGGTAATTGTTGCCATTGGAATTGGGCAAAATTTTAAATAATGCGATCGTGGGAGCAACATAAGTATCGGGATAAGTTTTATGAACAATCCATTCCATGCCGCTAAAATCCATTTTTAAATATAACTCAGGTTTGGTTTTTATCTCAGGGATTCTTTCTTCAAATAACGATGCATCACCTTTATCTAGTTCGCATAGAAATTTGCTGTACATGCCGTTGGTGATATGAGCATTGAAATGCTCATCATTGAATTTGTCGTATTGCCCTTTGGATTTTACGTAAGCCCACCATAAACCGGGGATAAACCGCGTTGCAATAATCCACATATACATACGGGAAACATTTTTTTTCCAATCTTTATGTTCGGCTTGCGGTAAGTTGCAGACTTCAGCAAACTCAGATAAGGGTCTCCCTGGAGATGGCGTTGGCCAAGGCCCGTTGCTGCCGTATAACAATTCTGTTTCATAGTCGACGACATCTTTACGAAAGTAAGACCACTTGGGTCCGCCATCACGCATCTTTTCTTGGCCGTGAATGCCGAGGTTGCCGTCGATTTGCGATTTTGTATTCATTTTTTTCGCCCTTTTTCTCAGTATTATCTGTTCTGCTTTGCAAGGTTTTCTATCTGCTGCGCCGCAACATCGAGTATTGGTTGGCTAGAGTATTCACCGCTTTTTTTAACCTGAAGTAAGCCTTCCTCAAGTTGTTGTTTAGCGCTGTCTATTTCCCCCAGCTTTAAATATGACAAAGCGAGCATTCCAGACCAGGTACCTAAAAATATTTCTGTCCCCATCGCTTTGTAAGCGAGAATACTTTTATGCAAGGCGTTGATTCCTTGTCCAGTTGAGCCTTGAGAGAGCAACAGAATGCCTTCTTGAACGGCACCCAATAATTGAAATACGAAAGTACCATGTTCATCGCAGAGCAATCGGTTTTCATCTATTAATTGTTTTGCAATGTCGAATTGTTGCTGACGAATACGAATGTGTACGGCAAATCCCAAAGCAAACGAAAGAGAGAGGGGGTGATTTGCTTTGCGCCCTATTTCTACAGCGTCGTTACTTAATTGCAGTGCTTTATCTGGGTTGCCCATCGCCTCTGCGACGATGGCATAAAAGCTATAGATAACAACCGCTGGTTCTTGGCCATAAATACGAATATGTGCTTGCGACATTGAGCTCGAATAATGTTTTAACGCCGTATCAAAATCTATTTTCGCTTGTTCTATTTGACCTATAAACATTGCTGTTGTACCCGAGGTCATGTGGGCCTCAACTCTTAGATCATTCGAGTTACTTTGCTCAGCGAGATCACACATTTTTTTGCACAGAGATAATGCCTGTTGATGGCGCGCGCGCACACAATAATTCGCCCACAAGCCTACCATCGACGGAAATGTAAGTTCGACGCACTCTAGTTCTTTGCCTAACTCCAAGGCGCGAGCGTGAGATTTTCCCGCATCTTCGTCGGCATAGCCATTTGTCGCGCTATAAGCAGGTCCGAGTATCATGTGAAATTCTAATTCAAGTCGGTCGACATCAACTGAGTGCTCTATATATGCTAAGTCGGCTAAACCGCGCTTGCATAAACGAATAGTTTCGATGATGGCGTAATTTCGTTGTGCATTTTTTGCGGCGTTTAACCACCATGTACACGCTGAAGAATATTCTTTCGCTAAAGAATAATTCGTGGCGATTTGCTCAGCGTTTTCCACGTTATCTTGTGTAGTAGCATCGCTAAGCACCGTTGCTAGCGTGTGATGTAGAGGGATTTGCTGAGCGTGAGGGAGAGAGCTATACAAGGCGTCTCGGATTAAAGCGTGTTTAAAACTGAATTCAGAATCGTTGGATCGGAAGATAATGTCGGATTCCGTTAATTTGATTAATTCCTGCGATACCGAGTTTTTGTATTCGGGTAGCAATTCAATTAATAGGTTTTCTTTGAAAGTGCGTCCTATAACAGCGGCAGCTTGCGCGACTATTTTGGAACCGCCTAAATAATCGAGTCGAGAATGCAAGATGTCTTCAAGGCTCTCCGGCGTTTCACTGTGCGTTAATTCGGCACTACCACCGCGCATCTTACCGAGTAGCATTTTCACATACTCTTCAATAAATAAGGGATTGCCAGCAGTCTTGGTTAAGATCAAACCTTCTGTTTCATCATCGAGTTGTGTCGTTCCGCTTAGATCGTGAATAAGGTCTTTTGAATCTACCTTGCCTAAATTTCGCAATGAGAGTTGAGTGAGCACGCTATAGGATCGCCAGCGATTAAACAATTCAGGTCTGCCGGTGAGTATTAACATAAGCCCAGAAGGCAGTGGCGATGACAAAAGTGTGTCGAGCCATTCAAGCGTGCTAGCGTCAGCCCAGTGTAAATCTTCGAACACAAATAAAATTGGTGATGTGCTACAGAGTTTTCTCAACAGTAGCTCAGCAGATTTGTAACTTTGATTTTTTAAAGACTCAGGCGATTGTTGAAGTCCGAGGTCATCAGGGTTTTCTACGGATAGCCCTAATAGCCAAGACCAAGTGTTTGTTGTTTGTTGATCGTTGATGCCCAGTTTTTTAAAAAATGCCTTAATACTCTGGTGTGATATACCCTCGCTGCTTTCTTCGTGGTTGACGACCAAGGACTTAAATCCTTGGATAATTGGGTACAGAGCGGTGTCTTGATGATTGGGGTCACAGGCACATTCTAAGAGTTGATATTTCGACTTCATGCTCAAAGAATTTTGTAATTCATGCACTAGCCGACTTTTACCAATCCCCGCATCACCCGTTATTAAAATCGCACGGGGCTCTTCCTCCAAAGTGTCACGCCAAGCCGACTCGAGTAAACCCAATTCATGGTATCTACCCATCAAGCGAGAATGGTAATGGATGTGCCGTTGGACAAGTTCATGTTCACTGTAGTGTTTATCTAATAAAAACAAAGACTCGTCTTGATACTTTTTCTCTTGCCAAATATTTTCTTCACTCAAGGATTTTCGTAAACGATTATTGGCTGAAGCGCTAACAACAATCGGAGAGGGGGGGTGGAGGTCAAGTAGCGGCGCCAGGCTACCGGGTATGTCGCCGGACAACTGACGATTACCGGTTTTGAAATCATCATGTATGACGACGGGAGCATTATGTACCGCGATGGTAGCAATAATATCTTCGTAATTACTGTCGTTAATACTGGCGATTTTTAGGGCGCAAGATATCGCGCTATCAGCGGCGCCTTCTCCCAATTTTGGATAACCGAAATAAGCGAAGAGTAAATTATCTCGTTGATGACTCACAACACCATTAGATTTTTTAATTGCGCGCTTAATTTTTTCTATTATGTCTTCCTGATCTTTCGTTAGTCGAATGCCCATTGCAATGATTTTGCGATATTCGCTAAACGTTTTGCTAGTAATGTCTTTGGCGTTTGATGAACTTTCTAGATAGTTAGGTCGGTAGTCAAACTGATTTGTATCATGAAGACTGCGCAATATAGCGTTCAACTCAGTCATCAATAATTCGCAGCTATGAAAACGCCGCTGCTTATCCAACTGTAAGCAGCGAGCAATAATCTGGTCAAAACGATTGTGCAGAGGTAAGTTTTTGCTTTCGAGCTGGCGGGCCGAACCGTTAAAAATTTGATACATAATTTCAGCGGCATTTTCACCAGCATAGGGACGTTGACCGCTTAACAATTCGAACAAAAGAACGCCTAAAGACCAAATGTCTGAGCGCTGATCAATCATTGAGCCACTGAATTGCTCCGGTGACATATAAGAAAAGGTACCTATAACTTGGCCCGTTTGCGAAATATCCTTTCCAGAAATCTTGGCGATTCCAAAATCAACGAGTTTTGCTTGCATATTGTCGCTGACAATAACATTAGCGGGTTTTAAATCTCGATGATAAATCCCCTTGCTGTGGGCGGTGCACAAGGCATCACAGAGCTGAAGCATTATCGTTACAAGCTGGCCAATAGTTAAGGACTTGTCTTGAATGAGTTCGGCAAGATTTTTCCCTTCACAGAATGCGGTGACGATAAATAATTGTTCGTCATCTGTCTCCCCGATCTCAAATACTTCGCAAACATTGGCATGATTTAAACGTGCGGCCGCCATCGCCTCATTAATAAAACGTTGTTTATCTGACTCGTTATTCGCGCGTAAGCTCGATAAGAATTTAATCGCAACATTACGCTGTAGCTTCTCGTCAAACGCTTTATAAACAACACCCATACCACCTTCACCCAGTCGATCAAGCATACGATAGTGCTCAATGCGCTCCTGAGGAACTTCATTAATCAGTGGATATAAATGCTCAGACAGCTGCGACAAGAAATTTTCCGAGTCCCCGTCGGCGTGCAATAGAGCCATCACTTGCCGTTGTAGTCGTTTGTCACCATTACAGCGACTTTCGACATAACTCGATCGAGCAGTTGGATTTTGTTCTATGGCCTCGGAAAATATTTCCTCGACGAGTTTGAATTGTTCCATGGTGATCTATTTATATTTAGTAGTTTGGCTGGATAGTATGCGTATTTGGCGCCGTACTACAATAGTTTTGAATACCTTATTGCGGAATAAAATTATTTTTGATCGCTATGAGGGGATTGATCCCTAAATGACGCATAGTGAAGATTGTGTCGAAGAAACCGACAAAGATTTACCGTGGCGACCCGATTCGAGCCTAGCCAAGGTAGCTAAGGAGCGTGCTTTGCCCGCGTGCATTTCCCGTAGTGAATACGCCATTCAGATATGGAAAGGTAATTTTTTTCGTTTTTCTAAAACTCTTTGAGGGGATTTCATTCTCGATGCCGCTTAGTTGATTAGAAGTTAGATATTTTACTTATCTATCGGCGAGATGCGGTAGCGCTAGGTTACCAGCATAAATTAACAACTGAGTACTTTTTACAAATAAACGGTAACAAGAGAGGATGTTATGACAGACGTATCGGATCAGCAATTAGGTCAAGCACAGCAAATCGGACAAGAAATACGCGAAGCGTTTGAAGCGCTAAAGCGCCCAGAGAATAAAGGTAAGGATGTGTTCGAGCTCGCACCCAAAAGTTTTCAAGACCGTTTAAGCGATGCGGAAGAATCGAAATTGAAAAGTGATATCGCTGAAGAAGTTGAAAAACACAATGAAAAATCGAAGCTTTTGGGCGGTAGCTTTGGTTGCTCGGTTTGTACCACTTTGACATACAGCGCACTCGTGGCTGCCTTAGGCGCTTCCGTCATCGCGTCGGGTGGAATGTCTATCCCAGCAGTACTAGCGGCGTCCGGTTATTCGATGGCGGGTCTGGCGACGGTAATTGCTGCGTTAACGGGTGTATCGGCAGGCGCGATTACCGCCATGCTGACGGGCGCGGGCGTGACTTTGGGTGTGTTGGTGATTGGATTATGCGAAGCAATGGGACATTGCTAGCGCAAAAATTTTTACTTATTCAAGAGACTTACGTTCAAGAGATCCTCGTTTAAGAGACTCCCGAGTAAAAATAAAAATTTGATTTAACTAAATGCCGATAAAGTTCAAGGAATTATGGATGCGATAAAATTTCGGCATGTATGGATAGCAACAAGGGCACAGGGATGTTCTTATTGTTAAGTTTTACTCCACCTTAGAATCCCTTTTAGCCCACTCAGTATTGAGTGGGCATTTTTTTGAATGTTAATTTATTTCAAGCCCGGAATTGGGAACTGGCGACAGAGGTTTTTAACATGACTCGCAATGGTCTCCAATTGTTCCGGCTTATCACGATTTTTGATTGCTGCCACCATCCAAGCGGCAATTTTTTTCATGTCGGCTTTATTCATACCGCGAGTGGTAGCGGCAGGTGTGCCGATTCGAATGCCACTCGGTCGTAAGGGGGGAAGGGGATCGTCAGGGATAACTTGTTTGTTAGTGGTAATGCCCACCGCATCCAGAACCGCTTCGGCTTTATTGCCATCTATACCGAAACTATCGATAGTATTTACAACCAATAGATGATTTTCAGTCCCCCCGGTAATTAAACTTACTCCCGCATCACTTAAGCTCGTAGCGAGTTGCTGCGCATTGTCGAGTATGTCCTGACTATATCGTTTAAACGCAGGTTCACTGGCTTTCAACAAAGTAAATGCAGTAGCGGCGACTTGATTCATGTGAGGGCCGCCTTGTAATCCTGGAAATACCGAAGCATCAATTTTTTTCGACAAGTCCTGACTAGATAAAATAATCCCGCCACGAGGTCCGCGCAGGGATTTATGAGATGTTGTTGTCATCACATCGAAACCGGCATCAAGGGGATTGTTCATGACATTGCCCGCGACCAGGCCACCAATGTGGCTGACGTCTGCCATCGTAAAAGCGCCACATTCGTCGGCGATATTTTTAAATTTTAGGTAATCTAAATCTCTTGGGTAAGAAGAATAACCACAAAGAATTAATTTTGGTTTTCGCGTTAAGGCCAGTTTGCGTAAATGATCGAAATCTATTTCACCACTACTCGGATCAGTTTTGTAGCGTACAAAATCAAACAATCTTCCCATATGAGATACCGGCGCACCGTGGGTTAAATGTCCGCCGTGGGATAGCTCCATCGCCAGTATGGTGTCGCCGGGTTCTAGTAGTGCGAGATAAACCGCTTGATTCATCGGTGATCCCGACAAAGGTTGGACATTAGCATGCTCCGCGCGAAATAACTTGCAGGCGCGCTCTCGCGCTATGTCTTCAATGTTATCGGTAAATTCTTGACCACCGTAATAGCGTCGGCCGGGGTACCCTTCTGAGTACTTGTTAGTAAAAACTGACCCTAATAAACCGAGCACTTCGGGATAGGTATAATTTTCAGCGGGGATCAATTCAATCCCATCTTGTTGGCGTTGTTGTTCGCCAATCAATGCGGAGTAAATTGCGGGATCGTTCTGTTTTAAAAGGGAATAGTAGTCTACAAAAGAGTTATCGCTCATGGGCGCTCTCCTTAATTAAGTTAAAAGGAAAATGCCCAGGCGATCGGCTAGAAAACTGTCATCACTGACATTGTTGTGCTCCCTAGTGGTTTACCACTCGCTCTATATTCAAACCGCTAGGGTTCTGATGCTAGAGTTTTCGCCAGTCACACAACGCGGGAAAGGTTAACGGAGTAGCTGTACTTTCGCAAGCACGACGTTAAATATTTTATGACCAGTATCGTGCGCATGTTCAGTTGCGGTGGTTAATTGTTAAAAGTTTCTTTGAGTCACACCTTCGCTTAAATTTTGATATAAGATAAGAATAATTTTAAGTCATTAGGAAGTTATTGATTTTGCTCGATTTCAGTCAGTTTTCAGTCGCTATTTATTCTCTCCCCTTGATTACTGCTCTAATTGGTTGGGTAACTAATTACATTGCGATAAAAATGTTATTCCATCCACGTAAACCAATAAAATGTTTGTTTTTCGATGTGCAGGGAATTTTGCCGCGTCGTCAACCCGATATTGCGGTTCAGCTAGGTAAGATCGTAGCCGACGATTTATTGTCTTCCGATGACCTGGTGTTGCGACTAACCAATCAGCGCAGTCGGGAAATATACGAAGAGTATATTAATCAACAAAGCGAAACGTTTATTCGCGATAAACTTCGTCGTGTTGGTGTTGTGTCAAGGCTGTTGCTGCGATCGCAAACCTTAGCAAAAATAAAACTTGCCTTCGCCGATGAGTTGATGGAGCAGTTGCCAAGTCTCGTCGAAAGATTAACCTTAGCAGATAGTGGATCACTCGATGTACAACAATTGGTAGAAGAAAAAGTCCGCAATTTCTCCAGTGATCGTTTAGAAAAAATTCTCTATGATATCTTAGCGAAAGAGTTTCGATTTATAGAAATACTCGGCGCAGTTTTGGGATTTGTAATTGGATCATTACAGTTAACTTTTATACTTTTGTTTAGTTAGCCGCTAAGAGGTATGCATTGACCATAAACTTAGTAAATTCTAAAGGTTGGAAATATTCTTATGAATAAAGTAGCCATGGTTACTGGTTCAAGCAGATGTTCCTCAGCAAGATCGAGCAAAAAATTTATTTAGTTGTTTCTAATGCTCATCTGGATCGAAAAATATTGCGCATTAATTTATTTTTAACAGTAGGCCTATAAACAATAAGTGATGAATACTTCTACGTATCAAAGTTTAAAATTACAAATTGTAGATTTTATTGGCTTGTCTAAGGACGCCATACACATTCATATTGGCCTTGCAGTGTTTGTTGCAACGATTATTTTGTGGAAAAAAGCTAAGGTCACTCCTATTTGTCTTATCCCAGTCTTACTTTTGGCTATGGGTATGGAGTCAGTAGATCTATACGATGACTATAAATCAGTAGGGTATATGCGCTGGTCAAACAGCATACATGACATGATAAACACATTATTTTGGCCTGTTTTTATTGTATTATTTTTTAAATTTAGACAAAGAAGAGATAGGAGTAAACATTAATGACGGCTATATCTTCGTTGGAATATGCTTACTTGGTGGCTTAATCTTCTATTCCTATTGCTTTTTTGGTAAAGCCAGAAGCTAAATAGTATTTCGATAAACTTGGAAAAAATATATGCCTGCTAAGATCCCTTCTTATGGCGTTGCGGATAGTTCATATAATGCGGCTGGTGGATTGGCTGGTCTCACTAAGCTTGTTGACTCATTCTATAATTATATGGATTCGTTACCCGAAGCTAGAACGATTAGAGCTATGCATAAATCTGATCTCGATGTATCAAGGAAAAAGCTTACATATTTTTTGTCTGGATGGTTGGGTGGTCCAAAACTATATTCGGAAAATTTTGGCGGCATCAATATTCCTGCCGCACATAAACATCTGCCTATTGGGCATAGTGAAGCAGAGGCATGGATTTTATGTATGCAAAAAGCGGTAGAAGAACAACCTTTTGAAGAAGAATTCAAAATTTATTTGATCAAGCAGTTGCGAGTCCCCGCTGAAAGTATTCGGGTCGCATGTAGTAGCTAATGAATACTCTTTATTTTTTAGATTCGCTGCGTCTCGTAAGAGGCCTTCGCCACTTACAGCAAGCCAATAATAATACTGCTCAAGTTATCTGGCGCTCCAGCTTCCAAGGCTTCATTTAAAAATCCTTGATTGATCTTGTCGATATTCTTCTCTTGTAAAAACATCTGTATTTTCTGATCAGAGAACACTTTTGTTATTCCATCGGTACACAATAAAAATCTGTCATCTTCATAAATGTAATCTTGGGTATAGTCGATGTAAGGGATTTCATCGATACCTATCGCTTGGGTGAGCACGTTTGATTCTGGGCAGGTTTCGATCTGATCGGCACTTATTCGGCCTTGTTCAAATAATTCGTAGGCTTCAGTGTGGTCTTGCGTCAGGGGTTTGATGATGTTTTCACGAAGCAAATAACAGCGGCTGTCGCCGGACCAGAAGCAGTGGTATTTATCACCTTCCATGATTAATAATGTAACGGTGCTGCCAACAATACTTTCTTCATCTCGTTGTCTGGCGTAATTGAATATTTCTAGATTAGCGGCTTTGAGAATATCGGGAACTTTGTTGACTAGATTCATGCCGTTGAAAGCTAAACCGGCTTGGTATAAGTGGCCAATAATACATTGGCTGGCATAATCCCCCGCCTCATGTCCACCCATACCATCAGCTACCGCCCACAATCCGGCTTTGGGCATCGCGACTAAGGCATCTTCATTTTTTTTTCTTATGGTGCCGGTATGAGTTAGGCTACTGGTCTCAATATTTTCAGTTACTATTGGCATACAGTTTTGTAATCTTCCTGATTTTTACAACTCAAATTCTGTAGAAAATAATTCTTACAAAATCGCTCTTAATTTTCTGTGTCGCTAAGAATCAATTCTTGGGACCATCCCCATTTTTGCCAATCGCCGTCTAACATTGCTGCGAATTGTCCCGCGTCCGGTAGATCTGCGCTGATAATAAGACAGGGGTCAACCTGTTCCGAACCCTCGGTCCACCACAAACTATGATTTCCTAATAGCCGTTTGTAAGCGTTTGCCAATAAACTTAAAGCGAGATTATTTGCGCTGCAGTTTTCGGGTTTCATGATTGCTTGATTACGATTATTGCTGTGAACAGAAGACAAGGCTTGGTATTTTGGCATGGCCTCGAATCGAGCTGGTTCAAGGGCTTCAAAATGCCCAACGAAATCTGAATAAGGTACGTTTTCATTCAATGCATGCAGCGCAACGTTTTCTAGCGATTGGTACCACTCTTCGCCATGTAAGTTTGCGGCCCATACTTGGTGGTTACCAATATGCGCGATACTTAAAGGGAAATAGCGTCCAACTTCGTCCACGCTGGGCATGAGTACTCCGCTAATCGCTTGCGAAGTAATTATGTTAGGCATAATCGCGAAGCGCCACACGGGACTGGTAAGGTAATAGTCTAACCAAGTATCACCGAGCTGTTCTTTGCTGACGCTCAGTGACGACTGCAGCCAGCCGTGCCAATACTCGGTAAATTCTGTGGGTAAATGGTGACTGATAAAATCTGCTTGCTGTGGAATTTTTCCGAACATGCCGCAGCTTTCTGAATCAGGTTGTTTGTCCATAAGAATATTTACAAGCGATCCGGTAGCGTAAGGTTTTGAAGATCTTTATTGCCGAATGGGTTGAAGGCGCTTTGCGGCAACAAATCATATTCGGCTTTAACGCTGTTGACGTAAAAAGTGAGTTTTATTGCGTCGCTATTATTTTGGTTTTCTTGCTTGGCATGATTGTCCAAAAGGCGAAACCAGCTCCATTCACCTTCTGCTCTTGCACTAATCGGTGTGCCGCCACTGGCTAGAGTGAAGGTGATTTTTGAAAGCTCCCCGTCGGAACCGGGCCATGTAAGTTTTGTTGTTGTGGGTGGGCCATTGTTGTAACGGAGAGAATTACCCCCGGTTTCTAACAGAAAACCAATTACTACACCATCGAGCGCGTGAGGGCGGAGTGAGAAATTAACTTCTGGCGATGTCGCGGATTCGCTAAAGTAGGCCGTATTAATTCGTTGCGCTCGTTCAAAGAATCGTAATGAGCTTTCGGCTAAACCAATATTTTTTTTCCAACGCCATGGAGTTTGGCTACTGTCGACAAAGGGCTCGATATTGGTGCGAAAGTATTCTTGAATTATTCCTTCGGGGCCAAAAAACTTTGTGAAGTCGGCGCGTTTGATATCGCGGTCTGACTTTGGATTTATTGGGTATCGGTCTTTTAAAGCCTGGTTAAAGAAACTTAATACATCGGTTTGCCAAACATTGTTCATGTGGCCTTGTGTGGCCGCTGCAGTTACGCGATTGGTATCTCTGGTAATAGAATTAAACCACTGTTGAATTTCTCGTGGAGATTCCGCTATCGCTCTGCGTACTGTCGTTGTTGAGCTTGATCCTTCTTCGGAGTCTAAACTAGATTGGAACGCTGCTTGCTTTAAGTTGCCAGCAAAAGCTAGCGTTTGAAAATATTCATTTAGGCCTTTGAGTGATTGTTGCAATTGTTGTAGCGGTAAACCGTCATCGAGATTGATATAGGTGTTAAGAGCGTCAAAGTTTTCTGTTACCGCATGGCCAGGCAGACGGATACTGCTAATGCTGAGAGATTCAGGTACTAAGCGTTCGAGGCGATCTTTTTTATTTGAGGTTATCTGGCTATTAATATTGCTAGCGAGTTCTGTCGTTGCGCCGGAGACGGCAGGGGCTTCGCTTAATGCCGTATTCTTACGGATACTCTCGAGTACTTTTACTAGCGGCGTATCGGAACTTGCCAGCAAGCGCAACACGGCTTGGCCGCGATTCACCGTGCTAAACGATTTTATTTGTAGATCTTCAATTAGAGTTTCCCAGCGTGCATTGTACTCATTGAAGTATTGCTCGTTAACACTTTCGGTAATTCTTTCTATTTCTTCTTCGCCCAGAGGCTCAAGAACTGAATCGCCGTAGATCCATTGTTCTTTGGCAAGATCTTGGGCCAAGGTTTTATTTTGAACGTTAAATCCGGTGTGGAATCCTTGGTAAGTAAATAAAGTTGGAATGCCTTCGCTTAGGGGTTTTCCGCTAGGACGATAAAAAATGACTTCGGCTTTTTTTCCTAATACGTCTTGAATGCTGTACTGATCCTTGTTCTGACTTAAATAATCATTCTTTAAATGCCGATATACTCGCTCTTCGAGGGGAGTGCGGATGAGTATTTCTCTTGCTCTGTCGACAAGTTGTTGATCAATTGGAGTGGGCGCCACTTGATTATTGAGAGCATTGATTAGATGGACGTTTAAGTGCTCACGCAAAACTTGATTACTGTCACCGGGAAGAAGGCGCGCCCATAAAACATTAACCCAAGTAACGAAAGTTTCCTGATCCATTTTTTCGCTATAATACTGCATTAAATAAAACTTTAGTGCTTCATATAAACGTTCGTCATCATTTTTGGCAGCACTGATTTGTCGGCTTAACATCTCCCCTAAATCATTCATAAAAAACGATTCGAGTGATTTTAGATAAGTAAGCTGTGCCTGTGAACCGAGTTTGTCGCCTTGATAAAGACCGAGACCCTGTTGTATTGTTTTACGATTGCTGCCTTCGTCAAAGCCGGTGGTTAAGCCTTTCAGCTCATTCAGTCCGGCGGCAAGAGTTAACCAATCGTGATCGTTTTCTAAACCATCGTTGGTAACGTTTCTATATTGTTGTACTTGCTGATCTAAGTTTTCAATATAGCTGTTGTTTAGACGGCGGCTGTTTTCCCAAGCTACCAGCATACCCGCGAAGGCGAAGGTGGATATAGCCAAGGCACCGCGATAAATCCACTGGTAACGATGTTTCGCTTTCGCGTTGACAGTTGCCATATTCGCTTCTGGAAAAATAATTTCATTCAATAGCTTGTTAACAAAAAATGTTTTTGGTTCTTTGCTAACAATGTCGACGGGAGGCGCGCATTGATCTGTTGGTAAAATCCCTGATACCCATTGTGAGGCCATATTGGTTTGTGTGCTGCTAACAAAATACACGCCGCGCAGTAAAAAAGGGGTTTCAAATTGATTGGGTATAAAAATATTAGTTAGAAACTCATGCAGTTGTTTGCGCAGCGAATGCATTTGTCGAGGAAATTCGTAGGCTAGAGTACGACGCTGTTGGTTTTTTTCATGGTTAAGTCGATTGAGAACGCGGCTATTAATACGTTGCATAAGAATATCGTATTCTTCATTGAACCGGCCCAGTAAATCGCTAGTTTTTTCTGCGCGGGTATCGGGAAAAGTGAAACCCCAAGCTTGTTTCAGTTCATCTTGTTCTAAATCTGCGAAGAAGCTGTTGAATCCCGCTACCATGTCGGTTTTGGTGAATACTACATAGACCGGTAGTTCCATCCCAAGGTGATTATTTAGCTCTTGAATGCGCTGTTTAATAGCTGTGGTTTGAATCCCTTTTTGCGTGGCAGTTTTTTGTAGCACGTCCTGCATGCTAATGGTCAGAATAATGCCGTTAAGCGGTCGTTTAGTCCGCATTTTTTTCAGTGAACTTAAAAACCCTAACCAAGCACGGGTTTCAACTTTTTTTGGATTATCTTGGCTGGTATAGCGCCCGGCGGTATCAATTAGTATTGCCTCGTCGGTAAACCACCAATCACAGTAACGAGTGCCGCCAGCTCCCTGAACAGGCTCGTCACCGAGCTTACTGCGTAATGGAAAATGTAAGCCGGAGTTTTTTAGTGCTGTGGTTTTTCCTGATCCTGGTACACCGATGATCATGTACCAAGGAAGTGTATAGAGTTTTCCCTTTTTGCCGACTTTGGAGCTTTGCAACATCCTAATTGCATCGTTTAGTCGCTTTGCTAGCACTTCTTCATCTTGAGTTTTTGCCTGATCATTTTTATTCTTCTTCGAATCTTTCGTTTCTTGCGTTTCTTCCGTCATCAGATTTTTTGCGAAGGCTTGTTCCGTTTTTTGACTTTTGTTTCTCACCCTCAAATTATTTAATCCCCAGATAATAAATATGGTGAAGATAGTCGCAAGGCGAATATTCTCGGAAGCAAGAGGTTTGTATTCGGCTATGGCGATTAATGGCCCGATAAACCAAATTATTAGAGACAATAAAATTATCCCCAGCAATGCTAGTAACCATCCCTGGCTTATGAATGTGAAAAACCTTCTCACCGCTTCCTCCAATTATCAAATTATCTTGCAGCCAGATGTGGCTCAAGTACTTACAGCAAACTATTATTTTCGTGAAAAATATCTATGACTACGCGGCGATTTTTAGCGCGACCTTCCACCGTGCTGTTATCTGCTAGGGGTAAACTCTCGCCTTTGCCTTCAGGTAATAATCTTGCTTGCAAAGCGGCGGCCTCATCAATGTAACGAACCACGGCGCTCGCTCGGGCGAGTGAAAGATGCCAGTTAGAGGGGAAGCGTGGTGTTCGAATGGCTAAGTTGTCGGTATGGCCGGAAACGATTATCCGTCCGGGAATAGCTTCGAGTGCTTTGGCGATTTTGTCCAATACTGGGAAAAACGCTTGATCGATGTCAGTACTGCCGGAATCAAAAAGTTCATTGGAATGCAAAACGATTGAGGTGTGGGTCCGATAGTCGTCAACGCTGAGTATCCCGCGGTCAATTTCATCGCTGAGTAGGCGTCGTAAAGTAATCGCTTCTTGTCGTGAGCGATTTTCAGGTAATTTCGTTTCTTCTTGGACTGGAATTAAATTAACTAATTGATCACGGCTTAAATCGGAGCGCTTATTCAAATCAATTAACAGATAATTAAAAATTCCAAAAGCCGCCAAAGTCAGCGTGGCGACAAAGAGCCACAAGGGTAAGAAACTGTGTAAGCGATTTTTTAAACTATTTGCGGGTTTTGTGTGAATAGAGAGCTCACGTTGATAACGTTCACGACTTTGATTGAGTACATCGTAGATTCGGCTGCGAATCTGTTCTGCTTTTACCGCTCCTTGCGGGTCGATGCGTAGCTTACCCAGAAAGCCCAAAGACAAACTCAGATAAATAAGTTCTATTAGCTCGTAGTAAAGTGTTGGCGACAACATCGCATTGTCGAGGATGGCATAGACCTTTTCGCCACCGTAGGTCTCTTGATGAAATTGACTGAGCATAGGCTTTTGGCTCCATGCGCTATTTTCTCCCCATGGGGTATTGAGTACGGTTTCATCTATGAGCGAGCACACAACATATGAAGCGTTACTGCGAACCTCAAGGTCTTCAATAACGGTTTTTAATTGCAGTTGAAATCGGCTAATAAGCTGCGTGACGTGTTGACGCAAAGAGTAGATATCGACTTTGCCGTCAAGCTGACGCAGTTGAGGTGTTAATGACAACAAGGAACTTGCGGCATCAATTAGCGGAGATTGTTTAAGTACCTCGGCAGAATTTGGCGCTTTTAAATTAAGCATTATATTCAGCGTACGCGCTTTCCTAGGTTTAATAACGGTGTTGTCAGCGCCATCGCTAAACGTTTGAGGGGAAGTCTTGTTGCCACCTGGGCGAGGCCTTGGTTTTATTACAGTTTGATCGCTCAGATCAGAGTTGCTATCGGGATTTCCGCGAGGAGAGGATGTTCGACCGCCCGGACGGGGCTTGATAACGGTGTTGTCTTCGTATTCCATGTCGAGTTCATCCTAGAATCAAATTTCGAATCTTTTTGGGAAAATATTTTCTTATGCTTACGTATATGTTTTTGTTAAAAAAAAGCTAGTAATAGTTGGTAAATATCGATGGAAAATAATATCAATCGAAAATTAAAAATAAACTATGAACGAATCGCCCAAAACTCGATTGCGAGTTGCGGTAGTTCACCAGCGATGTGAAACGCAAAACCACCTGACGTTTTTAATTGCTGCCATTGTTCGCTATGGCTATCTAGCTCGAAGTAAACATAACCTGCGTGATAAGGGATTTCTCTCGGTGCAACTGGAAGCGCGGTCAGGGTTACGCCGCTCAATTGGTTGTTAACCAAATCGCGGATGGTTTCCACTGAACCAATTTTGATATGGCTGGGTAAATGGTTGCGCAATTGATCTGTAGGTAAGTCCGCATTAATAGCAATCACAAAGCGCGCTTGAGTCATCAAGCTGCGATCGTTAATTCGTGATACGTGAATTCCGTATTGACGTTCTTCAACGGGAAGAGACACGGCAGTTTGTTCGAGCACTGCACTGAGGTGTCTACCGAGATGATCCATTAGCGGCTGAAAACATCTGTATAAATCGTCGTGATCGTAATTCTCTGTTTCCAGCGGCCTTTTACCGGTTGTGGTAAAGGTCGCGAGTTCGCCCATTAAGCCGAGTAACTCAAAATATAAGAATTCGGGATGAACAGATTGTGCTGATTTCAAATGCTGTAATCGCGGTTCATAGCGATTAATTAATTGCAACAACATAAAATCGGCAATAGCTGAGGAGCCGCCCTCTTGATTTGATGCGATAAAGCGATGGGATAAAGCATCACCTCGTTGTTGCAGTAGGCCAATTGTATCTGCCAAATAGTTACTTAATTGTAGATTTGCGTCGACGTTTAAACTTGGTGGGATATATTTTTTATCGAATATAATGGCGCCTTCCTGGGTGACTTCCAAAATTCTCGCAATCGGTAAGCAAAAAAAACCGCCCAAGTCTTCGCTTTCCAGCGCTAATCGAAATTGTAATGTCGCACTTTCAACTTGTTCGACATTATTGTTATCACTGCAATAATCAAATACTTCGATCTGTTGTAAGCGATAACAAGCTATGCTGTCATTTTGGGTTTGAGTTTCAATATAACGTGATCCAGGTTGATAGAGCGGTAGCACCAAAAAAACCAATTGGTTTTTGACTTGCGAAGACAGTTTAACCGGAATTGGTAAAGGCGCGCTGTTTGGTAAGTCGAAAGGGCAGCCGTCGGGCATGATTCCTTTTGCAGAGCTAAGTGCAACCCTGCCATCGCTTAACAATGAACCGTCAATTTTAATATCTGAAAATCCCCAAACATAAGGCCGAATCGCACTGGCTCGCTGTTCTATTCTTGATTCAATGTAACGTTCTTGTTGCTGAAAGTGATGAGGATAAAGATATTGGCTTTCCATCCATGCAACTTTGTTGTTCTTAACCATGATTATTTTCCGTTATTTCTTCTTTATCTTTTGTTTTTAATAATAGTTCGACAAAAACATGTCGAATGTTTATGAATCAATTAATGTTCGTGAAACCTTTATTGTATTAACCCTCTTTTTCGAGGGTTACCGGTGTGATTTGGTACTTCATCTGGAATCTTTTCTGGGGTCAAAGCTGAGTTTTGATCCTCTTGTTTTTCAATTACTTTGCCGTCAATAATGGCGTTAGGGCCAAGACTAATATCATGTTTGTAATGGCCATAAGGTTTTACGGCATAAATATGTTTCCAACGTGCCGTATCGATGTTCCTATAAGCGGCTAAAACTGCGACGAACGAAGTCTTATTTTTCAAATCTATCTGATGTTCTAATGTTTCCTTGGGTTGAAGAATCAGGATTTTGCTCGAGAGTAATTCATCACTCAGTAAGGTTTCGCCATTATTAAAAAGGCCGTCGAAATCTTGATTGTCAAAAGTCGTTCTTGAAGACAATTCATAGACTTTTAACTGGATAGGTGAAGGCTTGTCATTACCATCCGGATTTAGTCGTGCGCTGGCGTGAAAGGTTAATCGGTCATAAGGTTTCCAAACTTTGCTGGTAGTAGCGCAAGATGAAAGAGAAAAGAGAAATAATCCGACTGAAAAATAAGTGGAAAATACTTTAAAATACCTAGAAGTTATCGATAAATAAGTATTTTTTTTCAAACTAGGAAACATTGCGTTTTTTCTTCATTCTTTTTGCGTGAGCCATTAACATTTTTCCTTCAAACTGCTTGCCGATTTCGAGAGAAATCTTTTTGCAAAGTAGTTCCCAGCTGTCTTTGTAATAGCTCCAGGTCTTAGAGTTTTGTGACAATTTGTTGCTAATTTGTTTGATCGATAGCTGCCCACGGCTGTCAATAGTTTGTTGTCGTAACTGGGCCTCTTCTATTGCATTTGGTGATAGTCTTTTCATTACGTTTTCAATGGCGAATTGGATTCCAGAGTTAATGTCTTTTTGATCATCAATAATATCTTTATAGCTCTCTGCTAAGTTGTTTACGATGTTGTTCTGCGCACGATTATGCGGATCCAACAGTGTGCTAATAAATGAGTCTATTGTTTCGATATGACCTAGTGGGTCTGCATCTTTTTGTCTGTCGACGGGCATAGCATCGAGACATAAATCATTTTTTGCCGCCTGAAGAACTTTCCGCGTCATCATTAAGCCGTTAACAGCAATACGCAAAGATCGACCTATCAATTCCATGGTTTCTGGCGTGATCTGCTCGGCACTCGTTTCTTTATTGGCGCCCATGCCCTTTAGCAGCTGTGTAATTAATTTTGTTTGATGATTGGTGAAGCGCAGTGTGTTGCCGCGTTCGCTGATATCACTAGGGGTTTTCGAAGGTGTACCGAGATTGAAGTCCGTATCCCAATTTTCTGGGATGGCGGCTACGGGAGGAATAAAGCTATCTCCTGGTGTACCGAAACCTATTTTTGTTTTTTCTGGAATAATTTGTTTTTTGTTTATTTCTCGAACGTTCTCAGAAGAATCAACAACTTGCATCTTAGGAAGGTGACCGCTCACGTTGCTTGCGGAGTCAATCGGAGGCATTAAGATATCTTTTTCACTGGTTTTTTTGGCGAGTGCAATTTTATTTTTGCTAGAAAAGAAAAGTTCTTCTTCAGTGAGTGCTTGTAAAGTGTAATTACCAATACGAATTAGATCACCGTGATTGAGGGTGCAGCTCAGGTTTTGACCAACAGGATCTTCACTTGTGTTGATAAAAACGCCATTAGAACTCAAGTCTTGTATTGAAAACTGTTCACCTTGAAAAAAGATTTTCGCGTGCACTCGAGAAACAATTTTTTCATTACAATCAAGGACTAAGTCGCATTTAGAATCGCGACCTATACTCCCGCCTTGCTGATCAAAAAATTTTCGCCGAGGTTCAGCCGAAGTGGCTTCCTGAAGATTTATAAACACTAATTCAAGCTTCATATCCATGTTCCATGCTATTACTTTACAGCGCTTAGGCCAATCATTGGCCAACTCTTTCGCCTGCATTGGTAATAAGGAGGATAATTTAACTCATCAACTTCGGCCTTAGCAAGAAGCTTGTTAGAGAAAAAATAGTTACTGTTTTTTTGGGATTTGGTTCAAAGAATCGAAATTACTTCGCGTGCTAGCATGCCGAACATTTTCAAATTTGGTGCAAAAGAATAATTTTTTCTCAAAAATTTACACCTTGAATGAAAAAAGTAATAAATTTGGAAAAATATTTTGTAAGAAAAGTTTAAAAACTGTACGTGAGTTTATTGTGCGAGCTGGCATTGCACACATTTAGACCACTGCATACGGAATTAGTATTTTTGCTTTCTTGTTGATACTAATCTCCGTAGAATCCGCGTTCGAACAATGCTGTAGATATGGAAATCGTTAAACAGAAGATATGGAAGCTGTTAAAAAAATCACCAACATAGATGATTCGCAAACTAGTTCTCACGTTAAAGTGCTAGGCGCGTCTAAGTCATTTTCTTCCCCACAGTTTTCAGAAACTCAAACCGTTACCAAACAACTTGCCCCTAATGAACCGCCGCTTGAAGTCGGTACAGTTCTATTGGGTCGCTACATGTTGATGCGACTTATTGCGCAAGGTGGCACGAGTTTCATTTACCGCGCACGAGATATGGTTGCAGTCTTGGGTGAAGATCAAGAGCAAAGTCATATTGCAATAAAAGTTGTTAAACAACTTGATGGTGAGGTTGCCGGAAGTCAATTGATGCTTTATGAAGCGTTAACGACTCGCCATCTTGCCCACCCAAACATCATAAAAGTTTATGACTATCATCGAGATGGCGATATAAATTTCGTCACCATGGAGTTAATCAGTGGTGAATCCTTGGCCGAGCTACTCACTCGGTCTCCCGATAAAAAATTAAACTTCCGCCACGCGATGGCGATTATTCGTTCGGTTGCCGAAGCATTACAGGCGGCTCACGATCAAGGCGTAATTCATTCCGATATAAAACCCAGTAACATTTTGATGACTGATCATGGCGATGTGAAGGTGATTGATTTTGCAACGGCGCGACCTACTTTAGACGCTCTTCAGTCTTCTGCGACTATTCATCATGATGCAAAATTTTATGGTTACACTTTGGCATACGCGAGCCCTCAAACCATTGCCGATATGCCTGCGAAGCCTAGTGATGATGTTTTTTCTCTCGCTTGCATCGTTTACGAAACAATCAGCGGTCGTCACCCTTATCGGCGACAAGCGTCAAATAGTTCCGAAGCGGAAGTGATTCGCTTAAAAAAACCTCAAGCAATCAATATTTGGCAATGGCGTGCATTGAAAAAAGCGCTGTCTCTCGATGAGGAGAAGCGTTATCAATCGGTTCAACGCTTCATGAAGGCTTTTGGTCGAGCGCGGTTTTCTTGGTCGTATATATTATTTTTCGGTTTGCTTAGTTTAGGCGCGGTGTTCGCCTATCAGCTAGTGGGTGAAAGTCTCAACAAGCAGCGATTTTTGTCTGGTTTTTTTCACAGCCCGAATATTCAGCAGCATGAAATGGCTGAACAAATTTTACAAATTCGTAATTTGCCAGGCTTGGAGCGCGTGAAAGCTTTGTCACTTTTAGATGGCTCACCGAGTTTGCTCCGTGCTGGTGCTCTAGGCGAATTAAGGGCAGAAGTGGTAGATCCCATAGTCGCGCATGTGCAATCGGCCTTGAATTATGATTTTGGCAAATATCCCGATTTTACTGAATTGTTAGCGTTGCTCGACGCTGCAAGGGTTTATTACCCAGACTCAGCGAGTCTTTCTGGCACAAGAGTGTTCGTCCAGACAGAACAAGAGCAATTGCGAACCTCACTTACGGTTGAGTATCGCCAGACTTGGGCCGAAACGGATTTCTCCCTTGGTCACGCAGCAATTTTGAATGAGTTGACAGTGAAGCTGTCGCGCTTGAATGCTTCGGCGTCTGTCGAGCCAGAAGAGCAAGTCGTTGATCGCTATGAACAAAGTTTGAATGCCTCGATGGTGGCTATGGACTTTCAGCAAATAGACAAACTATTTTTATTTGCCAATGCGCTTTCGAAGGACATCGATAGACAATTTATTCGTCAATGGCGAACGATTGATCCCTCCATACCCGTCGCTGCAAATTCTTTAGTTGAATACATTGGTCTAGAGCAACCAACTTCCGACCAATATCCACAACAAGCCCTTGAGCATATTGTTGCGCCGGTTTTTAAATCCTTGGAAAAACAAATCGAAGATGTTTGGTCGGATAACGATATTGTCGCAACCAAAGAAAAATTGGTTGAAGCAGTAGAGAATTTTGCGTTGCCCGAAGAATTATCTTTGCTTCAACAAGCTAAGCAGAGATTGGTAAGCAAAATTAACGCAAAAATTAAATTTCATGAAGCCGAAAAAAATGATCGTTCACTTCGTCGGTTGCGAAGATTATTAGGCGATATTGGTTAGGGAGTGGATACCAGAATGAAAGCTAGTTTTAGAAAGCGATTTCAGGTGAGAAATTACAGTGAGTGAATGTCCTTTGCTGGCGGATATATCTGGCTTAACCCAAGCGCTGGAAAGCGGCGAAGGTGTTGGTGAAGATTTACGGCTAAATATTTCACCAAAATCAAGTTATCAGGTGTTGAGAGATGCTCGTAGCCACGCTAGAAATAACGAACGCTCTGCGCTAGCAAATGGCGAAACGATTTACATAAACCAATCCGACTGGAAATTAATCCTCGATAAAGTACCTGAAGTTCTAAGAACTGAAAGTAAAGATATCGAAGTTGTCGCTTGGTACATAGAAGGATTAACGCGTTGTTTTGGTTTTCGCGGCTTGGCCGTTGGATTTACTTTAGCGAGACAGCTTATTGAAACATTCGCAGAAAAACTTCACCCCTTACCGGACGAAGATGGAAAAGCGACTCAGCTAGCACCACTGGTTGGGTTAAATGGTTTTGGTGGTGAAGGCGCTTTGATCGCACCCATTAAATCAATACCGCTAACTGAAGGTGGTCTTCCTGGACCCTTGGCAGCTTGGCAATGTGAACAGGTATTTGAATTAGAGCGGATCGGTGATCTTGAAAAGCGTGAGGCGCGAATAAAGCGCGGCAATGTGTCGAGAGACCAGCTCGATCAACTGATGAAAGAAACTAGCACGCCGTTTTTGCACGCACTGCAAGAAGGCATAGCTTTAGCTATTACTGAGTACGAAAAGTTCCAAAAAGCGCTGGACTCTTATAGCGAATCAGATCCCCAGCCCACCGGAAAAATCATGGAAGCCTTGCAGAGTTGCAATCAAGTGCTGACATACATAGCAGGCGATCGATTGAAAACCATAATTCCTGAGGGCGAGGAGGCTACAGTGGAGGGATCAGAAAATGGAAATGTTTCGGGCAATAAAATTTCTCCAGCGGGTTTTATTATTGAAGATCGGGAAGATGCTTTGAAGTTATTGCGTGACGTCGCGTCGTTTTTTCGCCGTACAGAGCCACACTCTCCCATCTCTTATTCTGTTGAGCAGGCAATTCGGTGGAGTAATTTACCCTTGACTGATCTTATTAAGGAGTTAATCCCGGATGAGTCAGCGAGAAAAAAATATCAAAATTTGTCAGGTATTTCTGCTGAAAGTGCAGAAAGTTAGGCTGGCAGAAAGGAGGGCTATGAGTGAAATATATGCCACATCTGTTTTTGATGAAGTACCGTAAATGAAATCGTGAAATGTAAATAAGAAATAGAAGTAAGCTCATAAATAATTAAAAATTAACTATCAAACTAAATAGCCAGAAAGGAAACCAGTATGGAAAGTATACATAAGAAACTTAATCGGGTGCGAAAGCCTCGAGTCCACATTAGCTACGACGTCGAAACAGAAGGATCTTCGGTGCAGAAAGAACTTCCATTTGTGGTTGGCGTTATGGGCGATTTCTCCGGTGACCCAAGTGTTGCGTTAAAACCTCTGAAAGACCGACGATTTGTTCAGATAGATCGTGATAACTTTGATGACGTTTTGAAAAGTATGACGCCTGGTTTAAATCTGAAAGTAAAAAATACGCTTAAGAATGACGACAGCGAGTTCGCCGTCAACTTGAAATTTGAATCAATGGAAGATTTCGAACCCGCAGCGATTGTAAATCAAGTCGCACCACTGAAAACCTTGTTAGAAACACGCAATAAACTGCGTGACTTGTCGACCAAAGCAGACCGTTCTGATGAATTAGAAAGTATTCTTGAACGAGTTTTAAATAATGAAGCAGATTTAAGCGAGCTGGCCACCGCGGTTGGCGCTGAGAAGGAGGAATAGTCATGAGTGAAGCTGCAGAAAAACAGGCTCCAGAAGCCGAAGTACAAACCCTAAGCTTGTTAGAGCAAGCTGTTCAAGCGACTAAGCAAACTGACGCAGAAGAAGCGCAAGCTTTGTTGAAAACCTTAACTGAAGAAGCCATGAAGGGCACAGTTACTTGGAATAAAAACTTAACAGTAACTTTCCGCAAAGCAATTGAGGCGATAGATGCTGCAATTAGTGAGCAGTTACGTGAAGTTATGCATCAAGAGAGCTTTCAAAGCTTGGAAGGTACTTGGCGTGGTGCGCATTACTTGGTAATGAATACCGAAACAAGTAATTCATTAAAGTTAAAAGTGATGAATGCTTCCAAAAAAGAAGTGGCGAAAGATTTGGCGAAAGCCGTTGAGTTCGATCAAAGCCAGACCTTTAAGAAACTATACGAAAATGAGTTTGGAACTCCCGGCGGCGAGCCTTACGGCGCATTGATCGGCGATTACCAATTTACCAATCACCCTGATGACATGGAGTTTTTGAGCAACATGTCGAATGTAGCTGCTGCTGCTTTTTGCCCATTTCTAACGGCATCTGATCCCAGCTTATTTGGTTTTGATGATTGGTCTGAATTATCGAAACCCCGTGACTTGGCCAAAATATTTGATTCGGCTGAATATGTGAAATGGCGTTCTTTCCGTGATTCTGAAGACTCTCGTTTTGTTGCGATGGCAATGCCACGTGTTTTATCTCGTTTACCTTATGGGCAAGATACCAAACCGATTGAAGAATTTGCTTACGAAGAATTATCTGGCGGCGAAAAGCCTCTTGATAATCAATATTGTTGGTCAAACGCAGCCTACGTTTTGGGTTCGAGATTAACACATGCTTTTGCCGAGTACGGCTGGTGTACTGCAATTCGCGGAGCCGAAGGTGGAGGTCGTGTTGATGACTTGCCCGTGCATTTATCAACGACAGATGATGGCGACATTGATATGCAGTGTCCTACTGAAATCGCCATTACCGATCGCCGTGAAGCGGAGTTGAGTGGTTTAGGTTTTATGCCTTTGTCGCATTATAAGCACACTGACTATGCTGTATTTTTTGGCGGTCAAACCGCCCAGAAAGCTCAAGTTTATGATCGTCCCGAAGCAACGGCGAATGCTGCAATTTCTGCTCGCTTACCTTACATCATGGCAACTTCTCGAATCGCTCATTACCTAAAAGTTATGGCCCGCGACAAGATCGGCAGCTTTATGGAAGCCGAAGATATGCAACATTGGTTGAATCGTTGGATCGCAAACTATGTTAATGCCAGCGAAGAAGGCGGCCAAGACATGCGTGCGCAGTATCCATTGCGTGAGGCTAAAGTTGAAGTTAAACCTGTGCCAGGAAAGCCTGGCTCATACAATGCGGTTGCTTGGTTGCGTCCATGGTTGCAAATGGAAGAGCTTTCAACATCATTGCGAATGGTTGCTCGTATTCCTGAAATTGGCGGTTAATCTAAAGCCAAAAGTTGCAAATTAAAAATGACAGCACCAACTTACCTATTTGGTGCTGCATTTTTATTTATCTATTTATTAATAGTTTTTTCAAAATAAATTATTTTGTGTTGTCAATGATCTAATCCTGCTTAGAAAATAATTTATATTTGAACTGAAAACTTAAGTTGTACCCCGTTGTAAATATAGGTTTTGGTTGCAGCAATCACACGCTCTAGCGCATCTATAACGGAACCATTAGGTGGGATTCGATTTCGAGACAAGATATCGAAAATAGCCAACACGAACGAAGTGCTGTTCAGAAGTAGCGGAAATAGTGTTGGAAATGGATGAAACATGATGTTTTTAAGTTTTTACCGTGAGGATGACTGACGTCGACAGTATGGTGAGTAGTTTAGCTTCACGACATCTTGATCAAGGACTGACAACGAAAGATGGTTCTTTATCGCATCAAAAAACGCTGCGCTTTAATGCGGATGTCGATATTAGTTCTTTGCTTTCCTACTGTTTTTCTCAAGACGGTAACTCAGCCAATACCGGTAAATCTGATTTTAACAATCAGGTCGAAAGTTGGCTGCAAAATTCTATTCTTCGTGACAATGATCGCTCTTACGATCGCATTCTCTATATTGTTCAACTCGCTATTATTCATATTGATAAAATTATCAATAACCAAATTGACGAAATACTTCACCATCCTCGCTTGCAGCAATTGGAAGCGTCTTGGCGTGGTTTGCAATATCTGGTTGATACGGAAGCCGATTACGACGAAGAATTAACAATAAAGATAAAAATGCTGAATGCTAATTGGAAGGAGTTAGGAAAAGACGTTGGACGTGCGATTGAATTTGATCAGAGCCAAATTTTCCAACGTATTTATAGCGATGAATTCGATATGCCCGGCGGTGAACCGTTCGGGGTTGTACTAGGCGATTATCAAATATCTCATCGTGCCCGCCCAGGGGCGACACTTTCTGACATCGATATATTGAAAGAAATATCACAAGTTGCTACTGCCGCTCTCTGTCCTTTTATCACCGGAGTTGATAGCTCGTTATTTGGTTTGGATAGTTTACGTGAATTCGGTTATCCAATGGACCTAGACGCCATTTTTAGCCAGCAAGAATATCTAAAGTGGCGTTCGCTTCGCAAAAATGAAAGCACTCGATTTATAGGTCTAACTTTGCCAGACATGCTAATGCGACAACCTTATTGTCCGGACGGTACACGTCTAGAGCAGTTTGTTTATCGAGAAAAAACGAGCGATTCAGATCGAGATTATTTATGGGGTAATTCCTGTTATGCATTCGGTAGTGTTTTGGTGAGAGCATTTGCTAACACCGGATGGTTTGCTGATATTCGCGGTGGCGTGCACGAGTTTGGCGAAGGTGGTGTGGTGAGAGATTTGGAGTACGCCAATTTCAATATGGGCGCTAACACTGTCGCGACTCGCCCGGCGACAAATATTCAAATAGATGATTTTTTAGAAAGAGAATTGAGTGAGCTTGGATTTATTCCACTCTGTAGTTATAACAGTACGGATACGAGCACCTTTTACAGTAATAGTTCGATGCATGAGCCGCCGAATTACAGTTCTGATATTGCGAATACCAACGCACGCCTTTCGGCAATGATTCAATACATGATGTGTGTATCTCGATTTGGCCATTACATCAAGGTTATAGGGCGCGACAAAATCGGTCGTTTTATCACGCAAGAAGATTGCCAGAGAGTATTTCAAAACTGGCTCAATCAATTCACAACGGCGAGCGACTCCTCCTCGGCAGTATTAAAAGCCCGATATCCTTTAGCGGAAAGTAAAGTTGAAGTTCACGAGCAACCTGGCAAGCCAGGTTATTTTACTTGCGTCATTCATTTGAAGCCGCATTTCCAACTCGATCAACTGGTTTCCAGTATTAAATTAGTAACAGAGTTAGCGGTGGGAACTATTAGTGCGTCGAGTGCATAGTAATTTTCGAGTAAGAATAGCGAGATAAAATAATGTGAATTGAACATCTATATGTTTAATTTGAAAGACTAAAAATAAAATTGTGAAAATGAGAGGGTAGGAAAGATGAACGCAGCAGACCATTATCTGGAAGGAAACTTGAGTGCCGCAATCGAAGCCATAGCAGAAGAGATTCGTGATGAGCCGAATAATGCTGCTAAGCGTGCATTTTTAGTTGAGCTATTATGTTTTGCAGGAGATTTCGAACGCGCAGACAAGCAATTAAATACCATGGTAACCCTAGACGCGAAAGCGGCACTTACTGCAAGTACCTGGAGGCAAATAATTCTTGCGGCACAAATTCGTAAAGATGTTTTTGAAAGCGCTTGTATTCCGGAAGTGATTGAAACCCCAACGTCTGCAATAGAAAAATCTTTAGCTTTGTTGGTGGCCGTACATGAAAAATCCCCAAAAGACATTAGTAAATATCTGGGTGTGGAAGAAACTCCCAGTAACGACAACGCACACAATACTTTGTTAATTAATCGGCAAGTGGTAACCGATTGGCGTGATTTAGATGATTTAAATGCAAATATATTAGAAGTGTTAGCTAGCAATGGTAAATATTTTTGGGTTGATTTCTCCCAAGTGATTGAGTTGGAATTTTACAAGCCAGAGCGGCCAATAGATTTATTATGGCGCAAAGCAAACATCATGTTGACGAACGGAACGGAAGGCGAAGTTTTTATCCCTGCCTTGTATCCTGGTTCCGCGGACGATGATGATGCAACAAAATTGGGTAGAAAAACCGAATGGCAAGACGAGCACGGCGTATTCCGTGGCCGTGGCTTACGTACTTGGTTAGTAGGTGACGACGCGAAAACTATTATGGAAATTGATTCGATTGCCAACGAAGCTTTGGTTGAAAGGGCAACGGCTTAATAACCATGGCGCGCATTCGTACTGATCAGCCTGTTTTACCGTCTCTATTGGATCGTCTGATTGACGACGAGCCTCAGCAAAGTTTGAGTTCAGTAAAAGGGTTTAGCATTCTATTAAAAGAAATCAAAGCGAACATCCGCCGTGATCTCGAAAATTTGCTTAATACCCGTATTTATAGACAAAACGATATTGATGAGCTTAATGAGTTAGAACAGTCTTTGGTGAACTATGGCTTGCCGGATTTTAGTCGAGTTCAATATAGTTCAGAAGAACACAGAGAAAGATTTAGAGCTTTGGTGCAACAAGCGATAAAAAAATTTGAGCCGCGATTACAACGAGTAAGGGTGGATATTAGCCCAGCAGGCGAAGAATATGAGCGAACGCTTTATCTGAAAATCTCCGCGGTGCTTATGGTAGAGCCTAATCCTGTACCTCTGATATTTGATTCAAGGGTGCACACCTTGGATCGCGCGGTTAAATTAAGAGAGCTCCAACATGGATGATGCACTTTTATCTTATTACAACCGCGAGTTAGCCTATGTTAGAAAGCTAGGAGCGGAATTTGCAGAACAGCATCCAAAAATTGCTGGACGTTTAAGATTAGATAAGGAGGTAGTCGAAGATCCTCATGTCTCACGCTTAATTGAATCTTTCGCATTTCTAACTGCGCGTATTCGCCACACGATTGACGATAGCTTTCCCGAATTAACAGAAGCGTTGATGGGTTTAATTTATCCTGACTATCACGCGCCAATGCCCTCGATGAGTATAGTGCAGTTTCGCGCAATTCCGAGCGTACCGAAATCAAATGTTGTAGAACGGAATCGCCGTTTGAGTACGGAAGTCCCGAATCTAGGCCGTTGCTATTACCGAAGTAGCTATGAGACGGAAGTTACCCCTATAACACTTAGCGATATTGAATTCGCAAATTATCCTGTTAAGGCGCCTGCTTTACCGAGCACAACACATCGCAAGAACCTTAATCAGGCGGTACTAAAATGTTCAATAAATCCTTTCGACGGGATTACCTTGGATGAGGTTTCCCGATCCAGTTTGCGTTTTTACATTAACGCCCAACCTCAAATTTCTTTCAAGCTGTATGAATTTCTTTTGCATAACGTCAGCGGTATTTCTATTGCAAGGCATCCGGGTGATCCGGATGCAAAATTTTTACCGCCGTCTGCCTTGCAGGCATGTGGCTTAGATGATGAGTCAGCATTGATCTTTGATGGGCGAACTTCAACGGCACACCGTTTGCTTGCAGAGTACTTCGCTTTCCCCGAAAAGTTTTTGTTTATATCTCTAAATGGCCTAGAGGATATTTGGCAAGAGTTTACTGAGGGTTTTAATATTTATTTCTATTTCGACCAAACTCACGCAGAACTTGTTCACGGTGTCGGTGATGACACCCTGGCTTTAGGATGTAGTCCTATGGTCAACTTATTCGAGGAACGCAGTGAGGGTATGGATGCTTCCGAGATCGGAGTCGAAGAGAAATTGCGGATTTCCGGCGTCGTCATTCCTTTTGCGGATATTCACAGCGTCAAGAAAGTTTACGCGAGTAACGGCGAGGGAAAGCGTATGAACTTGCTGCCTTTCTACGGTTCGCATAAACGAAGTGCCGATGAAGAAGTTATCTACTGGCACATACGCAGGGAAAACAGCCAGTGGTATAACGGCATGGTTAGTCACGGAACGGACACCTACATTTCTTTCGTCGACGAAAACTTTCAAGTAGTGACGCCAGAAAGCGATTGGGTAATTAACGCCGATGTCGTATGTACAAACCGCGATATGCCAAATAAGTTACCTTTTGGCCCGGACCAACCCCATATAGATTTTTATTCTGGCGGTGCTGGGCTGAGAGCTAAGTGTTTAACACCACCGACTTCCACTATTCAGCCCCAGCTTGATGACCTTACACGTTGGCAGTTAGTGACTCAATTGTCGCTGCAAAACTTTGCTGGGGACGATGGTTTGATGGTGCTGAAAGAAACACTGCAGCTGTATGATTTCCAAAAGAATCGTGAGTCGCAATCAATTATTGAGGGCATTGTAGGACTTAGTACAAAAATCACTACTGCCAAATTGATTCACGAAGGTCGTTCCGCCATGTGCCAAGGCACACACATTACTTTGGAGTTTGACGAACACTATTACAGTGGTAGTGGTTTGTATCTTTTTAGCGCTTTATTGAGCGAATTTTTTTCTCAGTATTGCACCATGAATAGTTTTACCCAATTAAGCGTACATATAAAACAACGATCAGGAAGACCAATTGAATGGCCTCCACGCAGCGGCAAACAGATTCTCGTTTGAGAACGGTTAAAGCCAAAAACACAACAGAGTTAGACGATTTTTTTGAGCTTGTTCGACGTATCGAACGAATCGCTAAATATCAAGCTCTGGAAAGGGATGAAAAATTTAATGAACTTGGCGATGACGGAGTGCCAAAAAAGGAATCATTGCGATTTAAAGGGAATAACAGCTTATCCTTCCCCGGCAGTCCTGTTGAATCCTTGCGAGCATATTTCGAAGATCTAGAGGAAAGTTATTCCACGACGCAGATTAGACATTCTAAAGAACAAGATTCGACTCGTTTAGTTCGGGTACATACAGAGGAGTCGGGAAAGAAAAAATATCAGGGATCGAACAAACGTCTTGAACTTGATCGGTACGATGTGATTGTTAATTTTATGGGACTTGCAGGGGCAAGTGGCGTTCTACCACAACACTACACGCGCCTGATAATGGAGAGAAATAGAAAACGGGATACGAATCTTGCCGATTTTCTTGATCTGTTTAATCACCGTCTGATTTCATTGTTTTACCGAAGCTGGACGAAGTATCGTTTCAGCTATCAATACGAAGCGTATCTAGGAAAACGCGAAAACGATCCATTTACAGGTGTTGTGCAAAGTTTGTCGGGGCAACATCAGAACCAAGGCCATGAAGCACAGCTGTATTACTCGGGGCACTTTTCTCGAAAGAATAAATCCGCGACTAATCTCGAAAGTATGTTAAGCGATTTTCTAGAAAAGTCGGTAAAAGTTAAAACGTTTGTTGGACAGTGGCTGCTTATTCAGGATGCGGATAGAGCGGTTATCGGTAGCGAAGGTTTTGGCCGAAATAATCGTTTAGGACACGGTGTGTTGTTGGGACGACGTAGCTGGAGTATGCAATCTAAGATAAGTGTTCATATTGATGCGATGAGTTATTCAGAGTATCAGGAACTTATCTCAAAAAGCGGAAAATTCTTGCAGCTAAAAAAATTAATCAGTAGCTATGTGCCAATTCACCTGAGTGTAGATTTGATTTTCTCAGTTTTCGATCGTCGAGAGAACGATAGACAATTGGGGCGAGGTTTAAAGTTGAATCAGAATTTATGGCTGGGTGGCAAAGCATCAAAAAATCTGCTTGGGAAAATTGCTCTAGTTAGAAACATACAGTAGTAATATTTAAGGGAAGTAATATGGAATTTGATCAACTAATAAAAAATATGTCTGGTGATTGTAGGGAATTGTTTGAAAAATCAGTTGCCACGGCATCGTCTCGCTCACATTATTCAATCGATTTAGAACATTGGCTCTTCGAAGCCCTGAATTATCAACATCAAGAAGTTCAAGTTGTTTTGAATCATTTCGACGTGAAGAAAGAAATTTTACTTGATGACCTTCTTCAAGCTCTAGAAAATCTAAAAACGGGAAATGATGGCTTCCCAAAAATATCGCCAGATATCGTTCGATTATTGTTTGAAGCGTGGATGATTGCTTCTACGCAGTACGCTTGTTTGAAAATTCGTCCAATACATATCCTTCTCGCTCTAGCTGATAATAACTCCTTACGCTTGCGTACCTTAAATGTCTCAAAACAGTTTGACAAATTGAAGTCCGGCGACATTCGGGAACAGTGTGAATCACTTCTGACAAATCCATTGAGTACTAGCGGTGTGAACGACAATCAACACGAATCCGAAAGCGCACCCGGCAAGAGCCCATCCAAAACACCAGCATTAGATCAATTTACAATAAATCTTACCGATCAAGCACGCAGCGGAACAATAGACAAGGTACTTGGGCGTGACAACGAAATTCGACAAATGATCGATATCTTGTGCCGGCGAAAACAAAACAATCCAATTTTAACGGGTGAAGCAGGCGTAGGTAAAACGGCCGTTGTTGAAGGATTAGCGGTAAGATTAGCTTGCGGTGATGTCCCAGAAATACTTAAAAATGTTGAGTTACATACTCTTGATCTAGGCTTGTTACAGGCCGGTGCCGGTGTAAAAGGTGAATTTGAAAATCGACTTAAGAACGTAATAAAAGAAGTTCAGCAGTCGGCAAAACCTATCATAATTTTTATTGATGAAGCACATACTTTAATTGGCGCGGGTAATCAAAGTGGCAGTGGCGATGCGGCAAATTTATTGAAGCCTGCCCTGGCACGCGGAGAGTTGCGAACAATAGCGGCTACAACTTGGGCAGAATACAAAAAGTATTTTGAAACCGATGCGGCGTTAACTCGACGATTTCAGGTCGTCAAGGTTGAGGAGCCCAGTGAAGAACAAGCGATTGTTATGCTAAGAAGCGTCACACCAAACTTGGAGACTCATCACGGGATCGTTGTGTTGGATGAGGCGATCTCCAGCGCCGTCGCACTGTCGCATCGATATATTGCTGGACGTCAGCTGCCGGATAAATGCGTTAGCTTGCTAGACACCGCTTGTGCGCGCGTTAATCTGAGTTTGGGTACAACACCAGCGGCGCTAGAAAATTGTGAGCGGCAATTGGACAACATAGGTTTCGAGTTAGAACGTTTAAATGTTGAAAAACAAAATGGTCGCAATCATGATGATGCTATCGTTCAGCTTGAAGTGAAAAAAGCATCAATAGAAGCAAAGCGGCAGGATCTGCAACTACGATGGAATTCAGAACGAGAATATATTGATCAAATCGTAAAAATTCGCCAAGAAATAGAAGGTTTACAGAAAACAGCTGGAAGTAATGACGAAAATAAAAGTACTGATGACAAAAAACTACTTTCTCAGTCGGAAGCGATCAAAAAACAAAAATCTCTAATTCGAGAGCTTCAAAAAGCGCGCTCTAGTATGGGTGAGTTGCAAGGGGATTCCCCGCTGATGTATGAATGCGTTGACGCGCAAGTTGTTGCTGAGGTCGTAGCAGACTGGACAGGAATACCTGTTGGTCGGATGCAAAGCGATGAAATTAATAGTGTGCTCTCGCTAAAAAACTTTATGGAGGAGCGTGTAATTGGCCAGTCGCACGGATTGGAAGTGATTGCGAAGGCGATGCAAACCGCGCGAGCTAAGCTCAGTGATCCGAAACGACCTTTAGGTGTGTTTATGCTGGCGGGGCCAAGCGGGGTGGGCAAGACGGAAACCGCGTTAGCATTGGCTGAGCAGCTTTATGGCTCTGAACAAAATATGACGGTTATTAATATGTCGGAGTTCAAAGAGGAACATAAAGTTTCTTTGTTAATGGGTTCTCCACCTGGATATGTGGGTTATGGCGAAGGAGGAATTCTAACCGAAGCAGTGAGAAGAAAACCTTATAGTGTGGTTTTGCTAGATGAAATCGAAAAGGCTCATCCCGGTGTGCAAGATATTTTTTACCAGGTTTTTGATAAAGGTATTCTTAGGGATGGTGAAGGTCGCGACATCGACTTTAAAAACACGGTCATTATCATGACGAGTAATACTGCGAGTGAACAAATTGAACAACTATGCGTCGATCCAGAAACTTGCCCTTCACCCAAGGGCTTGTTAGACGCGATAGGGCCAACTTTGCGAGAGACATACAAACCAGCTTTTCTTGGTCGTATAAATATTGTGCCTTACTATCCTCTGAACGAGGAGTGCTTGGGTAAAATCGCGGAGTTGCAACTGAAATCCATTCAAAGCCGTATACAAAATAACTACCAGATTCCGATTAGTTTTTCTGAAAAGTTAGTTTCATATATTGTTGAGCAGTGTCAGCAATCGGATACTGGCGCGAGACAAATTGCCGCGCTTCTTAATAACACTTTATTGCCAGATTTAGCCGAAAAAATGTTAGCAGCGCTGGCTAAGGGTCTAGAATTCGATCAAATAAACGTCGACATAAATGTCAATGGCACGATTGATATCCAACTAAATACTAAACAAAAAAAACGTAAAATAAAAAAATTAAAAACTGCAGAAATTAGTTAATAAAAAATAAAAATAAGGCCAAAAAAATAAGAAATGTGACACAGTTTTACAAGTTCTTTAAGATACAATGCAGAAGTCTTTGATTTAAAATTTTAAGACGTCTTTAAAAACCAGTTGATTTGTAACTAAAAAGGAAAAGGAAAAAAGTATGTCTATTTTTGTGCAATATGAAGGAATCAAGGGTGAATCGTCGGACAGCGGACACAAAGCTTGGATGGACGTTGAAGCAGTAGCATGGGGAGTAGGACGCCACATTAACTCTTCTACTTCAACACAGGGCGATCGTGAATCTTCCAATGCTGTTATTAGCGATTTACAAATCACTAGAGCAATGGATAGCGCAACTCCAAAACTATTTTTGGAATCATGTTGCGGTACTGGTAAAGAAGTTAAGATCCATTTAACAAAAACCGGCAAAGGCACCGGTGCTGATGTTTATATGGAATATACTTTAAAGAATGCTTTAATCAGCAGTTACACTGTAAATGCGATTGGGCAAGACACGGCACGTCCAACTGAAACATTAACAATTAGTTTCGTTGATGTTGAAGTGAAATACACTCCTTACGACGAAGATGGCAACGCTGAAGCGGCTATTGCTGTTGGTTATGATACAGCGACCAATAACAAACGCTAATCAGTGCTAGGTTAACCGGTACCGCTTAAGGTGGTGTCGGTTAATTTTTGCTCGTTTTTTTATGTCGGAATAATTCTGATTATCTCGACACGGTCGATTTTATTTCCAAATAATCGAATTTATAAAATCGACAAAGTTAAAAAGATTGTCAATTCAGAATTTTCGTATTCTCAACTGCTTTTTGTATTCATTATCCTCTTTAACCTTAGAAGAGCTTATTTTTTGGCGATATCTAATCGATATTAAGCATGGTTATTTAATTAACGTTGTATCTTCCGTGGAATGGGATACAAGTGTAATGGGATATAAATAGAAACAAGAGTTGGCGAACGGAGTTTGATGCACTGATATCAAGCATCGACAGTATGAGACTAAGGAGTTTTCATGTCGGAAGGAAAGGCCACCCAAGAACACAGGTTATTGCGTCTCAATACTACACTAGGCAAGGATGCCCTAATTCCCATCGGCTTCAATTGCACTGAATCTTTGTCGAAGGGTTTTTCGATTGTCGTCAACGTATTTTCTGAAACCCATCATGAACTCACCGCTAGCGATTTAGTTGGTACGAACGTTACGATCGGGCTTGTGCAAGAAGACGAAAGTATTCGTTATTTCAACGGCTATGTCAGAGAATTCGTCGCTGAGGGAAGTTCTAGAGCAGGGCAGCGCTCAACTTACCATATGAAGGTGGTTTCTTGGCTAGAGCTATTATTGTCGAAACGTAGCGATTGCCGAATTTTTCAGGACATGCCTGTTAAAGACGTCATAAAAAATGTTTTTTCCGCTTATAAAGAACTAGCAAATTTCAAATTTGAACTTACCGCTTCCCATCCTGATCGACGTTTTTGGGTGCAATACAATGAAACTGACTTGGACTTTTTTCGGCGTATTTGTCATCGCGAGGGCCTTGCGTTTTATTTTTCTCACGAAAACGGCAGCCACTGTTTACATATTGTTGATGAAGCAAAATCGCTTAAAGCGTTAAAACCTAAAAAAGTAAAGCTTCAAGCAGGAACTGCTTCTCATGATCACTTAAGCAAGTGGCAGAGTGCGGCGAAATTTGCGACTGGTAAATACGAGCGACGATCATACAACTACATGTCGCCGAGCAAAAACCAAAAAGTTACCGGTGAGGCAACCTCAGAGGTCGCTTCCGTTCCTCGCGTTATGGATGTGGAATCTTATCTCTTTACCGAGGGTTATCACGACGAAGGCGAAGGAAGTGCCGAAGTTTCGAAACGGTCTACGCAAGGTGTTGAGCGTAGCAAGTTAGCGGTAGGAACGGGAAACTGTAGAAATTTATCTGTCGCCACACATTTCGAGGTGGAGCTGTCAACGGGGGGCGAATTTGCAGATAAAGGAAAATCATTTACATTTTCTCAAGTTAATCTAATCGTTAATGATACAACTGGTATTACAAATTGCACGATTGAGGCGCTGCCAAAAGGCGACCTAATTTACCCAAATAGCGTTACACCAACAATCAGTAATCTACAAACTGCGATAGTTACCGGGCCTAAGGGCGAAGAAATATTTACCGATAAGTATGGTCGAATTAAGGTGCAGTTTCATTGGGATCGCCTGGGTAAGTTCGATGAAAATACCACCTGTTGGTTACGTGTGATGCAAAATTTAACGGGATCCTCTTTTGGTGTACATTTTACGCCACGTATTGGTCAAGAAGTCGTAGTTGCTTTTGAAAATGGAAATCCTGATCGGCCCTTTGTGATAGGTGCTTTATACCATCCCGAGCAAACGCCCCCTTACGCTGATTTTAAGGGCACAAGATCCGGGATAAGAAGTCGGTCGACAAAAAACGGCGGCAAGGATAATTATAACGAACTCTATTTTGAAGACCGCAAAGGCAACGAAGAAGTATATTTGCAAGCGGAAAAAAACCTAAAAAGCCTGATAAAAAACGATGAAAAACGTGATGTTAACAACGATCAAACATTATCTGTAAAGAACAATAAAGTAGAAAATATAGGTAATAACGAAAAACACAGTGTAAAAAACGAATTGTTAATCGAGGCAGGTAAAAAGATTACGATAAAAGTCGGCGGCAGCGAGATTGAACTGACTGGCAGTAAAATCGTAATTAAATCTGGCAAAGTCGATATTGATGGCGGCAAGATAGAATTAAACTAGCAACCGGTTCTGTTAGAAGGTAACGTGACTCAATCTAAAACATCAAATTTCGATATATATCATCGTTTTACTTACTTGTAGCTTTGGTTCTGTTTCTAGCCCGAATTGCATAGTTATCTAAGAGCTAAACTGCTTGTTTCTCTGAAATGCACTGTCTGGTTTCTATTTGCGTCTGTTCCTTCGTGCAGCCTCTTCCTTTAAATCCTTACCCCATTCCAATTCACTGTAAAAATCGTATATGATCCCTCGGATTGGGATCGTCGCAAAATGTGTCCAAGGGTAATCGTTGTGGCTCCATTATCCGTTCTGCTACCTTCCTTTCAGATTTATAAATAAAAAAACAAACTATAGATTAAAGCCCCGTGATTAAAAAAACTAAAACCCCAGTTAATCGACTAGACGGGAAAGCCGGCATTTCTGGTGTCGGGTCAGGTCAAACGCTCGATCCTACTAGGTCTTATTCAGCCCTTGAAGCACTGTTATTGCCTCTGGTGTTGTCACTGATTCTTGTTTCTTTATCTTTTAGTCAGCGTGTTCAGAGCAACTCCATACTGATATGGTCATTTTGGGGGGCTGCTTCGTTATTAGGGTTGTTTAGTCTTGCGTTATTCGCAAAGAACTTGACTGCGGGAAGTCGCTATACATTTCAACGAGTTTTGCGTCCGCAACATTACGTTCAGGCATCGGTACAGTTAACAATATTTATCTACTGGGGCTACTACTGGGAACCCATTTATGATCATGGGTTATTGATTCTAGCTCAGCTTATTTTTGCGTATGGCTTTGATATGTTGCTTTGTTGGTTACGTAGAGAAAGCTATGTTTTGGGTTTTGGTCCTTTCCCAATTATTTTTAGTATTAATTTGTTTTTATGGTTTAGAGACGACTGGTTTTATCTTCAGTTTTTGATGATTGCCATTGGCTTTCTGGGTAAAGAATATTTCCGTTGGCAAAGGGATAAGCATTGGGTTCACATATTTAATCCTTCCGCATTTGCGCTGGGTTTGTTTTCACTGATTTTAATCATTACGGGTACAACGGATCTAACTTGGGGACAACAGATTGCCTCGACTCTAACACTCGCTCCTTATATCTATACGGTTTTATTTTTAACCGGTCTTGTTGTGATGTATTTTTTCTCAATCACACTCATCGCGATGACTGCGGCAATTATGCTGTTTTCTTTAAGCGCACTGTACTCTTGGTTCAATGGCATCCCGTACTTTGTTGATTCAGAAATACCTGCCGCCGTGTTTCTTGGTTTGCATCTTCTTATAACTGACCCCTCAACATCGCCTAGAACAGTCTTGGGAAAAATGTTATTTGGCGGGCTTTATGGCCTGGGGGTTTTTGCGTTATACAGTATGTTAAGTTTGTTTGGTGCCCCTACTTTTTACGATAAGTTGCTATGTGTTCCTTTGTTAAATGTAAGCGTCATCTTAATTGATCGCTGGGTTCGTCGTAGTGGAGTAGGTGCTAATTTTGATCTTAATCCTTTATTAGTGAAAATGGGTTTGATTAAAAATATCGAGTCGTGGCGTGGGCCTTCGTCGCCTACAAATGTCGTATTTATGAGTATTTGGATAATATTTTTTGCTTGGATGTTTTTTGTGGGTGGCGCGGACGGCAAACATCGTGGTGATAGTGTTCCGTTTTGGCAGCAGGCTTGTAACTCTGGGAATACCCAAGCCTGTAAAAAAATGATTCAGATCGAAAGGACTTATTGTGGCGACAATTCGCCATGGGCTTGTAATGAATTGGGGCATCACTTTGCTGTTGGAGAGGTTGTAGAAAAAGATTTGAGTTTGGCGAACGATTATTTTTCGAAGTCATGTGGAATGCGATTTCAAGCAGCGTGTTTAAATTTACTCGACAGTTCTAATCCGCTGCGAGGACAACCTGGAGAATTGGATTTAAGGTTGATGTTGAGAGAGGGAGGGAGGAATCGCTTTGATTTATCTATACACGAACTTTATCAAAAGGCATGCGAACATGGTTGGAGTTTTGCTTGCGGTCAAGAAGTGAGTTCACGCTGATGAGCAAAGATATGAGTTCTGTAGAATCGCTGAAGAAAAATATTGGCGGGATGTTAGTGGTGATATTGATTACCACGATGGTGGCATTTTGGATGAGCTATCAAAAACAGAAGTTAGCAGAGCAAGAGACAAGAGGCTCGCAAGTAAAAAAATTATACGCAGATGTCGATTTAACAAAGTTTAGAAAAGAAGCCCTGTACCTTCCTAAGGACTACATGCTCGGCTTTGTAAAAATACCTTCAGGTCGATTTGTGATGGGGAGCGATCCGCGTATCGATTTTATGGCCTATTCGAATGAACGTTGGTCTAGGGATAAGAATCAGGCTGACGTTTATCTCAACGAATATTACATCAGTCAGTATGAAGTAACCGTCGCGCAGTACGCTCAGTTTGTAGCCGCTACCGGATACCCAGTAGTTGAAGGAGTTTTAGACCAGCCGGGGGATTATCCGGTGAGTAATGTTTCTTGGGCGGACGCCTTGGCATACTGTCGCTGGTTAGAAAAAACTTTACCCAATAACGTTGAGTACCCAGCGGACATTCGAGAGATGCTTAATGCTGATTGGCATTTTAGTTTACCCAATGAAGCGCAATGGGAAAAAGCTGCGAGAGGTCTTACCGGAAATATTTATCCTTGGGGTAACGAGCTTGACCAGCTTAAGGCAAATTTTAACGGTAGTGGAAAAGAAGTCGTTGGGAGTCGTCACTGTTCTGAATGTTCATTTGGGCTTTCGGATATGAGTGGCAACGTATGGGAGTTTACCCGCAGTCCATTTTTAGATTACCCCTTCAGTGCAGACATTGATAAGACAGATTTAAATAACCCGGCCTTGTGGGTTATGCGAGGCGGTTCGTATAGCGATAGACAAAACAATATCAGGGCGGCAGTGAGAGGCGGAGTGGCGCCGGGAGAACGACGCCCCAACATTGGCTTTCGAATAGTACTAAACGATTTTAAAAATAAATAGTTGTAATTAGTTTCGGATGTAAACGACTTATTTAATTCGATTGACGGTGACACTACGTCCCGTATCGGGGTTCAATCGGTAAGACATTACATTTTTGCTTATTTTGACGCCTTGGTTGGCTTTAATTCGGCCACGGCCAGGTTGGTTTTCCTTCCAAACTTGTCCGTTTTCAAGCTCAATCACGTGTGTTCCATCATCGGCGATTTCTGTTTTTACAATGACGCTTTCTATTCTTTTGAGTTGATATTCCGTCGGAATGCGAATAGCTAAGTCTTTTTCTTTTAGCCCGAAAGCTGCAACAAGTGTTTCATGCGTTGGAGGCCCTTCTAAGGTCGGTCTGTATACAATGGCTTCAGTTTTGGTTTCCGCTTCTTGCTTGTGATGACCAAGGTCAAAACACGCTAAACGTTCAGCATCATCCTTAATCTCATTACACGGACCCTGTGGGTTATTATGGCTCCACGTAGGAGTTGCAATCATAAAACCTAGAATAATTAGTAGGGCACCGGAATATAAAATGTAATTATTGTTAACAGGATGCGAGTGACTAGCTAGCATGGAATCTCCAATATTTTTATTAAATAATATAGTTTTTCGTCTGAGCTAGACGATCTTTAAGTTAGCTGATCATCAACTATTGGCTAACAGCAATGTAGGTATAACCATAATTGATTTGTCAGTAAAATCGAGTTCAACAGTGTAACTGATGCCCAGGTGATCTGCTAGTATGAGAAATTCCCAGCTTGATCTTTGACTGTTGGGATTTTTATATCCATTTTATACCATGGGTTAATTAGTAGATTATTTACAATAAAATCGAGAATCGAGTTAACAGGGATACAAAAAATGAGTGTGAAACTAAAATATTTCATCGCATCACTTTTAATTTTTTCTTTGCTCGCTTGCGAGAGAGAATCCAGAGTTGCAGAAGATTTTGGTGTTGATTCGCAGAGTGAAAGTCAGCGTTTAACGCAGTGGCTCAATCAACAATTTGAGCAAGAATTGGATCAGAGTCCGCAGTGGCGAACCCGTTTGGGCGATAAAAAAGACTACGATCTATTGGATGATCAGTCGGAATTGGCCTTAGAGAAATCATTGCAATGGCGCCGAAATAGCGTTGCAAAGATGCAGCAAGAATTTGATTATGAGCTATTGTCGGAAGACGCCAAAACCTCTTACGATATTTGGAAATACTCCTTAGACCGTGCTGAAAAAAGCTATATCTATCGCCGGCATGCTTATTTGCTAGGTCGCGGTGGCCCGCAGTCGAGCCTTCCTAATTTCCTTATCAATTTTCACAAAATCGAAAACCTTCAAGACGCGGAAGATTATATTTCTCGTTTAAATCAATTGGCTAAGGTGATAACGCAATATTTGGCACGTAGTCAGGTAGCAGCGAAGGAAAATATTCGGCAGCCGCGTTTCGATTATGACTTTGCAATTGCCGAAATTGACCGTGTTTTACTGGGCTTTCCTTTTAAATCGAGCCGAAACGATCAGGATAATACTGATGCAATGTCGCCATTGTGGTCTGATTTTGATGCAAAGGTTAATGCTTTAGTTGAACAAGAAATCATTACAGAAAAGGAATCTGTTGCTTTGCTGAATGCCGCAAAGAATGAATTGTTAACGAATATACAGCCAGCTTATTTGAATGTTAAAAATTGGCTGGTCGAAGATAGTAAGAATGCAGGAGAGCTCGCGCAGGGTGTTTGGGCCTTGCCAGATGGTGAAAATTATTATAGTTCTCAGCTTAATTTAATGACCACTCTTGAAATCACTGCGGAAGAAATTCATCAAACCGGTCTGCGGGAAGTAAAGCGAATTCGAGAGGAAATGGAGGAAATAAAAAGCCGAGTTGGATTCGAAGGAACGTTGCAAGAATTTTTTGTGCATCTCCGTACAGACGAACAATTTTATCTGCCGAATACGGACCAAGGACGGGAAGCTTACTTGAGTTTGGCAACACGATATCTTGATGATATGGATGAGCGCTTACCGGATTTCTTTGGCTTGTTACCGAAAGCAGATTTGGTGGTAAAGCGGGTTGAATCGTTTCGAGAGCAAGATGGTGCCGCGCAACATTATAATTCCGGTGCGCCGGACGGCTCGCGTCCGGGCGTTTTTTACGCTCATCTTTCGGATATGAGAGCGATGCCAAAATATCAATTGGAAGTTATTGCCTATCATGAAGGGAATCCTGGTCATCACATGCAAATTTCCATCGCTCAGGAGTTAACGACTATCCCTCGTTTTCGCACGCAGTATGGCTATACGGCCTTCGTTGAAGGCTGGGCTCTGTATTCGGAAGCCTTGGGTAAGGAGATGGGTTTTTTTGAAGATCCGTATTCAGATTTCGGACGCCTTTCAACTGAAATATGGCGAGCCATTCGCTTGGTCGTTGATACGGGTCTTCATTCTAAGCAATGGACTGAAGAGCAAGCGGTTCAATACTTCATGGAGAATTCTCCGCAACCAGAATCAGCAATTAGATCAGAGATACAACGGTATCTAAGCTGGCCGGGACAGGCGACGGCATACAAAATTGGGATGTTGAAAATTCAGGAATTAAGACAACGAGCCAAGGTGGAATTGGCAGGTGACTTCGATATCGGCGAGTTTCACGATATTGTCCTCGGCGGTGGCGCTTTGCCTTTGCCAGTATTGGAGGCTCGCGTACTACGCTGGCTCGAGCTTAAGAAAAAGCCTAATCAATGAGCGATTGCATGTATAATGTGTCATTTTTCGTCGCGCTACTTTAAGAAGGGCACGAAGAAAGCAGTGCACGAAGAGTCGTGAAAGTTCTGAAATAACATAATAATTAGTTCAAGTTAATAAATTAATGCCTGACGTCACCAACGAATTAAGCCCCTCGTCGAGTCCTAGTGATCATGGAATTTTAGATTCTATGATTGCGATTCGTGGTTTGAGTTACCAATATAAAAACAACGCAACTAAAGCGCTGGAAAGTATTGATCTCGAAATAGGCAAGGGCCGTTGTTTTGGTTTGTTGGGCCCCAATGGGGCTGGCAAAACAACACTATTATCTATTTTAACCGGTATATTGCCTCCACAAGGTGGAGATGTAGTTATCGCCGGCACTGCCCTCAATCACGGTAAACAAATTAAAAAAATCTCCGCCATTGTTCCGCAGGATTTCGCGTTTTATCCCTCTTTGTCTGGACAAGATAATTTAAATTTTTTCGCGGGCCTGATCGGTTTAAAAGGCGATGTTAAAAAACAGCGTATAGGAAACGCCGTGGCCATATGTAGTTTGGAAAATGTATTACATAAAAACGCAGATACTTATTCGGGTGGCTTAAAACGACGCTTAAATCTTGCGATCGGTTTACTCGGGGAGCCAGAAATCCTTTATTTGGATGAGCCCACGGTGGGAATCGATGCTCAATCGCGAAAATTTATTTTGGATGCGATTAAAGATTTGAAAAGTAATGGCATGACAATTATTTATACCTCCCATTACATGGAGGAGATTCAGGCAATTTGCGACGATATAGCAATCATTGATCAAGGGCGTGTTGTCGCGCAAAACTCTTTAGCCGGGATGCTAGGAGATTTTAACGAGACCTTGGTTAGTGTTCAGCTCGCTCAATATCCAGATCAACAATCTCTAGCCAGTTTGAACAGTCTGGGAAAATACAAACTCGAAGGCTTGACCCTGCGAATTGATTTGAACTCGACTGATACGAGTATAAAAAATCTTCTTGATACACTAAAGCAAACAGATTTGTCGATTCGTCAAATTCAATATGGACTTAGTCCATTGGAAGATATTTATTTGTCGATCACGAAACCTGAATTAAGAGAATAATAATGCACGTTAAAATAGTGTTGCTCGAAGGAAAGCCAATTGACTAGTTTTCTCGCTGTTCTACGTAAAGAATTCCAATTGTTAATTCGCGACATTCACGGTCTGGCCTTGATGTTTGCAATGCCGGTCGTGTTTATTATTATCATGTCCTTGGCGATGCAAGGAAATTATGATGCGCACAGTGGTGCAAAACTAAAAGTGCTTGTCGAAGATTTGGCGAATAATAGTGATTCGGCATTATTAATCGAAAACCTTTCGAGAATGGAAGCCTTTGACTTTTTGGTACAAGATCAAAACCTCAGTTTTGATGACTTAGAGGAAAAAATTAAGCGCGATGAGGGAGTTTTTCTTATCTCAATCGATGCGCTAGAGGATGATGGCGAAGATGTAAATACAGTCGGCGTTCGTTTGCTCGTCGCACCAGCGACAAATAAACAACTGGAAGGTATTTTCGTCAGTGGTCTACAGGAAACATTACGTGGTTTAAAAGTTCAACAAATGTTAGACGACATGGAAGATAGCGATTTTGCTGCGGAAGAATCCGTTGAGTCTATTGCTGCCGTAAAAATGGATGTCGCTTATGCCTACGAGGGCGGTTCCAATGTTGCCCCGAGTGCAGTCCAGCAAAGTGTTCCTGCCTGGCTTGTGTTTGCGATGTTTTTCGTTGTTGTCCCACTTTCAAACACATTAATTAAAGAAAGAGAGTTTGGAACCCTAAAGCGTTTGCGGACAATAAATGTGAGTTCTGTATTTTTAGTGGTAGGGAAGTTAGTTCCTTATTTTTTTATTATGCAGCTACAAGTGGTTTGTATGATTTTGGTGGGTATTTACATAGTACCTTTACTTGGAGGGGAGAGCTTTGCTCTTGGTCGCTCCTATTCTGCATTGGTGGCTATTTCTTTTGCCGTTAGTATTGCGGCCTTGGGCTACGGGGCTTTGATAGCGGTTGCCGCGAGAACGACAGAGCAGGCGACTACTTTGGGTGGCGCAGGAAATATTATCTTGGCCGCTATCGGTGGTATTATGGTGCCCAGTTTTATGATGCCAGCCGTAATGCAGAAGATCGGAGCATTTTCTCCTATGTCTTGGGGCTTGGAAGGTTTTCTCGATGTTTTTCTACGTAACGGCGATTTGAATTTCGTCTGGCCAAAGGTCTTGGGCTTGAGTTTATTCGGTGCGGTTTTATTGGTTATAGCGTCGATCCTAATGGCTCGGGAGAAATAATAAAATCTAAATAAAACGCCGACATTACTCTAATTGTTGGATTTTCCCACTTAGAATGTAGGATGTTATTTTTTAAAATGTCGTTGAGAATAAATTACTAGAGAGAAATCTGGATTGGTAAATGGATATTGAAGAATTAAAAATCGCTTTAAAAAAAATGATTATTGAAGAATGCGATAAAGACATCGAAGTAAACGATATTTCAGATGATGAGCAACTCATTGGTGGTGGAGATTTAGATCTCGATTCATTAGATGCACTGCAAATTTCTATGTGTGTGCAAAAGCAATATGGGGTTCGTATTGAAAATGGACCCGCAGCGCGCAAAGCGTTGAGAAATGTTACCAGCCTAGCGGAAACAATCCTCGCAGCGACATCCGCAGATCAAACACATTTGGGTGATTCCCAAACCCTGTCTGATAATTCCGATATGAAACCTTAATCATGACGCGTCCAGTTTTTTTAGGCTCTGGGTTGCATACCTGTTTGGGAGTCAACGTTGAACAATGCGTTGAAAAACTGCGTTCCCCTATGCCTACCGCAAGCCTAGTGAAATGTGATTTAGGCGTGATTAAACAGCCTGTCCCTTATTTTTTAATGGCAGAATGCGAGCCGGAAAATAAACAAAAGAAATTTTTTGAAATTTTATCCTCTGTAATCGCTCAAGCGCTGGATGAATCAGGATTAAATGAGCGAGAACAAAAAGAGTTAGGTCTATTTGTCGGTTCTTCGTCTTTTGAAGTTGCGCTGGAAGAAGAGCGCTACGAAAAAGATTTAGCAGAAAGCGAAGACAGTATTCCTTTGGCTGAGTGTGGTATGGGAAACCTAGCCGAGCGAATTCGTGATGAACTCGGTATACGCGGCCCTGATTTTACCTTTAACACGGCCTGTACATCGAGTGCCAACGCTGTGTGGTATGCAAACAAAATGGTTGAGCGGGGCGATATTACCCATGCGCTTGTTGTTGCTGTTGAGTTTTCGAATAGATCGACTACATACGGCTTTCAGGGCTTACAGTTATTAAGCAGTAAGCAGATGCTACCTTTCGATGAAAGGCGTGACGGATTGGTCTTAGGTGAAAGCTGCGCCGCTCTTGTTCTTGGTAAGCCAGCATCACAACCGCAAGTAGATAACACTGCGAGTACTGTATTGAAGAAAAAACCGTTTTACTTGATTGGCGCAGCCAACTTGTGCGACACCTTCAGTATGTCGGTTACCAATGATGACGGTAACGCTGTCGCAGAAGTGATTCAGCGTGCTTTATCAAATGCGAATTTGTCAGTCGAAGAAATTGATGCGATAAAATGTCATGGAACCGCCACCTTGTCGGGTGATGCGGCAGAAGCGCGAGGGATGTTGACGGTGTTTGATTCTCTACCCCTTTGTACTGCATTAAAACCCTATATTGGTCACACACTCGGCGCTTGTGGTTTATCTGAGTTAATATTGTTTTTCCGTGCTGTCATGGCAGGTTTTATACCCGGAACGCCTCAAGTGGCTGGTGATACGTCTAGTAGTGTTGATTTTTCTCTTTCTCAAAGTCCGCAAGAAATTAACGAAGGTAATTTTGTGCTTAACTATTTTGGCTTTGGCGGAAACAATACTTCACTGATAATTAGCAACAAATAACCTCTAAAGATATCTGTAATAAACGAAAGCAACTATGTCAAAACTTAGTATTATCGCGCTTGGCAATTATTGCCAAGCGGTAGATGTCGAAGAGGATCAAAAACTTCCTGACCTGAAAAGCGTTCTGAAGGAAGAATGCGGTATCGTTATGCGTCGAATAACTAGAATGACGCAACTTGCATTACTGGGTTCCAGTCGCTGTAAGGGTGAAATTAAATTACCGAAAAATACCGGTGTTTATTTTTGTTCTTGTCGAGGTGATACCGGCGTCACTGTAGATTTGTTAGATGAGTTGGTAAAAAGAAGAGAGCCACCCAGCCCTTTAACTTTTGTTAATTCCGTGAGTAATGCCGCGAGTTTTTATGTGGCGAAAATCTTTGATTTGCACGATCGAAGTCATTTCATTACAAACCGATTTGATCCTATCGCAGCCGCCTTAAAAACCGCGCAATTGGATTTGGAGTCGGGAGAGATTCAGGCAGCACTGGTTGGTAGCGTAGATTGCTGCTCCTTACCATTGTCAGATCACAGGCGTCGTCTCGAGATTGATTCTAAAACGGTGGTCGGTGAAGCGAGTCACTGGTTATTGTTAACTAAGGCCGCAGAAAAAGAGCCTTTGGGAGGCTCCCTTGGTGATATTACAAGGCTGAAGAATTTTTCAGATCTGGGGTCTTTACTCATCTTTCTCGAAGCAGAAATTAGCTCAAAAACGTCTGTTTTTGTAGAGTTCGGACAGCATGTCCTTGAGATGGACAAAAAAACTATCGTTGAAACAGTGAACGATGCCAAGGTACTAAACTATCGCGAAACTTTGCCTCACTACGATAGCCAAACGGCTTCAGGTATTATGCAGTTCTTGGAGTTGAAGGAATGCGGAACGCTTTTTCATATAAATAGCGATCCTGCCGGGCGGTTTAGTCTAATTGAAATTGAAGTAAAATAAGTTCGCTGAATTATTCGTCGCTTTTTTATATCCGTTTCAGTAGGTTCCAGACGTCTAATTCCATATCTGCGCAAGTATTAATAATCTCATTCAGTTCTTTACTGTTCATTGGGATCCTGCCGCGGCACATCTTGCTGGCGAATAATGCGAAACGTCTCCATTCATCGCCAGCCTCTGTCATTTTAATTGATGCTTCCTGTAATAAATCTTTCTGCACATGTTGCGCTGCTTGATTTAGAAACGCCGCGTAAATAAAGCGAAAACCTGCACCGCCGGTGCCGATTTCCTCTTGCATTCGCACGATATGACCTAGATACAGGGGCAAATATTTTTCTCGCTTTTTTGGATTCGCTTCGAGTTTTATTAAATTTTTACCAAGTCTGCGAATGCCGCGAATGCCAATTACGGGAATGGGCGCCTTGGCCATGATTTTATAATTTGATTTTATGGCTTTTGGAATTGCGGTTTGATAATCGATAGCATCGGGGACGTGGTCGGGGTAGTACATGAGACCTTTTGCGGCCATCGCGCCTTTTGCAAAGCGCGCTTTTTCTAAATCTTGTTTGGCGCAGCGTACAGTGGTTTCAAAAACCGGATCGCTGATTTCATATTCATCACCTTGCTTACCGAATACCAACATATTATGAGCATTAAAATGAAAGCGCATTTCCGGCGGAAAGTAGGGTAACCAATAAACTGATGTTTGCAAACCAACAAGCTTTCCAGCATCTAGCATAGAATCCAATTTATCCATGCCTTCCTTCGGATTTCGGAAGGTTTGAAAGTTCATCTTTAAGCCCGTGCGTTTTTGTAGGCCTTTGATGATTGACTTTGGTGGCATCCGGTAGGCGATTAAAGGCATTCCCGATAATTTAATAATCGGTAAATAGGCAAAAGTTAATGCGTTAGCAAGACCAAAAGCCATCGGCTCAGTCATCGGCAGACCGTAGTGAGTCAACATCGAAGACATCACTCCGCTTTCACAATGCGCAGATTGCATGTGAGCAAAACTCTGGGCGTTGGGCGGATTGGATTCGGGTGCAGAAGAAGCGCTTGGGTTCGTTGCAGTATTTGCGGAGTTAATCAAAGTCAGGTGTGTCCGGAGTGCTGAGTAATTGCTTTCTCGATAAATTAAGCGCTTCGCAATAACGATTTAGAATGCTATCGGAAAGTGCATGAAATACTTTTGGTTTGAAATGTCGACGAATACGCCACTGAAAAAAACCACTGGTTTGCGCAAGTAAAGCGACGTCCATTCGACAATTATACATGTGGAATTCAAGGCAAGAGCTTTGGCCATCTTGGACTCGCTGCCAAGCGTCTAAGCGGTCTTTATTAATTTGTTCGATAGCATCGAGCGTGGCTTCGCCTTCAACTTGCCAGCCAGTAGATTGCACGCCAGTGTAGGAGCCGTTTTTATCGACAGCGTACAATAATTTTTGATGGCCGGCGTAGGTGGAAATATTGTCTTGCGGTACTTCATCTTCTTTCATGGTATTTTGCTTTCAAGTGAAGTTTGCAGTTTTGTTGAGTAAGGATTTCCGAGTTATTTTCTTTTTTATATTTAGCAGTTTTATATTCAGCAGTGTAGATTTAAAAAACTGCTTTTTTTAGACCACCGTTAATTTCATCATGGCAGATGAAAAGCGACCGCTTTCAGGTACATAGCAGAGTAATGTTTCGCCGCTTTTTAATTTCCTTGAATGGTAGAGTTCATCTAGCATAATATAAATTGATGCCGAACCGGTATTTCCTTTTTGACTTAAATTTGTAAACCAACGTTCTTTCGGAATGTCGAGGCCCGCGCGCTGTAAACATTCTTGCACTTCTGATTCAAAATATTTTGAAGAGTAGTGAGGAATAAAATAATCAAAATGATCAGGTACTAGTTGGTAACGTTCAACTAAGTCGGTAGCGGGTTTCTCGACGGTATAATGCATGATGTTTGGGTTGAGTAATTTGACATCTTGCTTCACCGCTAACACAGATTGATTTTCTCTTTCCTGGCTGCTGAACATTTGCCACCCGGTTGTCGTGCCGTCGTCATTTTTTACAGCACCGGCATACATGCAGGTTTCCATTTCGCCTGCGTAGGAGTACAAATGTAACCAGTCAATCCGAAGCGATAAACGATCTTTTGCTGGTTTATTTTCCAATAAAACGGCGCCGGCACCATCGGATAACATCCAACGTAAAAAATCTTTTTCAAAAGCGATTTCGGGTTGTTTTTCTAGTGTTTCAATTTGTGCTTCAGATTCAGCACTAAACATATCGGCTTTCATCATCGCGGATGATAATTCGGATCCAGTAGCAATCGCGTTGTTATGTTCACCGCTAAGTACGGACATATAGGCATATTTCAACGAAGACATCCCGGCTAAACACACGCCGCTTGTGGCGACGACTTCACAAGTGGGTAGGTTTAATTCGCCTTGTACCATCGCTGCATGATTCGGCATTAGCTGATCTGCAATCGATGTTCCGCAACTTAGGCAGCCTAATTCGTTTAATGAAAAATTGTCATCAGCAATCTTCTTGACTGCTTCGGCAGTAATTTGCGCGTTGGTATAATTGTGCTTTAGCGTTTTCGGATCAATTGCATAATGGCGCTGTTTAATACCATTACTGCGTAAGACTAAGCGGCGTGCTCGTGAAGGTCGGTTACCCACTTGCCCAAGTATTCTTTCCATCTCGTCGTTGCCAACAGGATCGTTGGGTAAGAACGAACTAATATTTGTTATATAAACGCTTGAATCTGCCATTATCTATTGTTTCGCTTTAATTTATTTTTGATCGATACTAAAACTATTTTATTTACGCCGAGTAATTGTCGCAAAGGCTAATGCCAATTGGACGGATTGAGTCAGCTATTATTACAATTTGCCTCCCCGGAAGGTCCGGCGTAATAGGCTTTCTGGCTGGCTGTGTGTTTTCTTGTTAGCGGAGTAAAAATTCTTTTTAGTATGGCGAGCACGGGCATAACCGTCAAAATCAATGTCACTAAGAAAATGATATAAATCACGAGTACACACTTTCTTAAAAATGATTCTTTATCCCCTGTTGCTCTGAGTAATTTCCCCCAGATTCGGAAACTTCGATGGGCGACTCGTTCTGAAGCGATCATTCGCTCATTAATAGTGACGGCGCCAAGTCCCGTTAGCATGGGTTCAGAAGGAGAATCTGTATTTGGGAGTTTCGCGGCAATGGCGTCGCCAAATCGTTTGGCTGCCAAAATATCATTATCCGAAATTCCCGCCCTCGGAATCAAACCGCCCAACCAAGGCCCTTTGTTGCCTGTTAGTACCCAAAGAGGTGTGGCGATAAAGGTGGCTGCATTGTGAGCTTCATCTGTCAGTACGACATTGTCTATTAGCCTTGCATTTAGCTTGGCTAATTTTTCTTTCACTTTTTCCTGTGCCATGAGCCACATGTTGCGGCAGCCAATTAAGGTAATGACGGGCTTACCTGAGAAAATCTTTTCTGCTTCGGGCGAGTTCAAGAAAGTGCTGATTGGCAGAGAGGGTGATAGGAACCAGACTTGGTAAGCAAGAATGATGAGGTCGTAATCGTAGCTTTCTAGATTAAGGGGTTTTAATTCTATAGGTTCTTCATAAACGCAATCGGGGAAGGTGTTAAAGAAATACAAAAAAGGCCAAGGAAAAGGAAACGGCTTAGCCGGCTCCAATGTTAAATAGCTCAATTCTATTGCATCGCTATCAAGAAGGGGTTGGCTCACCGATTTGATAACCCGGTCGAGCTGCCCAGACTGCGTGTAGCCGATAACGAGTATGCGTTTCTTATTGGTCGTCAAAGTGTTTGCCTAATCCCGAGATCCATTGCGAGTGTGATTGATGCCAAGCGCCCAAAGTTGGCCGCCGATTATGCCACAGCCAGCATGAGGGGTTCCAGCTTGACTAGACTAAATGCCATTGGAGGTGGTCAGTCGTGTTTTTGAGGTTTCTTCCTCTTCGTTTCGTGGCTCCGCGGCCTAGATAGCGAGCACGCCGATGCTGTCGTCCGAGGTGGTAAGGTTGGCACCAGCTCTTGTTGGGCCTACTTGTGACTGGTACCGCTGATCTCAAATTGGTCGCAAGGTTTATTTGGTATTGCCAAACTTATTATGTTGGTGGATTAAGCCATCATATCAGGCTAATTGGGCCGCGAGGTTTTTAGGCGATTTATCACGAGCCCGAGCATAAACAGTTTTATTATTTTATTTAGTCTTAAAGTAGTTTGGTCGCTGAGTTTTCTAGGATTCAACTGCTCGCAATTGATTGGTGTTAGTTGGTGGTTTTATCGGGCATAATCCGCCCTTGTTGGCATTAGGTTTGGAAGTTGTCCGGACAGTCGATGCGTTAAATATTACGATGAAGGCTGCTGTTAAAAATAAATCTTTTACAGGCGCAATAATAAATTATTCACTTATTTGTAAGCGAGTTGATGTGACTTTAACCCTCAATAGCAAAGCAGAGCTTCAGATTGATTTAGACGCGCTCGCTGCAAATTGGCGGACGCTTGCAGATTTGGCTTCGCCCTCCGTTTGCAGTGCGGTTGTTAAAGCAAATGCTTATGGCCTAGGTGATTTTCAAGTCGTTAAACGCTTGTATCAGGAAGGTTGCCGTCATTTCTTTGTGGCTAATGTAGATGAGGCAATTCGTCTTAGTGCTTCATTCTTTGAGGAGATTTCATTATATATTCTCGGCGGTCTAGGCGATTTGGAAATCAGTGAGTGCCGGCAAAGAAAATATATTCCAGTGCTTTCAACTAAAGATTCCGTGCTCGCTTGGGTGACTGCCAATCGCACTGACAATGTGAATTTACCTAGCGTTGTGCAAGTTGAAACCGGCATGAATCGACTCGGCTTGTCGAAGATTGAAACACAATGGCTTTTTTCCGAGGTTTCTGCTGCAACACTAAATCCACAAATGTTGTTCAGTCATCTTGCCTGTGCTGATGATGTCGAGCATCCCTTGAATTCACAACAATTACTTTGTTTTAAAGAATTCTTGGTATCTGCGAAACAATGGTCTCCAAAATTATCCGCATGCTTGGCAAATTCCGCAGGAATCTTATTGGGGAGTGACTACCATTTTGATTTTGTAAGACCAGGCATAGCGATTTATGGCGGCAATCCACAAATAAAATTAGCGAACAAATTTAAACCCGTCGTGCACTTGCGATTGCCGGTAGCCCAAATTAAATGTCTTGAGGAAGATGGTTTTGTTGGCTACGGAGCAACAGCGAAAGTCAAGTCTGGCGCGACTCTGGCGGTTGTCCATGGCGGCTATGCGGATGGCTTGTTGAGAGCGCAGTCGAATATTAGTGAGGGAGAAATGTTTGGTCGGCGCGTACCTATGGTGGGGCGCGTCTCGATGGATTTGACGGTTTTTGATATCAGCTCGGTTGTGAATAGACTTGCTGAAACAAATGAACCGTTGTTTATCGACGTGTTGAATTCGGCGATTACCATCGATGAAGTAGCAGCAAATGCTCAGACCATACCTTACGAAATTCTAACCAGTTTGGGCGGGCGCTTTAGTCGGCGTTATCTCTCTCGGTGTGATTGAGATCTTTAAAGGCCAATTTTAACAATTAAAATTACTGTGATAAGCAGAGCAGAAAAATATTGGGTGGAGTTAGCATGGTTGCAGATTCAGTTTTGACAATTATTCGTTTATTGGCAGATGGCAAAGTGCATTCCGGAGAAGAGTTGGGGGAGATTTTGGGGGTGAGTCGCACGGCAGTATGGAAGCAGCTAAAAAAATTAGAGAACATTGGTTTGTCTCTAAATATCGTCAAAGGAAAAGGCTACCAGTTGGAGTGTGGCATAGAGCTACTTGATGCCGATGAAATTCGAAGTAACCTGTCGGACGAAGTCGCGAGCTTAGTTCTGGAGTTGGATTTACATCGCAGTATCGGCTCTACTAATTCACACGCAATTAGTCGCGCAAATTCAGGAGATTCTCACGGCTATATTTGCTTAGCTGAGCATCAGTCCGAAGGACGAGGGCGCCATGGACGACGTTGGATTAGTCCTTTTGCGCGCAATATCTACTTGTCGATAGTCTGGGAATACGATGGCGGTGCTGCGGTACTAGAAGGCCTGAGTCTCGCTGTTGGCGTCGCGATTGTTCAGGCGCTCTCAGAAAACGGTATTGAAGGAGTGCAGCTTAAGTGGCCAAACGATTTGCTTTGGAAGGGGAAAAAACTTGCAGGCGTATTGTTAGAAATGACTGGCGATGCTGCAGGCCGTTGTAAAGTTATCGTCGGTATTGGTTTGAATGTCGGCATGTTGTCGCAGGAGGCAAGTGAAGTTGATCAGGCATGGGTGGGCCTGTCTTCGATAAATGACGGGGTATCGAGAAATAAACTGGTATCTAGCTTGCTGAATAATTTACTGCCATTGCTGGATGATTACGATGAAAAGGGTTTCGCGCCGCTAAGGGAAGCCTGGGAATCTCTCGATTATTTTCGGGAGAATGAAGTCGAAATTCGCTCCGGCGAGCAAATCACCGTGGGTAAAGTTTGCGGTGTTACTGACTCTGGTGCGCTGCGCTTACAAAATCGATCGGGTGAGCAATTGATCTTTGGCGGTGAGGCGAGTTTAAGGAGGCCCAGTTGAGGGATCGCTTGATTCTCGATTTCGATTTAGGCAATTCGAGAGCAAAATGGCGTTTGTCTCGCATAGCTGTTGATGAAAAAGATTCTACGGATTCGGTGCAACAGTTTGAGACACTTCGTTTTGGTGCAAATTCTTACGACTTCGATTCTGATTTTCAAGAGCTTGAAAATGTTGATCGTATTCGCATTGGCAGTGTTGTCGGCGACGATCGACTCAATTCCCTACTAAACTTGTGCGAGAGTCGTTGGCAAATCACACCCGAAATTGCGATGGTTCGAGAAGAGTGGGGGGGCGTTAGACAGGGCTATCGCGACAAGACACGTCTTGGTGTGGATCGGTGGTTGGCGTTGTTGGCTGCCTATCAAAGCCACAAAAAAGGCTGTGTAGTGGTTAGTTGTGGTAGTGCAGTTACCGTTGATCTTCTCGCCGCTAACGGGCATCACTTAGGGGGCTATATTTTGCCTGGTATAGAGCTAATGAGAAAAGCACTATTTTCCGGGACGAATGCTGTTAAGTTAGAAGCCATTGCTATCCCGTCAAAGCTCGAACCTGGCCGCGATACAATTGATGCGGTGAACGTTGGCCTTCCTCTGATGATCAAGGGAGTGGTCGAGCAAGCTTTAAAGCAGCTCGAAGATGCCGGAGGAGAAAAGGTTTTACTGCTTACTGGCGGCGATGGTGAGGCACTGTCGCCGTTATTTCAGGCGCAATGTGAATATAATCCCTTTTTAGTTTTAGATGGTCTCAGAGTAGCTTTGCCGTAAAATCTATTTACTCAGGGTGGGAACTCTGGGTTTCGACAAAATTTTATAATAGCTGGGAAATGTGAATGCGTTGGATTGTAATGAGTCTTGTCGGGATAAATGTCCTTGTTTTGGCTTTGCAGCTAGTTATGCCAAATAAGGGTGTCTCTGAATCTTCTCCGGTGAACCGTGCTACTGATCTCGGTAATGCGCCAACAATAAAATTGCTTAGAGAGCTGGATCGTACGGACAGGCAAAGCCCAATTCCGCTTACAGCGGAGGCTTCTCCACAGGTATCTGAAGAAGAGCAGGCATTGTGCACCTTCATTGGCCCTTTTCCAAAAATGCTGCGTGCTGATTATTTCGTCGAAAGGCTGGATGCTTTGGAGTTAGAGCCTACAATCCAAGAGTTGGAAATCCCAGGGGAAAATGGTTATTGGGTGTATTTGCCTCCGTTGGCTGCGCGAAAAGCCGCCAATGATATGTGGCGAGAATTACAAGCCAAAGGAATTGATAGTTATGTCATTCTCAAGGGGGAGCTCGAGAATGGAATATCTTTTGGCATGTTTAGTCAGCAGAAGCTGGCGGAGCAACGACTAAAGGATATGAAGGCCAATGGATACGCTGCTGAGTTGCAAGAAATAACCCGCTCCTATAAAGAAAATTGGGTTGTATTGCCGCCCGGACAAGCCAAAATTATCGGCGCCGAAGCATGGTCGCAGATGCTCTCTTCAGATGAGGGGCTTGAACGAAGGCAAAATTTTTGTCCGCCTGTTGCTTCGCAGTAAAACTTTCTCTAGAATCCGCCCTCCGTTGCAATGTGCGCTAAGTCTTTATCGCCATTGGAATTGACATTGAATGCGGTGAGCAGCCAAATAAGTTTGTTTTAAAACAATGGTTCTTGCTCAAATCACTGGTTGCAGCCATGCCATCAGGTGGTAAGTCGCTTCAAATAGAACGAATTAAAGCTGGTGTAGCTCAGTTGGTAGAGCAGCTGACTTGTAATCAGCCGGTCGGGGGTTCGACTCCTCTCACCAGCTCCAATTTAATTAATTCGTTGTGAGTGTTCTGTAAGTGATCTTTGTGCCGTAACTGTTGAATTTTAAAGACTATTTCCTGTGGGATGGTGGTTGACAACATAAGGGGCGAAGCGGACAATGTCCGGCTATTTTCGCAGGGGTTCCCGAGTGGCCAAAGGGATCAGACTGTAAATCTGACGCGCAAGCTTCGGTGGTTCGAATCCACCCCCCTGCACCAAGAACATAAAGGGTAAAGGTAAGTCGGCCTGCAGTGTTAGAGAAGAGCGACTATCTCTATCCGGTGGATGAGAACCAGGTTCGACTACCCGCACAGCGGGGAGATCGGAGCGCAACAGCGCGACGACCCGGAGGGTGAGCAGCTTTGCTGCGAATAAATCCACCCCTGCACCATCTAGAAACTTGCGGCCAAGATAAGATCGCCTAGATGAAATATTTGCTGTTTTTTTTATCTGTTTGGTAGCGTAGCTATTTTTCAGGGTCAAAAGACCAGGTTTAGTTTAGAAGCGGTATGGCGCTGAGTAGATGGCGCAAAATGATTCCGCGGGCATGGTTCAATGGTAGAACCTCAGCCTTCCAAGCTGATGATGCGGGTTCGATTCCCGCTGCCCGCTCCAGTACAGTGGGCAGAGGGCGAAGATTAAGGTCTAGGTGGATTCATCTAACTCACTCTTCAAGATCGTTTGTCGTCTGATCTGCTCATATAGCTCAGTCGGTAGAGCACTTCCTTGGTAAGGAAGAGGTCACCGGTTCAAATCCGGTTATGAGCTCCAGTTTTTAAACCGCAAGGGGAGACCCTCGCGGTTGTGTTGTATTTGTAGTTTTAACTTTTTATTTAATTAATAACATTCTGGTTCGGTTGAACTAGTCCTAGTTGAGGAGACATCCACAATGGCAAAAGAGAAATTTGAACGTAACAAGCCGCATGTAAATGTGGGCACGATAGGACACGTTGACCATGGTAAGACAACGTTAACAGCAGCCTTAACGCGAGTGTGTGCGGAAGTCTGGGGCGGCTCAGCCGTAGCCTTTGACGGTATCGATAACGCACCGGAAGAGAAAGAGCGTGGTATCACCATTGCGACCTCTCACGTTGAATACGATTCACCGACTCGCCACTACGCGCACGTCGACTGCCCAGGCCATGCTGATTATGTGAAAAACATGATTACCGGTGCGGCCCAGATGGATGGCGCAATCCTCGTGTGTTCAGCGGCTGATGGTCCAATGCCTCAAACCCGTGAGCACATCCTGTTGTCACGTCAGGTTGGTGTTCCTTACATCGTTGTGTTCCTGAACAAAGCAGACATGGTTGATGACGCAGAATTATTAGAATTAGTTGAGATGGAAGTACGAGAGTTACTCGACAAATACGAATTCCCAGGTGACGACACACCCATCGTTACCGGTTCTGCATTAATGGCTCTCGAAGGCAAAGACGACAACGGCATGGGTACGACCGCGGTTAAGACCTTGGTTGAGAAGCTAGACGAATACATTCCTGAGCCAGTGCGTGCAACAGACAAGCAGTTCTTGATGCCGATTGAAGATGTGTTCTCAATCTCAGGGCGAGGAACAGTGGTAACCGGTCGTATCGAGCGCGGTATTGTGAATGTCGGTGATGAAATTGAAATCGTCGGTATTAAAGACAGCACCAAAACCACCTGTACCGGTGTTGAAATGTTCCGCAAGTTACTCGACGAAGGTCGTGCGGGTGAGAACGTTGGTGTTCTTTTACGTGGTACTAAGCGAGAAGATGTTGAGCGTGGCCAAGTATTGTGTGCACCTGGCTCAATCAGCCCACATACCAAGTTTGAAGCGGAAATCTACGTTTTATCAAAAGACGAAGGTGGTCGTCATACGCCATTCTTTAAAGGCTATCGTCCACAGTTTTACTTCCGAACCACAGATGTAACCGGCGCATGTGAATTACCTGAAGGTACCGAAATGGTAATGCCAGGTGATAACGTTCCAATGACAGTCACCTTGATCGCTCCGATCGCGATGGAAGAAGGTTTACGCTTCGCGATTCGTGAAGGCGGACGCACTGTTGGTGCGGGCGTGGTATCTAAAATTATTGAGTAAGTTCTACCTTTTAAGAGTTTAAAAAGGCAAGAATTTGGGTAAAAAATAAACGCTCCTAATCGGGAGCGTTTGTGCGTTCAGCGCTTAAGTGGCAAAGCTTATTCGGATTGTTAGTCTTCTTGAGTAAGCAGTTTTCAGGGTAAATGGTTTTTAGGTTAATAACTGCCGAAGTGGGTGGTGACCAAAAGCAAGCTTGTAGGCCAGTAGTTCAATTGGTAGAGCACCGGTCTCCAAAACCGGCTGTTGTGGGTTCGAGTCCCTCCTGGCCTGCCATTTTTAGTGTTGGTAGAGAGTTATCTTCTCTGCATTTTAAAATCAGTTTTAATTGTTGGCTTCAATCGATGAATGCAAAAATAGAAACAGCAGAGTCCCAGTTCGATCTTGTTAAATGGATAGTTGTGGTATTGCTTGTTGCGGGCGGTATTGTTGGCAATTCTGTCTACGCAGATTTTTCTTTAGCTTATAGAGTTCCCGCATTATTGGTCATAGTGCTGGTTGCAGGTTTTGTCGCTGTTAAAACAGCAAAAGGTGCAGCTTTTTGGAATCTTCTTCAGGAGTCTCTTGTGGAAATTCGCAAAGTTGTATGGCCTACCACGCAAGAGACAAATCAAACTACGCTCATCGTCGCCATTGTGGTTTTGATTATGGCGGTAATCCTTTGGGGTTTAGATTCATTTTTGGGGTGGATAGCCTCGCTAATTTTAGGGTAAAGCTCAACCATGGCTAAACGTTGGTACGTTGTACACGCTTATTCGGGTTACGAAAAGAAAGTCGCTGCAGCTCTTAAAGAGCGCATTGAAATGCATAATATGCAAGAAAGCTTCGGCGATATTATGGTGCCAACTGAAGAAGTTGTTGAGATGCGCGGTGGCCAAAAACGCAAAAGTGAGCGCAAGTTTTTTCCAGGGTACGTGCTCGTACAAATGGAGCTCGGTGAAGATACTTGGCATCTTGTAAAAGATACGCCTAGAGTCATGGGTTTTATTGGTGGTACAGCGGATCAGCCAGCACCAATTACCGAAAAAGAGGCGCAAGCCATATTACAGCGCGTAGATGATTCTGTTGAAAAGCCAAAGCCGAAAACGATTTTCGAGCCAGGCGAAATGGTTAGAGTTACCGATGGACCCTTTAATGATTTTAATGGCGTAGTTGAAGAAGTGAACTACGATAAGAACAAGTTGCGTGTTGCGGTGCTTATTTTTGGTCGTTCCACGCCGGTAGAGCTTGATTTCGGTCAGGTAGAAAAATCTTAATCGCCGACTTTTAAAAATCGTTGATTAGAGATTACCGGATACAAATTTATATCACCTCGCCACGATTCATTGGTTGGCGGGATAACAACAGAGGCGAGATTTTATAAGTCTTGCTGATGTCACAACAGGGGAGCCTGAGACAAGTGAGTTCAACGTTCACTTTGAGGCGTTATCACCCATTACAGGAGCTATCTAATGGCCAAAAAAGTTGAAGCTTATATCAAGCTGCAAGTTGCAGCGGGTAAAGCAAATCCAAGTCCCCCCGTTGGTCCGGCATTGGGTCAACACGGTGTGAACATTATGGAATTCTGTAAAGCGTTTAACGCACAGACCCAGAGCATGGAAGACGGTGCTCCAGTTCCTGTGGTTATCAGCGTTTACAGTGACCGTAGTTTTACATTCACCATGAAAACCCCTCCCGCTTCTTTCTTGCTAAAGAAAGCTGCAGGCATTAAAAGCGGAAGCGGAACACCGAACACTAAAAAAGTAGGCAAAGTGACACGCGCACAGCTCGAAGAAATCGCTACCACTAAGCAAGCTGACTTAACAGCTGCTGATATGGATGCTGCTGTACGTACTATCGCAGGTAGTGCGAGAAGTGCCGGCATCGAAGTGGAGGGCTTGTAAGATGGCTAAATTAAGCAAACGTAAAAAAGCCTTTGCGGAAAAAGTTGATAGTACAAAATTATATGCTTTTGACGACGCGGTAGCCTTACTGAAAGAATTATCCACGGCTAAGTTTTCTGAAACTGTTGAAGTTGCAATTAATTTAGGTGTCGATCCACGAAAATCCGATCAAGGTGTTCGTGGAGCAACAACACTGCCCTGTGGTGCAGGTAAAGATGTTCGCGTCGCTGTTTTTGCGCAAGGTGCAAATGCTGATGCAGCAAAAGAAGCTGGTGCCGAGTTGGTAGGTATGGACGACTTGGCGGAAAGCATTAAAGGTGGCGCGATGGACTTTGACGTCGTAATCGCAGAGCCGGCAGCAATGCGTGTCGTTGGTCAACTCGGACAAGTACTTGGTCCCCGCGGTCTCATGCCTAACCCTAAAACGGGTACGGTAACGCCAGATGTGGCAACTGCAGTGACGAACGCTAAAGCCGGTCAGGTGCGTTACCGCACAGATAAAGGCGGCATTGTTCACGGTGGTATCGGAAAAATTTCTTTCGAAGTGGCTGCCATCAAGCAAAATTTGGAAGCGCTATTAGGTGACTTGAAGAAAGCAAAACCTGCGACTGCTAAAGGCGTTTACTTAAAGCGTATCGCGTTAAGTACGACGATGGGTCCTGGTGTAACGATCGATCAATCATCTCTCGAAATTTAATAGTATTAAAAAGTAATTCGCGAGACTTTTAATTAAGTTCTCGCACAAAGAACTTTGGGGTTCGCAAAGGCAACTTTGCGGGCTATCAAAGACCGTAGGAGGGAGTTCTTTAGGTAGCTAAAAGTTTTTAGCTAGTTATTGAGTACCTTAATCGATTCTAAGCCGCCACGAAATACCGTAGCAGCATAGAAACATCCTACGCAGATGGTGAAACCCGATACAGCATATTGTTAATAGTAGATTTCAACTTCGAAATTTATTAAGCATCATTGTTGAATTAGATCACCGGAAACGTTTTGTTTGAAGTGAATCATCACTGAATAACAAAATTCAAACTAAAGAATGCTGCTGACTTGTTACCAAATTTTTAATTAGTTAATAGTGGTTTAAGTATTCTTTTAATCCAGGAGAAATCTCGTGGCATTAAGACTCGAAGACAAAAAAGCAATTGTTGCTCAAGTTAACGAGACTGCCAGTAGCGCCCTTTCACTTGTCATCGCAGATTCGCGCGGTGTTAGTGTTACGGGGATGACTGCTTTGAGAAAATTGGCGCGTGAAAATAATGTCGCTCTTCGCGTAATTCGCAACACACTTGCGAAACGTGCGGTTGAGGGTACAGAGTTTGAATGCGTGAAGGAAGCCTTGGTTGGACCGTCAATTTTTGGATTTTCAATGGAAGATCCAGGTGCGGCGGCGAGATTATTCAAAGATTTCGCGAAAGAAAACGAAAAATTTGAAGTTAAAGCGCTTTCTGTTGGAGGAAAGTTATTAGATGCAGGACAGATCGATGCCCTTGCTAAGTTGCCAACGCGTGATCAAGCGTTAGCGAGTTTGGCTTGCGTGATGATCGCACCTGTTACTAAGTTGGTTCGTACTTTCAACGAAGTTCCTTCAAAAGTTACTCGAGTGGTTGCTGCAGTCGGCGACAAAAAACGCGAAGAAGCAGCGTAGATTTTTTAGATTGGTATCTAGGAAAGTACACTGTTCTTTTTAAAGTAAATTAAATTAATTATCTGGAGATCTGAGTCATGGCTCTATCTAAAGAAGACATCCTAAATGCCATCGCTGAAATGTCAGTGATGGACGTTGTTGCACTAGTTGAAGCAATGGAAGAAAAGTTTGGCGTATCTGCAGCAGCTGCTGTAGCTGTAGCAGGTCCAGCAGCCGCTGGTGATGCCGCTGCCGCTGAAGAACAAACTGAGTTCGATGTTGTGCTAACTGCTGTTGGTGACAAGAAAGTAAATGTCATTAAAGCTGTTCGTGGCATCACTGGTCTTGGCTTGAAAGAAGCGAAAGACTTGGTTGATGGCGCGCCTTCACCAATTAAAGAAGGTGCATCGAAAGACGAAGCTGAAGACGCCAAAAAACAATTGGAAGAAGCTGGCGCTACAGTAGAGTTGAAGTAAGGTCTTGCGCGTGAAGGGCGCTTGCGCCTTTAGCTGAGATATCGAGGTCGATGGGCAATTGTCTGTCGACCTTTTTCTGTTTCTAAGAAAAAGTATGGTGTTGTTGCGGGTTCAATGACTGCACTACAACAACTTTTGTTTCTATCTACTCCGTGAACAAGCTGGGGAATACGAATGGCTTACTCATATACTGAGAAAAAACGTGTCCGCAAGGATTTTGGTAAGTGGAAAGGCGTCATGGACGTTCCTTACCTGCTGGCGATTCAGTTAGATTCCTACCAAAAATTTACGCAATCCAAACTCGAGACCGATAATCGGATCGACATTGGTTTGCAAGCCGCTTTTAAGTCGGTTTTTCCAATTGTCAGTTACTCAGGTAACGCTGCGCTGGAATACGTTAGCTATGTGATGGGTAAGCCGGCATTTGATGTCCAAGAATGTACCTTACGCGGGGCCACTTATGCGGTGCCTTTACGCGTAAAAGTTCGTTTGATTATCTACGATAAAGAATCGTCAAATAAAGCGATTAAAGATATCAAAGAACAAGAAGTTTATATGGGCGAAATCCCATTGATGACTGACAACGGAACCTTCGTTATTAACGGAACCGAGCGAGTCATCGTATCTCAGTTGCATCGATCCCCCGGTGTATTCTTTGATCACGATAAAGGTAAGACCCATTCATCAGGTAAGTTACTTTATTCTGCACGTGTAATTCCTTACCGTGGTTCATGGTTGGATTTCGAATTCGATCCAAAAGATCTTGTATTTGTACGAATCGATCGACGACGTAAATTGCCGGCAACAATTTTGCTTCGTGCTTTAGGATACGAGGCTGAAGAAATTCTCGATATGTTTTTCCAGTCGAGTGCTTGCCACATTAAGAAAGACGGCACCTTCGTTCTGGATTTAGAGCCAGTGCGTTTGCGCGGTGAAGTTGCTTCTTTTGATATTAAAGATAAAAAAGGCAAAGTGATTGTTGAAGAAGGACGCCGCATCACTGCACGGCATGTTTCTCAAATGGAAAAAGCCAACATGACTCAGTTAGAAGTATCTAATGAGTATTTGTTGGGTCGTGCATTGGCCAAGAATATTATTGATACGGATTCAGGCGAAGTATTGTTTGAATGTAATACGGAAATTACTGAAGAAGTTATTGCGAAATTACTTGAAGCCAAAATTGAAAAATTCGAAACGCTCTACACCAATGAGTTAGATCACGGTGCATTCATCTCCGATACTTTGCGTGCTGATCCAACCAGAACTGAGCTGGAAGCCTTGGTGGAAATCTACCGCATGATGCGACCTGGTGAGCCGCCAACTAAAGAGTCAGCAGAAGCGCTTTTCCAAAATTTATTCTTCTCTTCGGTCCGCTACGATTTGTCAGCGGTTGGTCGCATGAAGTTCAATCGTCGCTTGGGCATTGAAGGGGAAGAAGGCGAAGGTACTTTGTCCCGTGAAGATATCGTGCTGGTTCTGAAGACCTTAGTAGAAATTCGCAACGGTAACGGTGTTGTTGATGATATCGATCACCTTGGTAATAGACGTGTTCGCTCTGTCGGAGAAATGGCTGAGAACGCCTTCCGTGTTGGTTTGGTGCGAGTTGAGCGTGCTGTAAAAGAGCGCTTGTCGATGGCTGAATCTGAAGGTTTGATGCCACAAGATTTAATTAACGCAAAACCGGTTGCTGCAGCTGTTAAAGAGTTTTTTGGCTCCAGTCAGTTGTCTCAGTTTATGGATCAAAATAATCCATTATCTGAAGTTACTCACAAGCGTCGTGTTTCTGCTTTAGGACCTGGTGGTTTGACACGAGAGCGTGCTGGTTTTGAAGTACGCGATGTGCATCCAACCCATTACGGCCGAGTTTGCCCAATTGAAACTCCTGAAGGGCCAAATATTGGTTTGATCAATTCTTTGGCAACTTATGCGCGAACAAATGATTACGGTTTTCTAGAAAGCCCTTATCGACGCATCGAAAATTGTAAAGTAACCGATCAAATCGATTACCTTTCCGCAATTAACGAAGCGGACTACGTAATTGCGCAGGCCTCAGCTGAACTTGATAAAAATGGCAAGTTAACTGAAGAATTGGTTTCAGTGCGTCATCAAAATGAATTTACCTTGAAGTCACCGGAAGATGTTCAATATATGGATGTTTCTCCGCGTCAGGTGGTTTCGGTAGCTGCTTCCTTGATTCCATTCTTGGAGCACGATGATGCTAACCGTGCTTTGATGGGATCGAACATGCAACGTCAAGCTGTGCCAACGTTAAAGGCTGACAAGCCAGTTGTTGGAACTGGTATGGAGCGTATTGTTGCGGCGGATTCGGGTGTTTGTGTAGTCGCTAAAAATGGCGGTGTGATTGAAAGTGTTGATGCGGGTCGAATCGTCGTTCGTGTTAACAATGACGAAGTTGCAACCGGTGATGCGGGCGTTGATATTTATAACCTCATCAAGTACACACGTTCAAACCAAAATACCTGTATTAATCAGCGATCAATTGTTCGCAAAGGCGATCGCATTACTCGCGGCGATATTCTTGCCGACGGGCCTTCAGTTGATATGGGTGAATTGGCGCTTGGGCAGAATATGCGAATCGCATTTATGCCTTGGAATGGTTACAACTTCGAAGATTCGATTTTAGTTTCAGAGCGTGTGGTTCAAGAAGATCGTTTCACTACCATTCACATTCAAGAATTAACCTGTATTGCACGTGATACAAAATTAGGCAGCGAAGAAATTACTGCTGATATTCCCAATGTTGGTGAGGGTGCTTTATCTAAGCTAGATGAATCTGGCGTGGTTTACATCGGCGCCGAAGTGGGACCAAGTGATATTTTGGTCGGTAAGGTAACCCCTAAAGGTGAAACGCAGCTTACACCAGAAGAAAAACTGCTACGTGCAATCTTTGGCGAAAAAGCATCTGATGTAAAAGATACTTCGTTGCGTGTGCCAACGGCTACCAAAGGTACCGTTATCGACGTTCAAGTATTTACTCGCGATGGTTTAGAGAAAGATCAACGTTCTTTAGATATCGAAAAAGCTCAGCTGGATGAAGTTCGCAAAGATCTTAACGAAGAGTATCGTATTGTTGAAACGGCAACCTTCGAACGTCTACGCGCTACTTTGGTTGGCCAAAAAGTTAATAGTGGTGCTGGCTTTAAGAAAGGTGCAGTTTTAAGTGAAGAAGACCTTGCAGGTTTAGACGGCGATAGCTGGTTTAAATTACGTATGGCTGACGATTCACTGAATGAGCAATTGGATAGAGCGTCTGAGCAGTTAGTTGAGCGTCGTAGAATTCTCGATGAGAAATTCGATGACAAAAAGAAAAAGCTAACTACTGGTGATGATCTTCCTCCTGGCGTATTAAAGATCGTAAAAGTCTACGTCGCTATTAAGCGCCGTATTCAGCCTGGCGATAAGATGGCGGGGCGACACGGAAACAAAGGTGTAATCTCCGTAATCATGCCGGTTGAAGATATGCCTCATGATAAAAATGGCGAGCCTGTTGATATCGTTTTAAATCCACTCGGTGTACCTTCGCGAATGAACGTCGGTCAAATCCTTGAAACCCACTTAGGTATGGCGGCGAAAGGTTTGGGCGTTAAAATCAATGCGATGATTCAAGAGCAGAGAAAAATCGCAGAGATTCGTGATTTCTTGGAAGAGATTTATAACAAAACCGGCGATACCAAAGATAAGGAAGATTTAAAAGGTTTAAATGATGAAGAAATTTTAGAGTTAGCGAAAAATTTGTGTGGCGGCGTGCCAATGGCTACCCCTGTTTTCGATGGCGCTAAAGAAACTGAAATCAAAGCGCTTTTACGCTTGGCTGATTTATCAGATACCGGGCAGACTTACCTTTTTGATGGCCGTACCGGTGATCAATTTGAAAGACCCGTTACCGTTGGCTACATGTACATGCTTAAACTCAACCACTTGGTTGATGACAAAATGCATGCGCGTTCTACGGGTTCTTATAGTCTTGTTACGCAACAACCTCTCGGTGGTAAAGCACAGTTTGGTGGCCAGCGTTTCGGAGAGATGGAGGTCTGGGCACTTGAAGCATATGGTGCTGCTTATACCTTACAAGAAATGCTTACCGTCAAATCCGATGACGTTGCAGGTCGAACCAAAATGTATAAAAACATTGTGGATGGCGACCACCGTATGGAGCCGGGAATGCCGGAATCTTTCAACGTATTAGTGAAAGAGATTCGCTCACTCGGTATCAATATGGAATTAGAACAAGATAAATAAGTTTGGCTAATTACACGAAAAGTAATTACTAAAATGATCGTTATGTGGGTGCTTTACTGTGTTGCAGTGAAGCACCTTATTGAAAGTTCTCAAATGGGCTGTGCTGTAAAAGGCGGCAAGCATCCACTGGAGGAAAGGCCTTGAAAGACTTACTGAATTTATTAAAAACCCAAGGGCAAGTTGAAGAGTTTGATTCAATTCGAATCGCTTTGGCATCGCCAGAAATGGTTCGCTCTTGGTCCTTTGGTGAAGTTAAAAAACCAGAGACCATTAATTATCGAACCTTTAAGCCTGAGCGCGAGGGTTTGTTCTGCGCGAAAATTTTTGGTCCCGTAAAGGATTACGAATGTTTGTGCGGTAAATATAAGCGCATGAAGCATCGCGGTATTATTTGTGAAAAATGTGGCGTTGAAGTAACGCTATCTAAAGTTCGCCGCGATCGCATGGGGCATATCGAACTTGCGAGCCCAGTTGCTCATATCTGGTTTTTAAAATCACTGCCGAGTCGAATTGGTTTGTTGCTTGATATGACTTTGCGTAGCATTGAGCGCGTGCTTTATTTTGAATCTTATGTTGTTACCGATCCGGGAATGACGACCCTAGAAAAAAGCCAGTTGCTGACCGATGAGCAATACTTCCAAGCGATGGAAGAATTTGGTGATGAGTTTTCTGCGAAAATGGGTGCAGAAGCAATTCAAGATTTGATGAGCGACATTCATATTGAAAATGAAATTACTCGTCTGCGTGAAGAAATCCCTGCGACAAATTCTGAAACAAAAATCAAAAAGCTTTCGAAGCGTTTAAAGTTACTTGAAGCTTTCCATAATTCAGGAAACAAGCCTGAGTGGATGGTGATGGAAGTGTTGCCGGTATTGCCGCCAGATTTGCGTCCGCTAGTACCTCTAGATGGAGGGCGGTTTGCAACCTCTGATTTGAATGATTTATATCGTCGCGTCATTAACAGAAACAATCGTCTCAAGCGTTTATTAGACCTTAATGCGCCAGATATTATTGTTCGCAACGAAAAACGTATGCTGCAAGAATCTGTCGATGCCTTACTTGATAATGGTCGACGAGGTCGCGCGATTACCGGTTCCAACAAGCGTCCACTGAAATCACTTGCTGACATGATTAAAGGTAAGCAAGGTCGTTTCCGTCAGAACTTGTTAGGTAAGCGCGTTGATTATTCAGGTCGTTCGGTAATTGTTGTTGGTCCTACTTTGCGTTTGCACCAATGTGGTTTACCTAAAAAAATGGCGTTGGAATTATTCAAGCCGTTTATTTTTAGTAAGCTCGAGTTACGTGGTTTAGCAACGACGATTAAAGCAGCCAAGAAAATGGTTGAGCGCCAAGAGCCGGTGGTTTGGGATATTCTTGACGAAGTTATTCGCGAGCATCCGGTGTTATTAAACCGCGCACCAACTCTGCATAGATTAGGTATTCAGGCATTCGAGCCGGTATTGATTGAAGGTAAAGCGATTCAGCTACATCCTCTCGTGTGTGCGGCTTACAACGCCGACTTCGATGGTGATCAGATGGCGGTTCACGTTCCATTAACGATCGAAGCACAGTTAGAAGCACGTGCACTGATGATGTCGACTAACAACATTTTATCGCCAGCGAGTGGCGAGCCTATCATCGTGCCATCCCAGGACGTGGTCTTGGGCTTGTATTGGATGACTCGTGAACGTGTTAATGCTCAAGGCGAAGGCATGGTGTTTGCTGATGTCGCTGAAGTATCTCGCGCGTATCACGGCAAGATTGTTCATCTCCAAGCGCGCGTAAAAGTAAGGGTTACTGAATATGCTTTGCGTGCTGATGGTGAAGAAGTTGCGACAACAAGTCTTGTTGATTCGACTGTTGGACGAATCCTTTTGTGGGATATCGTTCCTAGAGGTTTGCCTTTTGAGCTTGTTAACCGCCCTATGGTTAAAAAAGCAATTTCAACAGTTATTAATACCTGTTATCGAATTGTTGGGTTAAAGCACACTGTTATTTTCGCTGATAAGTTGATGTACACCGGTTATGAGTTCTCTACTAAATCCGGTTCATCTATCGGCGTTAATGATTTTATTATTCCTGAAGAAAAAGCCGCGATTATTGAACAAGCTGAAGATGAAGTATTAGAAATCGAAAGCCAGTTCTCTTCCGGTCTCGTGACTCAAGGTGAAAAATATAACAAGGTAATTGATATTTGGTCTCGTGCTAACGATCTTGTTGCTAAGTCGATGATGGAAGGCATTAGTAGCGAAACTGTTGTGAATCGCGACGGCAAAGAAGAGAAGCAAGCATCGTTCAACTCGGTATTTATGTATGCTGATTCCGGTGCTCGTGGTTCACCAGCACAGATTCGTCAGCTTGCCGGTATGCGTGGTTTGATGGCGCGTCCAGATGGATCGATTATTGAAACGCCCATTACAGCAAACTTCCGTGAAGGTTTGAACGTAAACGAATACTTTATTTCTACTCACGGTGCTCGAAAAGGTTTGGCGGATACCGCATTGAAAACAGCGAACTCGGGTTACCTAACTCGTCGTTTGGTGGACGTTGCGCAAGATCTCGTTGTTACCATGGACGATTGTGGCACTGATGAAGGCCTAACAATGGCGCCGGTTATCGAAGGTGGTGACATCATCGAAACTTTGGGTGATCGTATTCTTGGTCGAATTGTTGCCCGCGATGTTTTGCGCCCAGGTACTGATGAAATTCTAGTGCCTGCTGGCACTATGATCGATGAAGCTTGGGTGGATCGTATTGAAAGCATGAGTATTGACGAAGTGATGGTTCGTTCGCCGATTTCCTGTGAAACCCGCTATGGTATTTGTTCACAGTGTTATGGTCGCGACTTGGCTCGTGGTCACCGAGTAAATGTTGGTGAAGCTGTCGGTGTTATCGCGGCACAATCAATCGGTGAGCCGGGTACTCAGTTAACCATGCGTACCTTCCACATCGGTGGTGCTGCGAGTAGAGCTTCTGCGGTTGATAGTGTTCAGGTTAAACAAGAAGGTAGTATCCGTTTCCATAACGTTAAATTGGTTCGACGCGCCGATGGCGAACTAGTGGCGGTATCTCGTTCTGGTGAGATCGCCGTTGCGGATGCATCGGGTCGTGAACGCGAGCGCTATAAAATTCCATACGGTGCTGTGATTAGTGCAGACGATGGGGCGACAGTTGCTGGCGGTACAGTTGTGGCGAAATGGGATCCACATACTCACCCAATCGTTACTGAAGTGGCAGGTAAGGTTGCTTTCTCTGGTGTTGAAGAAGGTTTGTCAGTGCGCCGCCAAACGGATGAGCTAACGGGTCTTTCCTCTATCGATGTTCTTGATCCTGCTGAGCGTCCTGCAGCGGGTAAAGATTTGAAGCCAACTATTACCTTGGTTGATGAGAAAGGTAACGAGCTTTATTTGGCAAATACCAATGTGCCCGCACATTACCTGATGCCACCGAATGCAATTTTAATGTTGAACGATGGCGATGAAATTGGCATTGGTGATGTTATCGCACGTATTCCTCAAGAGAGTTCAAAAACTCGTGATATTACCGGTGGTTTGCCTCGGGTTGCTGATCTGTTTGAAGCGCGTAAACCTAAAGAGCCTTCAATCTTGGCAGAAATTACTGGTACCGTATCTTTCGGTAAGGAAACTAAAGGTAAGCGTCGTTTGGTGATTACACCGAATGATGGTCAGCCTTTACCGGATGGTTCGGATCATTATGAAGTCTTGATTCCTAAGCATCGCCAGTTAACCGTGTTTGAGGGTGAGCAGGTTGTTAAAGGTGAAGTTGTTTCTGATGGACCGAGTAATCCTCACGATATCTTGCGTTTACAAGGTGTTGAAGCCTTGGCTCGCTATATCGGCAACGAGATTCAAGACGTTTACCGCCTGCAGGGTGTGAAGATCAATGATAAGCACATTGAAACCATTCTGCGTCAAATGTTGCGGAAAGTTGAAATCACTGGCATGGGTGAATCTGTCTTCGTTAAAGGTGAGCAAGTCGAATTCTCTCGCGCTTTGGAAGAGAATGAAAATTTACGAACCGAAGATAAGCAGCCTGCGCGTTTCGAGCGTCTCTTGCTAGGCATTACCAAGGCATCGCTCGCGACGGAGTCATTCATTTCGGCGGCTTCTTTCCAAGAAACGACTCGCGTCCTAACGGAAGCGGCAGTGACCGGAAAAGTCGATGGTCTGCGCGGATTGAAAGAGAACGTAGTCGTTGGACGTTTGATTCCTGCTGGTACCGGTCTGACTTATCACGCCGAGCGCAAGCGCAAGCGCGAAGCGAACATCAATGTTAATGAAGGTGTGAGTGCAGAAGAGGTCGAAGCGGCCTTGACGGAAGCTTTGAAATCTAGCGCAAGCTAGATTTTTCGCAAAATGAGGGTTCGGGCTTTGCTTGACGCGGGCTCGAGCCCTCATTACAATGCGCGTCCCTATTTTCGTCAGTTGGATAAATCTGCCAGCTGGCTTAGTGAATTCAATAATGTCCTTGTTTTTGGTGCATTGTTAAATGCGCGATGGTATTTGTTTGTGACAACAGTTTGTGACAGGTGAGTCAAAGCGCTACTGAAAAGTGAATATTAATACAGCCTTCGGAGAAGAGTGAATGGCAACAATTAACCAATTGGTGCGTAAGCCGCGTAAGCGCAAAGTCCAAAAAAGTGACGTTCCTGCGCTGCAGGCCTGTCCCCAGAGACGTGGTGTTTGTACCCGTGTGTACACAACCACGCCTAAGAAGCCAAACTCAGCATTACGTAAAGTCTGTCGTGTTCGTTTGACCAATGGTTATGAGGTTACTTCATACATCGGTGGTGAAGGCCATAATCTGCAAGAGCATAGTGTTGTTTTGATTCGTGGCGGTCGTGTTAAAGATTTGCCAGGTGTTCGGTATCACACTGTGCGCGGTAGCTTAGATACATCTGGAGTGAGTGATCGTAAACAAGCTCGTTCTAAATACGGTACTAAGCGTCCTAAGTAAGAACAAAATTTTTAATAGAGTTTTAATAGCCCCACTTGCCCGCGTCCGCGGGTAAGTTTTAACAGTAAGGCTAAGTTCAAAGCGCTTCTACTTTGCACTGATGTTGGGTGCAGTGGTTTTGAAGTTAATTTGAATCTTAGGTCCCCCTGAAAAGGAAAGAGATATGCCAAGAAGACGCGTTGTCGCCAAACGAGAAATATTGCCTGATCCAAAATTTGGTAATGTCACTCTCGCAAAATTCATGAACATGGTAATGGTTAGCGGTAAAAAATCTGTCGCTGAGAAAATTGTTTATGGAGCACTTGAGCAAGTTGAAAGCAAGCTCAATAAAGATCCCTTAGAAGTATTTGATGAAGCCTTAGAAAACGTAGCACCTATTGTCGAGGTTAAGTCTCGCCGTGTTGGTGGTGCTACCTATCAGGTGCCAGTTGAGGTTCGACCTGCACGTCGACAAGCGCTCGGTATGCGCTGGTTAGTTGAATATTCACGAGGGCGTGGTGAGAAATCGATGCCTGCACGATTGGCGGGTGAGTTGATTGATGCGGCTCAGGGTAAAGGTGGTGCGGTGAAAAAACGTGAAGACGTACATCGCATGGCTGAAGCTAATAAGATGTTCTCGCATTATCGATTCTAAAACGAGTTCGTTCGTTTTTTAAAGGCAGCGTTTTCGCTGCCTTTTTAACATATAGCGCTGTTTACAATAATTTTTCGATCGACTGAATTAGCTTCTTAGATTAAAGCGCGCTCTTAGTTCTGTCTGCGCTAATAAATATTTGCGGCAGATTTTGAAAACGTGAATTCTTAAGGTTTTCAATCAGCGTTGGAAGTCGTTTAAAGTATTGTTCAAACAAATTTTACAAATCATCGGAGATCGTAGTAGTGGCACGCAAGACTCCACTCGCACGCTATAGAAACATTGGTATTTGCGCACACGTAGATGCGGGTAAAACCACGACTACTGAGCGCGTGCTTTTCTATACTGGTTTGTCCCATAAGATCGGTGAAGTGCACGATGGTGCCGCGACGATGGACTGGATGGAGCAAGAACAAGAGCGTGGTATCACCATTACTTCTGCGGCGACAACTTGTTTTTGGCGTGGAATGGATGCTCAGTTTGAAGAGCATCGCGTCAATATTATTGATACTCCTGGCCACGTTGATTTCACGATTGAAGTTGAGCGCTCTTTACGTGTTCTAGATGGCGCCGTTGTGGTGTTGTGTGGATCCTCTGGTGTTCAGCCGCAAACCGAAACAGTTTGGCGTCAGGCAAATAAATACGAAGTGCCGCGCATGGTTTTCGTCAACAAGATGGATCGTGCCGGTGCCGATTTCATGAAAGTTGTTGGCCAGCTTAAAACCCGATTGGGCGCAACGGCTGTTCCTTTGCAAATGGCAATTGGTTCAGAGGAAGAGTTTAAGGGCGTTGTCGATTTAATAAAAATGAAGGCAATTCTATGGAATGAAGCTGACCAAGGTATGACCTTCGAGTACGGTGAAATTCCGGATGACTTGCAAGCTCAGTGTGCGGAGATGCGTGAGTTTTTAGTTGAGTCTGCTGCTGAAGCAAATGACGAGCTCATGGAAAAATATCTCGAAGGTAGTGAGCTTTCTGAAGCGGAAATTAAAGCCGCGATTCGCAAACGTACTATTGCGAACGAGATTGTTCCAGTCTTGGGTGGATCCGCATTTAAAAATAAAGGTGTCCAGGCAATGCTGGACGCCGTCGTCGAGTATTTACCTTCTCCAACTGAAGTTAAGCCTATTGAAGGTATCTTGGAAGATGGTGAAACGGTTGAAGCTCGACCTGCAGATGATAAGGCCCCTTTCTCTGCGCTTGCGTTTAAGATTGCGACAGATCCATTTGTTGGAACGCTAACGTTCTTCCGAGTTTATTCCGGCACTTTGCAATCGGGTGATTCCGTTTATAACCCGGTAAAAAGCAAGAAAGAGCGCGTTGGTCGTATGGTGCAGATGCACTCGAACGATCGCCAAGAAATTAAAGAAGTATTGGCGGGTGATATTGCCGCTGGAATCGGATTAAAAGACGTCACGACCGGCGACACCTTGTGCTCTCACGATGCAATTATCACTTTGGAAAGAATGGAGTTTCCTGAGCCAGTTATTTCCGTGGCAGTTGAACCAAAAACTAAAGCGGACCAAGAAAAAATGGGTGTCGCTTTGGGTAAGTTGGCCCAAGAAGATCCTTCTTTCAGAGTTAAAACTGACGAAGAGACTGGCCAAACAATTATTTCCGGTATGGGTGAATTGCACCTTGATGTTCTCGTTGATCGCATGCGTCGAGAGTTCGCCGTTGAAGCCAATATCGGTAAGCCCCAAGTGGCTTATCGTGAAGCGATCCGAAACACCTGTAATATCGAAGGTAAGTTCGTGCGTCAGTCCGGCGGTCGTGGTCAGTATGGCCATGTTTGGATTAAGTTCGAGCCTGCTGAAGACGCATCGGCGGAAGGTTTAGAGTTCGTCAATGAAATTGTTGGTGGTGTAGTGCCAAAAGAATATATTCCAGCGGTGCAAAAAGGCATTGAAGAGCAAATGCAAAATGGTGTTCTTGCTGGCTATCCATTGTTAGGTTTGAAGGCAACCTTATACGACGGCTCATTCCATGATGTTGACTCATCGGAAATGGCTTTTAAAATCGCTGGTAGCATGGCCACTAAGAGACTCGCTCAAGAAGGTGGTGCGGTTTTATTGGAACCCGTAATGTCTGTTGAGGTTGTGACTCCAGAAGAAAATATGGGCGATGTGGTTGGCGATTTGAATCGACGTCGCGGTTTAATTCAGGGTATGGAAGACAGTGCATCAGGGAAAATTGTTACTGCTGAAGTGCCGTTGGGTGAAATGTTTGGCTACGCAACTGATGTAAGATCAGCAACTCAAGGTCGCGCAACCTTTACCATGGAGTTTGGTAAGTACGGTGAAGCGCCAAGTAATGTTGCAGAAGAGATCATGGCCAAAAACGGTAGAGGTTAGTGGTAATAATTTTTATTTGAATCTTTTTTATTTAAAGGCATATAGAGGAATAGGGCAGTGGCAAAAGAGAAATTTGAACGTAACAAGCCGCATGTAAATGTGGGCACGATAGGACACGTTGACCATGGTAAGACAACGTTAACAGCAGCCTTAACGCGCGTGTGTGCGGAAGTCTGGGGCGGCTCAGCCGTAGCCTTTGACGGTATCGATAACGCACCGGAAGAGAAAGAGCGTGGTATCACCATTGCGACCTCTCACGTTGAATACGATTCACCGACTCGCCACTACGCGCACGTCGACTGCCCAGGCCATGCTGATTATGTGAAAAACATGATTACCGGTGCGGCCCAGATGGATGGCGCAATCCTCGTGTGTTCAGCGGCTGATGGCCCAATGCCTCAAACCCGTGAGCACATCCTGTTGTCACGTCAGGTTGGTGTTCCTTACATCGTTGTGTTCCTGAACAAAGCAGACATGGTTGATGACGCAGAATTATTAGAATTAGTTGAGATGGAAGTACGAGAGTTGCTCGACAAATACGAATTCCCAGGTGACGACACACCCATCGTTACCGGTTCTGCATTAATGGCTCTCGAAGGCAAAGACGACAACGGCATGGGTACAACTGCGGTTAAGACCTTGGTTGAGAAGCTAGACGAATACATTCCTGAGCCAGTGCGCGCAACAGACAAGCAGTTCTTGATGCCGATTGAAGATGTGTTCTCAATCTCAGGGCGAGGAACAGTGGTAACCGGTCGTATCGAGCGCGGTATTGTGAATGTCGGTGATGAAATTGAAATCGTCGGTATTAAAGACAGCACCAAAACCACCTGTACCGGTGTTGAAATGTTCCGCAAGTTACTCGACGAAGGTCGTGCGGGTGAGAACGTTGGTGTTCTTTTACGTGGTACTAAGCGAGAAGACGTTGAGCGTGGCCAAGTATTGTGTGCACCTGGCTCAATCAGCCCACATACCAAGTTTGAAGCGGAAATCTACGTCTTATCAAAAGACGAAGGTGGTCGCCATACACCATTCTTTAAAGGCTACCGTCCACAGTTTTACTTCCGAACCACGGATGTAACCGGCGCATGTGAATTACCTGAAGGTACCGAGATGGTAATGCCAGGTGATAACGTCCCAATGACAGTCACCTTGATCGCTCCGATCGCGATGGAAGAAGGCTTACGCTTCGCGATTCGTGAAGGCGGACGCACTGTTGGTGCGGGCGTGGTATCTAAAATTATTGAGTAAAACCCACTTACTCATAAAAGAACGACCAAATAAGGGAGCTAAGGCTCCCTTATTTGGTAGTTAGGTTTGATGACTAAGCTGGCGACCTGGTTTGCTAAGTAAAGCTAAGTCGACCAGATAAAGCTAAGTCGGAGAGCTCATGGCTTAGCCTCGCAGCTGCAAGTACCTTGTTCTGGTGATTCCCCTCGCTAGATTCAGGCAAGATACTGATAAATAAAGTACATAGGGCGCTTGACACCTATAGGGTGCCTCTATAAAATCTCGCCTCCTTTCGACCGGCCCTCCCGGTGAAAGAGCAGAATTAGTGATTATTAACAGTTATTAGAGTGGAGTACTGAGCTAGTGCCAAGTCAACGAATCCGGATTCGGCTAAAAGCCTTCGATCATAAACTCATAGATGCGTCTACTGAGGAAATCGTTGAAACGGCAAAGCGTACAGGTGCGCAGATTCGCGGACCGATCCCGTTACCTACTCGTAAAGAACGTTTTACTGTATTGATTTCTCCGCATGTAAATAAAGATGCACGAGATCAGTATGAGATTCGCACTCACAAGCGAATGATGGATATTGTTGAGCCCACTGAGAAGACTGTAGATGCGCTTATGAAGCTCGATCTTGCAGCCGGTGTGGAAGTACAGATTAGTTTAGGGTAGTTCGACTGCACGAACGGTAAGTCGAGTTGAGTTCCCAGTTTGCACATCAAATTTGGGATTTGTGTAACGCTCTGAAATGGGCGGCCATAGCGGGTGACAGCCCCGTACACTATGAGGTTATATAAAAATGACGATTGGTATAGTCGGTCGTAAAAGCGGCATGACCCGCGTATTTACAGACGACGGTGTCTCCACTCCTGTTACTGTGATTGAGGTTTCTCCCAATCGCGTCACCCAGGTCAAAAATTCCGAAACTGACGGTTATAACGCTGTTCAGGTCACTATCGGTTCGCGCCGAGCATCTCGAGTTGTAAAGCCCGCAGCAGGACATTTTGCGAAAGCAAATACTGAGGCAGGTGCTAGCAGTTGGGAATTGCGCAACGATGATCAAAAAGAAACATTCGCAGTAGGTGATCAGCTAACCGTTGAAGCTTTTGAAGCTGGTCAGCTTGTTGATGTCACTGGCCAATCCAAAGGTAAGGGTTTTGCGGGTGTGATCAAACGTTGGAACTTCAGTATGCAAGACGCGACTCACGGTAACTCTTTGTCGCATCGCGCACCGGGTTCTATCGGACAAAACCAAACTCCAGGTCGAGTGTTTCGCGGTAAGAAAATGGCGGGCCATATGGGCGCGCGACAAGTGACAACGCAGAGTTTGGAAGTTGTACGTGTTGATGTTGAGAGAAATTTGTTGCTGGTTAAAGGCGCGGTTCCAGGTGCTCCTGGTGGTGACGTTATTGTTCGTCCAGCCGTTAAAATGCGCAATAAAGCCTAGGTAGCCAGGGGAATCGACTATGGAATTAAATATAGCGACACCTAAAGGACCAAAGGGCACGGTAAGTGTTTCAGAAGTTGCTTTCGGTAAAGAATTTAATGAAGACTTAGTTCATCAGGCTATCACCGCGTATATGGCGGGTGAGAGGCAGGGTACTAAGGCTCAAAAAAATCGTGCAGCGGTGTCAGGTGGCGGTAAAAAGCCTTGGCGTCAAAAAGGCACGGGTAGAGCAAGAGCGGGAACTATTCGTAGTCCTATATGGAGAAGCGGCGGTGTAACTTTTGCTGCTAAGCCTCGCGATTACTCTCAGAAAATTAATAAGAAAATGTATCGCGCTGCATTGCGCTGCATTTTGTCTGAGCTCAACCGTCTAGATCGTTTAGTGGTTGTTGAAGGTTTCGAAATCGACGCACCAAAAACCAAAGGTTTGGTAGAAAAGTTGGCTCAGTTTGATTTGTCAGATGTGCTGATTTTGATGGATGAGGTTTCAGAAAACCTTTATCTAGCTGCGCGTAATTTGCATAAGGTCGATGTTCGTGATGTTCAAGGCATTGATCCGGTAAGTTTGGTTCGTTTTGATAAGGTAATGGTTACTGTTGCCGCCCTCAAAAAAATCGAGGAGTCCTTGGCATGAACGCAGAGCGCTTATTTAAAATTATTATCGGCCCGGTAGTTTCTGAAAAAGCAACAATGGCAGCTGAGAAAGGTAACCAGGTTGTTTTTAAAGTAACAAAAACGGCTTGTAAGCAAGAGATTAAAGCAGCCATAGAAAAGCTATTTAAGGTGTCGGTTGAAAGTGTTCGCGTGTTGAACACTAAAGGTAAAACCAAGCGAACGCGAAATGGTTTGGGTAAGCAAAGCGATACCAAAAAAGCCTATGTGCGATTAGCTGAAGGTCACGATATAAACTTTGAATCGATCGAGTAATCGGTTCCTAAAAGTAAATTAAGTTATAGGTGTTGTTGCGATGGCAATTGTAAAACGTAAACCCACATCAGCAGGACGACGGTTTGTTGTAAGTGTCGTATCGCCTGATTTGCACAAGGGTGCACCCTATGCGCCATTGTTGGAAAAGAAGTCCAAGTCTGGTGGGCGTAATAACACCGGAAGAATCACTACTCGTCATATTGGTGGTGGTCATAAGCAGCATTACCGAGTAATCGATTTTAAAAGACTTAAGGATGGGATTCCGGCAAAAGTCGAGCGCATAGAATACGATCCCAATCGCAGTGCAAACATTGCGTTGGTTTGTTACGCGGACGGCGAGCGTCGTTACATCATTGCGCCAAAAAGCTTGAAAGCCGATGATCAAATTCAGTCGGGTGAAGATGCACCGATTAAAGTGGGTAACACCTTGCCGATGCGCAATATACCCTTAGGTAGTGTTGTTCATTGTGTGGAAATGAAGCCTGGAAAGGGCGCGCAAATAGCGCGGTCAGCGGGCACTTCAGCACAGTTAGTAGCAAGAGAAAGTATTTATGTCACCTTGCGATTACGCAGTGGTGAAATGAGAAAAATTTTGGCCGAGTGTCGAGCGACAATTGGTGAAGTGTCTAACAGTGAGCATAGTCTTCGTTCACTGGGTAAGGCTGGCGCGACTCGCTGGCGCGGTGTTCGACCAACAGTGCGTGGTGTTGCGATGAACCCAGTAGACCATCCACATGGTGGTGGTGAAGGTAAAACATCTGGTGGACGTCACCCTGTTAGTCCATGGGGAACGCCGACTAAAGGTTATAAGACTCGTAAGAATAAGCGTACAAGCAATATGATCGTACGTCGTCGCGGTAAGAAATAAATCAGTTAAGAAAATGCATAACGTTTGATTTATATGTTGAGCGTTTACGTTAAGAGGAAAGAATAGTGCCAAGATCATTAAAGAAAGGTCCTTTCATCGACCAGCACTTATTTAAAAAAGTTGAGGCGGCAGCTGCGGCTAACGATCGTCGACCGATTAAAACTTGGTCGCGTCGTTCGATGATTATGCCTGAAATGGTTGGCTTGACGATTGCTGTCCATAACGGCCGTCAACATGTACCAGTTTTAGTGAATGAAGAGATGGTTGGCCATAAGTTAGGTGAGTTCGCAGCGACAAGAACTTATCGCGGCCATGTAGCAGATAAAAAAGCGAAGTAGTTGCTAAATCAGCAGCTTTGAGGTGAATTAGATGGAAGTGGCAGCAAAATTACGTGGGGCGCAACTCTCGGCTCAAAAAGCCAGATTAGTTGCAGACCAAATTCGCGGAAAAAGCGTTGAAGAAGCGTTAGATGTGCTGGCGTTTAGTCCTAAAAAAGGCGCGGTATTAGTTAAGAAAGTGTTGGAATCGGCCATTGCCAATGCAGAGCACAATGAAGGTGCTGACGTTGATGAGCTAAGAGTATCAACAATTTTTGTTGATGAAGGCATCACTATGAAGCGTATTAGGCCAAGAGCAAAAGGGCGTGCAGATCGAATCTTAAAACGTTCTTGTCACATTACAGTTAAAGTAGCCGACCACTAAGAGAGCGGGCATTATGGGTCAAAAAGTTCATCCAACGGGTATTCGATTAGGTATTGTTAAAAAGCATACCTCAACATGGTATGCAGACGGCGATCAGTACGCTGAAAAACTCTATACCGATTTAAAAGTACGCGAATATATCCAGAAGAAATTGGCTCATGCGTCTGTTAGTCGTGTTGAGATTGAGAGGCCAGCGAATACAGCTCGCGTGACTATCCACACGGCCCGCCCCGGCATCGTGATCGGTAAGAAAGGCGAAGATGTTGAGAAATTACGTAACGAAGTCAGCAAACAGATGGGCGTGCCAGTACACGTAAACATCGAAGAAATTCGCAAGCCCGATTTGGATGCGTCTTTGGTTGCGCAAAGTGTTGCGTCTCAGCTTGAACGTCGAATTATGTTCCGACGAGCCATGAAGCGCGCAGTGCAAAATGCGATGAGACAAGGCGCCGAAGGTATCAAGATTCAGGTAGGCGGCCGTCTTGGTGGTGCAGAGATCGCTCGATCTGAATGGTATCGCGAAGGACGTGTTCCACTACATACGTTGCGAGCAGATATAGATTATTCAACGGCGGAAGCAGCGACAACCTACGGGATTATCGGTGTGAAAGTTTGGATTTTCAAAGGAGAGGTTATTGGCGGTGTTGAGCCAGTTGAAGCAGCTCCCAAGAAGAAAACAAAGAAATCTGCCGAATAAATTTTCGTAGATTTGAATTATTTAAACAATTGTTAGAGCAGTTTAGTTAAAGGCATAGCAGATGCTACAACCAAAACGTACAAAATTTCGCAAGCAAATGAAAGGTCGCAATCGCGGTCTGGCGTTGCGCGGTTCAAAAGTTAGCTTCGGCGAGTATGGTTTAAAATCTACCGCTCGAGGAAGATTGACGGCGCGACAAATTGAGGCTGCCCGTCGAGCGATGACTCGTCATATAAAGCGTGGCGGTAAAATTTGGATTCGTGTTTTTCCTGATAAGCCGATTACTAGCAAGCCCTTGGAAGTTCGTCAGGGTAAAGGTAAGGGTAATGTTGAATATTGGGTTGCACAGATTCAGCCCGGAAAAGTCCTTTATGAGGTAGAGGGTGTTTCCGAAGAGCTGGCACGAGAAGCTTTTGCATTAGCAGCGGCTAAGTTGCCTTTAAACACAACATTCGTAAAACGGTCGGTGATGTAATGAAAGCAACTGAACTGCGCGAAAAGACGGTTGAAGAGCTAGATGCGGAATTGCTTACTCAGTTAGAGTCTCAATTCAAGTTGCGCCTGCAAAGTAAAACAGGTCAGCTGAATCAGCCGCATTTAGTAAAACAAACTCGCCGAGATATTGCGCGAATCAAAACTGTATTAAGAGAGAAGGCAGGTAACTAATGACTGATGCACCTGTTGCTGAAGTGTCCTCTACAGAAGGGCAAGCGCGAACGCTAACTGGAAGAGTTGTTAGTGACAAAATGGATAAAACGATTACAGTCTTAATTGAGCGACGTGTTAAGCACCCGCTTTATGGCAAATACGTGAGTAAGTCTTCAAAGTTGCAAGCTCACGATGAGAATAATGATTGTAAGAGTGGCGATTTGGTCACTATTGCAGAGTCTAAACCGATCTCTAAAAGAAAGTCTTGGCGCATGGTCAAGATCGAAGAGAAAGCGGCAGAAATTTAAAAGTTTACGTGCTTTTACTTAGTTAAAAGCGGCGCATAGAAGTACTGGAGAGCGGCAATGATTCAAACAGAAAGTTACTTAGAAGTCGCAGATAATAGCGGTGCGCGTCGCGTTATGTGTATCAAAGTTTTAGGTGGCTCACATCGACGGTATGCATCAGTTGGTGACGTTATTAAAGTGACAGTAAAGGAAGCGATTCCACGCGGCAAAGTTAAAAAAGGCCAAGTCATGAAAGCCGTAGTTGTTCGCACCAAAAAAGGTGTTCGACGTCAGGACGGTTCACTTATTAAGTTTGATGACAATGCGGCGGTTCTGTTAAATCAACAGGAAGCACCGATTGGTACGCGAATTTTTGGACCTGTAACTCGTGAGTTACGTGGTGAGAAGTTTATGAAAATTATTTCGTTAGCACCTGAGGTTTTGTAAAACGTTAGGCGTTTTATCGAGGAAAAAGTTTATGCAAAAAATTAAACGCGACGACGAAATTATCGTAATTGCCGGAAGAGATAAAGGTAAGCGCGGTAAGGTGTCAAAGGTAATGTCTGATACGCGATTGATTGTCGGTGGAATTAACATCGTAAAAAAACACCAACGCCCTAATCCTCAAGCAGGTGTTGCTGGTGGGATCGTTGAGCAAGAAGCTCCGATTCAGGTATCAAACGTAGCAATTTACAACCCGACTTCTAAAAAAGCTGACAGAGTTGGCTTTAAAGTCGAAGACGGGAAGAAAGTACGAATTTATAAGTCTACCGGCGATGTAGTTGCATAAACTCAAAGTCGTTTGGATTAAAGTTAAGTAAAAACATTGAAAAATATTTAAGGGCAACTCAATACGTATAAAAAGTACGAATTGGATGACGGTGAAAGTTAAATGGCAAGGTTAAAAGAACTCTACCAGAACGAATTGCTAAGCAAGTTGCAGCAAGAACTTGGTATTAAAAACATTACTGAAGTTCCTCGCATCACTAAAATCACTCTGAACATGGGTGTGGGTGAAGCAGTTGGCGACAAAAAAGTTTTGGAGCATGCCGTTAGTGATTTAGAAAAAATTGCTGGTCAAAAAGTTGTTGTGACTAAAGCTCGGAAATCAATTGCTGGATTTAAGATCCGTGATGATTGGCCAATTGGCTGTAAAGTGACTCTGCGTCGAGAACGCATGTATGAGTTTCTGGATCGTTTAGTAACGATCGCGATTCCTCGTATCCGAGATTTTCGTGGTATTGGCGCAAAACAATTTGATGGGCGCGGTAATTTTTCAATGGGTGTTACTGAGCAGATTATATTCCCAGAGATTGACTACGATAAGATTGATAAATTGCGCGGTTTGGATATTTGTATTTCAACTTCTGCGCGTACCGACGACGAAGGCAGAGCATTGCTTCGTGCGTTTAATTTCCCGCTAAGAACCTAAGACGAAACCGGTAAGGTATAAATATGGCTAAGAAATCAATGATCGCTCGTGAAAAAAAGCGAACTGCCACAGTTGCTAAATACGCTGCAAAGCGTGCTGCATTGAAGGCAATCATTGTCAACACCGAGTCTACTGAAGAGCAAGTTTGGGAAGCGAATATCAAGTTGCAGCAACAGCCAAGAAACGCGAGTGCTTCAAGACAGCGCCGACGCTGTCAGATTACTGGCCGTCCTCACGGTGTTTACCGTAAGTTTGGTTTGTGTCGCCACAAGTTAAGAGAAGCGGTTATGCGCGGTGATGTACCGGGTGTGGTAAAAGCGAGTTGGTAAATCATTTAAGTTTTTAAATTATTAGATTTTTAAAAACAGAAACAAGAAATTGGAAAAAGTAATAGTGAGTACCCGATTATGAGTATGCAAGATCCAATAGCCGATATGCTAACTCGCATTCGCAACGCACAGATGGTAGGCAAAGCAACAGTAACTATGCCTTCATCTAAGTTGAAAGTGAATGTCGCGAGGGTTTTGAAGGAAGAAGGTTATGTTAATAACTACGCTTCTACAGATGAAAGCAAACCCGAGCTTACTATCGAACTTAAATATTTTGAAGGTAAACCCGTAATTGCAACTTTGGAGCGCAGTAGTCGCCCAGGTTTGCGTAATTATGCAAATAAAGACGAACTACCCTCAGTCAGAGGCGGCTTAGGAGTTGCGATTGTAACTACTAGTCGAGGTGTCATGACTGACCGAGCAGCAAGAGCTGCTGGTGTTGGTGGTGAAGTTCTTTGTACAGTATTTTAAAGTCGTTATAGCGGAAAGTCAGCATGTCAAGAATTGCGAATAGTCCCATAGCTGTACCCACTGGTGTTGAGGTCACACTCAAAGGCCAGGAAATCAGCACCAAGGGCAAAAATGGCAAATTAGATTTAACTGTCCACAGTAGTGTTGAAGTTGTGCAAGACGGTAGCGAGCTACGTTGTTCTGCACGTGATGGTGCTAAGCAATCTAGAGCGCTTGCGGGAACCACACGCGCTTTAGTGAATAATATGGTGATTGGCGTTACTGAAGGGTTTGAGAAAAAACTTCAGCTTAATGGCGTCGGTTATAGAGCAAAAGCAAGCGGCAAGACAGTAAATCTTACTTTAGGATTTTCACATCCTGTTGATTACGATTTACCTGAAGGTGTGTCAGTTGACACTCCAAGCCAAACTGAAATTGTGTTGAAAAGCGCAGATAAGCAATTGCTTGGACAGGTAGCAGCAGAAATTAGAGCGTTCCGTCCACCTGAGCCCTATAAAGGGAAAGGTGTTCGTTATGCAGATGAATATGTACGCCGTAAAGAAGCGAAGAAAAAGTAAGGTTGCGAACATGATCGATAAAAAACAGTCTCGTGTACGCAGAGCGCGTCGGGCGAGAGCAAAAATTCGCGAGTTGGGCGTTACACGTTTAACGGTACATCGCACACCTCGGCATATTTACGCGCAGGTTATCGCTCCATCCGGTGATAAAGTGTTGGTGAGTGCATCTACGCTGGATAAAGATTTGCGTAGCGGTAGTACCGGCAACTCAGAAGCAGCTAAAGCCGTAGGTAAGCTAGTTGCCGAAAGAGCACAAGCAGCGGGTGTGAAAACGGTTGCATTTGATCGTAGCGGATTTCGCTATCACGGCAGAGTTAAAGCGTTAGCTGATGCTGCTCGCGAAGCCGGATTAGAATTTTAAAGTTAACTATTGGTAACGACTAAAATGGCATTTAGCAAAAAAGAAGATCCAAACACAGAAGGCCTCCAGGAAAAACTGGTTCAGGTTAACCGAGTTGCTAAAACTGTAAAAGGTGGACGTATTTTTGGTTTTACCGCGTTGACTGTTGTCGGTGATGGTAATGGTAAAGTCGGTTTTGGACGCGGAAAAGCCCGTGAAGTGCCATTGGCTATCCAAAAGGCGATGGAAGCGGCTCGACGTAATATGATTCAGGTCGACTTGAAGGGTGATACGCTTCAATACCCAATGAAGGGTCGTCATGGTGCGTCTAAAGTTTTCATGCAACCTGCGTCTCCGGGTACCGGAGTTATTGCTGGTGGTGCGATGCGCGCAGTGTTGGAAATTGCCGGTGTGCAAAATGTTCTAGCAAAATGTTATGGATCGACGAATCCTGTCAACGTTGTTAGAGCCACCTTCAATGCATTAAAAGTAATGGCTTCACCAGAATCGGTTGCGATTAAACGTGGGAAGTCTGTAGAAGAAATATTGAACTAGTTCTGCATACTCGCCGAACTTATTGTATTAATCCTAAAAATTCTGTTTTAAGAAAGCGCTATGGCTAAGAAAAAAATTACAGTGACGCAAACCAAAAGCACTGCGGGACGAATGAAGAAACACAAAGCGTGTATTTCTGGTCTTGGCTTACGCCGCATCGGTCATACTGTTGAAGTGGAAGATACGCCTTCGGTTCGCGGAATGATTAATAAAGTCTCATATTTGATAAAGGTAGAGGGTTAATAATGGAACTTAATACGTTAAGCCCTGCACCTGGACATAAAACTGCTAAAAAACGTGTGGCACGTGGTATTGGTAGCGGTCTTGGAAAAACAGCAGGTCGTGGACACAAAGGTTTAAAGTCTCGTTCTGGCGGTAAAGTAAAGCCTGGGTTCGAAGGCGGACAGATGCCGTTGCGCAAGCGCTTACCTAAGTATGGCTTTAGTTCTCGAGTAGGCCGTTTTGTTGAACAAGTTAGACTGTCTGAATTAAACAATTTAAAAGCTGACGTTGTAGATCTTGAAGCGTTAAAAGCAGCCAACGTGATTAAAGAAAATACTTTGCGAGCCAAGGTTTTCTTGTCGGGAGAGCTGAAGCAAGCCGTTAATCTAAAAGGTATTGCTGTAACTAAGGGCGCTAAAGCGGCGATTGAAGCTGCTGGTGGAAAGATCGAAGAGTAAGCGTTACTGATTAAGATACTGAGGCAAAAATGGCAAATCCCGGCAACATGCCAGGCGTAAAAACAAAAGGATTAAGCGAGCTATGGGCTCGCTTACGTTTTTTACTGCTCGCTATTTTTATTTATAGAGTGGGCACGCACATTCCAATCCCCGGTATTGATCCCGATCAGGTGGCTAACTTACTCAACCAACAGCAAGGCACCATCTTGGGCATGTTTAACATGTTTTCTGGTGGAGCTTTTGAGCGAGTAAGTATTTTAGCGCTCGGCATCATTCCGTATATATCCGCTTCTATTATCATGCAGATAATGACGGCGGCAGTTCCTACCTTGGAACAGTTGAAAAAAGAAGGTGAAGCAGGTCGTCGTAAAATCAATCAATACACACGTTATTTCACGGTGGTATTGGCGACGGGGCAAGGTTTCGGTATGGCGGTAGCGCTGGCCGGCCAGGCTTATGGCGGTTCGCCAGGCTTTTCATTCTTTTTTGTGGTGACCTTATCTCTTGTAACTGGTGCCGTATTTATGATGTGGCTCGGTGAGCAAGTGACCGAACGAGGAATTGGCAACGGTATTTCAATGCTGATTTTTGCCGGAATTGTTGCAGCGTTTCCAGGTGGTGTTGGTCAGTTACTAGAAAGTGCCAAAAATGGCGATTTAAATTATCTCTGGGTATTGGGAATAGCGATCGTATTAATTGCAGTCGTGTGGCTGGTTGTAAAAATTGAGCGCGGGCAGAGACGAATCACGGTCAATTATGCGAAACGCCAGCAAGGCCGAAAAGTCTTTGCAGCACAAAGTAGCCATCTACCCTTGAAGGTAAATATGGCTGGTGTAATTCCGGCGATCTTCGCCAGTAGTATCTTATTGTTTCCCGCGACTATCGCTTCGTGGTTTGGTCAGGGAAGTGAAGAAGGCGGTTTCGTCAGCGATATGTTGCAAAGTATTTCTTTAGCAATTGGTGTTGGCCAACCCCTGTATTTGATTTTATTTACTGGATTTATCATCTTCTTCTGTTTTTTCTATACAGCTTTAATGTTTAACCCCGCAGAAGTTGCTGACAATTTAAAGAAATCGAGCGCTTATATTCCTGGTATTAGACCCGGTGAGCAAACTGCAAAATATATCGACACAGTGTTAACTCGACTGACGGTTGTTGGCTCAATATATATTGCGAGTATTTGTTTGTTGCCACAATTCATGGTGGCTGGTTTAAACCTTCCGTTTATATTTGGCGGGACGTCATTATTGATTGTTGTTGTTGTGGTAATGGATTTGTTTTCTCAGATTCAATCGCATTTGATGTCGCAGCAATACGAATCATTGATGAAAAAATCGAATTTGAAAAATTATGGTACTGGAGTTTCGCGCTAAGTTTCTCATCAAGGTGAAAGACGAGCTCGACTCAAGAGGAAGTGAATTATGAAAGTAAGAGCATCAGTAAAGAAGATTTGCCGGAACTGCAAAATGGTTAAACGCAAAGGCGTATTACGAGTGATATGTCACGTTGAACCTCGCCATAAGCAGCGCCAGGGTTAATAGATCCTCAAATCAACAGGCATAGGCCCTAAAGCTAATACTTGGTTGATTTTTAAGGCTAATGTCGCTATCCTTTCGCGCCTTTTAGCTCCGACGAAGGCTTTCAAACCTGGGGCGAAAGGCAAAATTAGCGTGATAGACCAAGCGCTAGACAAGAAAAATTTAACAGAATCAGCTGCTTAGCATTTAAGTGTTAGAGCTGGTTTTAAATAGTAAAGAAGATACTGGAGTAAGTTGAATGGCACGTATTGCCGGCGTCAATATCCCTGACAATAAACATGCTGTTATTGCCTTAACCTATGTTTTTGGTGTTGGACGATCGACTGCGAAGAAAATCTGTGCCTCTGCTGGCGTCAAGGAAGCTGCTAAGATTTCCGATTTATCGGAAGCGGACGTTGAAGCGCTTCGAGTAGAAGTTGCTAAGGTTTCTGTCGAAGGTGATTTACGACGTGAAGTCTCCATGAACATCAAGCGTTTGATGGATTTAGGTTGTTATCGTGGTATTCGCCATCGTCGCAGCTTGCCCGTTAGAGGTCAGCGCTCTAAAACAAATGCCCGCACCCGCAAAGGTCCGCGTAAGCCTATTAAAAAGTAATTCATTTATTCGATTGTCGAAAGCTCATTGAGAGCGATCGGCGGAATGTGTAGGAACCAAAATCAAATGGCAAAGCCGAGCAAACAAGCACCTCGAAAAAAGGTGAAAAAGACAGTTATTGATGGGATTGCGCATATTCATGCTTCTTTCAACAATACGATCGTCACCATCACTGATCGACAAGGCAATACCTTGAGTTGGGCAACTTCTGGTGGCTCTGGTTTTCGGGGTTCGCGTAAAAGTACGCCATTTGCGGCGCAGGTTGCTGCAGAAAGAGCCGGTGAAGTGGCTAAAGAGTATGGTTTGAAAAACCTTGATGTTGAAGTTAAGGGTCCGGGACCAGGTCGTGAATCTGCGGTCCGTGCGTTAAACAACATTGGTTATAAAATTACAAATATCGTCGACGTGACACCCATTCCGCATAATGGTTGCCGTCCACCGAAGAAACGTCGCGTATAGAGGGTAAGAAATGGCACGTTATATTGGACCACGTTGTAAACTTTCTCGCCGCGAAGGAACTGATCTTTTTCTTACCAGCGGTGTTAGACCCATTGATTCGAAGTGCAAAGTTGAAACTGCGCCTGGCCAACATGGGCAGAGACGCGGTCGCTTGTCGGATTATGGTGTTCAGTTACGCGAGAAGCAAAAAGTTCGTCGTTTATACGGTGTGCTAGAAAAGCAGTTTAGAAACTATTACAAAGAAGCAGCGCGTCAAAAAGGCGCGACGGGTGAAAACTTGTTGAAGCTTCTAGAAACCCGCCTAGATAACGTTGTTTATCGCATGGGCTTCGGTTCAACAAGAGCGGAATCGCGACAGTTAGTTGCACATAAAGCAGTTTTGGTAAATGGTAGAGCAGTCAACATCCCTTCTTACCACGTACAAATGGGTGATGTGATTGCGGTGAGAGAAAAAGCAAAAAAACAACTTCGAATCCAAAGTTCGCTTGGCGTTGCTGCTCAGCGCGGTGAAGTTGAATGGGTCGATGTTAACGCAAGTAAAATGGAAGGCACTTTTAAGCGTGTACCAGATCGCATCGATTTGCCTGCGGAAATCAACGAAAACCTCATCGTCGAGCTTTATTCGAAGTAAGCGTCAACGTTGTCTAGTGTTGGCAACGGCGATATAGAGTTCAACATAGTGATGAATCGCTAACAGGTGTGGCTATGCAAAGTGTTGTAAACGAATTTTTAACTCCCCGTCATATAGATGTCAGTGAAATCTCTGCAACTCACGCAAAGGTGGTTTTAGAACCTCTAGAGCGCGGGTTTGGGCATACTCTCGGTAATGCATTAAGACGTATATTGTTATCGTCTATGCCTGGCTGCGCAGTAACTGAAGTCGAAATAGAAGGTGTTCTTCACGAATACGGCGATATTGAAGGCGTGCAAGAAGACGTCATCGAGATCCTATTAAACCTTAAAGGTATTGCCATATTGTTACATGGCAAAGACCATGCGACCTTACAGCTCAATAAGCGTGGTCCTGGTGTTGTAACCGCAGCTGATATTCAGTTGGACCATGAAGTTGATATTAAAAATCCAGAGCATGTGATTGCAAATATCACTGGCGATGTTGATTTAAATATGACTTTAACGGTTGCTCGCGGCCGAGGCTACCAGCCTGCTGACGCGCGTCAAAGTGAAGAAGATGAAACTCGAGCGATTGGACGTTTGCAGTTGGATGCTTCTTACAGCCCTATTAAACGTTTAGCCTATGACGTAGAAAGTGCGCGAGTAGAACAGCGTACTGATCTTGATAAATTGGTTTTGAATTTAGAAACTAATGGCACTATCGATCCGGAAGAAGCGATTCGCAGAGCGGCAACGATTCTTCAGCAACAGCTTGCTGTGTTTGTTGACCTTGAAGGCGAGAAAGAAGCTGAGCCAGAGCAGAAAGAAGAAGAGATTGATCCAGTCTTACTGCGTCCTGTTGACGATCTTGAATTAACAGTGCGTTCAGCCAATTGTTTGAAAGCTGAAAATATTTATTATATTGGTGATTTGATTCAGCGAACAGAAGTTGAATTGCTAAAAACACCAAACTTGGGCAAGAAATCTCTTACAGAAATTAAAGATATTCTTGCGTCACGCGGCTTGTCATTGGGTATGCGTTTGGAAAATTGGCCACCAGCTAGTTTGAAGAACGATGACAAATTAGCTCCATAAAATATTGTTCACTGTCGATGACAGATTTAAGGGTAGGGTAATATCATGAGACATCGTCATAGTGGGCGACAACTCAATCGCAACAGTTCTCACCGTAAAGCCATGTTCAAAAATATGGTTACGTCGTTAGTTGAGCATGAGTTAATTAAAACAACACTTCCTAAAGCGAAAGAACTGCGTAGATATGCAGAACCTTTAATTACCTTAGCGAAGAAAGATACAGTAGCCAATCGTCGTTTAGCGTTTTCACGGCTGGGTCATAAAGCTGCAGTAGGTAAGTTGTTTGCTGATCTTGGTCCTCGCTACGAGTCGCGCCCTGGCGGATATTTACGAATCCTTAAGTGCGGATTGCGTGCGGGCGATAAAGCACCTATGGCCTATGTTGAGTTGGTTGGTCGGAACGATTTCGCTGAACCAGCAGCGGCAGAAGAAGATTCAGCAGAATAAGTTAAAAAATTAATTAAAAACAAAAAAAGCCGGCAATAGCCGGCTTTTTTTGTTTTTACGCGATGCCTATTAAACAACTTGTTCGCTTGGTTTGAATTCTCGATGCTATTTCGCCTCTGCATAGGCATTTCGAATTGCCCCTGCAATTCTTCGCGAGCTAGAATATTGCTCTTCAAACTCCTGCGATAATTTTTCAGTAACCTCATCTAAACTCAGTCCCTCGGATTTCATTTTTTGAGTCTTGTCCCTAACGCTTGTTAAAAAGTTTTGATAACCCTCAATTAACTCAGCCCCGCCCATTGGGCCGTGGCTAGGAACGACAATGTTCGCTTGCATCGCGTAAAGTTGATCGAGGCTTGCTAGCCAGTGCGTGAGACTGGATTTAGGACTGGCAAACGCGGGGAGCGCTTGCATCGCAACATCACCCGAAAACATCACTTTGTCTTCTACTACGAGTGTTACTGTGTCTCCTGGGGTGTGATTTGGTCCTACTGCAAAGAGGTGTACATTGACTCCACCTAAGTCGAGTTTGTATTCCGATTCAAACTCGATGTCAGCTTCACGAAATTCTGCACCCTCAAGTAATTCCTTTATAGCTGCTGATCGACTCCGAAAAGCATCGGCGGTACGTAAACCAACTTCGGCGATTTCTGCAACTTGAGTAACCGAACGAATCATTTTTGTATCGTCTGGGAAAGCATGAGCACCCAGATCATGTTCTGGATGAACATGTGTTGTTACTAAATAAAGCTGATTATTCCCACTCACTTTTCTTGCTTCTTCTAAAACGATCATACCGTTTGCGTGGCCCATTCCAGTATCAATGACGAGGGTCGATTGGCTTCCAACAATGATACCGACGTTGGGTACGCCGGGGATGTTGTTATCGGGGATGACATAAACATGATCAGATATTTTTACCGTTGCGTTTCTCGGTACCATGGGACCACTGTTTGAATTACCCTGAGCGTTTACAGCGCTCGCAAAAACCAAAGCGCTTATCGTAAAAACGGCGCTAAGTAATAATTTTTTATTTAGTAAAGTGTTCATCGAATTAACTCCGTTTATGGTTTTTCAATTACAAAACGTGCAAGTACTTGGTTGTCGAGTTTCAAACTGGGTGACCAAATGAAAGACGCAGAACCAAAACGATCTGCATAATCCGCATAACCTTTTGCCCGCGTAACCGCTTGCGCTTCATAAAGCGCTGCATTTTTCCAGTTTGAATCATCGAATCCAGGTTGAGTCCAATTATTGGGCGTGGGTAAGTGCATTGCTCGGCAGCTGTTTGGGTTTTCGTCGGAGCACTTTGGTCGAATAGGGCAAGCAGAGGCATCAATGTTGCCAAACTTATCTTCAGTGATACAGCCTAAATCATCTAATGGTGAAATATATATCGGTAACACCTTCCATTCGGCATTGGTAATTGTGCCATCACTAAAACGCGCGATAAATCCCGCATCGCCAACATTGTAGCTTGCGTATTCCATACCTACGCCGAAATGGGTTTCCCAATCGGCCATATGAACAGCGACTGTAATGGGGTACTTCGCTTTAAAGCGCACGGCGCTAGAGTTAAAGGGAATGAAATTAATGGTGTCGCGGCCAACAAATTTTCCGTTGATGTAGAGTTCAAAATAATTGTCGCCAAATATTTGCGCCGTAATAATTTCACCGTCTTCGTCGATAACAATAGTTTCGAGTTCGTCGAGATAATCGGGATTGTCTCCGTCACTATTACAGTTGTTGTACATATCAACGGCAGCGCGACCTTCGTTGATTTTCATCGGTACGATCCATTCCGAACCGTCTTCTGCTTTCACGAGCCCGCTTGCCCCTTCGACAAATCGCGTACCTGTTCGGCATTCCGTAGTTAGGCTTAAATTACCCGTGCGTTCACCCAGGCCTATGCTGATGGATGCTTTCCCATTATATTCATCTGCGGCCTGCACACTTATCCCCGCTAATATTGATGAGCAAATGGCGATGATAAAAGTAAGTTTTATTTTTTGTTTCATTGGAAAATCTCCGAAACTAACAACTGATAATTAAAATCCGTTGATGAGCGTTATATAAGTTAATTTGAAATTAACATCGCGGGGAATTAATAAACCCCAGCGATGTGTTTCATAGATGGATTTGTTTGTGGTGTTTGGGAAATTTATATCTATTCGCCAGTAAGGTTTTTTTCAACCCAATCCAAACGTTCCGCATGAAAATGTTTTTTCACTTTCGCTTTTCCGCCATTTGGAAACTCCATCAAGCTTTCATCTTTTTCATCGAACTTCGGCCACTGCACGCCACCGGCCGCCGCAGGGTCACCCGTTGTTGCGAAAGAAACCCAATAGTTGTTTGCTGATTCCGCTAACATTTTGCCTTCATTATCGAAACCGACTGTCGGGGGAATATTAAAAACATATGGGGTTTCGCCACCGTGACGTAGTCCGAAAGCGACTTCGCTCTCGGCTTTAGGGATGTATGAAAAGTGATATACATAGGTAGGGGAACCGGTTTTGGCGTGAGCTCGGGCCAAGGCGCGATCAGGTTCGCTAATGGTTTGATCGCTTACTAAACGTGAAATAATTCGCTTCGCATCTCGACTATTACTGGGATCAAACGCTGCAAGAAATTCATCTCGACCTTCTTTGATGGCCGCCAAATCATTTTCAGCATTTATACCGCGTCGGCGCAGGCTTGCCTCATCGCTGTTGCCGCCAGTCATATAGGGAACGCGGGCTTGTTTACCTGCCGTAAAACCTTCTACTGCAGAGCCGGTAATTAACTTGCCATCTGCCATAGGTAATGATCGTCCTGCCGCACCGATATTGGCAATGTTGGTATTTAAATCGGCGAAGGGAATTGCGCGTAAGGCTTGCGCTGTGTCAGCATCCGAGCCAGTAATTTTAAAATGCTCCGCTACCTTAACCCCAGTATCTTCGACGCTGGGTGTGTTGTCTTTGGTATGCAGGGGTTGGGCTTCTAGTCGACCAAAACCCGATTGTGAAATAGCACGATGGAAAAGCCCTCTGGCTTGAGGCGCTAACATTAAATAGTTCACGGATATTGCACCGGCGGACCCGCCAAAAATTGTGACCTTGTTAGAGTCGCCTCCGAAAGCGGCAATGTTCTCCTGAATCCACTGTAGGGCGGCGATCTGGTCCATTAAACCGTAATTCCCAAGTAGGCCATCTGGGTTTTCTTTGGTAAGTGAAGGATGGGCGAACCAGCCAGCGCGACCGAGTCGGTAATTGATGCCGACGAGAATAACATTTTGCTTTGCGAACCCAGATCCATCAGTGGTACCCGCGCCACCGGCAAAGCCGCCACCATGGATGTACATCATTACGGGAAGTTTCGAATTTTCCGTTGCGCTACCAGGGCTGGTGATATTGAGATAGAGACAGTCTTCGGCTTCGCGGCAGTTTGATCCGAAAACATTACCTGCTCTAACGCCAATCCAATTTTTTGGTGCGGCAGGTTCCCGCCAGCGTAAATCTCCAATAGGTGGTGCGGCAAAGGGTATGCCTCGGAATATCGCGACACCATCGACCAAAGCGCCTTGAATTCGCCCTTGCTTGGTGAGCACAGTAGATCCATTGAGGGGGATCTCTGCTGGAGCAGGGCGCGCCCCTGGTCCGACAGCGGCAGGTCCCTGTGCAAAGGATAAACTTGTGAAGATGGTCAATCCCAAGAGTAAAAAGAATGACAGCGTACACTCGAAATTTTGCGATTTATTCTGCGTGTTCATTTGTTCTAGTCCTTTAATTTCTCAGCGCGATTAGATTTACAGCGCAATCAATGTCGATTTGTGTGGGGCTGTTCCAAGGGAACGCTCGGTAATATGGAATTTCAAATGGCGTTCGGAACGTTAATCTCATCAGGTAATAGAAGTCGCCTCACATTGATTGCTAACTCAGTTTTTACCATGCCTTCATCGCGTTAATTGGGTGGAGGAGGTGTTGGAAAACCCAACATTTCTGGCCCTATCTAGCGAGCATCGGGTTTTTGACTTGATTTCAAATAGTGGTTTCGCCTTATTTTTTATTGCCTTATTTTATTTGAGGCGCGACCAAACTTGAGGCTTCTGGATACTCAGAAGCGGATAGCATGACAAACACAAAATCATTTTGCAAACGATTTCAGTCGAAGAAAAAGCCAAGTTTTGTTAGGCGTTAGGGAATTATTGCTGCGGAATTGAATGGGGCGCCAATGGATGGTGAGTAGGTCGGCTTTCTAATTTGCAGCCTTTGCGGTGGTCTGGCCTTCTATCCATTTGCCAATTTCCACACGCAACTTTTTATCGATGCCGGGCTCGCCAGCAAGTTGGTTGGCGATCAGGTCTGCTGCTTCGGTGCCGAGTCTGGCGGGTTCTAGATGAATGATAGATAAGGGTAGTCGGATGTTTTGAGTTTGTAATTCGCGATCTCGAATGGCGATCAACGAAATTGACGCGGGGACTTCTAAGGAAATTTTATCGGCGGCTACAAATAAACTGGCAATATTTGATTGTGGTCCTATAAGCGCTGTTGCTTTGTTTTGCTCCGAGCAGAGTGTTTTCAATTCCTCCTCAGCGTTGAAAAAGCCACTGCCAATTTTTCGAGACTCAACCTTAAAGCCAGATTTGCCGGCGATTTTAGCGAATTCCTCAAAGGTCGGCCCCTGACGATCAGGAAAGTAAACAATTAAATGTTTGTGTCCCAGAGCTTTAAGGTGTTTCAGGCAGTCCTTGGTCGCTTGCTCAATACTGGGTTCGATCAAAGGTAGGCAGCAATAGCCGGCCGATTGACTTATTAAAGCGGTCACTGGTGTACCACTTGCCAGAAAGCGTTTTAATGCTTCCCCTTTACCTGCGCCATGTACACAACACAGCGCATCAACACGACGTTCTAAGAATCGATTGACCAGCTTATCGTATAGCTCGTCTTGTCCTTGTGCGGTCGAGACGAACAGGGAGTATCCACGAGCATCAAAACCGGCGGAGAGAGAGGCTATAAGTTCAATACCTAAGCCGCCACTGAGTTTGTGAAAAACAACGCCAATTGTCTTGGTGCTGACGCTGCGTAGTGATCTAGCAGCTTCATTCGGTGAATAACCGAGCTCTTTCGCGGCTTTGAGGACTTTTTCTTGGTTTTTGCTTTTGACTTTGATACCAGTTAAGGCGCGAGAAGCCGTCGCGACGGACACACCGGCTTTTTCAGCGACATCTTGAAGAGTGATCGGGGCTTCCATCAGGTAAGCCCTTGTGGATAAAACGACAGCGGCATGGTTTACAGTCAATCCATCAATATTAATTAGCGGATTGTACACTGTCATATTCGCAAGTTGGAATGAATCCAGCAATTTTCCTGCGGCTTAATATGGCTTTAGTTGGGCTGAATTCCGCCGTGACTCGGCGACTGTTAAAAGTATGCTAGGGTCTCTATGCCGGTTCCCGCTTGAATGGTTTTGATCACTTTACCGCGCTGAGTATCGATCAAGGAGACAGTGCCATCGCCGTGGTTGGAAACCAACACTTGTTCAGAGTCAGCGGTAAATTCTATGCCGAAGGGTTGGCTGCCGACGTCTACGCTAATTTGTTTTGACTCTGGGTCTCTCGCGGAGATTATATTCGCAGTTTTTTCCCGCGCATTAATTGAAATAATCTTTTCAGCATTTGGTGAATATTCTGCTTGCCAGCCACCACTTTTATTGCCTTCGATAATGATTTCTTGTTTGACGGTGTCGCTTTGCGTATCGATCACCACAATTTTAGGTTCGGTGAGATCCATTGCGAGAACATTGCGACCATCTGGCGAGATTGAGATTCCTTGAGTGCCATTCGGCATCGGAATTTTGCCAATCATTTGTTTGGCTTTAAGGTCGATCACACTTACAAATAAACGATCGTTTTTATTAGCGACATAGGCTTTACTACCGTCAGGTAATACCACCAACCAGTGACCGGTTCCTTCAGTATCGATAACATCACTAACCGTCAATGAATCGGGGTCAATGATTAATAGTTTACGACTGATATCGCACGATACGTAGAGCGTACCTTCTGCATCAACCTGTAAACCGTGGGGAGCTAAGTACGGAGAAATATCGATATTGCCGCGTAGTGTTCGCGTTTCTAAATCGATTACCGCAATTTTACTGCCGGGTTTAGGGTTGTTTCGATAAACGCCGTTACCATAATCGGGCACGTAAGCGGTGCGACGGTCGGGCGAAAGTGCTAATTCATGAGGCGTACCATCAATCGAAAGTTGTGAAATTTCGACGAAAGTCGAGGCGTCGAAAAAACGCACCAAGCCGCCACGCTTGTCAATCATAATCAGATTATTGAAATTGCCTGCAAGGGTTGTACTACAAAACAAGCCAATAAAAATTATCGGAAAAACATTATAGATCAATTGCGGTAATTTAATTTTCACGTGGATCTCCAAAATAATGAGCGTTTAGCTAGCTTGAACTAAAAGAGACATAAGGGAGGAAGCGACCAATCACAATGACCAATAGCCAAATCGACAGCGAGAGTAGGGCGGAAAACTTCGCGCTAAACCCTACGTCCGCAATATCAGATACTCCTGCTAACTTGGGAGTCTCGACCCACTTAAACCAGAAAGCGTTTAGGCCGCCAATAACAATAGCTAGCATTTTTAACTGAAAAGCCGCTGCCGGAAAATAATTTTCTGGATATGTACACAGAAACACAATTCCACTCAGAAGATTTAATACCAAGCCAAAAATAGCAACAGGTATTAATTTTAAGCTGGCTTCTAAAGGTATTTTTTTTGCGAAACCTAGAACGCGTAGATCAATAATTATTATCGATCCCAGCAAAAGGCATAATCCGAAAAAATGTACTACTTCTGCAGCAGGAAAAAACCAATAAATATCGCGGCCGGCGACGCCTATCCAGCTCGCCTCCATCCACGTAACAATGCCTTTAAACATAAGATCTATTACTCCGGAATACTGGTATAACCGACAATTCGTCCGGCGGTAATGGCGCTTAACCAAATAAGAATGAGAGCGGCGGCAATTATTTTTGCTTTTTTGCTCGCGAGTTCATTCGGGGATGGCTGAATGATGACAGTCGAGTTTCTAACTTCTTTAGCGAGAAACCACGTTCCAATGCTTCCGGCAATCAACAAACTGAGTTTGCTCAAGAATGCGGTATTGTGAAGAAAGGCACTGTAGTTTCCGCAAAATAACAAGGTGCCGGATATAAGATTGATAGCCAGTCCAATCCATGCAACTTTAAAGAATCGCGTTACCGAAGAAAGAGGAATGGACGGTACGAGACCGAGTACCCGTAGGTTGAACATCAGCATTATGCCAATTACCAAGGCCATGCCGACTGCATGTAAGCTCAAAACAATAGGGTAACCGTAATTCGATTCGATAACCCAAATCATTAATGATGTTTCAGAAAATGATTCTAATAATTGCAAGATGCCCTCGAATTTTATTTTTTTAAAATTTTTATTTTTAGTTGGTTAATTTTGTTTTTTGGGAATATTGCGATAAACCGCAATCACTCAATATTTTTATCTTTTTAAAATATATTAAGTGATTGCTATTTTTGGCCTGAAGTAATAATACGCTTTCTAAGCTAAAAAATTTTTAGCGCGCGTTATCGTGAGAAGAACCGTCAACCATATGATCGAGATCCATTTCCACGCATGGAATTGGTTCGTGCATTGGTGTGTCGCTGAGTTTGAGCGTGCGCTTGCGCATCGCAAAGGGTTCTTTCAGTACAGCAGGATCGTAAGCAGTTGCTTGGTATTCAAGTTTGCCATCAACCATGCGCAACGTTTCAATAACTTTTAGCTCGTCGGTATGAAAGGCGCCATCGTCAATGAGCCAAGTAATGTCATTAAAATTCACCGCTTCAATTGTCAAAGTACCGTCTTTCCATTTGCCAACGGAATCTCCGAGATATGAAGGTTCTCGGTCTTCGTAGTGATCGCGGCCATCAGTTGGGATCATGCGGAAAAAACTACCGCCTAGATCTTCATAAAGGAAGACGATATGTGAGGCGTTCTGAACAATTGCTGACGGTGGGCCAATTCTTGGTAAGCCGGGATTGCCGCAGGCCAACGCCGGGTCGAGTTCAACTTGGCGCTCATCCAATTCCTTAACTTTCGCGAGATACTCGTCTTTATAGACAGGTCGTTGCGGTTTTGGGCGAGGTGCTCGAGGTGCGGATGCGGCTCTCGCTTTGGCTTCTTCACTCGGAGGACAGCCAACAATACAAATTACACTGCCATCTTCTCCAATCTTGGGATTAATAAAGCTCATGCCATCATTTACCCACACGCCCGAAAAGTCTGGGTTACCATTAATGAGCTTTGGTGTGTTTTTGACAGGTAAGTCTAGATCTTGTGCTGTCGCGGAATACGCTGTAGCGAATAGGAAGCCGCAAGATAATATCGCAAACAACTTCTTTACCGGAGATAGGTTTGATGATTTTTTAGCGTATAAAAAAAACGTTTTCATGATTCTGCCTTCCATTAGTTTTTATAGTTGAGAGACGCGAATAAATATTCAATTAATAAGGACTCAAACATTAGAGTCGATCGGGGCTCACCGAAACGAAAGTGCCGTCCGCGTAATCAACGCGAGTCATAAATCCCAATCCTTCGGTGCCATCACGGGCCGGGTACGCGGTGATCTTAACGATGTCACCATTCCCCATTAATGACTTTTTGGTGATGCCCGCTTTTCGTGCCATAGCAACGGGTACCGAGCCAATTCGCCACATCGTTTTTTCACCGTTTTCGTCAATCACTTCCAAGTGAACATAGATATGAGGGTTTACCCAATCGACCTTCACGACTTTGCCAGTGACTTCAACTTTTTGACTGACATCAAACTGACCGCTAACGGAGTGATGAGCCGCTACCTGCACGGCATTAAAAACACCTAACGCAGCAATTAAGATGGCGAGAAACCTAATTTTGAATAAATAACGCAAGCCAATATGTGCCATAGAGCCCTCCAGCTTTGAAGTAATTTTGAGTGGTGTCGATACTCATCGATAAGCAATTCGCTAAACACAGCCATACGAACTTTTGTAATCGTTTTCAGGCTGGGCTAACTGTAAACGATTACAGTGTCGAAGAACCACCCTTTTTTAAGAGCTTTACACAAAAATACCTGTAGTTACTGATGAGGCCTTATTGGTAGTGAAGAGAGCGTGGTTGGTATGTGTATTCTGGTCACGTTTGTACTGGGGCTAATTCAGATTAGGTTAAGCGGACAAATCTGGTGTTTGCCTCAATTTTGTCAAATCGCAACTTTACAGCTGTTTGGGTTGCGCTGAGGGTGGGAGAGCGGGTTGATCTGCAAAGGTTCGTTGCCCGCTTACAAATAATTGTTAAATAATATTTTACAAAATTTGAAGATTGGTCGATTGCCAGGGTCTGGGAGTGAGGTAGGATAGTGATTCATTTCAATAATAGTTAACTAGTTTAGGAGAGGCATAATGTCCGTCGCAAAAGTTACCGAAATCATTTCTGATTCGTCAAAAAGTTTTGAAGATGCCGTAGTAAAAGGCGTTGCCAGAGCGAACAAAACCTTGGATAAAGTGAAAGCAGCGTGGGTGAAAGATCAGCAAGCGATTATTGACGACGGAAAAGTCGTCGGTTTCCGTGTCACTATGAAGATTACGTTCATTCTGAAAGACTAATATTTTGGTTGTTATCATGTTGTGATTAAAAAGGGAGCTTAAGCTCCCTTTTTAATAAACCGTTCAGAAATTTGATTATTTTCAGATAAGTCAACGTCCCCCGAGTATCGAACCTAATAAACCTCGAACGATTTTTCTGCCAACACCTGAACTCACTGTTCTTATTAATGTTTTTATAAAAACTTCACTATTGGATTGACGATTCGATCTGGGTTTTCTTCGGCTTGTTTTTTGTTTCTTCGCAGCGGCTTTTTCTCTCTCTGCCTTCTCGCGCAATTTTTTAGCTTCGGCCATTTCATTTTCTTGCCTAGCTATAAGCTGTTCTTCTTTTTCTTTTAGTATTTCATATGCAGACTCCCTATCGACCGCTTTATCGTATTGGCCTTGCAAAGGAGATTCTTGCCGGATTTTGTTTCGTTCATTTTCGTTCAGTGGACCGATACGTGATTCCGGAGGACAGATTAAGGTTTGCTGAACGATCGAAGGGCGACCTTTTTCGTCGAGAACAGATACTAGGGCTTCTCCAACACCGAGTTGGGTAATCAGTTGCGCCGAATCAATGTCTGGATTTTGGCGAAAGGTATCTGCCGCGATCTTGACAGCCTTCAAATCCTTGGGCGTGAAAGCGCGTAGCGCATGTTGAATTCTATTTCCTAACTGGCCTAATACATCCTCGGGTATGTCAGTAGGGTGTTGGCTAATGAAAAAAACACCAATGCCTTTTGAGCGGATTAAACGAACCACTTGCTCAATACGCTCTAGTAGGGCTTGCGGAGCTTTATCAAATAACAGGTGGGCTTCGTCAAAGAAAAACACCAATCGAGGTTTTTCTGGATCGCCAACTTCATCCAATTCTTCGAATAATTCGGAGAGCATCCATAATAAAAACGTTGCATAAATTCGTGGGTTCATCATCAATTCTTTACTATGAAGTATATTGATGATGCCTTTCCCGTTGTAATCTGTCCGCATCATGTCACGAATGTTTAGCGCAGGTTCGCCAAAAAACATGTCGCCACCGGAGTTTTCTAATACTAATAACTTTCGAATAATCGCGGCAACGCTTTGCGAAGAAACATTGCCATATTCACGCATAATTTCTTTACGGTTGTCGCTGAGCCAATTCAACATTGATCGTAAATCTTTAATGTCAATTAGTAACAAGCCTTGTTCATCAGCTATGTCAAAAGCGATGTGCAATATACCTTCTTGAGTGTCGTTTAATTCTAGTAGGTTGGCTAATAATATAGGCCCCATTTCCGTAATGGTGGTGCGCACAGGGTGACCTTTTGTTCCTAAGATATCCCAAAACACAACGGGGTTTGCGTGAGCGGAATATCCGTCGATACCAATTTTTTCTATTCGCTCATCAATCTTGGGATGGGGATTGGCGGCGGCGGCGAGACCTGACAAGTCACCCTTAATGTCCGCCGTAAAAACGGGCACACCCATTTTGGAAAAGCTCTCGGCCAATATCTGCAGCGTAATTGTTTTTCCTGTTCCAGTAGCGCCCGCGATCAAGCCGTGACGATTGGCCATTTTTGGATTTAAAAGAACGTGTTCCTGTTGAGGGTTGGCTCCGATCAATAACATACGATACCCAGTTGTGCTGTTGTTAGAAGGATTTTTTTGATAGTAAAAAGCTAAATCGACAGATTATAGATCGATGCGTAAAACGCAAGTCTAGACTTTGAGTGACGAGTGTTTCAGCTGCGAAATGTTAACGATATGGGGAGGCTTGTGTGCTCGGGTCTTGTCGCTTATTGAAACGAGGGTATACCCATTGGAATTGCTCTGGAGCTAGTCGAATACAATCTTCTATGGCCTTGTTCACACTTGTTGCTGCGAGCAATTTGTCTTCACTGTGTTGATTGGGGATCTTCGCAAAATATATTTCGAATCCTGCTTCCGTTCGAATGGCTGCAGCAGAGAGCACCGTGGCGTTATTTTTTTTCGCTAATGATGAGATCAGAGTGCCGGTCAATGCTGGTTTTTCGAAAAATGGAGCAAACACGCCCATCTCGGCACTGGGATTATGGTCGGGTAAAAGACCAATGACTTTTCCTGCTTTTAAATGTTTGTAAAGACAGCGCACACCAGAAGGGTCTGCCGAAGCCATGACCGTTCCGTTCCGTGATCGTTGCTTGATTAAAAACTCACTAAATAGGTGGTTCTTTTCATCGTGCTTATAAAAGCATGCGAACTCATTATTCAAGCTAACGGCGGGCCCCATAATTTCCCAATTACCAAGGTGGGGAATAGCGAGAATCACGCCCTTGTTTAAGGCGACGGCTTCATTAAATACTTCAATGTTTTTAAACTGAACGTTTTTCAGAATTTTTTCATCGGACCACATCCAAATAGCGCCAGCTTCCATAAACCAAGAACCCGCTTCTTCGATGCTATTTTTTACTCGTGATTCTTTTTCATTTGCAGTCAATTCCGGGAAACAAATATCAATATTGACTCGTGCAATGTGAACGCGTTTTTTTGCCAGCTTGTAATAAAGCCAGCCAATTTTACGCCCGATCCAGCGAGATGTGGAAAGTGGAAGGCAGGCACTTAAAGTGAGAAAAATACGGAAGATGGCAAAAGTGATCTTTTGGGTCAAGGAGGGTGTGCTGGCTTTTTTTTCTGGCAGTGCGTTCGAAACTTCAGTCATAGATAGGGTTCATAGCGATTCACTTACATCACATGTCCGCAGGCACATTAAATAAGTGTGGTGGTTATTGGCTGAGTGGTGTTGATTCAATGGCGAATAAGAATGATAACCGTTTAAGCTTAAATGCACTTACCAATGAACAGTCTGATAATGCCGTTGAATGAATTTTATTGTTATTAGTTTAGTATCCCTTGCTGGGGTCGCCAGTATCGAAAATCAATTTTTCTTAACAGTCCTAATTTTCTGATTTTTCGTACTTACCTTGCCGTTTATCCCATCGAGAGCAAGGTAAGAAACGCAAGCATAGCATGGCAGAAGGTAGGCGAAAACAGTGTATTCCGACAACCCTTCTGCTTGCTTGAAGCGCCACGGTTGTTTCGTTAATCATTGAAATCCCAAAAAATCAACAATCAACTCACTGTTCTGGTCATGGTGGGTTTTAGGTACGAAAACCCATGTTTGCAGGTTGGTTTTATTGGTTTTCTTGAATTTACTTGAGTGCCCTTAGTCCACCTCAAATTCACGAATGATAGTTTAAAGTAATATTTTTTAGCAATAGCGCTGAATTAAACGCTAGCTTTTTGCTTAACCCTTTTCTTTTTAGTCGCTTTACTCGTTTTAGAGTTTTGTTCTAACAGCGGCTTTAAAAAATTTCCGGTATGGGAGTGCTTTAGTTTTGCAATATCTTCAGGTGTCCCTGTGGCGATAATTTTACCGCCGCCACTACCCCCTTCAGGCCCTAAATCGATAACCCAATCAGCTGTCTTTACAACATCTAAATTATGTTCGATCACAATAACGGTGTTACCGTGATCTCTTAAGCGATGTAGGACAAGGAGTAATTGCTGAATATCGTGAAAATGTAAACCTGTTGTTGGCTCATCAAGAATGTATAAGGTGTTGCCGGTGTCTCGTTTTGATAACTCTCGTGATAGTTTTACTCGTTGCGCTTCACCACCGGATAAGGTCGTTGCCGCTTGACCGAGGCGTATATAGCTTAAGCCGACATCCATTAACGTTTGTAATTTTTTCGATACCGCCGGTATTGCATTAAAAAATTCGTTGGCGTCTTCGATGGTCATATCCAATACTTCATGGATACTTTTACCTTTATATTTAACTTCTAAGGTTTCGCGGTTATAACGTTTGCCTTTGCAAATATCGCAGGGCACATAAACATCGGGAAGAAAATGCATTTCGACTTTAACAACGCCATCACCTTGACAGGCTTCACAACGACCACCTTTGACATTAAAACTAAATCGCCCCGGTTTATAACCGCGTGAGCGGGCTTCTTGTGTTCCTGAGAAAAGTTCACGAATAGGCGTGAAAATTCCAGTATAAGTTGCGGGGTTAGAGCGCGGAGTTCTTCCGATAGGACTTTGATCAATATCGACACATTTGTCGAAATGATCCAAGCCTTGAATGCTTTTATATGGAGCTGCTTTAAGTGTTGTCGCTTTATTTAATGCCGTGGCAGCAAGAGGGTGTAAGGTGTTGTTGATTAGCGTTGATTTACCTGAGCCACTTACGCCGGTAACGCAAGTCATCAAGCCGACGGGAATCCAACAGGTAACATCGTGCAAATTGTTGCCCGTGGCACCCTCAATCACCAATTGTTTTTTTGGATTAACTTCAGTCCGCTTTTTGGGAACCGCAATTTGTTTTTTGCCCGATAAATATTGTCCGGTAATGGAGTTTTTAGATTTCATTAGCGCGTTCATGTCGCCTTGAGCAACGACTTCACCACCGTGAACACCCGCACCTGGGCCTATATCAATAACGTAGTCAGCACTGCGAATGGCTTCTTCATCATGCTCAACAACGATCACGGTATTGCCGAGATCGCGTAAGTGAGTCAAAGTTTTCAGCAAGCGATCATTGTCCCGTTGATGCAAACCAATCGAAGGTTCATCAAGAATATACATAACGCCCACTAGTCCAGCGCCGATTTGACTGGCAAGCCGAATGCGTTGCGCTTCACCGCCGGAGAGCGTTTCTGCACTACGACTCAAGGTTAAATAATTTAAACCGACGTCGACCAAAAATTGCAGTCTTTCGCGCAGTTCTTTTAAAATTTTATCTGCGATTTCTCCCCGCGCGCCAGCAAATTTTAATTGCGAAAAATAATCAAAGGCATCGCCAACCGGAAGAGACGTGATGTTGGGTAAGGTTTTTTCGTCTATAAAAACGTTTCTCGCTGCTAGGCGCAAACGGTCTCCATGACATTCCGGACAATTTTGCGATGACAAAAATTTTGCCAGCTCTTCGCGAACAGTTTGGGAGTCAGTGTCGCGATAGCGTCGTTCCATGTTGGGAATAACACCTTCGAAAACGTGGGTTCGGCTATAAACATCACCGCGATCATTAACGTAACTGAAATCAATTTCCGTGCTGCCAGAGCCATGGAGAATTACTGACTGATCTTTTTTGCGAAGCTTTTTCCAGGGTGTGTTGATATCAAAGCCATAGTGATCAGCGAGAGAAGACAGCATGTGAAAATAATAAATATTGCGTCGATCCCAACCACGAATGGCGCCTTCTGCTAATGATCCATCGGGGTTTTGTAAAACGCGGCTTTCATCAAAGTATTGCTTTACGCCTAGACCATCACAACTTGGACAGGCACCAGCGGGATTGTTGAAAGAAAATAATCTTGGCTCAAGTTCGCTCAGGCTATATTCGCATTGTGGACAAGCATGTTTCGCAGAAAACAAACGATCTTCATCTTCGCCATCCATAAAACTAATGCTAACAATGCCGTCGGAAAGTTGCAGCGCAGTTTCTAAGGATTCCGCTAAACGCAATTTAAGATCATCGCGGACTTTAAAGCGGTCAATCACCACATCGATGGAGTGCTTCTTCTTTTTGTCGAGCTTTGGGGTGTCATCGAGATCAACCACGATGCCATCAATTCTTGCGCGTATAAAACCATCGCGACGTAATTGATCAAAGACATGTAAATGTTCCCCTTTGCGCTCACGAACGATCGGTGCCAGCAACATTAGTTTGGTGTCGGCCTTTAGGTCGAGAATATGGTCGACCATTTCGCTAATCGTTTGCGCTTGTAGCGGTTCATTGTGGGTAGGGCAGCGCGGTTCGCCAACGCGGGCGAAAAGCAAACGAAGATAGTCGTAAATTTCGGTTATCGTGCCAACCGTTGAGCGAGGGTTGTGTGATGTTGATTTCTGTTCAATCGAGATGGCTGGGCTAAGGCCTTCTACGTGGTCGACATCGGGCTTCTCCATCATCGACAGGAACTGGCGAGCATAGGTTGAAAGTGACTCAACATAGCGACGTTGTCCTTCGGCGTACAAGGTATCGAAGGCGAGTGAAGATTTACCTGAACCAGATAAACCCGTTATAACCACGAGCTTGTCGCGGGGAATATCGAGATCTATATTTTTGAGATTGTGGGTGCGAGCACCCCGTACCGAAATTGTATCCACTCGTTTTGTACCACTATTTCATAAAGGAAATGAACCGGGCATTATAATTGCCGGCAAGGTTCAGGCATACCTCGAATGTTGTTGGAAGCTGATAAAAACCCAGAAAATGCAAATACCTAGATCAGTTGAATTCACCATTGTTAATAGAAGAGTGCGCAAATAGCTTAAGTATTGCTCGGTCAGGAATAGTGGTGGAGTTCATTGAAAAGACTGTTTATGCTTTCGCTCCTTTTTAACATTTACCCAATGACTCAAATTCCCTTCCTTTGCATCAATTTAGAGAGCTTGCGACTTTGATCAAAAATGCGACTGATGAACCTTCTTTCCCCGGCGCAAAAGCACCGGATCGCCAACGAACCGTCGACTCTCATGGTATTCGCCTAGCGGTTTATGAGTGGGGAGAGGCAGAAGCACCACCACTTTTGCTCGCTCATGGCGGCTTTGATTTTGCGCGAACCTTTGACGTCTTTGCCCCCTTGCTAGCAGCGGCCGGATATCGCGTGGTGAGTTGGGATCATCGCGGCCATGGTAATTCCGAGCACGCCGAACTTTATTGCTGGCAAGCCGATGAACGTGATTTGTTGGCTGTTGCAAATAGCATCAGTACCGAGCCTTTTCCGGTGGTTGGCCATTCAAAAGGGGGGTCGATGCTTGCCCATATTATCCAGGCGATGCCCTTTCGCTTTAGTCGTTTTGCGTCAATTGATGGTTTACCGTTTCGCCAATCTCCTCCTGATGTCGCGAATCGAGAACGTACGATCAAATTACGTGAGAAAGCCATCAAATGGTTGGATGAGCGTCGCCGTTGCCACGATATGGAAAGGCGACCCGGCACGCCGAAACAATTGGCTGAACGACGAGCGCCAATGAATCCTCGCCTTTCAGCCCAATGGCTGGAATACATTGTTTATAAAGGCGCTTACGAATCTGCGGACGGATGGCGATGGAGGATTGATCCCTCCCTACGTTTCGGCGGCTTCGGGCCTTGGCGCTCACGCTGGGTCACCGATCGCTTACCAGGGTTCCCCATTCCCTTGTTGGCTTTGTTTGGCACCGAAAGTGAACCCATGGGCTGGGGGGTTGACCCTGAAGCGCTGCGCAAGTATTTGCCTAATACAACGCGGGTAGAAGTGCTTAAAGATGTTGGTCATTTTCTCCATATCGAAAAGCCCACCGAAACCGCCGAGCTAGTTCTGGAGTTTTTACGCAATGATTAAGCAGCTCACTCATGGTCGAATTCAGCTAGCACTCCACACTTTGCAAGAGGGGCCACATCCGCGATTATTGTTGTTACATGGTTTGGGCGAGCAATCTCCTGCGCAGGTACCGAGCCAATACAAAGACTGGCCGGGTGGAATTTATGCCTTGGATTTTACTGGTCACGGCCAATCTACCGTACCTCGTGGTGGTGGCTACACTGCCGAACTGCTCATCGCGGATGTAGACATTGCCCTTGCAGAACTCGAAGGGGCGACGTTAGTAGGACGTGGTCTCGGTGCCTATGTTGCGACGCTAACCGCAGGTAGTCGCCCCGAATTAGTAAAAGGCGTTATTGTTTTAGACGGTACAGGCCTAGCGGGTGGGGGTGCGGGATCAAGTTCACCCTACATTGGTTATCCTGATCCAAACCTAAGCGCTAGCCCAGATCCCTTTGCGATATTGGAGTTAACGACTGACGTAAGACCGGCCGATTACTGTATCGAGTTTGTTAAATTAGCGATGGAGTATTCCGGGCTAGAGCGGCCAATCTCTGTGTGTTCATGCGAGCGTGTTCCCTGGTTGTCAGAAATTGTTGAAGAGTCAGGGGTAGAAGTGACAAGTTTAGACGAAGCGCTTAAGCACTATTCTAGAGCAGCAGCTCCGTAGCGATTGCTACAAAACTATAGCTTCCCACACGTATTCTAATTGCCGCCAAATTCATCTTTTCTGTTTCATTTTTTAATAATCGTCTTCACGGACCATTAATCCCCCCAATAAAACCATGTTTATAGTCTACGCTTAGATAAGCGAAGCCTTTTTCATTACCTATTGCATGCGATTGATTAACCCTGCGCCTCGCTACATGGATGATCGCCCCTAGTGAAATCAGCTTTGGGAAATCCGGACTGAACGATGGAATTTAATCAAACATTCTTCATTCTTATAGGTCAATCACTTTTCTTTGTGGTTATCCTGGCTCTATGTCTAAAATTCGCCGCCAACAAACACCGTTTACATCTAAAGAAAATTGCTCAAGAGATTAATAAAACGGATTCTAGTCATGGCGCAACCGATGATAAAAATCAAACGAGTCAGCAAATCCGTGAGTTGTTGATGAAGAAAATTCAGCAACTGCAAACCAAGAATACTGCGCTAGAAAAAATTGAAGTAGAACATACAAAACTAAAAGAAAAATATGAATCTTTACGTTTAAACATGCTGAAAAAGCCCGGCGAATCAGCAAGTGTCAGTGCAGACCCTGGAGTTGCCAGTTTAAAAACGGCTGAGACTAAGCAAGAGCAATTTAATCGTAAAGCTAAATGCTTGAGTGATGCGTCAGGGTCGACAGAGAAGGCCTCTCATGAGTTAAAGAGCCTTAATAAGAAAAACACTGAGCAACGCGACACGATTGAAATATTGCGCTCTCAGATTAAAAAATATGAGCTTGAATCAAATTTAAACCAGATGCAGATCGATAAAAAAAACCAAGCGCTGGAAACTTTGAATTCTTTGGAGAATGCACTTCTTGAGTCCCAGTCAACTTCCGAAAGGCTAGAAAACAACCTTGAAAAACTCCGTCGCGAGCTAGATAAATCCCAAAAAGAAGTCGACCGCCTCGAAAAAATGAGGATGCAATCCGAGAGCGAAAGTATAAGCGAAAAGAAAACGGGAGATAAAAAATCCTATACTTTGATTTCTAAAAACACTCATGACGAAGTGCTTGATGATGAAAAAGATCCTTTCGAAATTGAAGCGATACAGAACTATCATAATTTAAAAAATGAAGTTCAACGTTTACGCAGTAGTACGTCCGAACAACGGCAGATGATCTTCTCTCTCGAAGGTGAGCTGATCGCTTTGCGTAAAGAGTTAGCAATTGGTGGATTGAGTCAGGAAGATCAGGCGGAAAAAGAAGCACAGCTTTCCAAGTTAGAAAAACTTCTAGCAGAAACGGAAGGTTGCGTGGGTATATTGGAAAATGAAATTTCCTACTTGCAAGAACGCATTGACTCCATGTCTTCCGACTCAGAGCAGGCCGCGGAAGGAGCGAAGGAGATTAAAAATACTGACGAAATTTCGCAAGAATTAGATACGATCCGCACCGAACTAGAAGTCGCCAGTCAGCGTTTAGATGAAGACTCGAAAATAAGATCACAGCTAGCAGCGGCAATAATAACGACATCAAAAACGGATATGGATTCAAAAGTTCATGTTGTTGCCACGCACGTCTTGGAGGCGCTTGAAGATTTTGGTGAACAAATCATCGTGAAAATCAATGCGAAGCAAGGTGAGATAGAGGTTTCTAGCTCCGACAAGTTAGCAGCTAATGTAAAATCAGCTGTGACTAATGTGCTGAGGCAGAGCGTCACCTCGAAAGCCACGGAATTTGATTTAATCGATAATAACCAGGGCTTATTGGCCGGACATCGTAGGGTTGGAGTCTATTTAAGAACAGGTATCAAAAGTAGGCCTGAGATAGAGCAATTACGTACCCATCTGGAATATGTTCTAGTGGTGGCAGACTCAATGGTGGCGGCTATTGATGAAGGCTTATTACTGAAGAATCAAAAAGCAACAATGCAACGTTTGATTCAGCGGGTGAAGAAAAATTTGTCGACTCGAGCGGTGCAGAGTAAGCATCAATCAGCCGAAATAAGGCGAACCGTCGATGATTTTTTGTCAGAGTTATATACCAGCTTGCACACAATGAATTTAACTGAAAATCAAAGCAAATTTTTTGATGTGATGATAGATGAGGTGAAAGAACGGATGCAGGTGTTATTCGAAACGGAAATCGCAGTGGATACTGCTTTCGTTGATTTTATTGAGAAGCTTGATCGAGGTGGTGATCAGGGTGCCGATCAAGCTTAATAATAATGTCGATTCGTAATATTTCTAATGTTAAAAAACAGCTAAGTTTTTAGTTACTCATGCCTTGGCTAGAAATGTTTTGTCGTGACCAATTAATCGCTTCAATACGATTCGCAACATCAATCTTTTTGTAAATATTATATAGATGAGTTTTGATGGTATGTTCACTCACTTTCATAGCGGTGGCCATCGCCGCGTTAGTCGCACCATTTTCCAACAAGCTTAATATCTCTCGTTCTCGACGTGTCAACAATTCTGGCGCTTTGATGTTGTGCCGAGGTGCGCGGCGGTTGCGTTCCAAATAGGCGTGTAACAAACGACGAGGAACCCAGAAATCTCCTTCAAGGATCAGCCGTAAGCCATCAATAATTTGCTGAGTATTGGTATCTCGAAAGAAAAATCCTTTTAGACATGGCCATTCAAGTAGTGACTCATGCAAACTTGACTCTTCAGTGTTGTACAAGGCAACGGGCGGTACAACACCGGAATTTTTTTGGTTAAGCCAATCCTGAATGTGGTTGGGGGTGTAGCAACTGCAATCGATTAAAATTACAGGTCGAGATTCAATGTCGATAGCTTCTTGGAGCGGTAAAACTTCACATAACTGAGTAAGGTTTTGCGAAAGCTGATCAGCGAGCGCGCGGGGTTCTTTACCCGTGTCACTAGAAAAGATTGCGATAGATGAAGAATTGGAATTTGTGTTCAAAATTTCTACTGCCATTCAAGTCAGTCCTTTGCTGAAAGCGAATCCATTCCGGAAAATACGGAGCCAACTCAGATTCAATTCCAGAGTCAGCGGAACAACTTCAATTGGCAAGAATAGAACGGTAACGAACCTACTGCAACTGGCTGGGTGACTGAAGGGTGTTTATTTGTCTCAAGTGCATTGAATTCTTCAAATCTTGAGCTACTTTCCCTTGCTTTCTGGGGTAAAATGCTGGGCTGCCGTTCGACCTTACCGATAATACGAAATAATGGAATACGGTGGGTGCTGCAATAAGTTGTCTTTTTATCCAAGTTTGAGCTCTGTTTGTGTGAATAATCACCACTACCCCAACGAACGACGTGCCGTACTCTCGCTGGCTACTCTTTATATATTCCGAATGCTCGGGCTGTTTATGGTGTTGCCCGTGCTCTCTCTCTATAGCGAAGATTATCGCTACAGCAGTCATTTTCTCATTGGCTTGGCGCTGGGCGCCTACGGTTGTAGTCAGGCTATCTTACAAATTCCTTTTGGGATGTGGTCCGATCGCTGGGGCCGTAAGCCCGTTATTCTATTTGGGCTATTACTGTTTGCCCTAGGCAGTGTTATCGCTGCTATGTCCGACACCATTTACGGTTTAATTTTGGGGCGCTTTTTACAGGGAACTGGGGCAATTGCCAGTGCCATTATGGCGATGGTTGCAGACCTTACTGCCGATGAGAACCGGACCAAAGCAATGGCCAGTATTGGTGCGTCCATCGGCGTGTCTTTTGCACTTGCGTTTATATTGGGGCCGATAGTTGCGAATTTCGGCGGTGTTTCCGCCATATTTTGGGTGACCGCAGCATTCGCTCTAATTGGTACTGTGGTTCTGGTATGGGTGGTGCCAGAAGTCCCGAAACTGCATGTAAACACAGATATGACGTTGCCAAACTCCCCGCTTACTAGCAAGAATATTACGGCTGAGATTTACCTTGCTCTCAAAAATCGAGAATTACTGCGGCTCGATTTTGGAATTTTTATTCTGCATTTTATTCTGATGGCTAGCTTTCTCATCGTTCCTAGATTGTTGGAAAACAGCGCGGGCATTCCGCGCGAACAGCACCCTTATGTCTATACGGCAATCTTGGTAGCGTCTTTTATTGTTATGTTGCCGTTTATTATTCTTGCCGAGCGTAAGGGAAAAATTAAGCCGGTTTTTGTTGGCGCGGTCGGATTGTTTGCTTGCGTGCAGCTTTTATTGGCGCAGTTTTTCGTTATCCCCGCTTTTTTGTTAGCGGGTTTATTTTTGTTTTTTCTGGCCTTTAATCTACTTGAAGCCACATTGCCTTCGCTGGTGAGTAAGATATCGTCTTCACGTCATCGCGGTACTGCCAATGGGGTTTATTCAACTAGCCAATTTCTCGGTGCTTTTTTAGGTGGCGCACTTGGCAGCCTAGTGTTGACCTATGGCGGTGAAAAGGCTGTCTTTGTGCTTTGTGCCGGTTTGGCTGCTTGTTGGTTTTGGGTCGCAATGTTTATGGCAAAACCCAAACAGTTGTCGAGCGTCATGGTGACGCTCGCCGAGCTGGCCGATCAGCGTCAGTGGCTGTCAAAGCTTCAACAAATTCCGGGTGTGGCAGAAGTCGCCTATATCGAAGAGCGGCAAGCCGCTCGACTGAAAGTAGATAGACAAATTTTTGAGCACCGCTTTATCAGTGAGATGGGCTTGAGCGAAGCTAAGCCATAGCGCAGTTGTATTCGGGGTCTTAGCGGCGCCGAGGTATTTTTTCTCGATCATCAAGAAGAATAAGAACTTGCTCTCTGGTCGGATTTGCTAGGGTGGTGTAAGCTGGCCAGTCTGGCGTGAAAGGGCGGAAGTGGGCACTAGACCTGGTGGCTGAGGATGCTTAACTCAATAAAGGCAAGGCTAAACAATAACTTAAATGAGCTTTCGCAAAGAATACAACACATTCAGATTACACATTTTTCAGTCGGCAACCTGCGAATAGAATCACTATTTAGCAAAGCGCTAACTTGAACAACGATTAGGAGAGAACGATGGCCCGGGGCGTGAACAAAGTAATTTTAATTGGCAATTTAGGACAAGAACCTGAAACCCGTTATATGCCAAGTGGTGGTGCCGTAACTAACTTGAGTTTAGCGACATCTGAATCTTGGAAAGATAAGCAAACCGGCGAAAACCAAGAGCGAACAGAATGGCACCGCGTGGTGTTTTTTAATCGTCTTGCGGAAATTGCCGGCGAGTATTTACATAAAGGTAGTAAGGTTTACGTCGAAGGTTCTTTGCGAACGCGTAAATGGCAAGACAAAGATGGCCAAGACAAATATTCAACTGAAATTGTCGGCAGCGAAATGCAAATGCTAGATAGCCGTGGTGATTCCGGTGGCCAGATGGCCAGTTCAAATTACAACAATGCGCCACCTCGGAATGATCAGCGTTCTTCAAATCAACCGCCACCTCAAGGACAGCAATCATCAGGACAAGCGCCGCAGCCGCAAGATCAGGGAATGGATAGTTTTGATGATGATATTCCGTTTTAAGGCCGTCTTAGGTTTTGCCACCGAACAGATTTCATGAGGAAGTCTAGTCTGTGACCGCCGCGAAGGATTCTCTTATCTCGACCGAAGTTCTTGTCGAGACCCCCGAAAGTATTGATCTTAATGCCGAGCCAGCAGGAATTATCAGTCGCGCTTTGGCCTGTATGCTTGATTGGCTAATTCGCGGCATTCTTTTATTTGTCGCCTACCTACTTTTTGTCTTAATTTTTGGATCTACCGCCGGTCAGGGATTTACCATGATCACATTTTTTATTTTGTGGTGGTTTTATCCGGTTATTTTCGAGGTGTATTTCAATGGCCAAACGATTGGCAAAATGCAGATGGGTATCGCCGTTGTCAACGATGATCTGACGCCAATTTCTTGGGGGACATCAATGATTCGCAATGTACTACGTACCGCGGATTTTATGCCCCTTTTCTATACTTTTGGCCTTGTCGCCATGGCTACTACGACAAATTTTAGGCGCATCGGTGATATCGCCGCGGGTACGATTGTCATTTACAAACAGAAAAATAATTTAACCAGAGCAACATCAAGCAAGTTTCCCAATAGCCTGCCAAATAGTAGACCTCGCCCACCAACTATTTCTTTGGACCGCCAAGATCAAATTGCAATTGTTGGATTTACTCAACGCTTCCGTGATTTGAGTGAAGCGCGGCAACATGAATTAGCGTCAATTTTGGAACCCATTTTGCCGGTGGATGATAAACATCGCGTCGATTATTTACGGGGTATTGGCCGCTGGTTGCTGGGCGACCGATGACGAAAAAACATGTAGCGAAAGGCATGGAACATAGATGAAGCAACAGGACTTTGAATTAGCCCATCAAATGGTTTGGCAAGATCTAGAAACGCTTTTAGCTTGCAAGAAAAAGCGCGACAGAGATCCCGAAGTACTGCAACGATTGCCAGTACATTATCGACAAGTCTGCCATCATCTTGCGTTGGCTAAACATCGTCGTTACAGCACCTTTCTCGTTGACCGACTCAACTTAATCGTTGTCGAATGCCATAATATTTTATATTCGCAAAGCGCGCGTTTTCGCTATCAATGGCTACGTTTTTTTATTGAAGATTTTCCCGTCGCGCTGTATCGCAATCGTTTTTTTATCCGTTTGTCTACCGCATTGTTTTGTGTGCCCTTGTTTGGTATGGGCATCCTTTGTTATCTCGATCCCGAATTAATTTATTCAATTATGGATACATCGCAAGTTCGCGGCATGGAGTCAATGTATGACCCCGCGGCGCGGGTATTGGGAAGAGAGCGTGAAGCCGACAGCGATTTATACATGTTTGGATTCTATATCTATAACAACATCGGCATCGCGTTTCGTAGTTTTGCATTAGGTATTTTTTTCGGCATCGGCTCGGCTTTTATTACGGTGTTTAATGGCATTATGATCGGCGCAGTCGGTGGCCATCTCAGTCAACTGGGTTATTACTCGACTTTTTACCCATTCGTGATTGGTCATGGTTCTTTCGAGCTAACTGCAATTGTTCTTTGTGGCGGTGCTGGTTTAAAAATTGGTTCCGTGTTGATTGCTCCCGGGTCGCAGACACGCATTGCGGCCCTAAAAGATGCCAGTAAAGACGTCATTCAAATTGTTTTTGGCGCAGCAGCGATGCTTTTAATCGCCGCCTTTCTCGAGGCGTTTTGGTCATCGAAAGCGAGCTTGCCAATACCCGTCAAAATTTCTGTCGGTGTTGCGTTGTGGCTCATGGTTTTATCTTATATCGGCTTAGTTGGAAGAAAGAAATATCATGGATCTGAGCCGAATTAAAATAGACCCGCGTTTGCGCACCCCTTGGGAAGCCATCGATTTAGGTTTCGTCATGGCTCGCAAATGGTGGTTGCCATTAGCCTTGAGTTGGGCAATTCCAAGCTTCTTTCTATTTATTGTTGTCACCGCAATTTTTCCTAATTATCCCTTAAGTTGTTTTCTTCTGGTTTGGTGGCTCAAACCGCTATGGGATCGTCTGCCGATTATGTTGGCAAGTCGCGCCTTGTTTAGCGAGCCTCTCGAAGTGAAAGGCGTATTGCGACGAATGTTTTCAATCTTTAGAAGAGATTGGTTTTCATCTCTCACTTGGCGTCGGTTTAGCCCAACACGTTCTTACGATATTCCTATTGGTATTTTAGAAGGCTTAAGAGGAGCCGAGCGCTCTCGCCGATTAAATTTGCTCCACCAAAAATCTGAAGGTGCTGCGATTGGTTTGACTTTGGTTTGTTTTGGCATTGAATATATTTTAGCGTTTGGATTAATGGGGGCCGTGTTTTTACTGATTCCTATTGAAGTCGATGTCGACTGGGCAAGCTATCTTCAATCCGATGATCCGGCCCAAGCGATTTTCCTTAACTTCCTTTATTGGCTTTGTGTTGCCGCACTTGCTCCTTTTTACACGGTGGCGGGGTTCGCCTTGTATATATGTCGGCGTATAGAACTGGAGGGCTGGGATATTGAAATTCGCTTCCGACATTTGATAATGCAGCACCAAGAGAAAAATATTAAGAAGCCGATATTTAAAAACAAAGGAGCAGCTGATTCGAACACTGGGCTTAATTCAAAACTGATGTCCGCATTAATTGCTAGCGCCATGATGGGGATGTTATTGGCAACGACTTTACCGCAACATTCTTGGGCGCAAACAGATACGACCCAAGAGCAAGAAAATAAAACCAGCCTCTCTCCTTTTGTCCAACAGTATTATGAAGAGCTAGCTGAATCGCCAAGCGCTCAGCGATCCAAAGATGAGATCATTGAAATTTTATCGGGCGATGATTTTTATCAACCTGAAAAGACGGAGTCCTGGCGCTGGAAGCGCGAAGACGTACCCGAGGTTAGAGAACCTTCAAATAGCTGGCTCGAAAATTTTTTCGGCGGCATACGCGATTTCGTTGGTTTATTTCTCGGTGGTTTCGAAATTCTATTCTGGTTACTGATTGGAGCCGTCATCGCCTTTGTCATTTATCGTTTCCGTGATGCCTTGTCCGCTATTGTGATACCAAGAAAACAAAAAGTTGAAAAACAGCAGACTGAAGTGCTATTCGGTTTGGACGTGAGACAAGAAAGTCTGCCAGACAACATCACCGAAGAGGTGGATAAACTATGGCAACAAGGCCAACACCGTGAAGCACTGGGCTTGTTATATCGCGCGACACTATCCGGCCTTATTTATACCTATAGTTTTGAATTTTTTGATGGCTACACGGAGCAAGAATGTGTCGACGTTGTTAGCCAAAGATCGAATGAGCGACTTAGTAGCTACGTAAAACAATTAACCCGTGTTTGGCAATTGATCGCCTATGCTCACCAAACTCCAGACAGAAGCGAAGTTCAGTATTTGTGTTCACAATGGTCAGGTTTTTTTGTAAATGAGGCCCAGCATGCAAGCTAAAGCGTTAAAAATATCGCTTATTATGGTTTGCGTGCTCGCCGCTGTTGCGGTTCTCGTTTATCTGGTATTGAGAAACATAGAACGCGTAGAAACAATTGAGAGCGGAATTTGGAGTGACGAGGCACGCGAGAACCCTTATCTGGCGGCCGAGCGTTTTTTGGCATTATATGGGATCGAATCGGAATCGAGTAATCAGCTTATCGATGTCAAAAGTCTATCCACTGACAAGGTCTTGGTGATTAAAAATGCAAACGATGTGGTAATTAACTCAAGAGTGAATGACGTTGTTGAGTGGATAGAAAGAGGGGGCCACGTAATTGTTGAAGCGCAATTAAACGATGAAGAGCAAAACGATATTCTACTGTCCTATTTTAATGTTGAAAAATTTACCGAAGAAGATACTTGGATAGGCGATGTAAATGCCGAGGAAATTTTTGGTGTCGATGACTTCAATGAATTTGAAACAGAAAGTGACGATACCGAGTTGCAGCGAGTTAAGCGGCAAGCCGAGCGAGATCGGCGCAGGCGGCTAAGAGAGCGACAATCATTCTCTAGGGATTTTTCCGCCAATTCATTTTCATTCTCAGAAAATATGAAAGCGTTGGAAGATTATTCGATACCTGAAAACACGGTGTTAATTGACCTTGAGCCGACAGGCTATTCTTTCCGGGCGGACTTTACTGGTAGTGGTTCTTTATATCACCCTGCAATGTATCGCGAGGACAAACAATACGAAGGGCATAAGCTAAATTACTGGACGGAGAGTGATATTGCTGTTGGCTATCTGCAATTACAAATTGGTGACGGTAGATTAAGTGTGATGGCAGATTTAAATATTTGGCAATCTCAACAAATCGGAATGTTTGATCACGCCTATCTGCTACGCGCGTTAGTCGCTCCTTCTGACCACGTTATATTTCTCTACGGTGCATCGGTCCCAGGCCTAATGGCGTTGATTTGGAATAATTACTTTGAGCTGTGTATTGCACTTATTATTCTCTCCTTGGCCTGGGTCTATTATTTTTCTAGACGCTTCGGGCCAATTCTAAACTCAAGGGCAGTCGCGCGTCGATCATTCAAAGAACATGTTCTCGCGGTGGGTGATTATTTTTGGCGAAATAAAATGCCGGATGAACTTGTTGAAAGCTTGCGCGAGGATATTTGGCTTGCCATGAGAAAACGCTATCCTGGTTTTGACACGTTTGACGGAAGCGTACAACTTAGCAAGCTCGCGGAAATAACACAGCAACCTGAGCAGGCCTTGCAAGGGTTAATGCACGGTGCGGCGCCAGCCGATGAAATTCGATTTTTTCACGCAGTAAAAACATTACAAAAAATTAGGAAAATGTTATGACAGACTTCAATGAAAAACCTTCATCGGAAACGTCAGAGATAAGTGATGTCGCAAGTGATGTTCCATCCAATAACGAAATTAGTGAGAGGTTTGGCAACGTAGGCAATGAAAAACCGGCGACTTCAAATGTCGCGCAAGCCGTGCAAAGTGCCAGCAAACGTTTAGCAAAAATTCGCGAGCGAATTAACAGTGTTTTGATCGGTCAAGAAGAAGTTGTTGATCAAGTCATTGTTGCTTTGCTTTCGAATGGCCACGTATTGTTAGAAGGCATCCCCGGTTTAGGAAAAACCTTATTGGTGCGCACCTTGGCTACATGTTTTGGCGGTACCTTCAAACGCATTCAATTCACACCAGATTTGATGCCTGCGGATATTACGGGGCATTCGATGTACAACATGGCAGACGGTGAGTTTCATGTGCGTAAAGGTCCGGTATTTACCAATTTATTATTGGCCGATGAAATCAATCGCTCCCCTGCGAAAACCCAAGCGGCCTTGTTAGAAGTGATGCAAGAAAAACAAATCACCATCGAAGGGGAGGCAATGAAATTAAGCTTGCCCTTTATGGTATTCGCGACGCAAAACCCGATTGAGCAAGAGGGCACCTATCCATTGCCGGAAGCGGAACTTGATCGCTTTTTGGTAAAAGTACTAATGGATTATCCTGACTATGACAGTGAAATAAAATTAACCAAAGATGTTTCTAGAGCGCCTTCTGATGACTTGCTGTCGGTCAGTAATACGGAAGCGCTTATTAACGCCGATGATGTGATAAAACTTCAAAAAATAGCCAGCGCAATAACCATTGACGATAAAGTTATGGATTATGCAGTGCGTTTAGTTCGCGCTACGCGAGAAAGCACCGCCATTGTTAAAGGCGCAGGACCGCGAGCCAGTATCGCGTTGGTTAAAGCAGCCAGAGCAAGCGCATTATTACGAGGCGATGAGTTTGTGTTGCCGGATGATGTTAAGAAACTAGCCCACGCGGTAATGCGACATCGAATAATTTTATCGGCGGATATGGAAATTGACGGGCAAAGCGTCGACGGTGTTTTGGATCAGTTACTCGAAACTGTGGAAGCGCCGCGTAAATGAGACCCAGCCGTCTTTTTATAAAAATACTGTTGATCATAAGCGGTTCCGCTTTGGCGGTTGCCTTGTTACGTCTGTATTTTTCAGAGACGGCTTTGTTCGCTAACTTGTGGTGGTTCGCACTCGCCATCTTCTTGCTCATTGCTTTGTGGGATGGTTTTTTTTCGAGTTACAAAAATCCGTTAACCGTGTACCGCGATTTACCCGGTAGTTTTGCCGTTGGGGTTGGTAATAAAGTTACCATCCGTTTGGATAATAATTTGGCGCGAGATTTATATTGCACCGTCGCCGATCATTACCCCGAGCAAATTCATGTGAAAGGTTTGCCGGTGTCCGTTGTGGTAATGGCGAACAAAGCGACGGAAATAAATTATTGGGCGCATCCTAACGCCCGTGGTGATGCCCACTTCACTACCGTCGAAATCCGTATTAAATCGCCTGGTAAACTTTGGGATTATCGGTACCGCTACTCGATACCGCAAACGGTAAATGTGTATCCAAACTTCACTGCGATAACGCAATTCGAACAGTTAGGGCATGATCAGCAATCGAGTCAACTCGGCGTTCACTTATTACAACGTCGCGGTGAAGGATTAGATTTTCATCAGCTCCGGGAATATCGCAATGGGGATACCTCGCGGCAAGTCGATTGGAAAGCCAGTTCACGAAGACGAAAATTAATCGCCCGCGAATATCAAGACGAACGTGATCAAGACATTATTTTTCTTTTGGATTGTGGTCGTCGAATGCATGCGAAAGACGGCGAACTCAGTCATTTCGATCACTGCTTAAATTCAATGTTGTTGTTGTCTTACGTCGCCTTACGCCAAGGCGATGGCATTGGTTTGTTAAGTTACGCCGGCGATAAACGTTGGCTGCCGCCGGTAAAAGGCAAAGCCAATATCAATGTCATTTTAAATTCAGTTTATGATTTACACTCCAGCACCGCGACGAGCGATTTGGTAGAAGCCGCGACAGAGTTAATGGCAAGACATCGCAAGCGCGCCTTAGTTATCGTACTTACCAATATCAGAGAAGAAGACCGCGACGATGTCGTTGCCGCGACGCAATTGTTAAACAAAAAACATTTAGTTATGGTCGCCAGCCTGCGCGAAAATTTCCTCGACGAAGTTATCGAAGAACCAGTAACTGATTTTGATTCCAGTTTGCTGTATTGCGAAACCACCGAAATCCTCGCCATGCGCACCCGCCTTCTCGACAGAGTCCGCAGTAGCGGCGTCATCGTCGCTGATTCAATTCCGCAGCAACTGCCGATTCATTTAGTGAATCAGTATTGGGCGCTGAAGAGGAGTGGGAGGATTTAGGGGCGAAGCTAAATCTAAGCAAGGTATTTTAGTTTAATCTTGTTCTCTTCTCATGTCGCTCATCGAGCCATTGCATCCATACGCACCAAAAAGTTGGTAGATAATCATCTGCACGACCAACCCAATATTCAGCTTGAAGCTCAGGCAAGTCGATTGCCGCATCGACTAAATTTGAATAAGTTTGAGCGGCAAAGCTCACATCGCAATATGCGCTCGTAGTTTCTGCATGATCGACCGCACAAGCAAAGCCGTCCCACAAAATTCGCATCACTTGTTGCGGCAGCATGCTTCTATGTTCGTACAGTTCATCCCTACTCGAGCTATAATTATCGAAGTAGTCCAAAGTTTCCTTTCTGTTCATTATTGACCTCGAATAAAAATAATAGTGTTTAGAGAAATAAATTAATCTTCGTCCATCGGGCTAACAACCCATCCACCAATATCTTCTAGTACATGAAGATATATTTCCGTGGTTTTTATATCGCTGTGTCCCATCAACTGCTGAATCTTTCGTAAGTCATAACCTTTTTGCAATAGTCGTGTTGCAAAGGAATGCCTAAATGTATGACAGCTTGCTTGTTTGTGAATGCCCGCCTTGCGTATTGCATGATGGACTTGACGTTGAATAGTTTGTCGATGGATATGATGACGCCGCTCAACTCCCGCTCTTGGATCTACCGACAGTGAAGTAGAGGGAAATAGATATTGCCAACCTAGTTCCTTCGGGTAATTCGGATACTTGCGCGCAAGCGCATTGGGTAAATAAGCGGCACCAACACCGACTTCAAGATCTTTTTGGTGTTGAATATTTACTCGCTCGATTTGTTCGGTGAGTTTTGAATTCAAACTTTTCGGCAGCAACGTTGTTCTATCTTTATTGCCTTTTCCATCGCGCACAACGATATAGTGCATAGCTAAGTCAATGTCTTTAACTCGCAATCGAACCGCTTCTGAAATTCTAAGCCCCGATCCATAAAATAACTGCGCGATCAATTGCGAAGACGATTGTAATTCTGCAATAACCGCTTTTGCCTCTTCGTGGGAAAAAACCGTTGGTATGCGTGGCGGACGCTTCGCATAACGAAAAGCTAGATCGCCGAGTGGTTGGTTCAAAAACTGGTTGTATAAAAAGGAAAGCGCGTTTAAAGCTGTTTTCTGAGTATTAACGGAAGCATTTCGTTGAGTTGATAACTGAGTAAGAAAGTCTGAGACATCTTCAGTACCACGGTCTTTCGGGTGAGATTTTTCGCAAAAGCGAATGAAATAACGTATCCAATAAATATAAGTTTTTTCTGTCGCATAGCTTTTGCCCGTTTTGCGAAGAAATAAACGTATTTGGTCAAGAAGTCGAGTTGGTTGAAGCGGTATTGGCGGCGGCACGCCATCCATTGCAAACCGCGATTCGTAAACATTGAAGTCAATATTCGAGAATGTCGTGCGCTTACGATGATTTTCTTTTCGCTTATTTACATCCATTTCAGCTTTCCTTGCTTTTAGAATATAGCTGTATATATTAACAGTATTTCTGTGATTTACAACTGCGGAGTTAAAAATGTTCACAAGGAGGTTTTATGAAGGTGATAAAGACAATTGCTGCGGGTGAGAAGGGGAGTGTGCGGTTTTTGGATGAATGGGGCGACAATCTGTTGGCAGTACGTTATCGCGAGGACGTGGAGCGAGGGTTGATTTTAACAACAGTGGAAGTTGTGGTTGATGAACGTACCAAGATGAGTAAGAATCGTCAACAGATTGGTTACCTGAAATCGCGATCTCGCTCGTTAGTTTTTATTAGAATCGGATACCATGGGCGAGAATTACAAACTAAAGCGAAAGCAGCCGGCGCACGATGGGATAAAAATAAAAAACAATGGTGCATGAAATATCAATCCGCAATTAATATTGGATTGAAATCGAGGATAATTAGAAAAGTTGAAGGAAAAAATGAGAAGCAGTAGACAATTCGAAAAATACGTAACGTGGCTAGATGTAGGCACCGTGCCTAGATGTAGACACAAGTGGTCAGATATAGGCACGGTGCCTATATCTGACCACGTTATCTATTAAACTGTTACGTGTCTGTAAATCTGAAAGAATGTGAGAATTGATGAAATGGCGACAAAAGAGGAAGTCCAGACATTCTTTGAGCAGCAATTTGAAGGTACTAAATTAATAGTAGAAAGCTTGGGAAATAAGCAGGCAAAATTAAGAAGGCCAGTAACGAAGCAAGACTTAAGGCCCGGAGGCACAGTATCGGGTCCCTTTATGATGGCACTTGCAGATGCTGCATTATATGCAGCCATATTTGGAGAGCTTGGTATAACTGCAATGGCGGTTACCACAAACATGAATATAAACTTTCTTCAAAGGCCAGTAGCTTCATCCGATCTATTAGCAGAGTGTTCGCTTTTAAAAGTGGGTAAAAGTTTGGTAGTAGGTGAAGTTTCAATACTCTCGGATGGCAACACTAATCCTGTAGCACATGCTGTAGGCACCTTCTCAATACCAAAATAAAATGTCTGAAATAAAAAAACACGTAACAAGTACAATCAACAGGACTCGCCACTCCGTGGCTCGCCGCTGTTGTAGGCGTTACGTGTATTAAAAATCATAATTTAGTGTCGCCGCAAAAAACAAATGTGCATTCTTTAAGTTACAAAAGATGCTAGATAGTGCGGTAGTAACTCAAACCCTGTCGCAGGGTAGAGAAGCCACGGAGCAAGGTTAAAAATTTCATTCTATAAGTATCGTAGTTCGCGGCTCAGTAAAGTTCATCGCAAGTACTTTTTGCAGCAACAACGTTCTAATCGGTAGCTTGCTAAAGTAAAACAATCGCGGTAGTTTCAAGTTTTTTGTTTGTACGTATCGGCAGCAACGGTGCCTTAAATGAAATACAAATTAAGTACACGTAACAAGGCGGTGTTGTATGCCGCTAAACGCGGCGGGACGCTCCTGGCGTCGCGCCCCAAACCTTGGCGTTAGGTGAAATAAAAATCTATGAAGAAATTGTTGATTATTGCAAGCTGTATAATTTTAATTTCCTGTGAAAGACAGGAATTTCAAATGTACTCTATGGCTCCAGGCTCGCCATTATCTGTTTCACTTATAAATATTGTAGCTAATCCAAAAAAATATGAAGACCAACATATCCAAGTATATGGTTACCTTTCGGATTCAGCTGGAAGCCTTCATTTGTTTATTTCCAAAGATAGTGCTTCAGTTTTAGATTTTGCATCTTCGGTTTATGTTGAAGATATAGCTGTTGATGGAAAATATATTTCCGATATCTGTAGTGGATACAACGCTCGCTTGCAGGGGGATTTGTTGTACATTCAAGAAGATAGAAATATCAGTGGTTACTATGAAATTGTTAATTTAAAGAGAATATCAATTTTTGATGAAAAAAATGAAAGTACCGATTGCTGGAAAAGCGACACCTAACAAATTTAGGCACAGCGAAAACCAGTTGTTTCGCTTTCGCTACACAACCGTTTTCGCGTGCTAAAGGCGTTAGCAATACATATGAACGAGCAAATATCACAAATTAAAACAGCAACTCGCAAGAAATTCTTGTTTGGAGAAAAGCCTGTCTACTCGCAAGGAAAGAAGAATTCTCCAGAGTTGCTCTCTAAAGTTGAAGAAAAGTATAGGTTCACTTTTCCGCCGGAGATAAAAGAATTCCTGTTGGAGCTTGGGTCAGGATCTACGGAGGATTTTTACATAAATCACGCTGAGCAAATATACCCATTCGATGAAGATAACGGGCCGATCGAAGGGTTCGTTGCAATCGCGACAGATACTCTAGGTAACTATTTTGTTTTTAATCCAAAATCCGAAAACGATTCTGAAATATTTTACTGTTGCCATGATCCATTGGGTTATGGAAAAGTTGCACCAGACATTGGTTCCTTTTTAAAATCATTTGTCGGCAACGGGTTTAAAAATCTAGACATCACCAACGAACTTAGTCTTACTGAATATGAATAAATTGCTAACAAAGCAATCTAGCGGACCCGGGCAAGCAATGGCCTTGAAAAACAGGCCATTAAACGCTTGCCGGGCCCGCTAATTGCGGCGTTAAGCCTACATTAGAGTTTAGAGTATTAAATGAACATTATAATTTTTGGACCAAATGGTAGTGGTAAAGGAACGCAAAGTGACCTTATAAAGGATATTTACTCTCTTGCGCATATAGAGTCTGGAGATATATTTCGAGAGCATCTTGGCCAAGGAACAGAGCTTGGGAAAAAAGCTAGTGAATTTATGGAAAAAGGAGAATTGGTCCCGGATGAAATTACGATTCCGATGGTACTTGAAACTTTGGGCAACATAAAAAACCAAGGCTGGCTTCTTGATGGATTTCCAAGAAACGTTTCGCAAGCAAGGTCTCTGAACCAATCTCTAATCGAAAGCGGTAGCGAATTAAATTTTATAATAGAAATTGAGCTTGAGCGTCCAATTGCAAAAAATCGAATAATGGGCAGAAGAATCTGCACAGAGCATTCGCATCATCCAAATAATATTTATATAGAGTCAATTCAGCCTGCTAACAACTTGTGCCGAGTCTGCGGCGCAAGTTTAAAAACAAGAGCTGATGACCAGGATGAAGAAGCTATCGACAAAAGGCATGACATATATTACGACAATGTTACTGGTACCCTGGCTGCTGCAAATTATTTTCAACAAAATAGTTCAGCTCAATATATAAAAATCGATGGTAGCAGTTCAATAGAGAATGTAAAAAATGAACTATTATCTAAGCTTGGCAAATAAAAGGCTTAACAAACGCAGCAACACGGACCCAGCAAGCATTGGCCTTAAAAAGCAGGCCAATAAGCGCTTGCAGGCCCGGTTCTGCGGGCGTTAAGCATCAAGGAAGTGCAGATGTATCAAGAGTTAGAACGAAATATTCCAGGCCATCCAAAATGGAAAGGCTCATTTTACGAAAGACTGGTCGAATATCGCGAGTGGGATGTCGATTCGTTCTGGTCGTTACATTTAGAATTATTACAGATCGCGAAGAATAATAAAGAATCTGATATGGTAGATCGCAATCTCGCATATAAGCTTTTAACTATCCAACAAAAAGTTTTAAATTTGGTTACATCGCATTTTGTAAAAAACGACATCTTCAAAATTCGGAATTTATCTACAGATCAAATATATGATTTTAAAGAGAGGTTCGAAATGGCAATAATAAGTGCAGTCACTGGTAGTGTTGTTCCAGAATCATCTTTTAAATTGACAAATCCATTGGTAAAAAATGCTTAACAAAGCAATCTTGTTTGCCGCGAAAAGACGCGGCGGGACGCTCCTGGCGTCGCGCCCCAAATTGCGGCGTTAGAGCTACAAAACGGAGATCGAATGGAGAATCCCCTTAAAGAAAGAATTGAATATCTAATTGATTTATGTGGGCAGGTTTTATCGACTAAACGAAGCACTGAGCATAGAAGCGATATAGTCGATGGAAGAATACAAAATAAATATCGTACAGCGGGTCTATCTTTCATAAGCCAGTTCTATGGCGAAAAACATCCTTACTACATTGAGTTTCACTCAAAGGATAGTAATTACGGACCAACCATCGAACAATCGCTCGGTGTGCTTGAGGCGATTTCCGATGAAATTGATCAAGGCTGGCATAAAAGTATCAGAGGCGTCGTAAGTGCAGAACTTTTTTCAGATTTTATTGAAATGGCCAATCACCTTTTGGATGAAGGCTATAAAGATGCAGCTGCCGTAATGTTAGGTAGCACCTTAGAGGAACACCTCAGGCAATTAGCTAGAAACAATGGGGTAGAAGTTGAAATCGAATCGAAAGGAAAAATTAGCCCTAAAAAAGCCGACGTTCTTAATGCTGACTTGGCGAAAGCAGAAATATATAGCAAGCTTGATCAAAAGAATATTATCGCATGGCTTGGGTTGCGCAATGATGCCGCTCATGGGAAATATGATAATTATTCTAAAGGGCAAGTAGTGTTCTTTTCGCAGGCACTAAATGATTTTATGGCCCGCAGCGAGGAAAAGCTCTAACAAATTAAGCAAGAAGGACGCCTTAATCGGCGCCTCTTCTTAAGGCGTTAAGTTTATTTTCGAGTATGGAAATATTATTCAAGAAAATAACGGTTCTAGCTGAAGAGCTGACACACAAGTTGAGCGCTAAAGTCGAACCTCCAGTGCAAGTACCTTGTGGAGATTCGTTTGTATTTCGGTATAAAGAGCAGACAATTTATCAAGCAATTGTTCAAAAACTTGCAAGGGTAACTAGTTCTCTCAACGCAACCAAAATTCTGATGGAACATGGTTACTATCAGGAACAAGCTGTAATGCATCGAGTGCTGGATGAGTTAAACGAGGATATTACGTTCCTCAGCATGGGCGTCATAAAAAACGATCTCAAGGATTTACACAACAAATTCCTCGACGCCTTTTGGGAAGAAGAATTCGATCAGGAAAGTAGTTTGAAATCCACCCAAAAGCGCCCAATGGTACGGAGGGAAAAAATTCAAGCGTATATTAACTATCAAGAAGAAGCGGGCGATGACCCTAGTACCGGAAAAGAAGCAGCGAGAACGGTATCTAAAGCATATTCCGGGTTTGTTCACGCTGCATCACCTCAAGTTATGGAAATGTACGGAGGTTCTCCAGGTCAATTTCATATGAAGGGAATGAGTGGGACTCCAAGAGAATTAGAATATCGAGATGAAGTGTGGAACTACTATTATAGGACTCTCACATCCTTTGCCCTGGCTTCCAAAGCATTTGGTGATGAAGAAGCTTTTAAGGAGTGTGAAGCACTCGTAATCGGTATGGAAGAGTCGGCTAATAAAAATTATGCATACAGTAGCAATAAAACTTAACAAACCAAGCCAGCCGAAACAGCGGGCAATGGCCTTGAAAAGCAGGCCATTAAAACGCCCGCAATTCGGCTGCTTGGA
>NZ_BAAFSK010000008.1:0-252898 GCF_054767315.1 Aurantivibrio infirmus
AACGGGGCTGCATTACAATTATTTTCGGGATTATGATCCGGGGTTGGGGAGGTATGTTGAGAGTGATCCGATTGGGTTGATGGGGGGGATTAATACTTATGGGTATGTGGGGGGGAATCCGGTTGGGTTTGTAGATCCGTATGGATTGGATCGCGAAGTGATCGTTTGGGAAAACTTAGGGGTGAGACATCCTGCGTCTTGGTTTGGCCATGTATCAACAAGAGGAAAAAATGACGAGAATTACTCTTATGGTCCTTCGGGGTGGGATAAGACCTATAAGACCGCTGATGAATATATAAAACGACAAACAGAAAAAGTTGGACGTGGCGGTACGGGTTATGTAGTGTCTTTGACGCCGGAACAAGATAAGGTTTTTGATAAATGTATGGAAAAAGCAAAAAATAATGTTGGCAGCGATAAATACGGGGGACTGCTAAACAATTGCTCTACAGGAGTTCAAGCCTGTTTAGCGGTTGCGGGTGCCGGTTCACTTGGTGTTTCAACATTGCCGTCCTCTTTAGAGCTTCAGCTTAAAGTGAGTCCACTAGTAAATAGGATTAACACATACACCCCTTAAAATGATTGAGAAGGTCTGCAAATGAAAGTCAAATTATCTATATTTCTAGTTGTAATAATTTTTCTTTTGGTGGGCATATTTTTGCCGTACACTCCCGGTTCCAATGTGTATAAGTTTTCCAGCGAACAGATGGATTTAAACCGAGATGGTAACGTTTCTTGGTTAGAGGCCTTTTTTATTTGGGATTTGATGGAGAGAGAGATAATAATTAATAGTGAACCATGTATAGAGTATTCTGATTCAAAATCAGGTGTTCCACTATTTTTTGAATGTTCAGGCAAGATCACAAAAACGAATAATAAAAATAATCAGAGTAACTAATCAAGACACCCACTTTAAGGACACCCGAAAACGACGAAAATCAAAGGGTCAGAGTAATTGATTTTTTTCAATAGATAATTTTATTTTTATTTTTTCGCAAACAGCTAAAGGAAAGGATTCCATGGCTAGACTCCCTCGCTTATATGCACCTGGGTGCGCCCAACATATTATTCAACGTGGTAGTAATCGACAGGCATGTTTTTTCGATACTGCTGATTACACCGTCTATCTTGATAAGCTGCACGAATTTAGTGAAAAATTTGAAGTCGCCATTCACGCCTACGTTCTAATGACAAATCATGTTCATTTATTAGCGACGCCAGCTGATGAATTTTGCGTATCAAAGATGATGCAGTCGTTAGGGCGTTATTACGTTCGTTACGTGAATACGGTGTATCGGCGAACGGGGACGTTGTGGGAAGGGCGATACAAATCCACAATAGTGGACACGGAAAATTATATATTGACTGTGTATCGTTATATCGAACTGAATCCAGTGCGGGCTAACATGGTTGATCATGCGTCTAGCTATCCTTGGTCGAGTTTTCAAGCAAACGGTGTGGGAAAGCAAATTAATTTAATTTCACCGCATGAAACCTATGTCGCGTTGGGTAAAACTGATGAGGAGCGGCGGGCAACATATGTGGAGATGTTTAAGGGAAGAATGCCTGAAGTGACACTGTCAACTATTCGTGATTCAACAAATAAAGGTTGGGTGCTTGGTGAAGGAAAGTTTAAAGCGCAAATCGCAACGGCTGTAAATCGACGAATTAAATCGTTAGGAAAAGGGGGCGACAGGAAATCAAAGTACTTTAAAGCAAGTCGTTAGAAATCAATTACTCTGACCCCATGATTCGCTGCGGTGAAAGCGGCACTATCAAATGGACATGGCGAAATCGTAGCGCTATTGAGAAAACACGGCGCGCAATAGTCTCTTTATAATAGTCTCTTTATTGGTGCTTAAACCCTGGCTATAAGGCGGAGCGATGATTAAAAAACTTCCACAACAGGGCTTTCTGTAACGAATTTATAGCGCTCTATTCAGAATGAAAATACCTGAAATTTGAGTACCGTAAGATTCTGTTTCTAACTTAGATAAAGATTATTTAAGTAGATTCGTCGATAAGTCAACTTTACTGTTTCCTAACAAAATTCCCTGCTTCTTGCTGGACTTCACTTTCGAATAAAACTATCCTCGCTTCCAATTGCTCAGAGCTTAAAAATACTTTTTAACAAGCTTAGCCTTGATTTTTAGCCAGAATTAAAAAAATCGCCTTCGAATTGGAGACATAGAATGGCATCTTTTCGCCTAACGTCCACACACTTTTTACCAACAATAATTGTATTCGTTGCTACTTTTACGGTTCCTCTATCAGTACAAGCGCAAAAACTTTATGGCGATTACGAAGCACCACGTACTGCCTTTGGTCAGCCGGATATTGGCGGATTTTGGACTAACGTTACGATAACGCCATTGACGCGGCCGCGAGCACTGGGTGATCAATTAGTTTATAGCGCCGAAGAAGCTTCAGTAATTGAAGCGCGTGTTGAAGTGGAGGAGGCCGAAGCTAATCAAGCAACGGACCCGAATGCGCCAGCGGATTTTCAGCATGAAAGAACCGTTGCGCTGCGACCAGAGTTCGCGGCGGCGGGTGGCGCAACAGGTTTTTATAATCGCTTTTGGTTAGATCCAGGTTCGCATTTGATGCGCGTGGGTGGCGAACCACGAACGTCGATTTTGACTACCGAAAATGGGCAAATTCCACCACGGATTAACGGAGCAGTTCCGACTAGACGACGATACCCAGGTGGCTCTTTTGATAGCTATGAAGCGCGTGGTTTCGGTGAGCGTTGCATAATTGGCTTTGGTCGCAACGGAGGGCCACCGATGTTTGCGAATGGTTTTTATAATAATAATTATCAAATTGTGCAGTCAGCCGATCACGTGTTGATTCTTGTTGAGATGATTCACGACGCGCGAATTATTCGCCTCAATAGTAAACATCGAGAAGATAATGTCCGGCCTTGGTTCGGTGATTCTATTGGTTGGTGGGAGGGTAATACCCTTGTTGTAGAAACAACTCATATTCCTGAGAGCCAAGCTTATTATGGAGCGTGGGAAACCTTAACGGTGACAGAGCGTTTTACTCGTGTAGCTGAAGATCGATTGCATTATAGATTTGTGATCGAAGATCCGGCAACGTGGAGCGAAGCTTGGGGTGGTGAATACGAATTCTCTCCTATGGATGGGCAGATATACGAATACGCATGCCATGAGGGTAATTATGCCTTGCCCGGGATCTTAAAAGGTGGACAATAATTAGCGCGTAAAATTTACTTTCATTCCTCGTTATATTCTTGTAGCTTTTGTCGTTTCGAAGTTGGGCAATTTTACACACGATAGAGGCAGCATTCAGGGGATGGAAAGTAGTATTCAGTCAAATCTATATGAAGAAATGCTGGGGCATTGGCTTGAGCTTTTCCCCGCAATACCATCTGACATTCTGCAATCTGAATTTTCTTCGCTATTTGAAAAATACAGTGAAACGCATCGTCACTATCACACCCTTAAACATATTCGCGCTTGTTTAAAAGCACTTGATACCCATAAAAACCAAATAAACGATTCGTATTCCTTGGCCTTAGCGCTTTGGTTTCATGACGTTATATATAATCCGAAGAAAAATAATAACGAGGAACTCAGCGCAGTCTATGCTTGCACTGTATTGATTAAATTGGGTGTATCTAAAGATGTCGTAAAAAAAGTTAATGATTTAATTTTGTTAACGATACACCCTTCGCGGCCCAGTTCGAACGATGAGAAAATGCTTATTGATATTGACCTCGGTATTCTCGGAGCGGAACAGACGCTTTATCAATTCTATAGCGAGTGGATACGTTTGGAATATGCACACGTCCCCTTTTTTTTGTATAAACGAGGTCGAAAAAAGTTGCTTCGAGCGTTTCTGGATTTGGATTATCTTTATCATTCAGATTACTATCGAGAGCATTTTGAAAACCAAGCGCGTAGCAATATTCAAAATGAATTAGCCAAATTATAAATTATTTTTTACTTAGTAACTCTACAAGACCTTATTCATGATAGGCCAAAGAACTATTCAACTTCGAGAAGCGGTTTTCCCAAAAGACGAACAGGCACTTCATGATTTAATCCGTGAATATGTCGCCTGGCTTGATATCGATCTTTCTTATCAAGATTTCGAGAGTGAAATGTTGACTTTAAGTTCGCTGTTTACCTTGCCAAAGGGGCAATATACTTTCGCAATTGTCGACGACAGTATCGCCGGTGGTGTTGGTTTTCGTAGCATGGACAACTCAACCGCGGAAGTAAAACGTCTGTATGTAAGAGATGCTTATAAAGGCTTGGGTTTAGGAAAGTTGTTGATGGAAAACTTGCTCAATCGCTTGAGAAATCTCAATTATGAGCGTGTTGTTCTAGATGCTGTACCGCCAACCCATTTTTCTCAAGGTTTGTATAAAGCAATGGGTTTTTACGAGATTAGCCCGTATTTTAATAACCCGGTTGCTGGAACGAAATTTTTTCAGTTTAATTTATCTCCTTAAAAAATTAAATAACCCTTAATTATTACCAAGAAGGATTGCTTTATGAAATTTTTGTCTACGGCACTTGGGCTGCTACTTATTTTATCGGCTTGCAGTAGTTCATCTGATTTTGAACTCAATCAAGAAAATGTAAAAGCATTGATCGATAGCGTTGAGTTAGCGACTAAGAATAGGAACGCTGAGGGCGTTGTTTCTCACTTTACTGATGATGCAGTGATAAGCATAAATATGCCTAGCGACATGGGAGGCAACCAAGTTTGGAATCTTAGCGAATATAAAACCATGCTGGAAAAAGGTTGGGCTGTACCGGTGAGCTATACTCATGAACTTAAAGATATTGAAATTACTATTCACGATGCGAACAATGCTTTTGTCACCGATACGGTGGTGGAAGAAATTATTATGAATGGCAGTGTAGTTATGTCGACGCGAACAGATGAAGAAACGGTCGTTGTTGTTGAAGATGGGCGCGCAAAAATCAAAAGTGTAACTGGAAGAATGTCAATGTAGTGATAGTATGGTTAGCGAATTATTTATGTAGTATTTTTTAAGGAAGCTACATTAACTTAATGTAGATATAAAAAAGCTAATGCAGCTATAAAAACAGTAAAATACCCGATAATTCCTTAAGCAGAATAGACTTATTCCGACTCATTTTGTATCGTAGATTCCACGGTGTTGTGCTCATGCGCATCCGTATTCTTGTGGTTCATGTGCTCATGGCTTTCGTTATTCTCTCCATGTTTCATACCTTGGTGTCCCTTTCCTGAGTGCATTTTAGAGCCCATAGGTGAGGGTAGCTCGGTGTCATAAATATATGCAGCGATCTTTCTAACGTGTTCTGTGGTAAATGTTTGCGGCGGCATAAGGCCGAATTTTTTTACTGCGCCGTGCATTAAGGCTCTATCTTCTGATGGGTTGGCGACCCACTCTACAACATGTTCTATGAAGCTATCTCGCTCCGGGAAATTTTTTAAGAGATGACGTTTAACTGCGAAGAGTGGGGGCGCTGTTCTCTGTTTTCCAGGAGCGGTATGGCAATTACCACAAGTGTTTTCCAGAGCTTCTTCTATAGACGGTTCTGCCAAGGTAGTATTTGCCAATAGCATGAGACCAACAGGAATAATAAGACGAAAGTTGTTTATAAAATTCATAAGAAGCATCCTCTGTGTTTCCCCATTGTCCCATGCCTTGATAAGTTTTTTTTGACTTCGATCAACAGTCTAGTGCATGGATAAGATAAGTATTGATAAGGAGCCACTACAAAGGTGGCGTCGTGGGTGTAAATCCCTCGAGAAAAATTGGATGCTTGATTGTTAACGGTTAAGTTATGTTTGCGGCCTCTTGCGGTGCATAGCCTTGGCTACCTAAACCTGTTATTTTAGTGCAACTTACAATCACCCGTTGTCCGGTTTATGGAGTTTTAGTTTCGACAAGATAAATTACTGATTGTTAGGTCTGTTTGAAGTGAATCTTAGGCGCAATATCTCATCGTCGTTATTTGTATCGCTGATGATATTTGAAAATAAATATAATAACTCCCGTCTAGATCTATCACGCTTTGTGAAGAGTTATACATTGTTGATGCCAACCAAAAATAATACTAATAGTTAATCAATATGCTTGGAGTTAATCCCATGATAACAACGAAAATAAACACGTTTCGAAAACCCTTAAGTTATTTATCGGCGAGTTTTTTATTTGTTCTGCTCAGCGCTTGTAGTGCTGTCGATGATTCAAGTACGGCGGCTATAGACGCTGGTCAAAAATATGTAATGGCCACTCATTCATTTAATGTTTTTATTGGTCCCACACGATCACGTGATCCTGATTTTGTACCGACGCCAGGCCCACTGGCCGCGATGGCTGAAGAGCGGAATAAGGCGGGTCATGAAGCGTTGGCGGTACAAATGATAGGTGGCTCAACGCCTATGCAGCATTGGCAGCAAGGTGGTGGTGATGATTCAAAAAATATTGCAAAGGTCGCATTGCGAAAAGGTGGCGTTGATGTTTTTACGATGTCCCCCAATGCGGTAATGCCTGAACCAGCAATTGATTTGTTTGGTGATCTTGTTATCGAAACCAACCCCAACGCACGAATCATGGTGCAAAGCTCTTGGTCTGCATGGGATGGAAACGGTTCGACCGTTAGAGTTAATGGCGAGCGGCCAACACGACCTACGTTTAGTAATGAAGATCATGATAAAGCTGACGTTGCGACCTTGGATAATTGGCTTGCCAGTTTAGAAGCCCCCGGTGGCTATTTGGAAAAATTGCGTGGGCAGCTTACTGGTATTAATGAGCGCTCTGGTTCACAAATGACTTATGTCGTACCTTCTTCGGTAGCGGTTTACAACCTGCGAAAAGAAATTATAAAAGGCAAGGTAGCTGGAATCGAAAAGCAAAGTGAAATTTTTCGTGATGGTTTAGGACATCTAACAACGCCAGGTGTGAATCTTGTTACATACGTTTGGTTTGCCGCGATGTACAGAGAAAGTCCTGTAGGGATACAAGCCTTGGTTGATGCGGACGATCCAAATTCCGCAGCACGTGAATTGCTTTTGCAAAAAATTGCTTGGAATGCCGTTGTCGCTGAGCCAATGAGTGGAGTGAAAGGGACGCCTATTAAGTTGTAGGAAACGCTTAGAATAAAAATGGGCAATTCAATTGCCCATTTTTAAATTAACTTTCAAGAACGAATCGATAAATTTCCTGAATCCCTTTAACAGATACTGCTTTCCCGTCGATCATTTTCGGTTGATATTCGGATTTCTCCAGGGCCTTGATTACGTGCCGATCAAAAATTCCACTGGGTGATGCAGCGATGATCGTCGCCTGCATAACTTTTCCGTCCTCATCTACATCAAACTCAACAGTAACTTCGCCTTCGATTCCTCTTTGTCTAGCGATGGTTGGATAGCGAGGTGTTACCAGGTTACGGGGCTTTAAGCTCCTTGGTATAGGGCTCTCTTCTACTTGATCGCTTTTGGCATCAGCTTCTTCGGGTTGCATACTGAATTGCTGGGCAAGTGTGAGCCAAGGATTTTGAGCGCGGAGTTCTTTGGGCGGTGAAGGTTGCGGTACGTCGACACCCTCATTGTTCTCCGCTTGTTTTTGGCTTGGGTTTTGTGCGAGGGTAGATGATGCGACCGCCGTGTTTTCAACTTGCTTTGGTTGATTCACGCCTTGTAATTTTGCAACAAATTTATCGCTGGCAATTTTAAACGCTTCGGCGCTAGAAATATCGACGATTACTTGCGGGTTGTCTATGTGAACAAAGTGTTCGCTAATAGGAGAATCATGCAATTGTTCTACATTCTTTGCATCTATTAAGGTTCTGGCGTTTGGCGTTCTATATTTAACATCGGCTAAAACGAAGCCTGATTGATTTGTATTCTCGATTTTTTCTTGTTTTGAATAAATCGGCGGAAGCATAGGGGGGGAGAGTGGAGAATCATCTATGGTTTGCAGATTCGATAGCCGAGAGATATGTAAACTGCCGGTGGCAATATATGTTTTGGTAGCATCATTTTGAATTGGCACATTTACTTTTTGTCGATAGTTCGCCTGAATGCTCGTAAGAGGCAATAAGAAAAATAAGATTAAGGTCAAGGTAAGAAATAATGGTTTACCACTAACCGGTGTATGAATTCCCTTAGGATTCAGAATTGCCGTTATCCTGTTGGCGAGCTCGCTGCTTTTGCCGGTGATCGATAAGCTTGCGTAGTTTGAATGTTTGAAGCGACATAAGCCTTTAGCAACATTTAATAAATTTTCCGCATAATGGATTTTTTTCAAACCGGTGCTTAGCGCCATGTCGTCTGCGGCCGTTTCCGCACTACAATGTAAATAATCTAGGGTCTTCCACGTTAAGGGGTTGATCCAATAAATAGCGCACACACACCAAGCAAGTTGTTGAGTAAGCCAATCTCTTCGTTTTATATGCGCTAACTCATGTAGAACCGTACTTTTTATTAACTCTTCATCCCAATTTAATGCGGAAGTCGGAATGAGAATGACTGGATTTATTATTCCCCACGTCATTGGCGAGCGGATATGGCGACTGTGACGAAGTTGCACATTATTGGGCATCCAAAAGCGTATGCGATGAAAATTGATAACGCTGCACCAATTATTTTGATAGCTGCGTTCTGCGCAGATTGTCGTTAAGCAGACTCTAAGATTACTGAATAACACCTTGAGTAAAATCATCGCGCTAATAAACACATAAGCAAGGACACAGGTGACGAGTATATTTTGAAGATTGTTAAATACCCACGTCGTGAAACTAAAGTTCTGCCGAGTGCTAATGGTCTGGGTAGCAACAGCCGTTATGTTGATTTGTTCGTCACTAATTAGACTGGCGCCTTTGGCCAACGAAGAGGGCATCTCAAAAACAATATCGATGGAGGGGGCAATACTAGATACAAGGGGTAATAAAAGAGTTGCCAGCATAGCAACAGAAATAAAAACGTGTCGATTCGCGGCGGAACCTTTCAAAAATTTTAAAATAACTAAACAACACAGCAGGAGTACAAACGCCCTGAAGTTGAGAGAAGCGATAAGGAGTAAAAAATCCACCGCTGCTTCACTTTTCATCGTTGCCCCGAAAAGGTTTTCCATGGGAGTTACCTCCAATTATTCTCAAAACCAGTTAAGGTAGTTATTAACAAAGTTTCGAATGGCTATGGTTTTTATTATTGCCTGGTTTAAAAAAACCTAATGTGTTTATAACCCTTCTTTTTTAGCTTTCTCAATAATATTGCCCAATTGAGTTAATTCTTCTTCAGATATTTGATCTGACTGCATCCCCAGCATCGCGTTTACAGCGGCAACTCGCGAGCCACCGAAAAACGTATTAATTAGCCGATCCATTGCGGTTTGCTGCGCTTTATCCTGTTCCATCGTCGCGGAATACACATAACGAAAATTCTCTTCTCGATGTTTTATGTGTCCCTTATCTTTCAGAGTTGCCAGCATTGCTCGAACAGCTGAATTGCTCGGAGGGTTTGGTAGTCGTTCGCGGATCTCTTCTGCGGTGCTATCACCGTGGCGAAACAATATATCCATGATTTGGCGTTGCCGGCGGCTAAGTTGAGTGATGTGGTTCTGGCTTTGTGTCATAGGAGAGAGTCTGCTTTTGCTAATTTTTCGACTTTTTAGAACAAAATGATGGATATCACCGTTTCATTCCCCGTTATATAAGTAGCGTTCTGTTATTTTTATAGCAGAAAAGCATTGATGTCAACAAAATACATGAAAAATTAAACTATCAGTAAATAATTCTAATAAAAACAATAGTATACAAACCTAATTTTCACTCCACTTAGCCATTTCAGCTTGAAACCCCTTAACACAAGCAAACACAACACTTGACTTCATTACGTTAGGTGTTATTTTTATAGCAATTGTTATAAAAATAACATTGTGTTAATTAAGTAACAGCCGGCGCCTAGATTGTTTGATTTGTTGTTGGTGAGACGGCCACTTGGTTTAGATAAAACAGTCGGGAAAAGTCAGGGGATCTTACGAAAAGGGAGGTGTGCTTACAGGGATGTATAAATTTTTATTGAGAAATCACCAATTACTGCAATGTAAAAACGCTTGGCGAGTTTTACAACTCAACATAGCTACTTTAGAGGGTACGAATATGGATAAGAAAAACAGAGTATTAACCGCATCAATTCAAAAAAAACCTGTGAGAGTGTTTGTTGGATTTTGCTTGTGTCTATTTGCAGCCTTAAGTCAGGCGCAAAACGCTACCTTGGAGCAAATTAAAAACGTTGAAATAAAAAAAATCGATGAAGGCGCCAGAACACAACGTGAAATCGATCGGGTTGATGATGAACGTTTACAAATGGCCAATGAATATCAGTCGGCCCTTACTCAAATCTCTACTTTGGAAAAGTATAACGAGAGTTTACGTCAAACAATTATTAGTCAACAAAACGAAAAGCAAGCTTTACGAGATCAGTTTGGTCAAATTGCCAATTTGGAACGCAATATTGTTCCTATGATGGCAGATATGTTAGATGCGCTTGAAAACTTTATAGCGCTTGATTTGCCTTTTTTATTGGCAGAGCGAACATCGCGAGTTGAAAACTTAAGGACCCTGTTAACCAACGGCAATATATCAAATTCAGAAAAGTATCGAAGAATATTAGAGGCGTATCAAATTGAAAATGATTACGGTCGAACTATCGAAACTTACGACGCAACTTTAGATGGCAGTGAAGACGGCCAGCTTGTCAGTTTTCTAAAAGTAGGCCGCGTTGCCTATCTATATCAAACCATTGATGCGTCTGAGTCTTATCGCTGGTCCGCAGTAAACCAACAATGGCAGATGTTAGATCCGAGCTTTGACGAGGATATTCGATTGGGGATACGAATGGCCAACGAACAGGTTCCCTCAAATCTCCTCTTTGTTCCCGTTGCCGTACCCAATTAATTCACTAAAACTAATTCTGATCTGTATTTAATTAATTAGATCGAGGGCTTCACGATGACTAAAAAAATATCTAAGAAAAAACCGCTTATAAAAGTTGCGATAGCAAGTGCATGGCTTCTGACTTCTCTAAGTGCTTTCTCGCAAGAGCTATCTCCGGCGAAGAATTTGGAGGATTTATTATCGCGAGTGGTGGAAGGTCGAACACTTGCCAGCGAAATTAACCAAGAGCGCATGGATGTTTTTCTTAAACAGCGAAACGAACAAGCCAGGCTTCTTGAGTCAGCAAAAAGGGACGTCGAAAATGCTGACGCGCTTGGTGTCTCGTTGAAAGAAAGTATTGTTGAGAACAAACGTGAAATTGATCAGTTAGATCTTGAGTTGAAAAACAGTTTAGGAAATTTTGAGGAGCTATTTGGTGTAACGAGGCAAGTTGCGGCTGATACTCGAGCACAAATAAAAGGCTCATTAGTCAGTGCTCAATTTCCAGGTCGTAGCCAGGCTCTTGATGAGATCACTTCAAGTAAAGGACTGCCAAGTATTGAGCAGCTCCGTGCGTTATGGATTGTTTTGTTGCAAGAGCAAACCGAGCAGGGAAAGGTGACGCGTTTCAATACCTTGATTAGTAACGATAACGGGACGCCGGTGGAGAAAGACGTTATCCGAATTGGCCCTTTTGTAGCGATGTCAGAGGGAAAATTCCTCGTCATTGACGAAAGTTCCAGTCGATTGAGTCCGCTGTCTCGACAACCCGGGCGGGACTTTGTGAAATCTATCCAGCATTTAGGTTCGTCACATGCGGGTGAGATTGTTCGCGCGACTATCGATCCTTCTCGAGGGACGATTCTAAATTTACTTGTTGATTCTCCCAGTCTCGCTGAGCGCTTTAAGCAAGGTGGCATACCGGGCTATATCGTTTCTTGCTTGGCGCTTATTGGTTTGCTCATCGGGTTTCAGCGTTTATTCAGTTTATGGCTTATCGGATCACGCGTTCGAAAACAGATGAATAGTAAAACCATTACCAATAACAACCCCTTAGGCCGAGTGCTGCAAGCCTACGAAGACAACCCGAGTGTTGATGTAGAAACCTTGGAGTTAAAACTCAACGACGCAGTACTTAAAGAAGTTCCTCGCTTAGATCGTGGTTTAAATATTCTCAAAGTGTTAGCAGCGGTGGCGCCGCTGATGGGATTGTTGGGAACTGTTGTTGGCATGATTGTTACATTCCAAACCATCACCATGTGGGGAACCGGTGAGCCGAAGTTGATGGCGGGAGGAATATCCCAAGCCCTGGTGACAACGGTGCAAGGCTTGGTTGCCGCTATTCCCTTGTTGTTACTTCATAGCGTTACTAGCGGTCGCGCTCGTTCGGTACAGCAGGTATTGGAAGAGCAAAGTGCGGGTCTAGTAGCGAAGCGTGCAGAGCAGAATCAACGGGGGTAATCGTTATGATGGAGTTCATTAGTGCTTTTCATCCACTGTTGTTGTTCAAGGAAATTGAACATTTCCTTGAACAAGGTGGGGCAGTGTTGATCGTTATTATGATGACAACCTTCTTGCTGTGGTTACTAATCATCGAACGTCACTTCTATCTATGGCAGCGACAAAAACGAGTGAGCGGTAAAATTGTTTCTATTTGGAAAAATCGCAGCGATAAACACTCTTGGTTCGCTCATCAAATACGAACACGTTTATTGTCTATCGCGAAAGGAAAAGCAGAACAAAATTTATCAACAATCAAAGCTGTAGTAGCTATAGCACCACTCTTGGGTTTGCTTGGAACTGTAACGGGAATGATAGATGTTTTTGATGTTATGGCTTTTACCGGATCGAGTAATTCCCGTGCGATGGCCGCTGGCGTTTCAAAGGCGACCATTCCAACCATGGCGGGAATGGTAGTTTCGCTTTCAGGTTTGTTGTTTAGCGTTAGCTTGCAACGCCGAGCGCAACGGAATATCGCTGAACTAGAAAACAAACTTGTTTTGGAGGATAAATGATGCGTAAAAGCAAACTAAAAAAGCAAGGCGATGCAGATGTCGATGTCACTCCTTTGTTGGATATTGTTTTTATCATGTTGATCTTCTTTATTGTTTCATCCACTTTTATTCGCGAAGAGGGGCTCGACGTAACTAAACATCAAGATGACAAAAAGAAGGAGGAGATGTTGACCAATGCGAAGGCGATAATTGTAAAAGTTTGTGCAAATAACGAAATCATCGTCGATCAACGCAAAATCGATATTCGCTCCGTCCGTGCCAACGTCGAACGTAAATTAGCAGAAGATATTAACACCGTGGTCATTGTAGAGACTGAGTACCGTGCGCCAACTGGGTCGTTGGTAAAAGTCATGGACCAAGCGAGAGCCGCAAAAGCGAATCTCTCAATATCGCCGGTTTATATCTTATGCGATCCAAAAGAACAGCAGATCGTTCAACATTAAATCCAAACTGATAACGAGGTTTTTAACATGAATAGATCGCATGAAGTAGAAGAAGATGTTGAAGTAAATATGACATCAATGCTTGATATCGTATTTATCATGCTGATTTTTTTTATCGTCACTGCTGTATTTGTAAAAGAGAGTGGCGCTGATGTGCTCAGGCCTGAAGCGGATACAGCAAAGAATATTAAACGAATATCAACCGTTATCGGTGTGAATGAAGAAAGTGAAATATGGGTGAACAAGCGTCAAGTCGAGATCGAAGAAATACGCGCGATTGTATTGAAAGTAAAACAAGAAAATCCAAAAGGCAAGATAGTGATTAAGGCCGATCGGCAATCGGACTCTGGTGTCGTGGTAGCAATCGTCGAGCAATTAAATTTAATCGGCGTTGCAGGCGTATCAATAGCAACAGAAACAGGAGAGGGATCATGATTAATAAAGTTATTTGGCCTATTTTGGCGGCATCTTTCACCGCAGCATTGTTTTTGCTGATGAGTTACTTAATAACCCCATCAGGTGAAATTCCAACGACCGATGTCGATAACGTTATTGTTGAGATAACACGTAAACCACGCGACCTAATTCTCACTAATGAGCCGCCACCTTTGCCGGAAAAGCCGAGCCTGGAAAAGCTTCCGCCACCGCCGCCGATCATCAGAACGCAACCAACCTTAGATGACTATAAAAATAAATATATTGCAGAGATTCCTACGATAGGTGTTGGCGAACTGCCTACAGATGCAGGAGCAGGAGATCGGCATGCGACGCCGATAGTACGAATTCCCCCGCAGTACCCTCCAAACGCGTTAGAGAGAGGTATCGAAGGTTGGGTTCTGGTTGAATTTACAATAAGCATCGGCGGCACGGTAGAAGATATCGTTGTCGTTGATGGCGAGCCTCAAGGGGTTTTTGATAGAGAGGCAAAGCGGGCGCTAAAGCGTTGGAAATACCAGCCTAAAGTCATTGATGGTAAAGCAATGTCGCAATTGAATATGCGCGAAATTTTTAGATTTGAGATAAGCAACAGCTAAGTGACTTGAAAAGGACATAAATATGAAAACAAATAAACTGATGAAAAATAGTTTTTCTGAAAGACAAAGCTATTTATTTATTTTTACGTTTTTCTTGTTCCTGATGAGTTTTTCTGCGCAATCAGTGTCGCAGGTCTTATCAAATTCCGCCGTTAAGCCAATTACTAAAGCGCAAGAGATGATGAGTGAAGGAGAGTATTTTTTAGCCGCGGAAAGTTTGTCCGCTTTTTTGGCGAAAAATAGGCTAAAAGATTTCGATAGGGCGAAGGCCTTACAATTATTGGCAATTGTCTACATGAATTTAGATGACAATAAGAATGCGGTAGAAAAAATTGAACAAGCGCTGAGTCTGAATGCCTTGGAAAAAATATCCGCTTCACAGCTTAGACAGAACCTTTTTAGTTTGTACGCGATAATGGAAAATTATGAAGCAGCGGTTAAGCATCTTGATATTTGGTTCGCCGATCAAGAGATGCCTTCAACAGAGAACTATTTTTTAGCTGGCAGGATCTATGGTTTAAGCGAGGATTGGATAAAAGCATCCGAATTTGTAGAAAAGGGTTATGTGCTTTTAAAAAAAGATCAAAAAACTTCGTTAGAAAGATCTTGGTTAGAGTTAACGTTAACTGTGCGAATGCAACTGAATAAGCTCGAAATGGCAAGAATGCTGTTAGAAGAAATGATTTCTTACTGGCCTGGTCATTATTCATATTATCAACAGCTGAGTGGCATCTACCATAGCTTAAAGCAAGAGAAAGAAGCCTTCGCGATAATGAATATTGCCAAGCAGAACGGGCTAGTTAATAGTAAAAATGATCTTGAGCGTTTGGTGCAACTGCATCGGTATTTTGAAAATCCCTATACTGCCGCAAACATACTTCAAAAAACTATGCTTAGTGATGATTTCGAAGGAAATGAATCTTTTTTCGAAAGTCTCGCCAACACATGGATGCAAGCCAGAGAGTGGTCCGAGGCGGAATCAGCGCTTTTTCAAGCGGCAACATTATCCAATAAAGGCGAACACTGGTTGCGCTTGTGTCAAACCAACTTTCAACGAGCCAGTTTTGAAAATGCTTTGCAATATTGTGATGAAGCAATTGCCAAAGGCGGTTTGAAAAAGGAAGAATCTGTTGCTTGGTATCTGTTGGCGTTATCTAAGCAACATCTTGACGATAAAGATGGAGCGCATTATGCCTTTACAGAATGTGCCGCGTTGGAAACGACCAATTCGCCATGCAAAAATTGGTTGGACATCTATGCCAAGAATCAAGAAAAGCGTAAGCGCCAAGAAAAATTATTGCTCGAAGCGGAGATTGGCTCGAAGCGAGGTCAGCAAGATCAGAATGAACGGATCGAGAGCGCACTGAAAACAATGATCTAAAAACTTAGATAGCACGGCCTTATTCCAAAACTCCCTCGTTATACTAGGCGCTTTATAATAATGATGAATGAGAAAACTGGTTGTTTTGGCTAATAGCAGTCTATTCTTAGTTAAGGAGTATTCATTACTAATATGTGGAGCAGCTATTCTGAAACGAGTAAACGGTGATAATTTAGTTGATTTGGTCCTAAATTTCCGTAGTTACATTAATACGATATTGATGTGGGTAACCGTGGGCGCGTGGCTGATGTCTTTTGCCTACGCGACGGTTTACGGTACCTGGGGCCTGGCTGCTTTGTTAGGAGGTTTTTTAACACTGACGAGCTTTGTCGCAATACGATTGATAGATCGGCCCTTTTTAACGCCTTGTATACTTTCTGTTGTTTTTATGATGTTTGTTTCTTTGCACGTCCATCAATTACACGGAATGATTGAGGCACATTTTGGGTACTTTGTTTTATTAGCAGCTCTGTTTACTTATTTTTCTTGGCAACCTTTGGTTTGTGGTGCGGCGACCGCTGCCGTATTACATGTCGTGATTCACATGACGCAAAGTGCTGGGTACCCGGTTTATCTTTTCCCTGATCATATGCATTCCTGGACAATTGTCGCTTTGCACGCTTTCTATGTTGTCGTCGAAACCACGGTGTTAATTATCATGGTGAATTTGGCGAGAAAGTTATTAATTGTTGCTTCTGAAGTCGTTAAAGTGACCGAAAAAATGAAATCTAATGACGACCATATTGATTTATCAGTGCGTGCAAAATATCGAGGTAATGAAATTCTTGAGCATTTTAATTGGCTACTAGATAGGATTGAAAACGCGGTAAAAACCGCGGTCTCTGCGCAAAAAGAAGCTGATACGACGATGAATGATTTGGCCAGTAACAGCACGGAACTTATGCAGATATCTGATCAAACTCGCTCATCAATCGACGTTATTCATAGTTCGATGGATAACATTCATGACTCGTTTTTAGATGTTGCTAAACAAACGCAACGAGCGGCGGAATTAGCGAGCGAAACGGCTACTGCGCAAAGGCAAGGCGAAGTCGCGGTAAGAACCTCGCTAGAAGGTATTAACGATTTATCCCGGGTCTTGGGCGATACGGCGATAGCGATAGATGGGCTCGCGAAAGATTGTGAAGCGGTCACCGTAACACTGGTTGAGATTCAGGGGATTGCAGAACAAACTAATTTATTGGCGCTGAATGCTGCCATCGAGGCTGCACGAGCGGGCGAGCAGGGTAGAGGTTTTGCGGTGGTGGCGGATGAGGTGAGAGCTTTGTCGAAGCGTACTCATGATTCTACTGAGAATATAAAGTCCATTGTCGATCGCCTGGTATCTGGGTCGCTGAATACTGTCGATACGATGGGTGACTGTCGAGCGCGAGTTTTAGAAAACGTATCTCATTCTGAATCTGTGGAGCAGGTTTTTTCTCAAATTGCTTTGGCTATCGATGAAATAAATTCAATTAGCCATCAAATCGCCTCGGCTACCGAAGAGCAGACACGCACCTCAGAGTCCATAACCAGCCAAGCGTCAGGCGTAAACGAGCGAAGTCAGGCCGCCGTAACCATAGTTGGCAAAAATAACGATATGACGGAAAACCTTCAGAGTGCTTTTAACCGCTTGAAAGAGGCCTTAAGGCGATTTGCATAGTCTATTTTTTCTCTAAATAGTATGTTTTTACTCTAAAATGATGAGCGAATAAAACACTAGTCAGGGATATTTATTGGTATCACTATTCTTGAGTTCATAAAATAATCAAACTTTATGTTTTCAATTCCACGCTATTTTGCCTCTTAGAATCCCTCCGATATCACACATTGAAAAAAACCGACATCAATCCGCTTCACAGCTCACAATCCTGCTAATTCCATGTTATCCTCGGCGCTCGTTGGCTGTCACCAGCTCGTAAAAAAAACATCATAATAACCGAACATAAAATCAGTTCTTTTGAGACGTGGAGATTTAGAATGAAAACTTTTATCAAGGCATGTAGCTTATTTGCAGTCGCTTTATTATTCACCGCTTGTTCGAGCGCGCCTACTTTGCAAGAGCAGCTCATTGGCGCTTGGGAAGCCGATTTTCCTGGCGTTGGCCCAATTACTTTAATTTATAGCGAAACAGAAATTACCGCTGAAGGTTTTGGGATTTCCTTTCCTTACACTTTAGAAGGCGACAAGGTAAGTTTTGAAGCGCCGGGCCAGGGTTTAACCGTTTCAACAATCGTTATTGATGGCGATACCATGACACAAACAAACGAAGCTGATGGCCAAGCAGTTGAATTGAAGCGAAAAAATTAAGTAAAAAACATTACGAGATAAATTCGCTATCTCATTCGTTAATATGAAAGCGACAGTGCTTATAACACTGTCGCTTTTCTGCTTCTGGGCTTTTTTCAATGCGGCTTAGTTACTCATGAATATTGATCAATTAAGAAGAGAATACCAGCGCACGGGCTTGAGTGAAGATGATCTGGCTTCCGATCCTTTTGTACAGTTTAAAACATGGTTGCAGCAGGCCGTAGATTCTGGAATCCCAGATCCCACCGCTATGACCGTGGCTACTGTTGCAGAGAACGGACAACCTTCTCAACGAATTGTTTTGCTTAAGCAATTCGATGAAGCAGGGTTTGTGTTTTATACAAATTACGAAAGTCGTAAAGCATCTGAGTTATCTTTTAATCCGAAAGTGAGTTTGCACTTTCCTTGGCATGGAATTGATCGTCAAGTAAAACTCTGTGGTACGGCTGCAAAATTGTCAGCATTAGAGTCTTTAAAATATTTCACATCACGGCCTCGCGATAGTCAAATTGCGGCATCAATCTCTGCGCAAAGTAGACCGGTATCTTCCCGGCAAATTTTATTGCAGCAATTTAATGCGATGAAGGAAAAGTTAGCGGATAAAAAAATCCCGTTGCCGGATTTTTGGGGCGGTTATCGTGTTGTGCCTCATGAGATTGAATTTTGGCAGGGCAGGGAAAATCGTTTACATGATCGTTTTGTTTACAAACTTGGTGAAACCGAGGCGGTTTGGAAGATTCTGAGATTGTCTCCTTAGAATAAAGAACAGCTAACGCGATTTATCAGTATTAGTTTTTTTTACGTATAAATAAATTTCAAAAAACAATTTAATTTTTGGGAGTAGATAGGCCATGCGATTTGTTGACTTACCGTCCTACGGCGATCCGCAAGTGATGAAACTTGCGGAGTCGGACCGGCCTGTACCTGAAGCTGGCGAAGTTCTTGTTAAAGTTACGGCATGTGGTGTTAATCGGCCGGACATCGCACAGCGACGAGGAATTTATCCACCGCCACCGGGCGCAAGTCCCGTGATGGGATTAGAGTTGTCGGGTAAAGTCGTTGAATTAGGCGAAGGCGTAGACGGGAAATTGCTTGATCAACATGTTTGCGCTTTAGCGAATGGCGGTGCTTATGCCGAGTATGCCGTCGTACCCGCTTCGCAAACCATGCCGATTCCCAGCGGGCTTTCTATGATTGAAGCGGCCGCCTTGCCAGAAACATTTTTTACGGTATGGACAAATGTTTTTGATCGAGCTCGGCTTAAAGCCGGTGAGTCGATTCTCATTCATGGTGGTTCAAGCGGTATTGGTAGTACGGCAATACAGTTGGCAAAAGTTTTCGGTGCGAAGGTTTTTACCACAGCGGGTAGTGAAGAAAAGTGTGATTTTTGTAGAGAGATCGGTGCTGATCTCGCGATTAATTACCGAACTCAGGATTTTGAAAAAGAAATTCTGGCTGCAACTGATTCCAAAGGCGTGGACGTTGTTTTGGATATGGTTGGTGGTGATTATATCCAAAAGAACATTCAAGTCGCTGCAATTGATGGCAGAGTGGTGAGCATCGCTTTTTTAAATGGTTCTAAAAGTGAATTAAATTTGTTACCAATGATGTTAAAACGATTAACGATCACTGGGTCAACTTTGCGACCGCGATCAAAAGAAGATAAAGCGGCTATTGCCGACAGTTTAGTTAAGCAGGTTTGGCCGTTGATCGAAGCCGGAAAAATTTCCCCAAAAATCGATGCGGTATTTCCTATTGATCAAGTAATCGAAGCCCATACTTTGATGGAGTCGAGTCGTCATATGGGGAAAATTGTTTTAAGTTTCGAATAGTATGCGTTATTTAAAATTCGGGTAGAAAAATGATTGGAGATTATTAGGAATGTCGTCAGTTGCGAAACGACCTTTAGAAGGTATTCGAGTAATAGAATTAGGTCAATTATTGGCTGGCCCTTTTGCCGGATGTGTATTGGGGTATTTTGGTGCCGAAGTTATTAAGATTGAACCACCTAAAAGTGGTGATCCAATTCGAAATTGGCGGATACTAGAAGAAGGCGGGACATCTTTATGGTGGCGCAGTATTTCTCGAAACAAAAAATCAGTGACGCTAGATTTGCGCCAAGAGGAAGGCCGAGAATTAGTTAAAAAAATGTACGGCAACGCCGATGTTATTATCGAAAACTTTCGACCTGGCGTTGTTGAAAAGTGGGGACTGGGGCCAGAGGATGCAAAGAAAATAAACCCTGATATCGTTTTCGCTAGAATTTCTGGATACGGACAAACCGGCCCGTATAGTCAAAAACCAGGCTTTGCTTCAGTGTGCGAAGCTATTAGTGGTTTTCGATTCGTTACTGGTTTTCCTGGTGAAGCACCGGTGCGTTCGAATTTAAGTATCGGTGACACTATTGCTGGAATCCACGCAGCCTTGGGTGTCGTAATGGCACTTTATGCGCGGAAAGCGGGCAACACAGATACGGGGCAGGTAGTTGATGTCGCACTCTACGAATCAATGTTTAATTTATTAGAAGCCATCGTGCCGGAATACAGCGGCGCCGGGGTAGTTCGTCAGCCTTCTGGAACGACAATAACTGGTATTGTTCCTACGAATACCTATCGTTGTTCTGATGGAAAGTTTGTCGTCATTGGCGGTAATGGCGATTCGATTTTTCAGCGATTAATGGAAGCTGCTGGTCGATCGGATATGGGAACAGATTCTCGGATGGTAAATAATGCCGGCCGTGTTAAACATGAAGCGGAAATTGATGAAGTATTAGCTGAGTGGTGCGGACGATTTACTTCTCAGGAAATTATTTCTTTGTTGGAAGAAAAACGCGTACCCGTAGGACCTATCTATAGTGCGGAAGATATGTTTGCTGACCCGCATTTTAATGCCCGTGGTTTGTTCGAGCAGGTTGAAATCAACGGTAAGCCATTAAAAATTCCAGCTATCATGCCGAAGCTTGGCGATACGCCAGGGCGTACCGAATGGCCAGGTGGTGAGTTAGGAAGCCATAATGACGAAGTATTTTCTGGGCTGCTAAATTTAAGTGAAACCGAATTAAAAGATTTAAGAGATAAAGGTGTTATTGATTAGCGAGGGTTTGGAGGTGGGCTACAATTTAACGAGAAATCGAGTTCGCTATGCACCCTAACAATATTGTTTTAATTGGCATGCCTGGAGCCGGAAAAAGCACATTGGGTGTATTGCTGGCAAAAAAAACGAGTAAAAATTTTGTCGACACAGATTTACTTATCCAGCTAAAAAGTCAATCAAGCCTACAAGACATCGTCAATGATCTTGGCTACCTGAAGTTACGCGAGATAGAGGAGAGGGTTTTATTGTCCTTGGATTGTAATAATCATGTCATCGCAACTGGTGGTAGTGCTGTATACAGCGAAAAAGCGATGCAGCATCTTAGAAAAAATTCCCTCGTTGTTTATTTAAAAATATCTTTGCACGAATTAAAAATGCGTGTCCAAGATTATTCAACGCGAGGGATAGCGTGCAAACCTGGCGAAAATTTACAGGCACTATATCTTGAACGGCAAGGGCTCTACGAAAAATTTGCCGACATTACAATTTCTTGTGATAACAAAACCCCGGAGCAAGTGTTGATGGATATTGAGGCTGAAATAAATTAGGGCGTAAGTCTTTTGTTCAGTTTTTTTCTCTATTTATTGTTCGGCACTTATTGCTCGGCATTGAACGCCCTTCAAGTTATCGCCAATCAATTATCCCCCTTGCTTTTTACAGATTGAAATTTATAGAGGCAGTTGGGTTGTGTACTTAACCTGTTTCAATGCAAAAGTAGAATTTACTGAGGCGACATTGGGCAAGTGAACCAAGGTTTGTTTGAGAAACTTTTCATAGTGTTCTACATTTTCAACGACTATTTTCAGTAGATAATCTTTCTCGCCACTGGTGGCATAACATTCGACGATTTCAGGAACGTCCGCAACGGCGGTTTCAAAAGCGTTAAGCGAAGCTTCGTCATGGTGCTTGATGACGAGATAGGCATGTACCGTTACACCTAAATTGAGTATTTGCGGGTTCAGTAAAGTAACGCGGCTACGAATAACCCCCTCAGTCTCCAAACGTTTAATTCGTCTCCAGCAAGGTGTATGAGAAAGACCTACTTTTGCGCCGAGCTCAGCCATCGAAAAATCAGCATTCTCTTGCAAGGTTCGAAGAATATTAAGATCGTGATCGTCGAGATCAATATAAGGGGTCATGGATTAGTACTCGATATAAAATTTAGCGTCGCTGAAAAGTGCGAATAATGAGCAAGAACGCTGAGGCTGAAAGGGCTCAAGTCTTACAATTTTGGGATAGTGGCTTCGGTTTGATCCTAACAAAGCCTATGAATCGGAAAAATTGTCCTAATGTTAGGGCCTGAATGGGCTAACTTCAAGTTATCAGCCTGGGATCTTTCAAACTAATTGCTTTCGTATATAATCCGCCACCATTTTGGGCGGAAATTGCTCTCTGGCAGATTAATTCGACTCGTTTTGGAGAATCCATGTTTAATAATGCAAAGCCATTACCGGCAGATCCCATCTTGGGTGTCATGGCAGCTTGTGCGCGGGATACGAACCCTAAGAAGGTTGATCTCGGTGTTGGTGTATATAAAGAAAACTCTGGAAGCACCCCGATTTTCGCCAGCGTTAAAAGAGCCGAAGCTAATCTAATTGCCGAGCAACAGAGCAAAGCCTATATCGGTCCTGCAGGTTCGGCTGAATATAATCGTCTAATGACAACTTTTGTGTTTGGCGATCAACATACTGCAGTTAATGAAAACCGCATTGCTTCAGTACAAACTCCTGGCGGATGCGGGGCGTTGCGAGTTGGCGCTGAGCTGTTAAAGAGAATGCGACCCAGTTGTAAAGTCTGGTTGAGTAACCCTACCTGGGCTAACCACAATCCTCTGCTCGGCGATACGGGGATAGCTTTAGATACCTATCCTTATTACGATAAAGAAAATAATAGCGTGTTATTTGAAGACATGATTACTTGCTTGAAGACGATTCCGGCTGACGATGTGGTGTTGATCCATGGCTGTTGTCATAACCCTTCAGGCGCTGATCTGTCAGGTGAGCAATGGCAGGTGGTCGCGGATATCGCTAAGCAACAGGGGTTTCTAGTTTATATTGATTTAGCTTATCAAGGTTTCGGTAATGGTATTGAGGAAGACGCTTACGGAGTGAGACTGTTAGCTGAACAACTGCCAGAACTTATGGTTGCGAATTCTTGCTCGAAAAATTTTGGTTTGTACCGCGAGAGAACCGGTACATTATTTGTGATGACTGAGGATGAGACTCAGGCGCAAGCGGTTGCTTCATACATGCATAAAATTGCACGGGGTATCTATTCAATGCCCCCTGCACATGGCGCAGGAATAGTTGAGACTTTATTATCAGATCAGGAGTTGGTAACGGCGTGGCATCAAGAATTGGTTGATGTGCGACAACGTATAAAATCGTTACGGAAGTTATTGGCGGACGCCATCCAGAAAAATTCGGGCAATGATAGTTTTCGTTTTATCGAGAAACAGTGCGGTATGTTTTCTTACCTGGGTTTGACCACGGAGCAAGTGGTAACTCTACGAGAAAAATTTAGCATTTATATGACTAACGATAGTCGTGTGAATATCGCTGGACTTAAACCGGATAATATTGAATACGTCGCCGAGGCAATCGCATCAGTTATTTAGTGCGGATTAATTTATTTCGAGTGGGTTAGTTTCTGTAAGAGCTCGCTGTACTAGCGGGAGCGTTTTCATTTTTTTCGGGATCATTTTCGCTAAAAGACGCGTAAGTGTTTGAGCGAAATTGGCCAGAAAAGTTATTGTCTTTTTTTTGCGAAGCATTTGTTTCGAAATTGAAAAGGTATGACATTGCTTGCTCAGCAGGCAAAGGCTCACTAAAAAATAGCCCCTGAGCTAGGTCACACTGGTTGGCTTTCAAAAAATCAAGCTGTTGCTCCGTTTCGACTCCTTCAGCCACCACTATAAACTCTAGTTGTTTCGCTAGAAAGATAATGACCGAAGATATTTGCATGTCGCTTTCACTATCGGGAATATCTTTAATAAACTCTCTATCTATTTTAATGGTATCTACCGGGAGGTTTTTCAAATAACTTAATGAAGAGTATCCTGTTCCAAAATCATCGATTGCGATACTAACACCCAATTGCTTGATCTGATTAATGACTTCCATTCCCGCATTTAAATTTTCCATTAATAATGTTTCAGTGATTTCCAGCTCTAATCGACTTGGGTCAAAAGTGTATTTCTGTAAACAGGTTTTTAGAAAAGCCAGGAAGCTTGCATTAGAAAAGTGACTCAGCGATATGTTGACGGCAATACTAATGTCGGGGTTTTGGTCTTGAAGTAAGACTAATTGTTGACAGCTTTCTTCTAGAATATATTTGTCGAGCTGTTTGATTAGGCCGAGCTCTTCCATTGCTGGTATGAATTCTGCTGGTTCGACGATACCGCGCTCCGGATGCTGCCAACGAGCTAAGGATTCGAAGCCTCTGACTTGATTGTGCATATTTAATTTTGGTTGTAAAAAAAGTGTGAATTCTTTTTTTAGTAGGGCTCGCCGTATATCAGCTTCCATTGACAGGTTCGCATGTGCAGCATTTGCCATCGCGTTATCGAATAACTTGAATGTATTGCCGACATGAGATTTGGCAGCATACATCGCAATTTCAGCATTTTTAAGTACATCATTAAATGATTGGCTTTTAGTCGCGATGGCGACCCCAAGGCTACAACTAACCACGACTTGCTGACCATTTAAATCAATGGGCTTCAGAATAAGTTTAAGAATTTTTTGGCAGTGAAATTCAATTTCGGCCGGCGTTTTCATCCCGCGAAGAATTAATGCGAATTCGTCGCCGCCTAAGCGTGCGATTAAACCGAGATTGCGTGTTGCACTTTTTATTCTTAAGGCAATCTTTCCGAGTAACACATCCCCTAAGTGGTGTCCGACGCTGTCGTTTATACGTTTGAAATTATCTAAATCTAATATTGCTATTGCAAGTAAGCCATTTCGCAAATGCAAGTTTTCAAGATCTGTTTCAACTTCGTATTGAAATAAGTTTCTATTCGCCAAACCTGTTAATGAATCGAAAAGAGACAAGCGTTCCATTTCTCGTGTTCTTAGGGCAACATTCTTTTCAAGTGATTCGAGTTGGTAGCTGAGTGAAGTAATGACGTCGTCGAGGTGACCAATTTCATCAGGTAGGAAAGAACGTTTATTGCCTTTTAGTAACGACCGTGCTTCGGTGAATTGTTGCTGCCCTAAGAGCGGGAGAATTTGACTGATTCGTGCAATTTGTCGTGAGTGATAAAACGAAGCGGCTAAAAATACGAAGCTAAATACCACAACCATAACGGTGGCAGGGATCGCTAATTCGAGGCTATTGTCGAACAGCCACAGGAATATGGCAGCCACTAGTAAAAGTGACGTTACGATTGCTAAGAAGGACTTCCATTTAATACTTAGAAACGAGCTCGATCTAACTTGATCGGTCATGAGGTCTTTTAAACCAGGGCTCACGCCCTTCATTATCTTTTCTGGGAAATAAAATTTCGTGGCTTATCGTGACAGGGCTAGTCGCACAGCTAGGCACATTTCACTCCAACGATATTTTAATGATTATGTTTTTAATAAGTGTAGTTGAATATACGCGATTATTGATCATTTTTGAGCACTTGGTACCCATTTCTTACGCCATTCTTATCGGATATTCTTATAAGACCTTAGCAACTTATGCGCCTAGGTTTGAATGCTATAAAAAGCGCACTTGTTGAAGGCTTCGCTGGCAGCATGTAGTTAGTATTTGTAATCAATTTTTCGAATTTCAAATACGTTTTCGCCTTCAGGGGTTTTGATCACGACTTCGTCATCTATTTGTTTTCCGAGAAGAGCCTTGGCTAGGGGCGAATCCATACTGATTTTGCTTTCCTTAAGGTCAAACTCATCGGGGCCAACGATTTGATATTGCAGGGTTTTATTGGAATTGTTGTTTGTAGAACTGGGTATTTCTTCAATCGTTACATGCGCGCCAAAGAACACTTTTTCACGATTCCGAGGCAGATCCGACACAACCGTGAGTTCATCAAGTCGTTTGTTGAGGTAGCGAACCCGCCTATCAATTTCCGCGAGTCGCCTTTTGCCATAGATATAATCACCGTTCTCTGAGCGATCGCCATTTTTAGCGGCCTCGTGTACGGTCGCCGTTACCGTGGGCCTTTCAACCTTCCAGAGATGAACAAGCTCCGCTTGTAGCCGATCGGCACCGGCTTTGGTAATGTATTTTGAGCCGCGTGCCTGCGGTGGTCGCCATCGTCCCATATTTACTTCCCCTTACTGAGCCTTAAGGACTTCACTATGGGCAATGGGTATTTTTTCAATCGAGCCATCGACATCATAGCCAAATACTTGCGAGTAAAAATAGTACTCAGCTTCGATGGCGCGCTTAATATTTTCCGCCTGACGAAAACCATGTCCTTCTGTTTCAAATTGAATATAAGCATGGGGGATTTTTTTCTCGTCTAAAGCTGCAACCATTGTTTCCGCTTGATTCGGCGGAACCACTTTATCCTGCAAACCTTGTAAAAAAATAATTGGGCAATTTAATTTTTCAACAAAATTAATGGGTGAGCGTTCAAAATATGTTGTTTTGTCTTTTGGGTAGAGGCCCACAAGTGAGTCCATATATCGGCTTTCAAATTTATGGGTATCCATCGCTAAAGTTTCGAGATTGCCAATGCCGTAGTAACTGGCACCGGCTTTGAAAACGTCGTGAAATGTTAGAGCAGCTAATACTGTGTAACCACCCGCGCTCCCGCCTTTAATCGCGACCTTGTTACGGTCAATTTTATTTTCCTGAACTAAATAATTAACACACGCGACGGCATCTTCTACATCAACGATACCCCACTGGCCAATTAGTCGCTCGCGGTAATCTCGGCCATATCCGGTACTGCCGCCATAGTTGATGTCTACGATTGCGAAGCCGCGATTAGTCCAATATTGAATTTTTAAATTTAATGCGGAGCGTGTAGCGGTCGTTGGCCCACCATGACAAAGTACGATACAGGGTGGTAATTCATTCTCTGTCGCAGAATAATGTTGGTTTATAGGAGGATAGTAGAAGGCATAGCCGACCTTGCCGACATCTTCGTTTAGGTTCTTCACGGCAGCCGTAAGAGGAAACTGTATGCGTTCTGCAATCGATAATTCTTTCGCGTCAATTTCCAATTCGCTAGATTTATGAATTGTCGAAATTTTATTTTCTGTATCGATTTGATAGAGGGCGGGAAATTTCGTCGCAGAAGCAGCGACAAAAACCCCACCGAGGTCATTGGCTTGAACATAACTGATGTCATTAAAATCAGTATCGATAGTTTGAAAATCTACGTCACCGTTTTCGCCCAGCTCAATTGTCCCTAAGTGCCAAATACCCAAATGCGAGTAAGTGCAAATTATTTTATGTGCACTGATAAATCCAAAAGTTGATAAACCAAATACCCATTGCGGTGTCGCGAACTCGAGGTTTTTGTCTAAGACACAAGTAACGATGTTGTTCTGGAAACGATATAAATTTGTCCAATTATTTTTATCTGATAAAAAATACAGCGTTCCGTCTGGTGACCAGGTGGGTTGAAAAATAGATTCTTTAGTTCCACCAGCAACGAGTGTTGTTTCGCTAAGTTTACTTTCGGAATTAATGTTTGCTGTCCAGCATTCGCTGCCATCCCAAGGCATGTTTGGGTGATTCCAGGATATCCAACTAAGTTGCTTTCCGTTTGGCGAAAGCCGGGGGCTAGCATAAAAGTCGGCACCCTTACATAAAATTAATGGGGCGCAAAGCTCATCCGATTTGTTTGATGCATCGATTGAGACTAAATAGCTCGAAGGTTCTTGGGTTTCGCGATTGTCAGTATTTTCGTTTTCATTAGGTGATTCATGGTGTTCTTCACAGACCGCTATCACTCTTTCCCGCTGCTCGTCGTAGGTTAAATCCCCGTATCTGCATTTGGACACGGGAGTGAGAGCATGTGGGTATGGAGATTGACTGTCGAGGTCGATCCGGTATACACGTTGATCATCGGCTAAGACGAAATAAATTGTATTGTTGGCAACACAGTAACTGCCGCCACCGTATTCGTTTACCCGTGAGCGAACGTTAAGTGTTTGCGGTAGAATGTCGCACTTACTGCCGTCGGCTTTCAGCTGCACGATGGCGCTACGCCCTTTTTCGTGAGGGCGATTTTCTAGCCAATAGAGGTTGCTCCCGTCTTTGCGCGGTTCACTTAAGCTGACATTGTTGTCACTTAATAAGTCCGCGGTAATCGTTGATGGCCAGCTGCCATAGGGTTTTAAGGTCTTGATGTGGTTTGATGAGTCAGGCATGGGTGAAAATAGTGACCGTTATGAAATTGTTTGAATGTAGCTCGGCCACCTAGAATACGTAAAATCGAATTATATTCAATAAGAATTAGTAAACAGTACTTGGGTTAACAAGTGAATCTAGAAAAAAAATTCAAACAGAAAATAGAAAATCTGAACGCAGCACAACGTTTTTTAGTGGGTTTTAGCGGGGGCTTGGATTCTTCTGTTTTATTGTATTTGCTGAGTGCTTTGAAGTTATCGACACCTATTATTGCGATTCATGTTAATCACCAGCTATCGCCAAAGGCCGCTAGTTGGCAATTACACTGTGAGGAAGTTTGTGCAAAATTGGGTGTAGAGTTGATAACAGAGTCGGTGCAAGTCGAGTCCACAGGCGAAGGTTTGGAATCGGCAGCCAGACTGCAGCGTTATGGTGTTTTTGAAACATACATAGAGAGAGGCGATGTGTTAGTTCTAGGGCATCACTTAGATGATCAAATCGAAACGATGTTGTTTCGACTCATGCGTGGTACTGGCCCGAAAGGTTTAGCGGGTATCGCTGAACACCGATCTTTGGGAGATGGGCTGGTTGTCAGGCCGCTGCTCTCCGTTGCTAAAAATGAATTGCAGATTTACGCCAAACAAAATCAAATTACTTGGATTGAAGATGATAGTAACGATGAAAGTAAATTTGATCGAAATTATTTGCGCAACGAAGTTATTCCACTGTTAGAGAAACGCTGGCCTAATTTTTCTAAACGTTGGTTACAAACCGCAGAATTCTGTCGTGAAGAACATGCACTGTGCCGCACCATGGCAGAAGAGGATTTGGTTCGCGCAAATGAGTTGCAAGAGCGTTGGGGTTGCAGTATTCGTTTGCAGTCGCTAAATGAGATGAGTAAAGAGAGGCGTAACAATATCTTAAGAGCTTGGGTTGACAAGCACGGCTACCCACAATTAGAAGTTAAACATCTCGACGAGATTGATAAACAATTTTTTAATGCGGAATCAACCAAGGCTGAATTCACTTGGGGTAAGGCTAGTTTGCGTCGCTACAAACAAAAGTTGTACCTGACGCCGCCCGACTCGGAAGAAGCTCAGGCGAGAATAGGTAAACAGCCTTTAACGTGGAATTTAAGTGAAACGCTTTGTTTGCCGGATGGAAGCAAGTTGAATGCAAAGTTTGATGATGATTCTCCCGCAGACGATATCTTGGTAACTGTTCGTTGGCGCCGAGGCGGCGAGCGATGTAAGCCGCGGGGTAGAGGGCACTCGCAATCGATTAAAAAGCTACTCCAAGAATACGGGCTTGAACCGTGGCTACGTGAACGCGTTCCCCTAATTTACAGAGGAGAGGATTTAATCGCCGTGGGAGATTTATGGCTTTGTGATCTGGGTTTAGCGCCAATGGAAGCTAAAAATCTCAATTTTACCTGGCAGCTATTCTGAAAGATGGTCGAATGCGGCAGTGGCTGACATCGAAAACGCTTTGAATCTTTATCTGCCTTCTTTTTGTACACCTGTGAATTCTCCCTCCATGTCAGTTACTCCCCCAAATAGCACGACAATTAGCAATTCAACGCGTGGTGGCGGCATTAAAAGGTTTCTTTTTAGTGGTAATTACGCTGCTAAATCTGAGTATTAGAAGTAAGTTTCTAATTGAGGCGAACGAGGCTTTCTGGTACCCTGACGTCCCATCTTGAGGACACAAAAGCGGCGAAGAAATTTCGCAGTTATCCGTCGGATGATTCCGGATCTTACTTTCAGATTTTACCTCCGGGTTTGTAAGGCCGGGGTTGTAAGGATAGCTACTTCGAATCAGCGCTTTTCCACTCCAGTCAAATTAATGAATTGCATCGCCTATTTTGCATGTCGATTGTTCGGCTATTTTAATAATTTTTTGAATTAAGGGTCCAAATGACAAGGTATATTTTTGTGACTGGAGGAGTTGTTTCTTCGTTGGGGAAGGGCATAGCTTCAGCATCTTTGGGCGCTATTCTTGAAGCGCGCGGTCTGAATATCACCATTCTTAAATTAGATCCTTATATCAATGTTGATCCCGGTACGATGAGTCCGTTTCAGCACGGTGAAGTGTTTGTCACTCACGATGGTGCGGAGACAGATTTGGATCTTGGACATTACGAACGTTTTGTTCGAACTAAAATGACGCGGAGGAATAATTTTACAACCGGCCGTGTTTACGAAACAGTGTTAAGAAAAGAACGCCGTGGCGACTATTTAGGTGGCACCGTTCAAGTTATTCCGCATATTACCGATGAAATCAAACGACGGATTATTGAAGGTGGAAAAGATTTTGATGTCGCCTTAGTTGAAATTGGCGGCACGGTAGGGGATATTGAGTCGCAACCATTCCTGGAAGCAGTCCGGCAATTAAGAGTCGAACTAGGTGCTGGAAGAACGCAATTAATCCACCTCACCTTAGTCCCCTATATTTCCACGGCGGGGGAAACAAAAACTAAGCCTACGCAACACTCGGTAAAAGAGCTCCGCTCAATCGGCTTGCAGCCAGATATACTACTTTGCCGTTCCGAACAAACAATCGACGACGATTCCCGTAAGAAAATCGCCTCCTTCACCAACGTTGCCTATCGATCTGTTGTACCTCTTGCCGATGCGGGAACCATCTACGCAATTCCAAAATTATTAAATGAATATCATCTCGATGAAATTGTATTGGAAAACTTTGGCCTAGAAGCACCACCAGCAGATTTACATGAGTGGGATGAAGTTGTTGAAAGTAAATTGAATCCAAAGAACGAAGTGACTATCGCGATGGTCGGAAAATATATGGATTTATTGGATGCATATAAGTCGCTTAACGAAGCCTTAGAGCACGCCGGGATTCATACAAGGACAAAAGTTAATATTATTTATCTAAATGCAGAAGATGTTGAGCAGCAAGGTGTTGAAATTCTAAAAGGCGTTAATGGAATTCTCGTTCCTGGTGGTTTTGGTGAGCGCGGTTTGGACGGAAAATTAATGGCGGTCCGTTACGCTCGTGAAAATGGCGTTCCTTATCTCGGTATTTGTTTAGGCATGCAGGTTGCGGTCATTGAGTTTGCCCGGCACGTAATGAATTTAGATAAAGCTAACAGTACCGAATTTGATAAGAAAACGCCTGACCCAGTTATTGGCTTGATTACTGAGTGGATTGAGAAAGACGGCAGAGTTGAGTCTCGTGATGAAGCTTCTGATCTTGGTGGGACTATGCGATTGGGCGGCCAAGAGTGCCGATTGGTTTCTGGCGCCAAGGTTCAAAAGATATATGGAGATGATGTGATTGTCGAGAGGCATCGCCATCGTTATGAAGTCAATAATAATTATGTTGATCGATTGCAACAGGCAGGATTGAAAGTGGGTGGCTGGTCGGCTGACGATACCTTAGTTGAGGTTGTTGAAATAGAAGATCACCCCTGGTTCGTAGCTTGCCAGTTTCATCCAGAATTTACTTCCACACCGCGGGATGGGCATCCTTTGTTCACAAGTTTTGTGGAAGCGATGCTTAAAAACGCAGAGTAGTGTAATGATTTACCAACCATAACTGATTAATATTTAATGAATGATGCTAAAGAAATAAAAATTGGGAGCATAGCGACTTCCAATAAGTTGCCGTTTGTCCTCTATGGTGGAGTCAATGTACTCGAATCAAAAGAGTTCGCGCTCGAAGTCGCTGACCATTTTGTAAAAGTGTGTAGCGAGTTATCTATCCCTTATGTGTTTAAGGCTTCTTTTGATAAAGCCAATCGTTCTTCTGTACATTCATATCGCGGACCGGGTATGGAAAAAGGTTTGCAAATTTTGGCTGATGTGAAATCTACATACGGTGTTCCAATTATTACCGATGTCCATGAGCCCTGGCAGGCGCAGCCCACTGCAGAAATCTGTGATGTTATTCAGTTGCCGGCATTTTTAGCACGTCAAACTGATCTAGTGAAAGCAATGGCAGTGACCAATGCAGTTATTAATATTAAAAAGCCCCAGTTTATTAGCCCATCACAAACTGCCAACATCATCGAAAAATTCTTGGAGTGCGGTAACGATAAAGTGATGTTATGTGAACGAGGTAGCTGTTTTGGTTACGACAATTTGATTGTTGATATGCTCGGTTTTCGGGTGATGCAAGAAGCGAGTAAAGGTGCCCCGTTAATTTTCGACGTAACGCACGCGTTACAGTGTAGAGATCCTGGCGGTGCGGCTTCGGGTGGCCGTCGTCGGCAAACAGGTGACTTAGCGAAAGCCGCAATGGCCGTTGGTGTTGCAGGATTGTTTTTGGAAGCGCATCCAGATCCAGATAACGCTAAGTGTGATGGTCCTAGTGCGTTACCTTTGGAAAAATTAAAACCATTGCTGGAACAAGTTAAAGCGATAGATGATCTGACTAAGAAATTTGCTGATTTGGATATTGTTTAGTCGCGAATTTTTTGGAAGATTTATCAGCGTAAATTTTTTATTATTTTTTGTTTTCGATAAAGAAATATAGTTGGAGTAGATTAAATGACAAAGATTGTTGAAATTAAAGCTTTTGAAGTGCTTGATAGTCGTGGCAATCCGACAGTGAGCGCAGAAGTTATTTTAGAATCCGGGGCAATGGGTTCAGCATGTGCGCCATCAGGGGCTTCAACTGGATCGCGCGAGGCACTGGAGCTAAGAGACGGAGACAAATCTCGTTATTTAGGCAAAGGCGTTCTCACCGCGGTAAATAATATAAACACGACTATCAACGACCTACTTAAAGGGCAGGATGCATCTGATCAACGAACTATCGATAATCTGATGTTAAAAGCCGATGGTACAGAAAATAAGTCGTCCTTTGGTGCGAATGCTATTCTTGCCGTTTCGTTGGCAACGGCAAAGGCCGCCGCTATCGACAAAGGTATTCCACTTTATCAGCACATCGCTGAATTAAACGGCACGTCAGGGCAATATTCTCTTCCTGTGCCGATGATGAATATTATTAACGGCGGTGAACATGCTGATAATAATGTCGATATTCAAGAATTCATGATTCAACCCGTAAACGTTACCAGCTTTTCGGAAGCTTTGAGACAAGGCGCTGAAATTTTTCATCAGTTAAAGAAAGTATTGTCTGGTCGTGGTTTAAGTACTGCGGTTGGCGATGAAGGTGGTTTCGCACCTAATTTGCCGTCAAATGAAAGTGCGCTAGAAGTCATAGCCGAAGCCGTTGAGCTTGCTGGTTATAAACTTGGAACGGATATAACGCTTGCATTAGATTGCGCTGCGTCTGAGTTTTATAAAGAAGGAAAATATGATTTGGCTGGAGAAGGTAAAGTCTATTCGGCAGAACAGTTTTCAGATTATTTAGCAGGATTGGCCGAGAGTTATCCGATTTTATCCATTGAAGATGGCATGGATGAAAGTGATTGGGAAGGTTGGGCAACTCTAACTAAAAAAATTGGCGAAAGTGTTCAGCTGGTTGGTGATGATCTTTTCGTTACGAATACAAAAATATTGAAGCGCGGCATTGATGAAAAAATTGGAAATTCAATTTTGATTAAATTCAATCAGATCGGTTCTTTAAGTGAAACATTAGATGCGATTAAAATGGCAAAAGATGCTGGCTATACTGCAGTTATTTCACATCGATCTGGTGAAACCGAAGATACAACGATTGCCGATCTTGCAGTAGCGACCGCCGCGGGACAAATTAAAACCGGTTCGCTTTGTCGTTCTGATCGTGTGGCTAAATATAATCGTTTATTGCGTATTGAAGCAGAGTTGGGTGATAAAGCCATTTATCGCGGTCGCGCTGAATTTAAGGCGTAAACATTCGCGATAATTAGTTAGCAGAAAACGTTAAAAAGGAAACCGAGGCCTTCAGATGAAGTGGATAATCATAGCTCTAGTGATTTGTTTCGGTTTCCTGCAGTATCGTTTATGGGTTGGCGAAGGCAGCATCGCAGAGGTCGTAAACCTCAACCAGCAAATCACTCTACAACAATCTGAAATTGAACGATTGCAAGAGCAAAATAGAGTGTTGGCACTCGAAGTTAGCGAGTTAAAGACGGGGGTTCGAACCCTGGAAAGCCGCGCTCGAACCGAAATGGGTATGATCAAAGAGGGCGAAACGTTTATTTTGGTTCTCGACGACGAACAAAAACCTCGTAATTCAAAGTCCAAGATCGACCCCCAAAATCCCAATAAACTAACGCCCTCAAGCACTGCTAGTGAATAATGAATAAATCTCAACGGGTTTGGGCGATTGTACCCGCGGCAGGTATCGGCAGTAGGATGAAGGCCGACAAACCTAAACAATATTTAGAAATTGATAATAAAACAGTGCTCGAACACACTTTGTCTCGTTTGCTTCTCGTTCCATCCCTAGAAAAAATTTTTGTTGCTCTACAAGCCGACGATGTGATTTGGCCGTCCCTAGATATTAGCCGTCATCCAAAAATCGAGTCCGTTGCCGGAGGGGAAAGCCGACACCAGTCCGTGGCCAATTGTTTAAAGCAATGCCAAGGCCAGGCTTCAAGTAATGATTGGATTTTAGTTCATGATGCTGCGAGACCTTGCGTTAGTGGATTAAAAATCAAGGAACTTTTAAAACGCATAAAGGATCATCCTGTCGGCGGTATTCTCGCTTCACCGGCTAGTGATACCTTGAAACGAATTAACGCTGATTTCGAAATTATAGAAACCGTAGATCGCAGTTCTTTATATCGTGCACACACACCGCAAATCTTTCGTTACCAAATCCTTGTCGATGCTTTTGTGAATTTACAGCACAAAAAAATAACTCCAACTGATGAAGCTATGGCGGTAGAAGCGGATGGAAAAAAACCATTTGTCCTGGAAGACAGTAAAACCAATATTAAGATCACGGAATCCGAAGATTTGTATCTAGCGCAATTAATAATGGCTATGCAGCGCCAAGTTCACTGAGCTATGAATTTTTAAAAATTTCTAAGGCTCAATTTTTTATTGGACGAATGAATAAATAAATTAAAAAAAGCGAGTTCAAATGAGAGTAGGTCAAGGTTTTGATGTTCATAAATTCGGCCCAGGCGATAAGATTGTTATCGGAGGCGTGGTTATTCCTTTTGAAAAAGGTCTAATTGCCCACTCTGATGGTGATGTATTGCTTCATGCCATTTGTGATGCGTTGTTAGGTGCTGCAGGGCTTGGTGATATCGGCCAACATTTTCCCGATACCGACCCTCAGTTTCGCGACGTGAACAGCCGGACTTTATTGAGACTCGTTGTCGCTAAAATAAGGGCAGAAGGCTGGACTCCAGTGAATTGTGATAGCACGATCATTGCAGAAAAACCTTACATGGCTAGGCACATTCCTTTTATGCGCGAAAATTTGGCGGCGGATTTAAATTTAGAACTGAATGCCGTCAACGTGAAAGCCACGACTAGTGAAGGTCTAGGGTTTACCGGGCGGCAGGAAGGAATAGCCGCACAAGCTAGTGTCTTATTGACGGTCTTATCAACCTGAAATCGTTGAGCCGAAACCTCCCATCAAAATGTTTTCTCTATTTACAGAATAAAACTAATTTTAAATATTAATTTCGAGTTTAGATGACCCTCCCTATACGATTTCCTTTGAATTTTAATTTCGCTTACGGCGAGCCTGGTTGTTGTGCAGATTTTAGATCGAGTAATGCAGATTTTATTGTTGTTGAAGATCTAGGTTTTGCTCCTTTGGGCGAAGGCGAACATGTCTTTATTCAGGTGAGAAAGTCTGGTCAAAATACTCATTGGTTGGCAAGTCAGCTTGCTAGTTTTGCAAAGGTCTCTAGTAACGATATCGGCTATGCCGGTCGTAAAGATCGCCATGCAATAACAACGCAATGGTTTAGTGTTTATTTTCCCAAAAAACAGGTGCCAGATTGGACCCAGTTCAATATTGAAGGTGTGGAGTTGTTGCAAGCCACACGACATCAAAAAAAACTCAGACCGGGAGATCACGGCAACAATCGTTTTTCAATTACACTTCGAAATATATCTGATATAGATGAAGTAAAAGAACGATTGTTGAGAATAGAAAATGGCGTACCAAATTATTTTGGTGAGCAACGATTTGGTCGCGGTGGATCAAATTTGCAGATGGCTGAAAGTTTGTTAGTTGAACGTAAAGCTATAAAGCAAAGGAAACAAAGGGGTCTCGTTATTTCAGCGGCACGTTCTTACTTATTTAATCGAGTACTGTCGCAAAGGATAAGTGAGCACAATTGGGAATTATTACTGCCGGGTGAAGTAGAGTCGGAACCAAGCGGTCCATTATGGGGGAGGGGGCGTCCCCTCGTTACTGATGCGCAGTTCGACCTCGAATCTGATGCTTTGAAAAAACATTCCATTTGGTGTGAGGGCTTAGAGCATGTCGGTCTTCAGCAAGAAAGGCGTATTTTGAAGTGTTTGCCCAAAGACATAAATTTTGCTTGTAATGATCGATCGCTAGAGCTGTCTTTCACTCTGTTACCTGGCCAGTATGCAACCGCCGTTTTGCGAGAGCTTTGTAATCTGGAGGATAAATCTCTCGTGAATTTATAATAATGTCCTTGGTGGTAGCGCGGCGTGTGCTGGTGTGAGACGGATTGAGATTGTTTCGGCTTGCTAATGTATTAGTAAAGCCTGTGGTATAGTGGCGGCTTTGTTGAGTGCGTAGTTTTAATAAGGCATGGTGGAACTGGTAGTTCTAGTTGTTACTGAACTTGCGCAATTTAATTGTCGATTATATTAATAATACGTAACACTTTGTGTTAGAAAACTTTTTGTTCGGTTGTGTATGGTCGCTTTCGATGTAGTTATAGCGACTGTTTGAAAATATTTTGGGGAGTGAATCGCGTGAGCCAAATAAATATTGCCGGCGTCGGTATGACGTCAGAGCGAACTAGACTCCGCCTAATTAATCGCTTGCGGGAACAGGGCATAAGCAACAGTCAAGTTCTGGATATCATTCGAGAGACACCAAGACATATGTTTCTCGATGAAGCTTTGGCTCATCGCGCCTATGAAGATAGCGCCTTACCCATTGGCTACGGACAAACCTTATCTCAACCCTACATTGTCGCCAGGATGACAGAAGTGATTCTAGCGGCGACGAATAGTCCTAAAAAAGTTCTCGAAGTTGGTACCGGGTCCGGTTACCAAACCGCAATATTGGCGCAACTTCTTCCCGAGGTGTATAGCGTCGAACGAATTAAACCCCTGCAGGAAAAAGCGCGATCTCGTTTGCGTAAACTCGGCTTAAGAAATGTCTATTTAAATCACGCGGATGGTGGTTTTGGCTGGGCGGAAAAGGGGCCTTTTTCTGCGATAATTAGTACTGCTGCTCCGCGAGAAGTACCGGAAGAATTGTTAAAGCAGTTAGCGCCGGATGGAGCGCTGGTGATTCCTGTCGGTGATGTCACTCAGCAGTTAACCTTAGTTATTCGCGAAGGCGATAGTGATAATTTCATCTCAAAAATTTTGGAGCCAGTTAAGTTTGTACCATTATTATCTGGCCTAAGCCGTTAAACAAAATGCCACACTGTTATTTTAATAACTGGTTTTAACTGTCTATTTTATGATTGAATTTTTCGGCTCCTATTAAACCAATCCAATTCCGCAAAAATATTCTATTCGTAATGTTACGTGAGACCAGTTCAAATCTAAATTCAAGCCAAGGAAGCCTATGCTTGCCAATAAATTCCGTAAAACTATCCTCCTTTTTTTAAAGGGCATGGCTATGGGTGCAGCAGATTCTGTACCTGGCGTATCAGGTGGCACCATAGCGCTTATCTCAGGTATCTATCAGGAATTTCTCGACTCCCTGCGCAATATTAATTTTGTTGCACTAGGGCTGCTTTTTAAAAGCGGGCCTAAAGCGGCGTGGGCTCACATTAACGGAAATTTCTTGCTTACGCTGTTTGGAGGAATTCTTTTTAGTATTGTCAGTTTTTCTAAGTTGATTTTGTATTGCTTGGATCATTATCCAATATTGGTCTGGGCTTTTTTCTTTGGCTTGGTGTGCGCGTCGATTGTCTACATCCTTCGTCAAGTAAGTCACTGGCGCTGGCAAGAGATAATAGCTTTGTGTTGCGGCGTGTTAGTCGCTGTAGGTGTGACGCTAATAAGGCCGCCATCTTTACCCGGTGAGTGGTGGATTCTGATGATTGCGGCCTCGGTAGCCATTTGTGCGATGATCCTGCCTGGTATTTCGGGGATGTTTATATTGTTTCTATTCGGCTTGCACACGGTGATGTACCAAGCGATCGCGGAATTTAACTGGTTGTTGCTCGGAAGTTTCGCAGTTGGAGCGGGGGTGGGTCTACTGCTGTTCTCTCACCTCTTATCTTGGCTTCTACACCATTATTACAATTCGACGCTTGCAGTGTTGATTGGCTTTTTAATTGGATCCTTAAAGCTTCTTTGGCCTTGGCAGCATACTATTGTCAGTTCAGTCGATCGTCATGGCGACACAGTGCCACTGGTTAAAGAGTTGGTGTCTCCGTATGACTATGTAAGCCTGGTAGGGCAGGAACCGCAGATAATGTTTGCAGTCATAGCCGCTGTGTTTGGCTTTGTAATCGTCTTCATTTTGGAACTTTCTGCCGAAAAAAGTCAGTGATCCTTGGTGGACAAATCCAGAATTGTCAAAAATAAATTGGGTAAAGTCGGTAAAAGCGTTATTTGCGTCAAATTTTTGGACAAGTCGGAAAAAAACATTAGACGAATATTTCATATAAAAACATTACTTATTTATATATAAATATATCATTGGTTAAATATTCTACTTGTCGATAGCTGACTGATCAGGCATACGAAGAAAATATGAGCTTTAAGCGAACGAATAACGTGTTCAAGATCTTAACCACTTTTTGCTTGGTCAGTTGTGGTAGCCCACCCTACACAGCACCTCTAAGTAAGCTTGATCAACCCCCTAGTTACCGCATTCAAACCCACACGGTTGCGAGTGGCGAAACCCTTTATTCAATAGCCTGGCGATACAATTTAGACGCTAAAAAGCTAGCGCTAGTGAATAATATCGGTGAATCATTCACCATACACCCGGGGCAGCGTTTGAACCTTGATTTAACTCAAGTTCCAAGCCCTAAAATTCAGTCGACCGCGGTTAATAGCCCAGTCATTAATCGTTCAAGTAATCCTCCAAAAAAACCACCAGTCCCAATAAAACCACGTATTCAAAAAACTCGATTGGAATGGCAGTGGCCTGTTAATGGCACACTTCTCGCAACTTTCTCGGGGCCGCAGTCCTTAAATAACGGTATTGATATCGGCGCAAAAAAGGGGGAACCTGTTTTTGCTGCCGCTGCAGGTACCGTAGTTTATGCAGGAGACGGACTACGCGGCTACGGCAATTTATTAATACTGAAACATAACGATAACTACCTAAGTGCCTATGCGCATAATCAGCGACTTACTGTTGCTGAAGGGGATAGCGTTAAAGCTGGACAGAAAATTGCCGAAATAGGATCCAGTGGTACCAATAACGATAAGCTGCACTTTGAAATACGTCATGACGGTAAACCGGTCGATCCACTGCGGTTTCTACCTCGTCGATGAGAAAGCTAAGCTTGACTGCCATGAGTTTTTTTTGCGTTGCTGGAATTCGTGAAATTCCGGACAAGGGTTCGTGAAACCCTCAGTGTCATGAAAAATGCATGGACAGAGTCGAAATTGTAATTAGTTAGGTCGGATCAAAGTGATTCCCACCTCATACAAATAAACAGATTACTCACAGGGCTAACACCATGACAGTTCAAATGAGAGAAGCGCAAAGCTTTCAAGACGAAGATATTTGTATATTGCAAGAAATAGACGCAAGCGAAATTGAAGATATAAGCACAGATACAACGATCGAAACGAAGAAAACAGCAAGTATCAAAGACGAAGCGGACTCTCCGGAACCGGATACACGCTTTGTTGAAACAGAAGAAAAATTCCAGAAAAACCTCGACGCTACTCAGCTCTATCTAAACGAAATCGGATTCTCCCCTTTATTGAGTGCTGAAGAAGAAGTTTACTTCGCGCGCAGAGCTCTGAAAGGTGAAGAGGCTTCCCGTAAACGAATGATCGAGAGTAACTTACGTTTGGTAGTCAAGATTGCTCGACGTTACGTTAATCGTGGTTTGGCTTTGCTGGATCTTATTGAAGAAGGAAACCTCGGATTGATTCGCGCGGTTGAAAAATATGATCCAGAGCGAGGATTTAGATTTTCTACCTACGCAACCTGGTGGATTAGACAAACTGTTGAACGTGCGATCATGAATCAAACGCGAACGATTCGTTTACCTATTCATGTTGTAAAAGAGTTAAATGTTTATCTACGTGCTGCGCGAGAATTAACACAAAAGCTTGATCATGAGCCTAGCCCAGAAGAAATCGCAGATTTACTTGATAAACCTGTCGATGATGTAAAGCGGATGTTGGGTTTGAATGAAAGAGTTACCTCGGTTGATGTACCCATTGGTTCTTCATCCGATAAATCTTTAGTTGATACCATTCCAGACCGAAATGCTTCTGATCCAGAAACTTTATTGCAAGACAGCGATTTGAGCGAAAGCATTGATGGTTGGTTAGGTGAGTTATCTGAAAAGCAACGGGAAGTTGTGGCTAGACGATTTGGTCTGCGTGGATATGAGATGAGCACGTTGGAAGAAGTGGGCCGAGAAATTGGCTTAACTCGTGAACGAGTTCGTCAGATTCAAGTTGAAGCATTGAAACGTTTACGGGATATATTAGAGAAGCAAGGATTAAACGGTGAGTCTTTATTTGGCGTAATGTCATAACTAAAGGCTTAATAATAGTTTTGTTTGATTGAAGCTCACAAATTAAAGTCCAAGCTGCACCTGTAGAAGTAAAAAAGAGTTACGATTTAATATATTGTTTTATTTAATAAAATCGCTACAAATAAAAAAGCCGCATTTAAATGCGGCTTTTTTATTTTGTATTGGAGAATCGGAACGCGCTTATCTTTCTAAATACTGTAGTTTGTTTTCAACGCCATCCCATTCTTCAGCATCTGCGGGTGCTTCTTTTTTCTCTGTAATGTTTGGCCAAACCTCAGCTAATTCAGCATTTAATTCTAAGAATTCCGCTTGGTCGCTTGGTAACTCGTCTTCGGAAAAAATTGCGTTGGCAGGACACTCAGGTTCGCAAAGCGCACAATCAATGCACTCATCCGGATGAATAACTAAAAAGTTGGGGCCTTCATAAAAACAATCAACAGGGCAAACTTCCACGCAATCGGTGTGTTTGCACTTGATACAGTTATCTCCCACTACAAAGGTCATGTCTAAGGCTCCAATTTTTAAAGCGGACTAATCAAATTGCCGATCGAGTGATGACGAAACTACTTAATGGTAGGGCCGCGTTCGAATTGGCATGTCGAAAAATAGGGCCGCATTCTAGCAGAAATTTTTCCCGGTTAAAGGGCTACGCGCTTATATGCTTATAGCTGGAGTCTATTTTGACGATTTCCAAGGTTTGGGCCCGCCCTAGGGTTTGCTTTTCTTGAGAATGGCTTTCAGCTCGTAGAGCTTTTCCAGGGCCTGTTTTGGGCTCAGTTCGTCTGCATCTAGTGTCTCAAGAATTGAAACAGCTGGATGTGGAGCTGGCGCGGTAAACAGTTCGGACTGCTGTGGTGCTTGCGGGGAAGGCATTGTAGCTGGGCTAGGAGCGATCTTAGCGTTACGCTCTTCGTTGCCTTGGTTTTGACTTAGTTCTCGCCTGGAGAAGTCTTTGGCGCTCTCAGATTCCAGAATATGGAGTTGCTCTTGTGCTTTGGCTAGTACTCCAGAAGGAATTCCGGCGAGTTTGGCGACTTGGAGCCCGTAGCTTTGGTTCGCAGGGCCGTCGTTGACCTGGTGCAAGAAGACAATGTTGTCGTTATGTTCGGTCGCATCAAGATGGATATTAGCGATCCCAGGTATGCTGTCAGCTAAGCTGGTAATTTCGAAATAATGCGTGGCGAATAGAGTAAGCGCTTTGATTTCTTTGGCTAAGTAGTCTGCACAGGCCCAAGCAAGGGAAAGACCGTCGAAAGTGCTGGTGCCGCGGCCAATTTCATCGAGCAAAACTAAACTACGATCCGTTGCGTTATGTAATATATTTGCGGTTTCCGTCATTTCCACCATGAAGGTCGAGCGGCCACCAGCGAGATCATCTGAAGAACCAATACGCGTAAAAATTCTATCGACCATTCCAATAGTGGCCTTGCTCGCAGGAATATCGCTGCCGATATGTGCGAGTAAGGTCAGCAAGGCTGCTTGTCGCATATAGGTCGATTTACCGCCCATATTAGGACCGGTGATAATGAGCATGCGCCGCTCGGTGTCGAAAACCAAATCATTGGGTATGAACGCACTGTCAATGACTTGTTCGACAACGGGGTGGCGTCCCGCTTCGATAGTGATACCCGGTGCTTCGCTCAAGGTGGGTTGGCAAAACTTCATCGTGTAGGAGCGCTCTGCCAGATTTGTTAGTACATCAAGCTCTGAAACCGCTGCCGCAGAATCTTGTAAAACAACTAGATATTCGTTGAGTTTTTCAAGCAGTTCTTCGTAGAGCGCTTTTTCTCTCGATAGGGCACGGCTTTTCGCGGACAAAGCCTTGTCTTCAAATTCTTTTAATTCAGGCGTGATGTAGCGTTCCGAATTTTTAATGGTTTGTCGACGGATATATTCCACCGGTGCTTGAGCGGATTGTGCGCGAGAAATTTCAATATAATATCCGTGCACACGGTTGTAACCTACCTTTAAAGTTGAAATCCCCGTACGTTCTTTTTCTCGTGTTTCTAAATCAATTAGATACTGTCCGGCGTTCGAACTAATGTTGCGAAGTTCATCGAGTTCTGAATCATAACCTTCGGCAATAACGCCGCCATCGCGAATTAACACTGGTGGGGCTTCTATGATCGCTTTTTGTAATAAATCGACAAGCTCAGGAAAAGTCGAAATACTTTTCGCTAGCGTGTTGGACAAATTAGTATTTAACTCGGCGAGTAAATTCTGTAGTTGAGGATAAACCGCAATGGATGAGCACAAGCGCGATAAATCACGAGGTCGCGCCGAACGCAGAGCGAGACGACCAAGAATTCGTTCAAGATCACCAATATTTTTTAGTGCTTCATGAAAGGGTTCGAAGCGGTAGTTGTGTTTCAAATTCGAAATTATTTCTTGGCGATCTTGAAGTGTCGTTAGTTCCCTCAGTGGGCGATGTAGCCAACGTCGTAATAAGCGGCTGCCCATCACTGTGGCGCAATTATTCAGCACAGAAAATAAGGTGTTGTCTTCCTCTCCGGAAAGATTGGTATCTATTTCCAAATTTTTTCGCGTCGCCGCATCGAGGGTGACAGTTTGTGAGCGGTTTTCGTGAATTAATTTTCTAATGTGAGGCAGCTGAGCGCGCTGTGTTTCTTGCGTGTAGGCAAGTAGGCAACCTGCCGCACAAATTGCTACGGTTAAATGTTCGCAACCGAATCCTGATAAGTCTTTTGTTTGAAATTGTTGCGTGAGTAACTTGTTCGCCGTGTCTTTATCGTAATTCCATAGGGCTTGCTTACGAATTCCGCGACGCTTCAACAGTGGTTCAGTGGTTTGCCATTCGTCTGGGACCAAAATTTCGGCGGGATCCAGGCGCTGTATTTCCGCCATTAGACCATCATGCCCCTGGGTTTCTAGTACTTGAAAGCGACCACTGCCGACATCTAAGTGTGCTATGCCGTAAATATCATCATGACTGAAAATCGCGACCAGTAAATTGTCTTTACTTGCGTCGAGTAAAGCTTCATCGGTAAGTGTTCCCGGTGTAACAATGCGCATAACCTGCCGTTCGACGGGTCCCTTACTGCTTGCTGGGTCGCCAACTTGTTCACAGATCGCAATCGATTCACCTAAGCGTACTAGCTTAGCAAGATAGCCTTCAGCGGCGTGATAGGGGATCCCAGCCATTGGGATGGGTTCACCGTTCGATTTCCCTCTCGCGGTTAGCGTAATATCGAGAAGACGCGCCGCTTTTTTGGCATCGTCAAAAAATAATTCGTAAAAATCCCCCATACGATAAAAAAGGAGCTCATTAGGGTGCTCAGATTTTATGCGCAGGAACTGCTGCATCATTGGCGTGTGAGTTTCGGGAGATTTAACTTTTTGATTCATAACATTTTATTGTTTTGCTAACGGTGAAAAGGCAGCGGGGTATTCTACGGGAAGATGAGTTGAGACCCAAATAAATCACCAGCCTTAAAGATAAAAGTTTAACTCGAATGACTGGACCAGCACCTGACGGATATCGGCATTTTCTCCACCGAATCAGCCAGTGAGACTCCGCGACTAGCCTATTGAGAACACCCTTATGTACTGTGTTTATCTACCTAATTTTTAATATATTTTTAGATTTATCATTGTTGGGATATCCCCAGCGAACCCTCCACTATGCAAATTTCCCTTGACGGAGAATAGGCCCAGGCTGATGTTAAATTGCGCTGAGCCTTAAATGCAGATTGGGTTTCAAAAAAATGAGCTGGACGACAAAGCTATATGCGATCTTCCCGTTGGCGGCAATGAAATTGTGTTTCTCAAAAATCTCCAGTGTTGCACCAAAGGTAGAAAGTTTTGTCGAGAAGAGTTTTTGGCGTTAATTATTTTATTTACTTTTAGAATCGAAATCCTAGTCGATAAAACTGAATGAATGGATAAACAAGGTTGTTTTTTAATTTCGTGATTTTTACATTCAAAAAATAATAAAATTTTTATCTCCGTCTACCACTTAGTTATATCGCAGCTTAAAATTTATTTTTCGTTAGCGAGAAAATTTATAATTTCAATAACCAAACCGAATCATTATGTCGTTGAACCATTAAAAATAATCTTGAACATAAGCATGTCAAATTATTATTTACGCTATAGTGAATTAATAATTCCTGAAAAGCAGCCATTTATAAGCCAGTGGCATACAGAAATATTACTTCCAAGTTGTTAAATAATGAAAAGAGTTGCTTGTTTAAGTACCATTTTGCCCTCTGCGGATGAGTCCTCAGCTTCCTCAAATGTTATTGATATATATAATTTAACCGTCAACTATAACAGTGACCACAAAATTACTGGCTCTTTTTTAGTGTCAAATAATTTTGTTCTGCTGGTTATGGAGGGAGATTCGATTGAGGTTGGTCAAATAGTTTTCAAGATTCGCCAAGATAAACGGCTTAACGACTTTAGTTTTATTCACAAAAGTGAAATCTCCGAGCCTAAATTTAGTAGCTGGGGAATAAAAGTGTTACGAGAGGACTTAAAAGGGCAGTTGACATTTTTGAGAAAACTAAAATCGATTTTGAGAAGCGATCTTGATTTGAAATCAGAGTTAGACAGAGAGAGGATGAAGTGTTTCCTTCCTCCAAGTCAAACAAGCACAAAATCAGCAGAAGTTACATTGAAAAAAAAGCCTGTAAAAACAGAACCAACAGTGACGCTATCTGATGACACTTCAACACAGACATCGGAGTTTTCGGGTTATGCAATGTCGCTTAACAGTTGGCCCACACCAGGTTTGATCAAGCTTAACGGAGAGCTCATAAAAATTTGCGCGCGCCTCGTCCGGCGTCCACAGCCCTATGAGGAACTTTTGGCCTTGGGAATCTTTAGTTCAAACGGGATGCTCGATAAATATTTGAATGATCTGAATAAGTTGGGAATTCTTAAGAAACACCGAACCATAAGTAAACCAAATTTAGTTGGAATCAAGGGTGGCCCACCAAAACCAAAGCAATCTGCTGGTGTAGACCGTTTTAGCACGGTGTTAAAGAATTTCTTAAAAGCGTCAAAACATAGAAGTTAAAGGGTACTAATGGATCCTATTTATAAAAAGCTCGCAATTGTCGGTGAAGTCGGCGCAGGTAAGACTGAATTCATTCGTGTCATCAGTGAAATATCCCCGTTTGCAACCGAGGCGAGATCTTCTGTCGACATAGGGAAGGAATTTACCACAGTGGGAATTGACTACGGGAGATTGTCATTAGATAGCGATGTCGCTCTGGGCCTATATGGGTTACCTGGACAAAAACGCTTTTCAATGCTGTGGGAAATGGTCAAGAACGGTTTGTGGGGCCTGTTAATCCTAGTTAAGTACGGTGAAGATCTTAATGCCGATGCGATAGATACACTGCTTAACTTTTTTAAACCGATAGAAAATGATTTACCTGTAGTTGTTGGAATTAGCCACTGTGAAGAAGCTCCAGACGAAATTTTAGATGCTTTGTGTGGAAATGTGCAAACCATATTGTTCGAGCATGAGGTGATGGCGCCGGTTATTCCTGTAGATCCGAGAAATATTGAATCTTCGTTGGTGTTGTTGGACCTATTCAACGCCCTTAATAATTGTCCATGTAATGACGCAGAATTTTACGATCATCTAGCTTTTGAGGAAGAGGAAATCAATGGAAGACAATGAGTTACTCGTTCAAGGCTTGGTTGAGTTGTTCGATAGGTGGGCGGAAGAAGGCACTGGCATTGAAGTAATTTCTTTGTCGACTGCTGACGGTTTCCCTATCCATAATTATTCGCGCAATAAAAAATCATTTGACCCAGACACTATGGCAGCAGCGGCCAGTACCTTGTGTTCGGTTAGTAGCGCGATAACGCAACAAATTCTTTCGAAGGAGTTTAAAAGTACCTTCATCGAGGCTGATGAAGGAAATGTCTGTTTTGTACTTTTTAATATGAATAACAATGATTTTGTTCTGGCTATGTCGGCAGACAAAACTATAAATATTGCGAGTTTGCGCATTTCGATAAGCCGTTTGTCAGAAACGATAAAAGATATTGATTGTTGAATCGAAAAAGTACTATCAAATTTCAGATAGAAAAATATCGGTTTTTATTTTTTATTTTATTGGTATTCGTTTGTATAGATATTTAGGTTTTTAGACTATTTCATAATTTGTTAAAAAATAATTTATGATGTTTGACAATAGCTTCTAGACTAAATTGTGATGATCAGAAAAATCTGAACACTGCGTCTCGACTGATCTATTTGTTAGCCGTTATCGTTTGAGTCAGCAAACTAATTTCATCTTTTACAACTAATTTAAAAAGGGTAACATCATGACAATTAAACTTGAAAATCTTCAAAATATAGATGGATTTATTGGAGCTGCGGTGGTCGATTCCGAAAGTGGGATGTGCCTGGGTACCATCGGCGGTGGTTCCGGTATGAACCTCGAAATAGCCGCAGCGGGGAACTGTGAAGTAGTGCGAGCTAAACGCAAAACCATGACGAGTTTGAAGCTCAAAGATAGAATTGAAGACATTCTTATTACTTTAGGTAAGCATTATCACCTTATTCGTCCTTTGGAAACTAACGACGGGGTTTTCATTTATCTTGCCTTAAATCGCTCGCAAGCAAATCTAGCAATGGCACGTGCGCAGTTAAAAGAGTACGAAAAAACTGTTGATATTGCCGCTTAATTTAACCAAAGGCAGTAAAACCGCCTGCGTCGAGAAGGTGTTTTGTGTGTACCTGATCGGCGCAGGACTTTCCAGAAAACTGTTTTAAAGCGGAAGCTAGAGCGCATGTTAGCCGCGGTTGTAAGCGATTATAAAAATATTCACGAAGTCGTTAGTGCCTTTCAGTTAATCGGATTTCCTTTGCATAAAACATTAGTTTCGATGTTGAACGAGGATCCAGAGCATCAAAGACCGCGACGTGGTTGCGGGTTCACCCAAGCTGGTCGCTTTTTAGCGAAATTTATAAATAGTTCGCGCGGTCTAGGCGTTGACCAAGACCTGGCTTTGTTTTCGGAGGCTGGTCAAAATAATATTCTGGCGCTGATGAATGAAGCTCAAATCATATCGGGCCGCTCACCGCGAAGTATCAGTGAAATCCGGTGTGTACTGGGGCAAGCACCAATTCACAACTCTCTAAACCGAGCTTTGTTTTCTCAACTTTGCGCGCTCGAGAACTTGCCTCAAGAGTTGAGACTGGAAGAAAGCCGTCTTATTGTGAATTTGATACTGTCTATTCTAGGAAGTACGAAAATTCTTCAGGAGTCTCCAGCGCTACCATTTACTCCTGCGGATATTGCCGTCGGAACCTGTCCAGAAGCGGAACGATATTTCTTGGAATTTGCGGGAAATTACTTACGAAGGCAAGGACTTATTAATGTGCTTACGGATAACGCCGGCCAAGTTCTAATGGTGGAGAAAATAAACATCGGCGATTCACATTCGTGTATTACCGTTCGTGACCTAGTGATCAACAAGGTCGTCATTCCCGCCGGTAGTTTAGTGGGTGCTAAATACTCCTCAATGCCAATTTCGACAGAACTCTGCGCAGAATTAAAAGGCGCATGGGCACCAATCTCTATTTGTGATGGCTTTAAGTTTTTAAGGTTGACTACTTTATCGGTATCTCCGGCAAACAGATCTAGGGCCTTCAAAAACCATCTCTTAAGGCAGTTGGAGGGTAGCCCGTTCTTCGATCCTCTAAATACTAGGCTTTCTGATCTTGTCGATGTTGCTGAACTACAACGGCCAGCCAAAAACTAACATAAAATGTATGTGTTGAACGGTTGCGAGCTAAGTTATTAGAAAAAATTTGCCCAATATGTCTCAAATATAATTAGATAAATCGTTATGCAAGGCAGTTGTGTAGTAGTGAATAGTGTGTCGTAGGTTAGTATTAAATTCGAGTATTAAAAGAAATTACTCGGTTATGATATAGCGATGGTGTCGTCGCTATTGTGAAGTTTTTCGTTCCCATTTTAAAAATTGAGATTAAGTAGGCATTGATAAAGACCTACGAGTTTACATTTTCAGTTTTAGGTAAGTACTTATCCAAGCGGTTTATCAACTCACCTTCGTCGATAGGCTTGGTGAGATAATCATTCATCCCGGCTTGACCTGCTTTTTCATAGTCCTCTTTCATCGCGTTCGCACTCAGACCACAAATAGCGATATCAGTATAGCCAGCTGACCGAAGCTTTATTGTTGCCTCATAACCATCCATCACCGGCATTTGGATATCCATAAGGATTAAATCATAGTCTTGAAATTCAATAAATTTATCGACGGCTTGTTTTCCATCTTCTGCTAGATGGACTTCTATTCCAAAATCTTCCAGCATCGTACTAGCTACTAATTGATTTATTTCATTGTCTTCGACGAGTAATACGCGACCGGAGAATCGATTTTGATTGTTATTACATGCCCCAATATCCAACTTCGTATTTGTATTCTCATCTGTGTATGGAATATCAATTATATTTTTGAGAAAGTTATCTAATTCTTGTGGGGTATATGGATAGTATAAAGTTTTTTCATCACCTAGCAATTTGTTTTCGTCGATAGAATTCTTTTCGGATCTTGGAAGGATTACGCCAATATTTTTTTCAAATTTATTTAGTTTTTCTATAATAGATAGATAAATTTCTTTGGGTTTTTGATGAGGGGTATCTATTAATATCGTTTCTCGATTATTTAATATATTACTGTTTATATAGATTTCCGGCTCTATAATATCAGCGATTATTGCTTTCTCGCGCAATACATTGTTGTTAATCAAGCTGCTATCTACTTTTGAGAGATACTTGATTGCCACGGGCTGTGGAGAAATTGGCTTATGCAGTTTTTCTTTTTCAGTATTTTCAATCCTAAAGCGAACTTCAAATCGACTCCCGACATCTGGCTCGGAATCGACGGTGATCGAGCCACCCATTAATTCCGTTAGTTGTTTTACTATCGCCAAGCCCAAGCCGGTACCACCATACTTTCTACTGGTCGAGCCATCTGCTTGAGCAAAAGCATCAAATATCGTGTTGAGTTTGGTTTTGCTCATCCCGATACCCGTATCGCTCACCACAATTGTCAGATATTGATTTTTATCTTCAGTAGAATTGGAGTAATCGATAACAACTTTTACGCTCCCGAGCTCGGTAAATTTAATCGCATTGCTGCACAAATTAAGCATTACTTGGTTGATGCGCAAAGGATCTGAAATTATACGAGCTGGTACTTGGTCCATAACGTCAACGCGAAAGTCTAGTTTTTTGTCTTCGATATGTGTGTGCATTAACGCGATAAAACTACCAACTAGTTCGTCGATTTCGAACTCGATACTTTCGATATCGAGTTTTCCAGCTTCTATCTTTGAAAAATCTAGAATGTCGTTGATTACGCCCATGAGAATTTGACTAGAATAGGACACTTTTTCTAGGTAGCCGCGTTGTAAGGTATCTAGGTTTGTTTTCAGTGCGAGGTTTATCAACCCAACTATCCCGTTCATTGGTGTACGAATTTCGTGACTCATGTTAGCTAAAAACATACTTTTCGATTCTGCTGCAAGTTCGGCCCTGTCTTTTTCTTTCGCGAGTTCTTTGTTGAGCAGTTCTTGCTGTTTGAACATTGCGGTAGACTCTTCTAGCAAGCGAGTTGTTTGTTGGTTTTTAGCATGAAAAATACTTGCTGCTTTAGACAATTCTCCAATTTCATCATTTCGATTTCGTTCTGGAATCTTATCAATTTCCTCTTCATTTGAAAGACGATTAAATACATCGGTGATTTTTCTAATAGGTAAGATCACTCGACGTATTACGACAATCGCAATGAAAATTGCAATCAACATACATACCATGGCGACAATGTCGGTTAATTTTTGCGAGGTTTTAGCTGCTGACAATGAATCGAGAATTTGATCGTTCTGAATTTTCGAAACCCGCTGAGATAGTTCTTGGGTAAGATAGAAAAATTCGTTGGCTGATCCCGCCATAACGACATTAACTAGAAATATATAGCCCCGAGTTATCTGAGATAGTTTGATAACCTGCGACTGTAAATCGTTCGCCATAGGCAGCAATTCCGTATTTAGTCCTTCGTCGAAACTAATAACCTCAGCAAATTTCGAATGCCACTGATTAAATTCATTGATATTGAAATGGTCCGGTTGTATTAAATAGTTTTGATAGCTATTTTTTGCCTCACTTAAATAATATTTTGCTTCTAGCCAATCCCTAGAAGCGTTTTCTAAAATATTTTGGATCGTGGTGAAATTGTCGGCGATAAGGTGCTCTGTCAGTTGTCGCGTTTGGCTGCGGCCTGCTACCACACTTTCAAAATTACTTTTGTAATCCTTAAGGTGACCCCGCATACTTTTTATAATCGTTTGAAAATCGCTTGAATTATTCTCTAGTAGTGAGAGGTCAAATAGAGAAATTTTTTCTTCAACGCCGCGCATTAACTCTTGAAACTTAAGCCGTGCAGATTCGCTAGCGGTATCTTTATAAATCAATACATTCCGCTGTAAATCAAGAACGTCACGTTCAAGTTCATGAACTAAACGAACTTCGATTAAAGCGCTACTGGATTTTTGATAGCTAGCTACGATGGTTTGTTGACTGCTTCTTGTTAACGAAGTTTGAATGATCAGAATAATGACCATCGCCCCCATGACAACAAGTATCTGCGTTTTTAATGATTTAAACATTCTATAATTCTGTTGCTAACTGCTTATGAATTCATACCACTTTTGCAAGCTGTACTCGTAGGTTGGCATGACGGTATTCCAGACTGCGACATTACTAAAGCGCTTTTCGTAACTTCCACCGGTACGGATTTCTCCAGGTTTAACAGATATCTTTCCATCTGTTCCATGCAAGGCTTTCGTAGCAGCTTTTCCTTGGTACCAATAATCCCATTCTTCGGAGCTGAGATAATTCGCTGATCGTTCAGGGTTAGAGATGTAGTATCCCTGACGGGCAATAAATGCACCGGGCCAACCTGATAACCACCAATTCATATAGTCGTAAGCGGCGTCTTTTACACTGCCTTCGGTGGCCGAGGACATGCACATTACGCCATGCCAGCCTCGGTAACCCTCTTTCGGCGCAGCATAAACGACTGGGATATTTTCACCATTTAACGCTGATACCGCTGGTGAAAACATACTTTCGATCACCACGCGTTTTGATGACATAAAGCGGACTGATTCGGGCACAGATGTCCAAAATCCACTAAAGTGCCCAGCACTTTTAAACTCAGTTAATATTTTGAACAGCTTGTCTAGTTCGGCACGAGTTAATGAGCCGATATCTTCATACTCGACAAGGCCAAGAGTTTGCGTTGCAAGCACTAAGTCAAACAGCCCGATAGTCGGAGCGTTGACGACGGCGACCCGACCTGAATATTCTTTATTCAGTAACCATCCCCAGGATTCAGTTTGATATGGAATTCCTTTCTCAATTACATTGGAGTTGTAGCCGAACGAATCGACATTATGCACGTAGGGTAGAAAACTTATTTGTTCGGTCTCATCCGGGCCTAGTTCACCATTGGGCTGCACATTTAATAATTTGTATGGAGCATCTCCGGCGCCCAGTTTTGCGTTCGGGGTTAGTTTTCCAGTTTTTGTAAGAGAATTGATTTCCCCCCAATTTTGAATTCGGGATTTGTCTATCGCTTGAATTGAGCCAGATCGCCACAATACGTTGATACTGTTTGACCACTGCTCATAAAGATCAAATGAGGTCGGCGCCACCGACGCTTTCTGCAAAACCGCAGCGCTGCCGCCTGGCTCAAAAATCAACTCAATACCTAGATCTTGCATTGCTTGAGTGCGCAACTCTTCTTGCAGGGTGACATGAGTCCCAAGAACTCGAACTCGTGTTTTATTTCGTGCAAACACAAAGGGTGCCTTTACGGCGGCAGCTGCGCTAATCGCACTAATCGACAACGTTCTTAGTGTTTCTCGTTTTTGGGTATTAATCACGTTATTTTCTGGTGATTTCGGCATATAAAACTCTCACGAAGTAGCAATTCTTTATAAAAGTGTAGCGAATTGGGAATTTGCTCTAGGAACATTACGAGATAAGTTGAGGGGGTTGATAGAAGAGGGTGAATGGAAAAGATAGAAAAGCTTGAATTTCGTACAGACTCAATGGACAACGTCGAGATCTATTTCTGGGTCGACCGCCCGATGTCATTTGAGATGAAAGTGCTTAGTTGTCAGACCTAATGTTTTAGAAAATTGACCTTGAAAAAAGTGAGAATCCTATAGCAGAGAAGTGAGATTTAGGACTAAAGATGACGAAACCACATCGATCTAGAAATTGTTCAAAACAATAGGAGCTCGCATTTAAAGCACATGTCGCTAAAAATCCATGTAGCCAAATCGAGTAGAAATATTTCCCTCTTATTGCAGGTAACTCTATTTACACTAACGCTCTTCAAGCCATCACAAAAAATCGTTTGTAACTTACCTTGGTACCGCCTTAATGCTCTTGCACTTACCGGTTTGCTCGAATACCTTATAGCACCATGTCCTCCCCTCAAAAGATCCTTCATCTTGTTGAACAACTAAGCCAGCTTTTGCGCGCCCGTAAATGGACTGTAACCGCGGCAGAATCCTGTACGGGTGGTGGGGTGGCCTATGCCTTTACGACTTTATCTGGAAGCTCTGATTGGTTTGAGGCGGGCTTTGTTACTTATAGCAACGCTCTAAAGATGAAGTTGCTATCGGTTTCTGAAAGAACACTTGATGAGTGGGGAGCGGTAAGTGAAGAAGTTGTTCGGCAGATGGCACAAGGGGCGTTGGTTGGCGCTAATGCCAATGTAGCAGTTGCGATCAGTGGTATCGCGGGACCGGATGGTGGTACAGACGCAAAACCTGTAGGGACCGTATGGATGAGTTGGGCGATTAAAGATGGTGAAATTGTAACCAGGAGATTCCAATTCTCTGGAGACCGAGAAGAGATTCGGCACAGTGCTGTTGCTGAGGCCGTAATGGGTCTAATCGAGTTAATTTCAAAAAGTCCTGTATAAAACAATAGTACTGTTTGCGCATACAGGAAAACTCATGTAAGCTCTCGAAAAATCGAAAATCAACGCACAGCTTTTCAATAATTAATAATTCTTCGAAACGAATAGTATTTAACAAATTTTAAGACAATAGAGGTGACCCATGGATCAGAATAAGGAAAAAGCATTAGAAGCTGCACTTGGCCAAATTGAGCGCCAATTCGGTAAAGGTACGGTAATGCGTATGGGAGACAAGGAACACGTCAAGATCCCTGCGATTTCTACGGGTTCTTTAGGTCTCGATGTCGCTTTGGGTATTGGTGGCTTACCAAGAGGGCGAATTGTTGAAATATATGGGCCTGAATCTTCTGGTAAAACAACGCTGACCTTGCAAGTTATTGCGGAAGCGCAGAAGAGTGGAGGCACTTGTGCTTTTGTTGATGCGGAGCATGCTCTAGATCCTCTTTACGCAGAAAAATTAGGCGTCAATGTTGACGACCTTATCGTATCTCAGCCTGATACCGGCGAGCAGGCACTGGAAGTGACTGATATGCTGGTACGTTCAAACGCCGTTGATGTATTGGTTATTGATTCGGTTGCGGCTTTAACGCCGAAGGCAGAAATTGAAGGAGATATGGGAGATCATCACGTTGGTTTACAAGCGCGTTTGATGTCGCAAGCCTTACGTAAAATTACCGGCAATATTAAAAATGCTAATTGTTTAGTTATTTTTATTAATCAGATCCGAATGAAAATTGGCGTCATGTTTGGCAATCCTGAAACAACTACTGGGGGTAACGCTTTAAAATTTTACTCTTCCGTACGTTTGGATATCCGCCGCATTGGCGCTGTTAAAGATGGCGACGAAGTAATTGGCAATGAAACACGCGTTAAAGTTGTGAAAAACAAAGTCGCACCTCCATTTAAGCAAACCGAGTTTCAAATACTTTACGGAAACGGAATTAACCTTTTGGGTGAGTTGATAGATTTTGGCGTGCAGCAGGGTTTAATCGAAAAATCAGGTGCTTGGTATAGTTATCAAGGAAACAAAATTGGTCAAGGCAAAAATAATGTTGTGAAATTTCTGACTGAAAACCCTGATATCGCAACAGCTGTTGAAAATAAACTGCGCGCTGAGTTATTAGGCGATAAAAGTAAAGACGCCGGTCAGGAAGATGCCGATACAGATAGCAACGTTGTTGAATTAGAGGCTAAATAAAAGACGTAATTATGTTTGTTGCTGAAGATTCCAAATTAAATAGTGCTCATTCAGTAAATGGAATGGATACGGATGATGAAATATTTGTTGATCGTTCTTTCGAGTCTCGGTCAAGAAAAAATGAAGTATCCGTTACTATAAGCACTGTGCGGTTTGCGGCGATGTCTTTTTTAGCTGCGCGAGAACACACACGTTTGGAGCTTCGGCAAAAGTTAACTCGACGTTTTCCAATGTCTTCAGAATTGATTTTAACTGCCGTTCAGCAGTTGGCTGATGAAGCGCTGCAATGCGATGAACGATTTACTGAAGCCTTCGTAGGAATGCGAAAGAGGAAAGGGCAAGGCCCTATACGCATTTTAAACGAACTTAAACAGCGTGGAGTTGAAGCTGATTACGTCCCCCGTTATGTGGATCAGCACAACCCCGAATGGGTGTCTTTGGCTAAGTCTGCCGCACTAAAAAAGTTTGGTGAACTTGGAGACGATATCGCATTTCGAGCGCGGCAGATGCGCTTCTTACAATATCGAGGTTTTACTACGGAGCAAATCCGATCTTTGTGGAAATAAAATTACCAGAACAATTTAATTGCCACTTCGTTTTACAAAAACTGTGTTTGCTTATTTCTAATTAACTACATGAATTTAACTTACCTTTCAAAACTTCATATGTAATTAGATTTTGGTTTTGCGCATGATGAAGGCTTAATGACTGATGAAACATTAATGTTTACATCAGAATAAAAAATAATATTTCACGTCTAAACAGCCCTTACAAATTACGTTCAGTAGGGTATTTGGGTAATTTTTCCCTTCTTTCCAATCTATCTGCTGGCGTACAACTTCTGAACACCTCTCTTTTGTCTACATCATTTGACTGAAAATTGACGCATTTCCACTTCTTACGGATTGAAACCGTCCGTTTGTCATGGAGTTGACAGCTAGGGCTTGTTCTTTAGGTATTAGACGCTAATCTAGCGATATACGAATTAAGTACTAGATTTTATATTCTTGTTCAGGAGCTGTTATGAAATTACGCTATCTTATTCTTCCACTAGCCATTGCTAGCGCATCCAGCTCGTGGGCCGCTACTGATGGAACTTTGGGTGCCACCTCAGCAGGAACCACGGTGGTTTCAGTCGATGTGCCCGACACAGTTCAGGTTAGTGTTGAGCAAAATGTGAACATGACCTATAACCAAGGAGTCGATAGTACGGGTTCGACGGGTATTTGTATCTACCATAGAGCAGTTGCGACGGCGGCTTTAACTCTAAGCTCGTCTAACCAAAATAGTGTCGGTGGAACGAATCCAACCCTTTTCAATATGCTTTTTGGTGGTAACTTACTGCCATACACCGTTGCGCTATCAGGGGCATCGGTTGTGGGTTCGGTTACCAGTGGCGCGAAGATGAGTAGTATTGCCGCTGATTCCGCGCAGGTAACCTGCAATGGCGCATTCCCAATTTCAATAGATGTAAATGTGTCGACAGGCGATCTGGAATCAACGCCTGCAGGTACTTACACTGATACGGTTACAGTTTTGGTTGAGCCTACATAAATTACCCCTCTGTTGTTAGGTGCACTTTGCAATCGTGGTGAGAAACCTCGATTGCATTTTTTGTTTTTAGGGCGTGAAAAAATATATCATTGAGAATGCTTATTACCGTTAAATTTATTTTGTTCTCGGGTTGACTCGTGACTATTAGAAAAACATGTTGCTCCCTTTGCTTGCTCTCGTTTTTATTGTGTTATTCGGTGCGGAGTTTTTCTGCCCTAGAAATTAGAAACGAGTTTAGTGATTTTGATTTGGGCTTATGGAATGGACAGGGTGATGTAACGCTGTCGCAACAAGCTTGCATAATTTCTTATTCGGGTTTTTTTCGAGCAAACGATTATCGTATTTCCGCAAGAATGAATGCACCAGCGGCTTCAAGCGCAGCTCCGTTTCAACTCTTCAGCATCTCTAACTCAAATGTTTCTATTCCATTTAATGCGGAATTACGCGATCTTTTCACCAATCAACAACAAACTCTAAGCCCTGATGTTTTTTCAAATAACATGACTTATCAGATTGGAACCTGCACTTTTGGGGGCAATAGTGCGGAGTTGCGTTTTGATTTGTTAGCCTCAGACCTTTATCAAGTTCCCGCCGGTGACTATAGAGTAAGTTTGGATATCGAAGCTAGAAGAGTAAACAATGGTGGGAATTTAACCGGACAGTCCGATACGCAACAAAATTTAAGAGGGCGTATTCAAATTCCTTCGTTAATTCAAATTAGCGGACTAAACGATATAAATTTGGGTACATACGATGGATTGTCTCCGAGTTTATTTCAAAACGAATCATTTTGTATTTATACCAACACCGCTAATTATACGATTACGACAATGGGCAGTAACAATATTGGAAGTCCAAATACATACAGCCTGGTGAGCGGCAGCAATAATATTGATTATCGAGTGAAAGTTCACAACTCATCGGACGCTAGCAACGAAAGCTATTTATTAAACGGAGCGACAACAACTTCTTTGGCTGCGAACCAGTCGCAACCTTTAAGCAGAAATTGTAGTGTTGCTGGCGATAATGCAGCAGTGTATGTTGAAATCCAGGGTGCGGATTTAAGTGCTGTTCCGGCAGGAAGTTATTCAGATGTGCTCACCTTGCGTGTAGCACCAATTTAAATGGACCTCACAGTTTTTTTACCGTTTCAATTCCATAGAGATTTTCTGACTTTGTGGCTAAATTCGCTGCGATTTCACTAGTGTGTTGAAAAGCAGTAGAAACGGTAGACAAGGTAACTTTGGCTCTATCTATGCAAAGTTGATTCGCACTATGCTCGGAGAATGGAAGCATTCTATCCGTAATAATTTCGTCAATGCTTAATTTTTTCTTATCGTAATAGTTAAACAAACAATCAGATAGTTTTCTCTGTACTAACTTACAATTCCCATTAATACGCTCTGTAAGCTCACGAATATGCAATTGGTAATGCTGTGGCATTTGTTTCGGTTTGTAGTTATTTAATATGCTGAGTTCCTCTGCATCTCTCGCTATGATGTTTAATTTTTCGCAAACGGCGTGAAGCTTGGTAAGCGATGTGTATAAAACCGTGCTTAATTTTTCGCTGTCTTTGTTGAGTAATAGACCCAGTGCAATACGTTCTCCCATAACGCAATTTTGTAGATTAATATCATCTGCGTATTCTTTAAGTTTAGTCTCTCTGCTTCTTATTTCTCGGTCTAGATTATTGCTGGGATCTGAACAGTACTGAAAACGAAATGAGTTGCCAGAGGACTTTATTTTCTTTGCCGCTTTTAATTCGGTGAGCTGTTTTAGGAGTTTATAGTAATAATCTAAGGCTGGGGCTCGGTCTGGCGATAAATACCGAATCTTTTCTATGCAATTGTTAAGTTTGGTGATTTTGCTATTTTCATCTATATCTTTAATCGATGTTTCTTTGGGCAACTTCCAAAACTGCAAGCCGTGCGGCCAGTTGCTTAGATACTCTTTAGCGATTTTTTCTTGCTTGTTGTCTGTTTTATTGCGTTTAAATAGTTCGGCAACACTTAGTAGTGACTCTGAAGAAACTACGATGTTTTCTCTCTCATAAAAGTTTAAAGTGAGTTTTTCTGAAACGGGATCCAAGTTTTTGATAAGTGCTTTAAGGGGTCCGTTGTTACTGATTAAATCTGATTGAGCGCTTCTATTTTGTTCTGTGTTCGCTTTATTTTTTTGATAAAAATGCGCGCTCAACTCACTTATATTTTTCACAAATCGACGATTTTCTATGTTAGCTACCATTTCGTCGATACTTCTTTGGGTGGCATCTTCTATGTCGGTAATGCGGTTGCGTGAAGTCGCGGCATCTTGAGCGTTAAGGATCTTTTCCCCGTAACGCGCGGCGGTGGATTTCTCGGTATTGCCCAGAAATAGGAGTTTTTGTTCGCAGTGACCAAAGAAAAACGATTCAATAGATTCTAGGTTTTTGATTCGATTTGTTAGATGCAGCGCCGCGTCGTTGAGCTTTTCATTGGCAATTAATCCAATTTTTCTCTCTAAGTATTCGGATAACTTGAACTCGCGATTATTTAAATCGTTCAGCCAGTTCAATATGGCCTGAGAGATATACTGCGATCTTCTGGTGGTGGGATCTGCGAATCGGCCACATTCCTTTGCGCAGAAATAACTGAAATCTTTAATCGATAAATTTTCTAATAGTGGCGCTCCAATACGAATCGAAGTGCGTTCAGGAAGTTCTTGAGAAAAAGTAAAAAAATCTTTGAGCTTAGCCGACATGCCACTGCGGATATTTGCTTCTAAGCCAACTTGGATTTTCTCAGGCGTTGGGACATTAATAATTTTACATAAAGCGGTGACAAGCATAAATAACTTAGGCTCATCTTGTATTTTTATGTCGACATAGCGCGAATCAGTTTTGGTTTTGATCCATAAAGGAATGCTTAGTATCGACATGATGCTCAATACTAAGAGGCTCGGGATTAGTAAAAGTATAATTGCTAACATTGGTGATAGTTTGGCAACCAATCCGAAAACAAATCCAATGATACTGAAGGTAATTACGCCCGAGATGATAAGTCCCGCGGCGTACGTGACGGGAGCTAGGATGCTCAGTACGGCTAAGCCATAAGGCTTGGTTCTATTGAATCTTGGCGTTTCAATCGCCATGTTTTTTGCATTGGCAAGATTAAACAGCGCCTTAATTTCCTCCGCCGATTTGTTTAGTGGTGATTCCGCCGGTGTTTTCTTTGGCTGTTTATTTGCAACACTATTTTGTTTCTTTGAAGCAACACCTTCACTACTTGGTGCCTGTGTTAATAGTGGCTTGCGTGCGGCTAAATTGTTTGTTGGAGTGATAGGTACGACGTTTGTTGTATTCGATCCACTATTTTTCAGATCTGTTTTGTCTTCGGTTTTGGCTAATACAGCACTGACAGAATATTTTTTTTCAGTATTGTCATTATCTTTAGATTTTATGATTGGCTCTACATTGGCACAGGGCTTTACGTTTGATTTAGTATTCTTTTGCTCTATTTTTTTCGAGTCGTCGATATTGTTAGGGGTAGACGTAGTTACAGTATCGGTCTTTGGCTTTTGTGAGTTGATTGTTTTTGGCGCGCTTGGCTTTTGTTCTTGGTTTGGACGTTCTTTTTTTTGAGCGCCTTGCACAGAGGCCTGCTTGTTTTCGATCTGAGATGTTTTATCGGATTTTTCAACTGCGATTACTGGTGCTGTATTTTTAGCTTGCGGAATGTCTTCTTTTCTTGTGTTGATCGATGCTTGGTTTTTATCTTTGCGGTTTGCACTTGTTGCCACTTCTTTTTTAATGGGCGTGGCAATAACAGGCTCTGGTGTTTTTGCCTCAGCAGTTTTGGTCGGTGTTTGGGCCGATTTGCTCGTACCTTCATTGCTAGGGGAGATGTGTTGTTGCGTATGTGGAGAAGGTTTTACGACATTCTTAGTTGCTACATTCGTTTGCGAGAATGATGTGGCGGATTTTGAATCTGTTTTGCTCGGTGGATCGATGACACTATCTAAGCCAAATTCCATGAGGCGGTCACTGATGACTTCTGCTTGTTTATAGGTAAGGTTTTCTTTAACGACCTGTGGGGTGCCGGATTTTAATTGCTCTATAAACTCAGGGGAGCGCTTCAGAGATTTCAAGTAACGCTCTAATTCAGACAAAGACTCTTCTGAAGGTGTAGCGCGGCTTATCGGGCCCTCAATAATGACACTGAATTGCATCCTGTTCTTACCTCGGTTTTCGGTCTTTGAATTTCCTTAGAAACACTCATTTGCAAACGTCAATAGCATAGACTTTAACCAATTAAACGGAGTGAACGAAATCACACTTGTGTGTAAAGGAAAGTAGAATCAGAAAGTTAGTGAGCGCTCGAAGCGCCTATTCAGGGATTTAAATAGGTCAAAATCTCGCTAATACCTAAGTGAAACAATTGATTTCCATAGAGACCGATATTCATTCGGTCTATAATCCCGCGCTTTTAGTAATCGGTGGACAGAGAGAATCAAGTGAGTAAAAAAGTTTTAGTATTGCCAGGTGATGGTATTGGTCCCGAAATTATCGCCGAAGCGGTAAAAGTCCTAGAATGCGTTAATGCAAAAGAAGATCTCGGCCTTCAGTTTGAAACTGCGTTGTTGGGAGGGTGCGGGGTTGACGCTTTTGGCGAGCCATTGCCGAGGGAAACACTTGAAAAAGCCCAGTCTGCGGACTCGATTTTGATGGGGGCGGTTGGTGGCCCCAAGTGGGACACGATCGAACGATCAATCAGGCCTGAGCAGGGTTTATTACAGCTTAGGTCAGGATTGTCATTATTCGCGAATTTACGACCCGCGATTTTGTACCCTCAGTTAGCGGATGCTTCATCCTTAAAGCCTGAAATTGTTGCAGGTTTGGACATCATGATAGTCAGAGAGTTAACAGGTGGCATTTATTTTGGGCAACCGAGGGGTATTCGTACGCTGGAAAATGGCGAGCGAGAGGGCTTCAACACCTATAAGTACGCTGAACATGAAATTGATCGGATTGGACGAGTAGCGTTTGAACTCGCACAAAAAAGAAACAAGCGATTGTGCTCTGTTGATAAAGCGAATGTGCTTGAAGCGACGGTACTTTGGCGCGAAGTGCTAACTAATCTGGCGAAAGATTACCCAGATGTTGAGCTTTCGCATATGTATGTTGATAATGCCGCAATGCAACTGGTACGCGCTCCGAAACAATTTGATGTGGTCGTCACGGGGAATATGTTCGGCGATATTTTGTCCGATGCCGCGGCAATGTTAACCGGTTCAATCGGAATGTTGCCTTCTGCTTCACTGGATAAGAATGGCAAAGGTCTATACGAGCCATGCCATGGTTCCGCTCCTGATATAGCTGGCAAAGGTATAGCCAATCCGTTAGCAACAATCTTATCTGCAGCAATGATGCTCCGGTACTCTTTGGCGATGCCTGCCTCGGCAGAGCGAATAGAACTCGCGGTTGGTAAAGTGTTGGATGCTGGTTTGCGGACTGCTGATATACACTCCAAAGGTATGAGCGAAGTATCTACTTCGACTATGGGAGATGCCGTTGTTGAGGCTTTATAGGGTTAGCGTGTGCTTCTGAGGTTTGTTTGATTTGAAGCTAAACAACATAGCTGAGTAAGGTTATTTTTCAGGTTTTTTTTAGATTAGAGCGAGTTTTAATGTCATGAGAGTAGGGTTTGTAGGTTGGCGCGGTATGGTGGGTTCTGTTTTGATGGAGCGGATGAACGCAGAGTCTGATTTCGATGGGATTGATCCGACATTTTTCACTACATCTAATGTTGGCGGAACCGGTCCAGCTATTGGAAAAGAGATTCCTACTTTAAAGGACGCTAAGTCAATTGATGACCTTTCAGAAATGGAAGCCATTGTTTCCTGTCAAGGTGGGGAATACACCCAAGAAGTATATCCAGAACTTCGCAAATCCGGCTGGAAGGGTTATTGGATAGATGCTGCATCTACATTAAGAATGGCGAGTGACTCAATTATCGTTCTAGATCCGGTTAATCTAAATGTAATTGAGCACGGCCTTAAAAACGGTGTTAAAGATTTCATCGGCGGAAATTGTACGGTGAGTTTGATGTTGATGGGCTTGTGCGGTTTGTTTAGGGAAAATTTAGTTGAATGGACAAGCGCTATGACTTACCAAGCCGCCAGTGGGTCGGGGGCACAGGCGATGCGTGAGTTGATAAGCCAAATGGGCGCCATCCATCAAGGTGTTGAAACCGAGCTAAAAGACCCCGCGAGCGCTATTTTACGAATTGATAAACAAGTCGCTGACATCATGCGTAGTGACAGTATGCCCATTGAGCATACTATCGCGACATTGGCCGGTAGCGTCTTGCCTTATATCGACAAAGAGTTGGAAAGTGGTCAAAGCAAAGAGGAGTGGAAGGCTCAGGCTGAGGCAAACAAGATTTTAGGTACACAAAGCACGATTCCGGTCGATGGGATTTGCGTCCGTGTCGGGGCGATGCGCTGCCACAGCCAAGCTCTTACCCTTAAGTTAAAGCGAGATGTGGCAATGGATGAAATTGAAGACATCATCGCGCGGGGCAATGAGTGGGTTAAAGTGATTCCTAACCATAAAGAGCAGACTCTTAAGGAGCTCACACCTACGGCTGTGACCGGTACAATGAGTATTCCGGTGGGTCGCCTGCGAAAAATGAATATGGGTGCGGAGTATTTGTCCGCGTTTACCGTTGGCGATCAGCTGTTATGGGGTGCCGCAGAGCCATTGAGACGTATGCTAAATATTATCCGGCAGCAATAAACATAATTTTCTTGTAGGTGATTCACTGCCAACAAGAACTATCCGAATAAAACGCTTGAGCGAAATACGTTCAGGCGTTTTTTAATTAACCGCCTAAGAAATGAACATTCATGAAGAATATTAAATTGGCCTTACTTGGGGTTGGCAATCCCATTGCTGACTCATTGTTAGAGGTGTTATCTGAAAGGCAATTTGCCGCCGCGAATATTTGTACGTTGTCAGCCAATCCTTACGATGATGAGCCCGCAGCGCTTGGCTCTACAACACTAGAGATGAAAGCCTTAGAAGGATTGGACATTGCTAGTATTGATATTATTTTTATTACAGGCGAACAAGAAGAGACCGTCAGCGCCCTAAAAACGGCAGTTGATGCTGCGAATTCAAAGGTATTTTGCATCGATTGCAGGAATCAAAATACCATCGATAATTCGATCACCGTCGCCGCGAAAGTAAATCCAAATCTGCTAAAAGACCTCGACGGCGGCGCTTGGATTCGTTGCGCCCACCCAAGTGCTCTAGTGTTGTCCACCATAGCTATGGAGCTGGGGCGGAAGCACGCGCTAACAGAAGCTGAAATGGTGAGCTTGCGACCAGTTTCTAGTGCCGGTAAAGCGGGTGTAGAAGCGCTGGCGAGCCAAACTGGAAAAATGTTGAACGGCTTAAAAGTTGAACATGGGCCTTTTAGCGATCAAATGGCATTTAACGTGTTAGCGCAAACGTCACCAATTCTTGAATCTGGCAGTAGCGCGGAAGAAGTGTTGATCAGCACGCAAGTTAAAGACCTGATGGGTGATGGAGCTTTCCCCCTCGATGTTACTTGTATCCAAGTGCCAGTGTTCTATGCTCAGTCAGAGGTGCTTACTCTTAGGTTCGAGCACCCTGTATCTGCAGCCGAAGTGACTACTATTTTGTCGAAAATCCCGGATGTTAAAATAGCTAAAGCCGGAAAAACGGAACCAAGCCCAGCATACCGAAAGCTAGCGCGAGATTTCATCAATGTAGGTCGAGTCCGAGTGGCGAGTGATAACGATCGCAAGGTTAATATGTGGTGTGTCACCGATAACCTGCGGAAAGGGATCGCAATCAGTGCGATGGATATTGCAGAAATATTGATAAAAAGCTATTTATAATGAATACTTAGAGCAATTATTGGAGAGATATTCGAGGTTATCGCGTTTTTCATTGAGTGCATTAACCGACTACAGCCGCCTTTGGTGGCTTTTTAATAACCAATTTTTGTTTTGAGTCTGGAAACAATGCCGTTTAGCCGAACAAACAGTGATGTTAGCGGTGAAACTAGCCATTATTAGTGTTGATTTGTTTACCAGTTGAAATCTTTATTTTTATTGGCAAATCAAAATCATATGAGTGAAGGCGTTAGTGGATACTTAAAACGCTTTTGATTGCTCTGCATTATCGAGTCCAGAACTGATAAATAAGATCGGGCAAAGCAATATTTCAACATTATTAGATTTTTTAATTTAGGCCAGAGATTCCTCAGACGACATTGGCGGCAAACCCCGGGGACGGGGAGACAACGAAAGGATCATCCCATGCATCTTCGCAAGTTAACGATTTTAACTGGATTCCTTGGGGCATTTTTTGCCAGCTGGGCTTTTGGTTTGGGTTTAGGCGAGATAAAGCTTAATTCTTCGCTAAACCAACCGCTAGACGCTGACATTAAGCTGCTGCAAGTTAGGGGTCTGGTGGCCGAAGACATATTGATTGAATTGGCTTCTGCTGAAGACTTCGAGCGGGCCGGGGTTGAGCGTCCATTCTTTCTGCAGGATTTGAAGTTTGAGATTCGCATCAATGGAGCGAATGGTCCTTCCGTCAAAGTCACATCTGAATTGCCAGTGCGAGAGCCCTTTGTCAATTTTCTAATTGAAGCAAGATGGCCAAGTGGGCGTTTGTTGCGCGAATATACAGTGTTACCCGATTTACCCGTTTTCTCTGAAAGACCTGCACAGCCGGTTCAAGCGCCTACGACTCAAGCGCAACCAGCACCAGCTCCGACAGTTCAAGCTCAGCCTCAGCAACCAGTTAGACCTGCACCTGTCACACGGCCAGCACCAGCTCCTGTTGTGTCTCAGCCTGCGCCAGCTCCTCGACCTCAAGTTGCAGAACCAGCGCCGCAGCAGTCTAGCCAACCTCAACCCGCTCCAGCGCCAGTTCGAGCGCCAGACCCAGTAAGAACGGTTAGTACCGGTGCAAGCGGGTCGCAAGATTATTCTGTGAATGAGGGTGATACCCTGTGGGAAATCGCACTTGAAGTGCGTCCTAACCGTGGATCATCGGTACAGCAAACGATGTTGGCTATACAGCGATTAAACCCCGACGCCTTCATCAACGGAAATATTAATTTACTAAAACGCGGGCAAGTTCTGCGCGTTCCCACCCAGAACGAAATACAGGTACTCGATCAAGTCGCCGCTATTGATGAAGTTAAATTCCAAAATAATCAATGGAGAAGTGGTCAAGGCTCATCTTCTGCGGCAGAGCTAGAAGGTTCTAGCACCCGTAGTGTTGCATCGGACATTGATCAGGAGCCGAGAGGCCAATTGAGTCTAGCTGCTCCAGGTAGCCAAACGAGTTCATCTGGTCGCAGTGGCGCTGGTGATACCTCAGCAAATACCGAAGCTTTAGAAAATGAATTGGCGATTTCCCTGGAAGAGCTTGATAGCGTTCGTCGGGAGAATACCGAGCTGAATGATCGTATCGCCGATCTTGAAGAGCAAATCGACACCTTGGACCGTTTGATTGAAGTGAGCAATGAAGAAATGCGCACCTTGGAGCTCGCGATAGAAATGGGTGAAGCGGCGTCAAATGAATTGACTGATACTGATTCGGAGCAAGTTGAACAAGGTATCGAGAGTCAGTCTGAGCTAACGGCAGAAGTCGATACTAACTTGACAGAAGATGCCTCTGGCGTAGTGGGCACTATCGCTGGGGGCAACACAGTTACAGAAGACCCAGTTAGTGAACCAGTAACTGCACCAATAACTGCCCCCGCTGCGGTGAATCCGCAGCCATCGATTGTAGACACCTTAATGGGCTACATGTGGTACATCGTTGCTGGTCTGGCAATCATAATTCTTGCTGGCGTCGCTTTTGTTATGCATCGTCGAACACAGGCGCAAATGGCAGAGTTTGATGATTTTGATGAGGACGATTTTTACGATGAGTCTGAAAACACTGGTGAGCAATCGACTTATGAAGAGCTAGAAGAAGATGTGAGCCTCGACGATAACTTTGATATTGGCGATGAGTTAGAAGAGCCGACAGAAGAAGTTGAAGCACCTGCGCCTACGGAAGCAGAAACGGGCGATGCTGTTGGTGAAGCAGATATCTATATTGCTTATGGGAAATATGACCAAGCGGAAGAGCTGCTGCAAAAAGCGATTATTTCTGAACCCAACAACATTGCGGCTCGCGGCAAATTGTTAGAAGTGTATTCAGAAACGAAAGACATCGAAAAATTTGATCGTGAATATGCGCAGTTATTATCGTTTGAAGACAGCGCAGCGAACGACAGGGCGGCAGAACTTCGCGCGTTAATTCCAGGTGTTGCTGCGTTCGCCGGTAATACCGAAGAAGGCGGAGCGAGTGAATCTCTAGACTTAGGCGATGATAATTTTGGTCTTGGTGATCCGGAGACGTCCGTAGCAAGCGCGCCCAGCACAGAACCTGGCGATGATGATCTAGGTGATCTCTCCTTCGATCTTGACGACGATGGTGACACCGCGACAGAAAGCAGTTCAGAGGTCGATAGCAGTCTGGATTTCGATTTAGATCTGGATTCTGATGAAGACAGTTTGTTAAGTGGTGAGTCTGAGCAAGTTAGCGCCGATTTTGCTTCTCTCGATGATGAGCTATCTGAAGATGGCGATGGTTTTAGTCTTGATCTTGAGTCAGGCCTCGATACCGAGCTGGATCTAGGTGGTGAAGAAACCGAGAGTGTAGATGACGATATGGAATTGAGTCTCGATCTCGATTTGGGAGATGGGGGTGATACAGAACTGAACCTTGATCTCGACGAAGATGATCTCAATATATCTTTGGAAGATACAAGTGTTGCGGAGCAAGAAGAAGTTTCGTCTGATGACATATTGTCAGATTTAGAATTTAGTGCCGCCGCAATCACGCCAGAAGCGACTAAGCCAGAAACATTGGAAACGGCTTCGACAGCGGGTGCAGACTCGGATGATGAGTTCGACATGGACATGGACAGCGATGTCGATCTCGCTGCTCTTGATGCCGAGATGAATGCTTTGGTAGGCGATCTGGACGACCTCGATGATGAAGAGATCCCGGTTGCTCCCCTTGTTTCAGAAGCGGCAGCGGAAGTTAAGGAAGACTTGGGTTCTTTAGATCTTGATAGTATTTCGGAAAGTATTAACGAAGGCGCGAACGATACGTCACTGGAGCTAGATTCTAGTGCATCAACATCAGATGAAGTGGATCTGGATATTGATTCTACGCTGATGGAAAACGATGAAGTGGAGTTGGGGCAAGATGGTGGTTTAGGAGATGACTTAAACAGTGAGCTAGATTTCTTAGCGGACACAGATGAAGTTGCGACTAAACTAGATCTCGCCCGCGCATATATCGATATGGGCGACAGTGAAGGCGCTAAAGATATACTTGATGAAGTCAATGCCGAAGGCAACGAAGAGCAGAAAAAAGAGGCGGCGGAGTTGCTGGGTAAAATTGGTTAAATTTAGTTTCGATTAAATTTCGGTGGTTTAGCCTGAATTTTTCTGGTGAACAGCAGCTTTACTGGTAAAGCTCAGTAGCCATCCAATCAAAAGCCTTGTGTAGACCACAGGGCTTTTTTGTTTTTAATGTGTTCCAATTCTGCCCTCGCTGGATGCTGTCTTACATATAGATTGGGGGATGCTACAGAGGGTTTTGAGCAGTTCTGGCAAATTAATGCGTTGATAAAATGAAGTAAAGTGAACGAATAAATGTATACGAGAAACTGTGAGCTAAAACCTGGGATGGAATTTCCCGAAGGAATGCGGAGAATGTGTTTAAGCCTTGAATATAACGGGGCGGGTTTCCACGGTTTTCAAGCACAAAAATCCAAGGTGAAAACGATTCAATCTAGCTTGGAAGAGGCCTTGAGCAGTATTGCCGATGAGCCGATTAAGCTTGTTTGCGCTGGCCGAACAGACGCAGGCGTACATGCAACCTCGCAAATTATACATTTCGATACTCTTGCTAGTCGGCCGGATAAGGCGTGGACTCTAGGCGCCAATGCGCGTCTTGATAGGGGTGTCAGTATCAAATGGGCGAAGCAGGTAACACCGAACTTTCATGCGCGGTTTAGTGCTAAGGCGCGCACCTATCGTTATTTGATATTTAATCATCCTACTCGGCCAGCCTTACTTTCTGATCAAATTACCTGGCAGAAGAGGCCCTTAGATTTTTCAAAAATTATCGCTGCCTCAAACAGTTTATTAGGTGAGAAAGATTTTAGTTCGTTTCGCTCTGCTCAATGCCAGGCACGTAATCCGGTTCGCACGATCCATCACATTAAATTCGCACGATCGGGGGACATTGCTGTTATGGAGGTAAGGGCAAATGCGTTCCTTCATCACATGATACGCAATATCATCGGTGTTCTATTCGCCGTCGGCGCCGGTGATAAGCCGCCGAATTGGGTTGAGTGGGTATTGGACGCTCGGGACCGCACCAAGGCAGGAGTAACCGGCCCTCCTCATGGACTGTATTTGACGGAAGTGGAATACGATCATGAGTTCGGTTTGCCAAATAATGATCCGGGCCCTTATTTTCTACCTGCCGAACTTGATTGGATCAGTTAAACATATGCACAGTTGTGCAGCAATTGACGCCAGATTCTGTTAAAATCCGCTGCCTTAGCAATATCACCAATTCCTGCTCTCGTCTCGACCACTGGTATTCCCGCGACCTTCGATATGCGGATGTTATTTACGTTTTTCGAGAGAAATTTAGCGATACATTTTCATGAAAGCACCCACCCAAATTAAAATTTGCGGATTAACGTCTATTGATGTGGCGAAAGCGACAGCGGACCTAGGTGTTGATGCTATTGGCTTAGTGTTTCACGAAGCTAGTCCAAGAAATGTAGACATAAAACTTGCGGTGGAAATTGCTAGAGCAGTGGGACCATTTGTTTCGATTGTGGGTTTGTTTGTTAATCGAGAAAAACAATTCGTCGACAATATTTTAAAAGAAGTACCTTTGCATATTTTGCAATTCCATGGCAAAGAAACACCAAGCTATTGTGAGCAATTTAACCGGCCGTATTTAAAAGCGATAAAAGTCGCGATGAAATCTGATGTGGAGTCGATTGAGTCTGTTCAAAACTCAATTTTGGAATCATCTAAAATTTATCAACAAAGTTCCGGAATTTTGTTAGATGTCGATAGCAGTAAAGGCGAAGGTGGCACCGGCGAATTGTTTGATTGGGCTTGTATTCCCCCGGAGTTAACCAGTGCTAAAAATAGCGCCGCGCCTACAAGCGCGTCGAAATGGGTATTGGCAGGCGGTCTGAATCCAGACAATGTTTTGTCTGCAATCGAGCAAACTCAACCATTCGCAGTTGATGTAAGCAGTGGCGTTGAGTCGTCCCCGGGTCAAAAAGATATTCGAAAAATAGAATCGTTTGTCGCAAATGTTCGAAAATCTGAGTTGTAAGCATGGCGCACCGCTAAAATATTTAGATTTGTGTTAATTGAAATTAATCTTATTCTGAGGAATCGATGACAAAAGAGAAAAGTATTTATAGACGTTTGCCGGATACGGATGGCCATTTTGGAAAATTTGGTGGCCGCTTTGTTTCTGAAACGTTAATCGAGGCGCTTGATAATTTAACTGCCTTATATGAGCGACTTAAAAATGATCCGGAATTTCAAGCTGAAATTGATAGTGATTTGTCTCACTACGTGGGCCGGCCTTCGCCTCTTTATTTCGCAAAACGTTTAACCGAGCAATTTGGGGGTGCCCAAGTTTATTTAAAACGTGAAGATCTGAACCACACAGGCGCGCACAAAGTAAACAATACAATTGGTCAGGCATTGTTAGCGAAGCATACCGGAAAAAAACGGGTTATCGCAGAAACCGGCGCTGGCCAACATGGTGTGGCGACCGCAACGATTGCGGCACGCTTAGGTTTGGAGTGTCATGTTTACATGGGCGCAGAGGATGTTAAGCGTCAAGCACAAAACGTTTATCGAATGAAATTATTAGGCGCAGAAGTTATTCCGGTAACATCGGGATCGCAAACCTTAAAAGATTCTATGAACGAAGCGATGCGTGATTGGGTGACTAATGTTGACGATACATTTTATATAATCGGCACGGTCGCCGGGCCTCATCCATATCCCCAAATAGTTCGAGATTTTCAGGCCGTAATTGGCAGAGAAGCAAAGCAGCAATGTTTCGATCAAACGGGTCGATTGCCTGATGCGCTTGTTGCATGTGTCGGCGGTGGCTCAAATGCGATCGGATTGTTTTATCCATTTTTAGAAGACGAGTCTGTAGTTATGTATGGTGTTGAAGCGGGCGGACTTGGCGTCGACACGGGTAAACATGCAGCTCCTTTAACCGTCGGTATCCCCGGAGTACTGCATGGTAATCGTACCTATCTGATGGAAGATGAAAATGGTCAGATCATTGAAACCCATTCAATTTCCGCTGGTTTGGATTATCCAGGCGTAGGCCCAGAACATTCTTGGTTGAAAGACATGGAGAGGGTTAATTACGTGGCTATTAATGATGACGAAGCGCTGGAAGCATTTAGAAATACCACTCGGGTAGAAGGCATTATTCCCGCGCTAGAATCAAGTCATGCTATGGCTTATGTTAAAAAGCTCGCGCCAACAATGGATAAAGACAAAATTATCATCGTTAATTTGTCGGGTAGAGGAGACAAGGATCTTCTCACGGTTGCCAATATCGATGGTGTGAAAATTTCTTAATTTATTAGTAAACGAATTAAACGTAGAGAAAATATTTAATGAGTCGACTCACTCAATGTTTTGAAAATTTAAAAAAAGAAAACAGCAAAGCTCTCGTGACCTATGTGGTTAGCGGAGATCCTTCGGCTGAAGCAACGTTGAAAACAATGCATGCGATGGTGAAAGGTGGCGCTAATATTATTGAGCTAGGTGTCCCATTTTCTGATCCAATGGCCGATGGGCCGACGATACAATCGGGGCATGAGCGTGCGTTAAAAAATAAGATGAGTTTAAAAAAGACCATCGATTTAGTTGCTACATTTCGAGAAAGCGACAAGGAAACGCCGATTGTACTGATGGGCTATCAAAACCCCATCGAAAGGATGGGTGTTGATACCTTTGTTGCGGCGGCAGCGAAGGCGGGTGTCGATGGGTTAATTTGCGTTGATCTACCACCGGAAGAATCTTCAGAGTTGCAAGAAGCCTTAAACGGGTCAGAAATCGACAGCGTTTACTTGTTAGCACCAACCACTACTCTAGAGCGGGCCAAAAAAATTGTCGCCTGCGCGAGCGGTTTTTTGTATTACGTTTCTTTCAAGGGTGTAACTGGCGCAGCGCATTTAGATGTGAATGCAGTTAAGAAAAAACTTGACGAAATCCGTAGCGTTTCTTCCTTACCGATATGTGTGGGGTTTGGCATTAAAGATGGTGAAACCGCGAGGGCAGTCACAGAGTTTGCCGATGGTGCAGTAGTCGGCAGTTTGCTGGTCGATGCTATGGGGAAAAACGCGGAAAGAGATTCTGATGAAATTTCTCGTGCCGTTGAAAATTTGGTGGCGCCAATCCGCTCCGCGATGGATAAATAACTTAATTAAGTGCGATGTGAATGGAAGGTAGCGTGGTCAATCACAATCATGAAACCCTCGGAGATTGGCTAGCCTGGTTAGAAACCCTCCATCCGAAGAATATTGAACTTGGTTTGAGTCGGATTCAAAAGGTTGCGGATAGGCTCCAACTTAGCGAACAGATCGCTGCGAATAATTGTTCTATTACAACGGTGGCGGGTACGAATGGTAAAGGTTCTTTTGTAAGGACGCTGGAAAGCTTGTTAATAGATTCAGGTGAAACTGTTGGTGGATTTACCTCTCCTCATTTTCTTCACTATAACGAACGTATTAGAGTAAATGGAAAAGATGCGTCGGACCGCATTATTGTTGATGCATTTCAAGAAATAAATGAAGCGCGACAAGATACATCGCTTACATATTTTGAATTCGGAGCATTGGCTGCAGTCTTGGTGTTCCTTAAAGAAAAAGTTAAACATATTGTCTTAGAGGTTGGTTTAGGAGGTCGACTGGATGCGGTCAATATTTTCGACGCTGATATCACAGCCATAACATCTATTGATCTCGATCATCAAGATTGGCTAGGAAGCACCCGAGAGCTTATTGGTTTTGAAAAAGCAGGGATTTTTCGGCCCCGTAAACCAGCAATTGTTGTCGATGAGGATATACCCAAATCGATTTTGACTCACGCCAAAGCAGTCGGCGCAAACTTATTCATAAAAAATAAAAACCTGGATTGGGTTATTAATTCAGATACTTGGACATGGAAAGGGCAAAACCTTAGCGAGCGTTCAGCTGAAATAGATAAAGATCAATTCATAGTCTTAAAAAATTTGCCTCTACCTCAACTACCGTTGCCTAGCGTGGCTGCTGCTCTTCAAGCTTTCGTATTGTTAGGTGGGAACGTAGAATATGCAACGATCGCAAAAAGTTTATCGTCTCTTTCGTTAATGGGTCGATTTCAACAGCGGCAAATTAAAGGGCGAAATTTTGCCCTCGACGTTGCACATAATCCTGCAGCGGCGAAATACCTGGCGAATAAACTAGAGTCGTTGGCAGTAGGAAAAGTCATCGCTGTTTTTGCGGTAATGAATGACAAGGATTATTTGCAAATAATGGGAACCTTGTCGAAAGCGGTTGATTATTGGATGGTTTGTGGTTTACAAGATATCCCGAGGGCAGCGACCAGCGATGATTTAAAAAAGGCCCTCAAGGCCTTGGGTCTAGCAGGGGAGTCGTTTTCGACAGTAAAAGATGGAGTTGCCGCCGCCCTAGATCACGCGACGAGAAAAGATTTAATTTTAGTACTGGGGTCTTTTTTTACTGTTGCTGAAGTGTTGTCTGAAGAAGGCTTTACGAGTGCTTAATATTTTATTTAAGATTTTAAATGTTTATACCAAGCGAGGTAAAACAGTATGGATGATGGATTAAAGCAACGTTTGATCGGGGCGATTGTATTGATTGCCATCGCAGTTTTATTCGTACCATCCTTGTTTGAAAAAAGCAGTCAACGAACTGTTGATTTAAGTACTCAAATCCCCGAAAAACCAGATCTGGTGACAGAAATCCTTGAGCTCCCTGAACCCGTTCGCCCGGCGAACGTTCCCCCCGCGCCTACTATCGAGCGGGTGGTGGATAGTGAACCGTCGCCATTGCGTTCGAGTGAAGCAGGCTCTTCTAACACTTCTGAAAATGAACGTGAAAATGAAAATGAGGAACAGCTTGCACAAGAAAGTCCAAGTAAGCCAATTGCTGAAGGAAATACTGCACCAGCTGATAGCGTATTAGATAGCGATGGTGTGCCCATCTCCTGGTCTATTCAGGTTGCCAGCTTCAAGTCAAAAGAGCGGGCGCTAGCCTTGATCGATAAGCTACAAGCAGATGGTCATAGAAGTTATCAGCGAGAATTTACCAGTGCTCAAGGACTCGTATATCGGGTTTATGTGGGCCCTAAAATAGATAAGCAGCTTATTTTGGATGCTAAAGCGAAGATAGATAAAAAATATAATACATCGGCGATTGTCTTAGAGTTTAAGTCCTAGCTATGTTGATAACGCCAATATGAGTATTTTCTCGCAGCCGTTGATTCTACATTCTTTTCCCTTTAGCATACCCGCTCCTATGGCCCAGGGTCCTTATGTCCGAATATGCTTTCGTACCAGCGACCGTAACGTGGTAGTCCATTAATTCGACTATGAATTGGGCAGATTTAGCCATTCTCGGTATCCTTCTAGTTTCGAGCCTTATTAGCTTAAAGCGGGGCTTTGTGAAGGAGGCCTTGTCACTTGCAGCTTGGGTTGCGGCATTTGCCATCGCACTGTTTTTTCGCGGTCCCCTCGCGACACTTTTTGAAACCTCAATACAAACTCCCTCTATCCGTGAAATGGTGGCATTTGCGATTTTGTTCGCGACGACATTAATCGTGGCCGCTATGGTTAATTATTTAATTGGTGAAATCGTTAAAATGACGGGGCTGAGCGGTACTGACCGATTGTTTGGCATGATGTTCGGGGTGGTTCGGGGGGTTATTGTTGTTATGGCGATCTTACTTTTGTTGCCACCAATAATATCCATCGATCAAGATAGTTGGTGGCGTGAATCGATACTTATCCCACATTTTCTTTCAATGGAAAATTGGTGTCGGGAAATAACTAGCATTATTGTGGATTTTGTACTTGGCTTATTTTAAACGCCGAGGTTTTTAATGGTATGCGTCCACAAAGACGACAAATTTAATGATAGCAGTGAGGAAATTTAAACGATGTGTGGCTTAGTCGGTATTGTTGGAACGAGTGATGTCAATGTGCGTTTATATGACGCTTTGACCGTACTACAACATCGGGGCCAAGATGCCGCAGGAATTGTCACCTGTGCTGGTGGCAAAATTGCCCAGCAAAAAGCAAATGGTTTAGTAAAAGATGTTTTTAATTCCCGACACATGCAGCGGCTAGCGGGTAAATTTGGTATCGGCCATGTGCGTTATCCTACTGCTGGTGGCTCCGGCCCAGCCTTTGCTCAGCCATTCTACGTGAATTCACCTTACGGTATTGCTTTAGGGCATAACGGTAATCTCACTAACATGAAAGAGGTGAGCGAAGAGCTTTTTAAAACGGATTTGCGACATTTAAATACAGGTTCGGATTCTGAAGTTTTGCTTAATGTTTTCGCTCACGAATTACAGTCGCTTGGCAAGCTAAAACCGACTGAACAAGATATTTTTACGGCGATTACGAATTTACATAAACGTGTGCTTGGCGGCTATGCCGTGATTGCCTTGGTGGCAAATTATGGAATTGTCGCCTTTCGAGATCCAAACGGTATTCGTCCTTTAGTGTTTGGAAAAAGAAAAAGTGACAAGGGTACAGAGTATATGGTGGCATCTGAAAGTGTCGCACTCGATGTACTTGGTTTTGAACTAATGCGTGACGTTCACCCTGGCGAGGCGATTTTTATAAGTACAGAAGGTCAGCTCTACACTCAACAATGTGCAAAAAGTTCAGCTCAGCACCCTTGTATTTTCGAGCACGTATATTTTGCTCGGCCCGATTCCATTATGGATGGTGTATCAGTTTATAAAGCGCGGTTGCGACAAGGAGAGCGCCTAGCAGCTAAGATTTTACGTTTACGTCCTGATCACGATATCGATGTTGTCGTGCCCATTCCCGATAGCAGTCGGGTCGCTGGCCAAGCTTTAGCTTATGAGCTCGGCGTTAAATTTCGCGAAGGCTTAGTTAAAAATCGTTACATTGGTAGAACTTTTATTATGCCCGGCCAGCAACAGCGTAAAAAATCTGTTCGTCAAAAACTTAATGCGATTGATTTGGAATTTAGAGGCAAAAATGTTTTGTTGGTCGATGATTCTATTGTGAGAGGAACGACTTGTCAGCAAATCATTCAGATGGCGCGAGAAGCTGGAGCCGCAAAAGTGTATTTTGCATCTGCTGCGCCAGCGGTTAAATATCCAAATGTTTATGGGATAGATATGCCCTCCGCCAATGAATTGATTGCACACAATCGTAGCGATGAAGAAGTTTGTAAAGAGATTGGCGCCGATTGGCTTATCTATCAAGATTTAGAAGACCTTATACAGGCATCTAAAGAGGGTAATCCTGAAATCACCGAGTTTGAGTGCTCCGTGTTTACTGGAAAATATATTACCGGCGACGTTAATTCACGATATTTGGCAAACTTAGATGCTGAACGAAACGATCAAATGAAAGCAGTAAAAGATTTGGATTTGGACAGCGATGATAGCGGCGTTGTTGGTTTGTATAATGATTCGGCAAGTGCAGGTTGAAAAAAATCTAAATACATGATGAGACCTAACATATAATAAATAGTATGCGCGATGTAAAAACGTTCAATCGGGAATAGAGAAACAATAGAAGTAGATCAAGGCAAATTTATGGAATCTGTTTTAGAACGTATCGTTAATCAAGTCGGTACGGTGTTATTGGGAAAAGAAGATTCAGTAAAATTATCACTTGCGTGTTTGTTATCTCGGGGACATTTACTGATTGAAGATTTACCGGGAATGGGCAAAACGACTTTAGCCCATGCTTTAGCAAGTACGCTTGGCTTGTCTTACCGGCGAGTTCAATTTACCAGCGACATGCTTCCCGCGGATATTCTCGGCTTTTCGACATTCGATCGTGAAAGCAATCAATTTAATTTTCATCAAGGTCCTATATTTACTCAGATATTGCTGGCTGATGAAATTAATCGCACCACACCAAAAACTCAGAGTGCTTTGTTAGAAGCGATGGAGGAAAGGCAGGTTACCATCGAAGGTGAAACGCGAATATTGCCAAGCCCATTTTTTGTCATCGCTACACAAAATCCAAACACCCAGTCTGGTACATTTCCCTTACCTGAGTCTCAGCTCGATCGGTTTTTAATGCGGATTGAATTAGGATATCCAGATGTCAGTGCAGAACGCGCTTTGTTGGAAGGATCGAATCCAAGAAAAGTTTTAGAGTCGATGACAGCCTGCACAAGTCTGGAAGAGTTTTCCAAATTGCAAATAGAGGCAGAGCAGGTGGCGGCTTCAGCTAGCGTTCTAGATTACCTCCAACGTTTGGTTAAGTTTACTCGAAGTTCGCCTGAGTTCGCTTTTGGTTTATCTCCACGTGGTGCGCTAGCACTGCTGAGTACCGCGAAAGCATGGGCCTTGATCGATGGAAGACGTCATGTGATTCCCGAAGATGTTCAAGCTGTTACTCCAGCTGTAGTAGGGCATCGTGTTGCACAATCCGGTGATACAACTGATCACAATGGACTAGCGCTTGTTGATCGACTGCTCAATCAAGTCGACGTGTTGGCTTAGTAGTAAATGAAATAAAAGAAATTTAATTCTTTGTTTTCAATTTTTGGCCCTATCACGAATGCATATTCTGCTAAAGGTGTAATTAGAGCATCGAATGAAAAGTGTTTCGGAAGGCCAGAATAAAACGACAGTATTCCCACAAAAATTTCGACGTGGTATTCCTAAACGCCTGCAACAACGATTTTGGGCGTGGATTGACGCTCGTCGTCCTGCATCAAAAACCCACTGCTTAGATCGCAACTCCCTGTTTATTTTCCCTTCTCGACAAGGATTTTGGTTTTTAGCGCTTGACGTGATGTTGTGGCTAGTTGGGACAAATTACGAAAATAATTTGGTTCTAGCCTTGGCATTTTTACTGCTCACACTTTTTATCGTCTCGATTTTACATACCTTCGCGAATCTATCTGGAATCACAATTCAGTTGCAAGGCGCAAAACCTGTATTTTCTGGTGAAACAGCTGAGGTTTCGCTATTTGTTTCTAGAGAAGGTAGTCGAGGTCGAGACAATATCCAATTTCGCTGGTCACAAGGCGATACGGTTTTAATGAGTTTGCTAGATAATACAGAAGAAAAAATTCAAGTATTTTCTCCGACACAGGGACGAGGTTGGTTTAATCCGGGAAAGTTGGTTGTCGAAACTTATTTCCCATTGGGAATAATCCGATGTTGGACCGTACTCAATATGGACTGCAGTATTTTGGTTTATCCACAACCTCATAAGGCGAGTATGCTCCCTAAAACCGTTTCAAATTTGGAGGAGGGTGAGATCTCTTGTTCCCAAGGAAGTGATGAATTTTCAGGTTACAGAGAATACCAGCAAGGTGATTCGCTAAAAAATGTTGCGTGGAAACATTACGCTAGAGGGTTAGGGATACATAGCAAAGAATACTCGGCGTATGTAGACCACCGAGTATGGTTGGAATGGGATTCTCTGGGAAATATTGGCGTAGAAGAAAAGCTGTCTCGTTTGTGCTATTGGGTCTTAGAGATATCGAAAACCGACAAAGAGTTTGGCTTGCGGTTGCCAGGCATCGAAATACCACCAGCGGCAGGTAAGGAACACGAGCTACGCCTACTGAAAACCTTAGCATTGTTTCAAAAATAATAAATTGTAACGACTATTTGAAATAATCATTGGAGCCTTTTAATTGACAATACTTTATCAGATCCCGAGAAATAGTCTCGTTTGGTTGCTGCTTTCTCAGGTCTTGTTGATTATTCCCCACATCCAAAGATTGCCACCTTGGTTGATCTTCGCATGGATGATCACTGTTGCCTGGCGAATACAAATACATCGCGGTTTGTGGTCCTACCCGAACCGCTGGGTAAAAATAATAATTATATTAATCTGTCTTGTAGGTTTAATTAGCGAATACGGTCGTTTATTTGGGCTTGAGCCGATGATCGGATTGTTGGTCACCGCATTTATTTTAAAATTATTGGAGATGCAAAGAAAACGCGATGCGTTAACGCTGATTTATTTAGGTTACTTTGTTGCCGCGACGCAATTTCTATTTTCACAAACTATTTTCACCACTGCTTATATTTTTATTGTTGTCATTATTAATACCACGGCGTTGATAGGACTGTATCAAAGTGGTGGCCATAAATATCCTTGGCGCGGTTTAAAGTTGGCGAGCACATTAATACTGCAGAGTGTACCGTTAATGTTCGTTTTGTTTTTGGTTATTCCAAGGTTTGGGTCGCTTTGGGCAGTTCCTCAACCAACGGATACGGGTCAAACGGGGGTCAGTGATTCTATGTCTCCCGGTGATTTCAGCCGCTTGACGAAAAGTGATGCGATGGCTTTTCGTGTTAAATTTAAAGGTCAAACACCGCCAAACGCTTCTCTCTACTGGAGGGGATTAGTTTTTTCTGAGTTCGATGGGCGGAGTTGGTCTCAAGGTGGTTTTCAAGGTTGGAGAGGCGGCGCACCGATTAACTGGCTGCAAGATGAAAAAGCCGCTTGGCGAAATAGGATTGTGCTAATTGGTCAAGGTGTAGAGTATGAAATTATTCTGGAACCTACGCAGCAAAGTTGGCTTTATGCATTGGCTTCCGCAGAAAGTCAGAATTCTTTTATAGGCTTAACTCGAGACAACCGATTGGTTAGTCGAACTCCAATTAGAGTCAGGACTCAATACACAGTTAATTCGTTTTTACGCTATGAGTTTGAAAAAGATTCCCTTTCAGTTTCAAGAAAATTAAACGTACTAGAATTACCGCAAGGGTTTAACCCCGTGTCTATAGGGCGCGCAAAAGAAATGAGAATGGCGGTAACGAGTGATCGCGCTTTTATCGAAGACGTATTACATTATTTTAACCAAGAGTTTACTTATACCTTGGAACCTCCGCTACTGGGTAATCATAGTGTTGATGAGTTTCTATGGGAAACTAAGAAAGGATTTTGTGAGCATTTTGCCAGCAGTTTTGTGGTGATGATGCGAGCGGCAGGAATTCCTGCTCGTGTTGTCGTTGGTTATCAAGGAGGGGAGCTTAATCCTATTCAAGATTTTTTAGTGGTTAGGCAATTAGATGCACATGCATGGGCTGAGGTGTGGTTGGAAGGTGAGGGCTGGGTACGGGTTGATCCTACTGCGGCGGTGGCGCCTGAACGCATCGAGTCTGGGCTGAGCGCATTGAGCTCAGATGAGTTTGGAAGGTTTGGCGGTATTCTTTCACTGAACAATTACCGACATATTAATTTACTGAATTCCTTAAGGTTGCGATTAGAAGTCTTGGAATACAATTGGCACAGCTTGGTGATGGGCTATGACCAAGAATCTCAAGCCGACGTACTTAGGAAGCTGCTTGGGGAAATAACAGCGCTACGTATTGCCATTCTGCTTTTGGGGGGTGGAGGCTTGATGTTACTGGTTATCGGTCTGATATTTTTTCTCAATGGCGGGAGAGCGGTAGTAAAAGTGGAGGATAAGATTTACCGGAGTTTTCTAAAGAAGCTGGCGTCGAAAGGTATCAAGAGAAATATTGGTGAGGGCCCGAGGGCTTTTGCGCAGAGAGTTTCAAAGGAGTATCCAGAGTTGTCCAACCAGCTTGGGCAGGTAACTCGTTTTTATGAGGCGGTGAGTTATCAAGGGGATACCAAGCAAGTCAAAATGCTGAAGTTGGCAGTGAAAGAGAGTTAATAAAAAACATTATAATTCACGCTTAATTGATTGAAATACAAGGATAAAAATTCAATAGGTGTTCTTTTTATGAGATTGCAATTGTTTTTAGCTGATATTCATCGAAGGTTTGGATATCATGCAGTTTGAATGCCCCCAAGAGGGGCATTATTTTTAACTATGGACTTGTTGGCGTATAAATCAATGTACCCTCGCGACTAGTCAGCTGTTTTACCCGTGGTTCAACCTTGACCTTAAATAAGCAAACACCCGGGTCTCAGCAGCGTTCAAAAAACAATAAAAATGAGTATTTTTCAGATTGGCTTGGAGATCCCTGAATGAATAAAAAACCAATGAAATATATTGGGCTAGCGCCGTTGTTGGTCCTGTTTCCGTCGCTCGCTTTTGCGCAAGAATTAGATTCTGGTAACACCGCTTGGATCTTGACTGCGACGGCACTTGTTTTGTTTATGACCCTTCCCGGGCTTTCGCTTTTTTATGGCGGATTGGTTCGGCGAAAAAATGTGTTGTCGGTATTGATGCAATGTTTTGCCATAGCTTGTCTTGTTTCCATTCTATGGATAATCGGCGTGTACAGTTTGAGTTTTTCTGGCGGCGGAGCTTGGGTTGGGAATATGGCCAAAAGCTTTATGTCGGGAGTGGGTGAGGGTAGTTTGAATGGAGATATTCCAGAGTCATTGTTTTCCATGTTTCAGCTCACTTTTGCAATTATTACACCCGCATTGATCGTAGGTGCTTTTGCTGAGCGCATGAAGTTTTCTTCTTTATTATTATTCAGTGCCCTTTGGGTCGTTTTAGTCTATGCACCTATTTGTCATTGGGTTTGGGGCGGTGGTTGGCTTGGTGAAAAAGGTGTGATGGATTTTGCTGGCGGAATTGTTGTTCACATTACGGCTGGTGTTGCGGCGCTAGTGTGTGCCTTGGTGATCGGTAATCGCGAAGGCTTCCCTAACACGGCGATGCCTCCTCATAACATGACCATGGCGGTTACCGGCGCAGGAATGTTATGGGTTGGTTGGTTTGGGTTTAATGCTGGTAGTGCTTTAGCTGCAAATGGTGATGCGGCAATGGCAATGTTGGTGACACATATTTCGGCGGCGGCAGGGTCGCTCTCTTGGATCTTAATGGAGAAAATTAAATTTGGTAAGCCCAGTGTCTTGGGTATCGTAACCGGAATGGTTGCGGGTTTAGGAACGATAACGCCCTGTTCGGGTTTTGTTGGACCCGCCGGGGCACTAGTCATTGGTTTATCAGCTGGTGTTATTTGTTTCTTTGCGACACAGTTTATTAAAAGAAAATTAATTATTGATGATTCCTTAGATGTTTTTCCGGTACATGGCGTGGGTGGAATTCTAGGTAGTTTGCTTGTCGCGGTATTTGCTTCAACAGAAATCGGTATCTTTAGCGGCCAAGGGTTTTTAGATGATGGCATTACCAGTATTGGCCAGCAATTTGGTGTTCAGGCGATTGCTGTTGTTACGACCATTGTATACACGGCAGTTGTGACATTTATTATTTTAAAAGTCACGGGCTTTGTCACCAGCGGAATTCGCGTGACCAAAGAAGAAGAAACGCAAGGTTTGGATATTACATTGCATGAAGAGTCAGGTTATAACTTGTAATAAATAATCAATTACTTGTTTAAAAAAAGGGAGCAGTTGCTCCCTTTTTATTATTTCGCGTTACAGTAAAAAATCAAAAACCTTAATAGGCGATCGCTCCGCCTTCATTTCTCGGATCTTTTGTACCACTTATTACTTTGTTTTCTGCGTCATACATAATGCTATTGGCATCGCCAATGCCGCCTCTGAAGCGTCCGTTTATGCCGATATGCCCCATTTTTTCAAGCGCTTCTTTTGCATCCGAAGAAATTGCAGAAGGCCCGTGTAAAATAGCGTCGGGCATCCATTGGTGGTGAAAACGCGGTGCGGCAACGGCATCAGCGACGTTCATGTCGTGATCAATTGCATTGATAATAACTTGGAATACGGTTGTGATTATTGTTGAGCCACCCGGTGATCCAGTTACCAAAAAGGGTTTGTCATTTTTGGTTACGATTGTCGGAGACATGGAGCTCAGCATTCTTTTTCCTGGCTCAATAGCATTTGCACTTTTTCCAAGTAAACCAAATTGATTTGCTTCGTTTTCTTTTGAAGAAAAGTCATCCATTTCGTTGTTCAATAAAATTCCAGTACCTTCAGCAACAATTTTATTTCCGTAACTACTATTTAAGGTTGTGGTTAAGGCAACGGCATTACCTTTGCCGTCCATGACGGAAAAGTGAGTTGTTTGTGGGCTTTCTTCGGGGAGGCTACCAGCGCCAATTTCTGTACTTAAGCTCGCCTTGTTGGGATCAAAATCTTGGAATCTTGTTTTCGCATATTCTTTTGAAGTCAGCATCGCGAGTGGCACATTGTAAAAGTCAGGATCACCAAGATGTTGGGCGCGGTCGGCGTAAGCGCGACGTTCTGCTTCGACCATTAAGTGAATTGTTTCCGCGCTTCCCCAGCCCATTTTTTTAATGTCGTAAGGTTCGAGAAAATTTAACATCTGAACGATGAGGGCGCCTGAAGAGGGCGGAGCCATGCTCCACACTTCATACCCTCTGTACGTACCTTGGACGGGTTCACGCCACACCGATTTGTAATCCTGCAAATCTTTTTCAGTAATTATGCCGGCACCGCGATTCATTTCAGCAACAATTTTTCTCGCGACATCGCCACTATAAAAACCATCTCGTCCGTGGTCGTCAATTGCGCGTAGAGTTTTAGCTAGATCGGGTTGCTTCCAAATGTCTCCAGCATCATATGCTTTGCCATCTTTCGAAAATTTTGCGAGTGAGCCGGGGTAATCACCCATGGAACTCAATACCCTTGAAAATTGACTCGCCAAATCAACATCTAAGGGAAAACCTTTTTCGGCGAGTTCTATTGCTGGCGCCAATACTTGATGACGATCCATTGTTCCATAAGTGTTAAGCAACAATAACAAACCATCGACACTGCCAGGAACCCCCGTCGCTTTTCGAGTTCGTGTAGAAAGTCCGCGAATAATATTGCGGTCTTCATCTAAATACATGTCGCGATGCGCTGCCGCCGGTGCTCGTTCTCGACTATCCAACGTGACGACTTTTCCATTCGCTAGATGTACAACGGCGAATCCACCACCGCCTACGTTCCCAGCAGAAGGATAGGTAACGGCCAGTGCAAATCCAGTAGCGACTGCAGCATCAATTGCGTTTCCACCTTGTTTAAGTATATCGATTCCAACCTGTGAGGCTATTTCCGAGCGGGAAGTAACAACGCCATTTTTGCCGGACGCTATGCTGCCAGTAAAAGGTTTCTCAGTTTGTGTAAATCCAACGCAAGAAAAGCTTACTAAAAAAAAGGTTATCAATATTTGTCGCAGCATCTTTTAATCTCACAGGTTCAAAAAAATCAAGGGGTTAATTGAGCGCTAAAGTCTAGCATGGAATTTATTAAATCGATTCAGCAGGCCTATTGATTGAATCAGAACCTAGTTGTAACACGCTATGACGCCCGCTTAGTTCGTGGATCTGACTTTGTCTCCCAAAAGCTAGAAAGATTCCTTTTGATGAGCATTAACTGTAGCGCCGAGAACTAACAATTGTGACTAAAATTCTGTATGGAGTGCCAAATAGTAGCGAATTCACATTCCGCGGGCTATGCTTTGCCCAATGTTATTAATACGGTAACGAGTACGAAACTGCGTAAATTGGTATAAATATGCGACGAATTTTGGTGATTGATGACGAAGAGTTACTTAGAGAAAACCTCGCTGCTTATTTGGAGGATGACGGTTACCAAGTGCTCACGACGGGGTCGGCAGAATCTGGATTGGTTAAATTGTCAGCTTTTAACCCCGATTTAGTTCTAGTGGATTTACGTCTGGGCGGTGTCGATGGAGAGCGTTTTGTTAAAACTGCCTTGGGATTAAAGCCTGGGACGAAGTTTATTATTCATACAGGCTCCCAAGAATATCGAGTTTCTGAGATGCTTGAGAACCTGGGGATCTCGGCAGGCAATGTACTATACAAACCGATTACCGATCTTGGAATCTTGGCTGATAAAATAAGCGAGTTACTTCACTCTCCTGGGCCTTCGTTACGGTATTCTCAGTAACGTTTCCTTACTAAATTCTACATTGAAGCATCGTCCCTATGGTTGCCAGTTTAGTGCAATCCAGTTACATTAACGGCCATAACTACTAGGGTATTGGGCATTTTAGGCACTCTGTTGTCGATCGAGTTATAAATCTTCTGATTTATCTTTAAATTGTCGTGCGGTTTAAACCTGCGTGATAATGTCCGCTTTTATAATTAGTCAACTGTATTAAACCGAGACTGGCGAACTTGCTTGCATATGATCTTGTCTTGGTTTGGCGATTACTGAAATTGGAGCCTTTTTAATATGAGTAACGATTTGCTTTCCGAAGGCCTCAATTTGATGTTGTTGGGTATGGGTACGGTATTCGTGTTTTTGGCGATGCTAATTATTATGATGTCATTTATGTCGGCGTCGATACAAAAATACTTTCCTGACTTAGCTGCGCCCACTGAGACTTTAGCGGCGACTACTGAAACTTCTAGCGACATACCTGATGAAAAAACATTGGCTATTATTAAATTGGCTATTGAACAACATCGAAACCGTTCTTAAAAAACTAAATCCATAAAACTCAAAAAATATTGATTCGTACTAGTCGATTTAATTAAGTAATTTTGTGATACGAATATATTCTGCAAAGGCATTTTATTATGACCGAAACAAAAAAATCACTTGGTATCACCGACGTAGTTTTGCGTGATGCACACCAATCTCTTTTTGCTACCCGCATGCGACTTGATGACATGCTTCCGATTGCAGAAAAATTGGATCAGGTAGGTTTTTGGTCTCTTGAGACATGGGGTGGAGCTACCTTCGATGCATGCATTCGATACCTTGGAGAAGATCCCTGGCATCGAATTCGAGAGCTAAAAAAAGCGATGCCTAACACGCCCATGCAAATGTTATTTCGCGGGCAAAATATATTAGGTTATCGTCATTATGCCGATGACGTAGTAGAAAAATTCGTCGAAAGGGCAGCGGTAAATGGTGTTGACGTTTTTCGTGTGTTTGATGCGATGAATGACATGCGAAATATTAAGACAGCCTTAGCAGCAGTTAAAAAAGTAGGTAAGCACGCGCAAGGAACAATTTCTTACACCTTAAGTCCTGTGCACACGATTGATGCTTGGGTAGAGCAGGGCAAAGTGATCGAAGACATGGGGGCGGACTCCATCGCTATTAAAGACATGGCGGGTTTGTTGCGTCCTTACGATGGTTTTGAATTAGTGTCGCGATTAAAGGCAGCGTGTGATATTCCAATTCACATGCAGTGTCACGCAACAACCGGTTTATCGACCGCGACTTATTTAAAATGCATCGAGGCGGGGATTGATAATGTTGATACCGCTATCTCTTCAATGTCGATGACTTACGGTCATAGCCCAACCGAAACAATAGTGGCGGCATTACAGGGTACTGAGCGTGACACCGGTTTAAACATCGAATTATTAGAGTCTATCGCAGCTTACTTTAGAGAAGTACGAAAAAAATACGCAAAATTTGAAGGTTCATTGCGAGGAACAGACTCGCGCATTTTAGTCGCTCAAGTTCCTGGCGGTATGTTGACCAACATGGAAAACCAATTAAAAGAACAAGGAGCCGGGGATCGTCTCGACGAAGTGCTGTCAGAAATTCCTATCGTCAGAAAAGATTTAGGGTTCATTCCTTTGGTGACGCCGACCTCGCAGATTGTTGGAACGCAATCTGTCATTAATGTCTTGTCTGGAGAGCGTTACAAATCTATTACCAAAGAAACCGCAGCGGTCCTTAAAGGTGAATACGGTTTAACACCCGCTCCGGTCAATAAAGAACTTCAAGATAGAGTGTTGGAAGGTGGTGAAGCGATAACGTGCCGACCCGCAGACCTTATTGAAGACGAAATGGATACCTTAACTAACGAGTTGGTATCAAAAGCAAAAGAGGACAACATAGAATTATCCTCTGGTGAAAATCAAATAGACGATGTATTAACTTACGCTTTGTTTCAACAAATCGGTTTAAAATTTCTTAAAAATCGAAACAACCCTTCTGCATTTGAACCTGTACCTTCAGGGAATGAGCGTGCAGTGGTTAAGAATGAAGAAGGTGAAGAAATTTACACGGTTAACCTTGACGGTAAAAGTTATACCGTCACGGTTAATGAAGGCGGTGATTTAACAGGTATTGTGAGCTTGTCAGGTTCTGGAGAACCGACGAGCACACCTTCTGGTCAGTCTTCGACACACGCGCAAGCAGTTCCCGCTCCCCTGGCGGGCAATATTATTAAAATTTTGGTTAAGACTGGCCAAACCGTAGCTGCCGGTGAGCGCCTGATAGTTCTCGAAGCGATGAAAATGGAAACAGATGTTTGCGCCTCTAATGCCGGTGTTATTCGATCCATTAACGTTCGTGAGGGTGACTCGGTCGCGGTTGGGGATTTGTTATTAGCGATTGAATAATTAAATTTATTCAATTTTTTTTGTACTTAATTTAGGAACTGTCGAATGACAGATAATTTACTGCAATTGTGGCATGACACCGGCTTGTATCAAGTAAGCGGTGGCCAGTTAGCCATGATAGTCATTGGTTTAGCCTTGCTGTTTTTAGCGATTCGTAAAAATTTTGAACCTCTTTTACTCGTTCCAATCGGCTTTGGTGGCATCCTCGCCAATATTCCTGGTGCAGGCCTCGGTTATTCAGCGCTTGAAAACGCGTTGTTGAGTGGCGACTTGGACATCCAGGTCGCGATTGCTACAAGCTTAGGTTTTATGAACTCTGAAGCGCCGAAAGTGTTGCTTGATGCGATTCACACTGCAGACCCTAGTATCCAAGCATCTATACAACATTTAGTTGAAGCGGCAGGGTATTCCGATGGAATGCTCTACACATTTTATACCGCTGCTATTGCAAGCGGTGTCGCACCACTTGTCATCTTTATGGGTGTTGGGGCGATGACTGATTTTGGGCCGCTATTGGCGAACCCTAAAACGTTATTTTTAGGTGCCGCTGCACAGTTTGGAATTTTCGCAACGGTATTAGGTGCGGTAGGTTTATCTGCGGCAGGGATAATGGATTTTTCAATTGCTGACGCCGCAGCAATCGGTATTATCGGCGGTGCTGATGGCCCAACGGCGATTTATGTATCGAGTATTTTGGCGCCGGATTTGTTGGGAGCTATTGCAGTTGCCGCTTATTCATATATGGCTCTGGTTCCTCTCATTCAGCCACCCATCATGAAATTACTCACCACAGAAAAAGAAAGAAAAATAACAATGGTTCAGTTACGAACCGTAGCGAAGCGAGAGAAAATTGTATTCCCGCTTTTATTGTTAATATTAGTCGCATTGTTGTTACCTGCCGCCGCACCTTTGTTAGGTATGTTTTGCTTCGGTAATTTGATGAAAGAATGTGGCGTTGTTGAACGATTGAGTAGCACAGCGCAAAACGCCTTGATAAATATTACAACTATTTTTCTCGGTCTTTCGGTAGGTTCGAAATTAGCTGCAGATAAGTTTTTAGACCCAAAAACAATTGGAATTTTAGTTCTCGGTGTTGTCGCTTTCGCAATTGGTACAGCAATGGGTGTACTGATGGCGAAGTTAATGAATGTGTTGAGCAAACAAAAAATTAACCCTCTCATTGGTTCTGCGGGTGTATCAGCAGTTCCGATGGCGGCAAGGGTTTCGAATAAGATTGGTTTGGAATCTAATCCGCAAAATTTCTTGTTGATGCATGCGATGGGTCCAAACGTTGCGGGTGTAATTGGTTCTGCCGTTGCAGCCGGCGTAATGATTTCGATGGTTGCTGGGTCATAGCAAATCTTCGTAAGTTTATTGTTTGGCTAGCGAATATTGCTTGTGTTAAAAACCCTAAGCGATTTGGATGTCTACAGCTAAAGCTTTGAAAGCGGGAGTCTGACTTTTGCTATCAACCTCTCGCGACGTTAACACGTTTGCTTCCGGGTAGTAGGTCATTACGTTACCGCGACGAATATCGAAAGGCTTGATCGTCAGATTATTTAGTTGTCCTGTTTTACTTCGTAAATTTACTTTTTGATTTTTTCTAAAACCAAATTCAATCATGTCTTCGGGATTCATCATTAGTACATCTCTTGATGTTTGTCCCCGATAGACATCCTGCTCATCATAAATAATAGAGTTAAATTGCCCTTCGCTGCGCACAGTAGTTAATCGAAATTCAGTATTCTCCCTGTTAGGTAGTGAGTTGAATTTGAAAACTGCTTTGCCATTCGTTGTTGGAAAGACAGGTTGGTGAAGTGTGCGACCTTCGATGTGAAACTCTTCCTTGCTAGCGTCTATATTCGAGAGCTGTCTGAAACCTGGCACAATGTCGCCGACAAATTGTCGTATTGAATGATGGCTTGAGAATATCGAAAAATCAAAAATACTTTTACTTATTAGCTTTTCTCCGATTTCACGAATCAAATCGACTTCTGAACGCAGTTGTGGAAATCGTTTTATGCCGCCGTCACTCATGCGAACAAAATTAAACATGGATTCTTGAGTAGTTGATTGAGTTTCTTCGTCGCGAACTTTAATCGGAAGAATGACAACTTCATCATTTACTCCGTTTAAATGGCTTTGATTGAGCGTAGAGCTAAGGAAGCACTTAAAAGGAATGTTACCTAAGGCTTTGGTAGCGAAATCAGTGTCGGGGTTGGCGGCGAGTAAATTCCCACCAAGAATGAAAGCCAAATCCATTTCATTCTTCGCACTGGCGAGCATGCAGCTCATGGTGTCTTTCCCGAGGCTCCTGGGCAGCATGCTGCCGAGTTTCGCTTCTAGCTTTTTTTCTATCGCTGTTTTTAATTGCGGAGTAAAGCCCATTGAGCCCATGCCTTGAATGTTGCTGTGCCCGCGAAGCGGCAATAAACCAGCACCAGGTTTTCCAATCATTGCACGTAACAGTGCTAAGGACGCGATTGCTTCGATATTGCTTACGCCGTGAAGATGATGCGTCAATCCCATGCTCCAACTAAACACTACGTGTTTAGCCTGACAGTAGAGTTGGGCTATTTTTTCTATTTCTTCAAAGCTTACGCCGGAGTTCGAAATTATTTCTTGCCAGGGTAGCCCTGTAATATTTGTAGTGTATTCACTGAAACCATCGGTGCAGTTTTGAATAAATTCTTGATCATGGTGATTGTTCTCTATTATCCATTTGGCGATGCCTTGTATTAAAGCCAAATCGCCACCTAGGTGCGGTTGAATATAGGTCGATGCAATTTCTTCACCGCCTTTTAGCATGGATAATAAATCACTGGGTGATGCAAACTTAACTAAACCCGGTTCTTTGGCGGGGTTGACGATGATGACCTTTCCACCTCGGCGTCGACATTGAATTAATGTTTTCAAGTATCGCGGATGATTTGACGCGGGGTTTGCACCAAAGACAAAAATACAATCGGCTTTATTTAAATCGTCGTATTGAATCGTGGCGGTACCGGTGCCAATGGTTGAGTGTAAACCGACACCAGATGCCTGGTGACAGTAGTAAGAACAATTGTTGATATTGTTTGTGCCGTAGAGCCTTGCAAGTAGTTGCAGAGTAAATGCCGCTTCGTTGGAGGAGCGCCCAGAAGCGTAAAAAAAACTGCGATCGGGTTCAGTTTGTTTTAAGCGCGTTACGATTTTATCGAGTGCGTCTTCGTAAGATATCGGAGAGTAATGCTGTTGGTTTTGCTTTTTGTAAAGAGGGGTTGCGAGCCTACCCAAATCTTCGAGTTTTTTGCCGCTCAATTGACTAAGTTCGTGAATCGATTTTTCAAAGAATAAAGTATTGGCTATTCCTTCGCGGATGTCGCTGAGGTGTGCTTGAATATTTTTGTTACAAAATTCGATACCCTTGTTACTTTCGTTTCGAATTCCACCATTCTGCCCTCCAGTACCAAAAGAGCAGGCTTTACAAGCGTTCTTAGACTTCAAGGTTTCTAAGAGCTTCAGCGGGCCGATCTTTAATGAGTAGCGGGCAACACTCTTAACCGCCTTAAAACCACCGCCAATCGCCATTGCTCAATTCCTCGAACTAAAAAGTTTGGAGTTGTTGTTGGCATGCAAAACAGGCCAATCTGCAAGCGATGATAAGCGATAGGGATCAAGAACGAAACAATGGAAAGGCAAATGGAATCTATAAGAAAAATCGCACCCTGGCTAATGATAGACAGAGTGTGATGAGTCAGATTTTATTTTTCGACGAATGCGCGTTCGATTACATAGTGCCCGGCGATTCCTTGGCGTGTTTCTTTAAACCCTCTTTCGTCGAGAATCGCGCAGGTGTCTTTGAGCATCGCTGGGCTGCCACAAATCATAAAGCGGTCATCATTCAAATTGGGGCGCGGGAGCTCAATATCGCTAAATAGTTTTCCGGTTTTTATCAGGTCGGTTAAGCGACCTGTGTTTTGAAAAGCTTCGCGGGTAACCGTCGGATAGTAAATAAGTTTGTTCCTAATCACGTCACCGAAGTATTCGTTGTTTGGCAGTTCGGTACAGATGATATCTGCATAAGCGAGCTCATCAATTTCCCGTACTCCGTGTACCAAAACAACCTTATCAAAATTTTCATAAATCTCTGGGTCTTTAATAATGCTGATAAATGGCGCTAAACCCGTTCCGGTGCTGAGTAGGTAGAGGTGTTTGCCCGGCAATAGATTATCGAGAATTAAGGTGCCAGTAGGTTTGTTGTTGACCAAAACTGAATCGCCCACTTTCAAATGCTGCAATTTGGAGGTTAGTGGGCCGTTTTCAACTTTAATACTGAAGAACTCGAGTTCCTCCTCATAATTGGCGCTAGCAATACTGTAGGCTCGAAGTAGGGGTTTATTTTCATCTCGCAGACCAATCATAGTGAAGTGACCATTTTTGAAGCGAAAGCTAGGATCTCTTGTCGTCGTAAAGCTGAATAGGTTTTCGTTCCAGTGGTGAACGCTGGTGACGGTTTCTTCTCTCAATTGGCTCATTTTTCGACTCGTGGTAATAAATAAAAGATTGCAGAACTATACCCCCAAGTATTAATATCGGTAAAATGGATAATTTAGATTATTATATTCGGAATAACCGATAACCCGTGATAACAGGTCTGAATGATAGCCTTTGTGCGTTCTCAATCTATAGGAGGGCATCGTCATGAGATACACTCTGCGGCAACTCGAAATATTCTTAGCAACCGCGCAGCAAGAAAACCTGACAAAGGCGGCGGAAAGCTTAGCGATGTCGCAAAGTGCGGCCAGTGGTGCACTTAAAGAGCTTGAATCGCAGTTTGATCTCAGCTTGTTTGACCGTGTAGGTAAACGCCTGCAATTGAATGATGTTGGTCGCTCCTTACAGGCAAAGGCAGAAGCTTTAGTGGAGCGAGCACAGGAGCTAGAGAATTTACTGGCGAATAAATCCAATTCGATATCCCTCAAACTCGGTGCCACGCTCAGTATTGGTAACTATTTAACGGTGCCAATGATAAGACAGTTCTTGGACGACAACCCAGATGCGAGGGTAAATGTCGAGGTCGCCAATACAGAGACCATTGCTCATAAAATTGCGCATTTTGAACTTGATGTTGGTTTGATCGAAGGTGAAATAAACAATCCGGATTTGGAAGTGAGTCCGTGGTTGAGAGATGAACTGTGTGTCTTTTGTTCGCCTTCCCATCCGATTGCAAAGAAGAAGACGATCACCGACGATGATTTACTAGAGGCTTCTTGGGTATTACGGGAGTCAGGGTCAGGTACCAGGCAAACCTTTAATCGTGCAATGCACGATTTACTACCAAAATTGAATGTTTTATTGGAGCTACAGCACACAGAGGCAATTCAGCGAGCTGTTGAACAAGGGCTTGGTATTGGCTGTCTTTCGAAAATCACTTTAAAAGATGCGTTTGAGCGAGGTAGTTTGATTCCTATTACAGTTAAGAACCGAGATTTTAAACGTTGGCTATATATAATAATTCATAAACGAAAATATAAGAGCGAAGGTATTAAGCAGTGGCTCGCACTCTGCGCTGATCAGGAGTTGCTGGATTTTTAAAGGAGAGTGTGATTCCATCATTCACAATCTAAAAATAATGACAATTGACTGAGAATAAATAGGAGAGGTACGAGATGAAGTATTATTCATCGTTTATCAGCAAAATATTTTTTTCATTAATACTGTCCGTTAGTTTTCTACAAATTGCGTGTAGTAAGGCTGAGGAACAAAAGGTAGTTGAAGAAAGTAGCCCAGTATATTTACGTTCCGAACCAGCGGCAGGTGAAGTTTTAGAGCGTCACCCGCGAACACTACGAGTTTACCTAAGTGCTTTGCCTGATATTGAGAAAAGCAGTTTGACTTTGACAGGCGAAAATGGCGAAGTATCCCTGAGCCGTTTTCACACGATGGGAGCAGATGACTTAATGATTGAAATAGATGATCACCCGTTACCAAATGGAAATTATTCGGTCAGCTGGTCCGCTGTCATCGAAGGCGATAACAGTGTTCATTCTGGGGGTTTTGCATTTACAGTTGCAGTACCCGAGGAGTAAATCCGCTGAGTTTAATAATATAAGTATAAAGATATTGTGACTAAGAGTTGAAAAGGGCCGTTTTAAAAAACGGAATATTTTAGTTTTACAGAGTTTTGTTATGTCTGAATCTACAATGATGACTATCGCCGTCATCGGAATCGTTGCTTTTGGCTGTCAATGGTTAGCTTGGCGGGTCAAGTTGCCAGCCATTTTGTTTCTTTTGGCGTCGGGAATTATATTGGGGCCAACTACTCAGTTACTGCACCCCGATTTATTATTTGGTGACCTGTTGTTTCCTTTAATCTCGCTTTCAGTAGCGGTTATTTTATTTGAAGGGAGTTTAACGTTAAATTTCGAAGAAATAAGAACTCAACGTAAAGTTGTCTGGCGCTTGGTAGTTGTGGGAGCGGCGATTACTTGGTGTGTGGTAGCGGTAGCGGCACATTATTTATTTGATCTACGCTGGGGTTTAAGTATTTTATTTGGTGCGCTCACCGTTGTAACGGGGCCAACGGTAATTGTTCCTATGCTAAGGACGGTTAGACCAAATTCTTCAATTGCAAATATTTTGCGTTGGGAAGGTATTTTAATAGACCCAATAGGCGCTTTGTTGGTCGTTGTTGTTTACGAAGTTATCGTCGCCCAAAGTAACGCCGCAGGTTTTTTACACGGTAGTCTGGCGTTTTTTGAAGTTGTTGGCGTTGGCGTCTTGCTTGGCATATTAGGGGGCTGGTTTTTAAGCGTTATTTTACGAAATCGCTGGATTCCAGAATACTTACAAAATTTAGCGACCTTATCTCTGGTTTTTTCTGTATTTAGTTTTTCGGATTATTTGGCCCATGAATCAGGACTGTTGGCGGTGACGCTAATGGGAATGTGGTTGGCTAACCAAAAAGATTTGCATATCGATGAAATTCTTAATTTTAAAGAAAATTTGACCGTTGTTTTAATTTCCGGATTATTTATTTTATTAGCTGCCAGATTAACGTTCGATGATATTTTGGTTTTGGGCGTAGCGCCGTTAATCCTATTATTGATTATGCAATTTATCGCTAGGCCGCTTTCGGTAATTGCTTCAACATTTGGTTCGTCATTAAAGTGGCAAGAGAAAGCTTTGCTCTCCTGGATAGCTCCTCGCGGAATTGTAGCAGCGGCGGTGTCGGCCCTGTTTGCAATTCGATTGGAAAAAGCGGGTGAAGAACAGGCAGCGATTTTAGTACCTTTAACATTCATCGTTATTATTGGAACCGTTGTTCTTCAAAGCGCAACGTCACGTAGTTTGGCTAAGGCCTTGAAAGTAGCGGAACCTTCACCTAAGGGATTTTTGATCGTTGGCGCTAACCCTGTCGCGCGAGCAATCGGCGCGGCGCTGATGAAAAATGGTTTTCGTGTGTTGTTAACGGATTCAAGTTGGGAAAATATTCGTGCGGCGAGAATGGAAGGTTTAGAAACTTTTTATGGAAACCCAGTATCGGAATATGCGGATCAACATCTGGATTTGGTTGGAATCGGCAAGCTTCTAGCATTGTCACCTCGCCACCCCTTGAATGTAATGGCGGGAATGCGGTACCGAAGTGAATTTGGTTTGCAAAATATTTACACATTAGCAGTTTCAAATTCGGCAAGCAGTGCGGTCGAGGAACGGCATCAGGCTGCAAGCGAACACAGGGGTTATACACTTTTTGACAAGGAGCTGACTTTTAGTAAATTCGCAAGCTTGTTAAGTAAAGATGTGGAGATCCGCACGACGAAGTTGTCTGAAGAGTTTTCTTTTTCACAACTATTGGAAAACGCGGACGATTTGTTGATTCCTCTCTTCGCAATCGGTCCAAATGGTTGGATTCAAATTTTTGTCGAAAATGGAGAATTTGTTCCTGGACCCGGCTGGAGCGTGATTAGCCTTTGTAGTCTAAAAGAAAAACGTACGCCGGAACCTAAAAATAATCCTAATGATGAAAATGCCGAGGCTGTGTAATTCGGTCAAGTCAGGTTTCTATTGAACATTGTTGAAGAAAAATCTATCCAGTGTCCTTCATGTGGCGAGCAAATATCGTTGTTGGTCGATTGTTCTCAAGGGGATCACAGTTATACAGAAGATTGTGAAGTATGTTGTCGGCCGCTCGTGGTCACGGTTCATCTAGATGGCGAGCTAATTAATCTCGATGTTATTACAGAATAATACCGACAGTTTTGTGATAAGTAATAGCTAAATTCAGTTGGCAATTCCACTCTGCTTATCAGATGTTAAAAATTTCTCTGTAAAATTGTAGGAAGGGTTAATTCTCCGTAAGTGATAGCACTTCTTTCTGATGCACCATTCGCATCTTTTTCAAATTAACTTTTTCTGTCTTGTTGCTCTAATTGTTATCCAGTATAAATCTCAGCTCGGAGCGGCTCGCGCGAAAGCGTGGAGGCGTAGGGATGAAGTCGAGCAAATGAGAGCATGTATATGTTTGAGTTTTTATTTCGGAAAAGGGGAAGCAAAAGGACCTTAGGAAGTATCAAACGCGCACCCAAGAAAAATGATTCTTCAGTGAGTCCCTATCAAGCAGTGCGTATCCATGCTAGGCGAGATTCTTGTGAAGCGGCTCGTTCTTTAGCCGGCCAAGCGTTCTTGTGTGCTCAGGCGCCGATGATACCTTTGCCAGATTGTCAGCAGAGCGTGCGATGCCGCTGTGTCTATGAGCATATTCCAGATCGTCGCAGAGACGCCCGGAGAGATTCGGATGTTGGGTTGATGGGCCAACGGGTCGACGTCGACCGTCGAACTCGACGGGATCGGAGGCAAGAAGAGTTATTGAGTCTGTAAAACAGTATCTGCTGTTTCGCAGTGATAGCGCGGGCAGGGTTGCCTTGCCTAAACGTTAAATTTTTTCTCAAGTTCAGTCTGGGCTTGTTCTTCTTTTAGTTCTGTATCAATAAACGACTGTGCGTATTTGATGATCTCCTCGCTGACACCATTTCTTCGAAAATGGGCGTTAATTGTGAGATTAGACATCCCATCCTTTAACTTCTTTTCCCAGATCGAGGCTACTTCGAGTAGCTTCATCAAGGCTTTCCAGCGTTTTTCATCTTCTTCACTGGGCAGGTTTTCCAAGCCAAGCATTAAGCCGTGAATATAGTTGAGGGTCCACTCAGGAGGCTGGAGATCATTTTCTTTACAGAATTTAATAGCATCTCGGATAGCGCATGGATTATTGGCATATTTGGCAATCCGGCCTTTGGTACCAAAATATCCAGCGTAGAGTAGTTTAAGTGTTAATAGTTTTGATTCAATGTGACGATCGCGTTCGTGATCGATCAAACCCTTAAGCCAGCCCAATCCAGTCGAGAGCTCCTTTAAGCGCTTATACTCTTTTTTATCGCTAAGGAGTTCAGTCTTAACCGCTTCGTGGATAAATTCTAGGGGCGGAGCGTCATCAGTCATTGATTGCGGCTCTTCACTCTCTAACTCGGTCTTGGATTCGGTATCTTCTTTTTGTTGGCTTGGCTCTTGCGGCCAATCTTTCATTTCTTTTGCTAACATTTTTGTCGCTCTCCGCCACATCATTTGCGCGCATTGAGGTCAATAATCCTCTTCGCCGCGTTTGAATCGTCGTGATTCAAAATAAATGGGTGTTGAAACTAACAATCCACCCAAAAAGGATCACACAAAACTACTCCGCCAAGTTAGATGAACTTGTGAACAATGGCAGATAATCCATTGTAGAGTAACGATATTTTTACGTTTAAAGTCGTAGGGCAGTCACTTGTGGTTCGATCTTCCTATTCCCCCAGACGCTGGCGCGGCCATATAGATCGCGAAGATCAGCACAAGTTGCCGTTGATAATACACATACTTTGCGGAAAAGCCGAACAAAAAATGAGTAAAGATAAGGTTATGTTTAGGAATTGCGAATGAGTTACTTGACGTTCCAGTCAGAATTAAGAGTGGAATACTTTCACTCTACTTCTGCGAGAATAATTCCCCTCACCGGTGCAGGGTGACCTTCGCAGGTTAGCCGCGTATTGTCAGGGTCTAAAAAATCACTTAAGGAATGAAAATGCATCCAATCAGTTTTTCTTTGTTCTTTTGTTGAAGTTTGATTGATGTCGACAATACGTGGATTCTTAAACCCCAATTTTTTTAACCAGCTGACAAGTGTCAGGGCGCTGGGAATAAACCACACATTGTTCATCATTGCGTAGCGTTTTTCTGGAACAAGGATTTCACCAAGCTCACCTTCAATTACCAAAGTTTCCAGTATTAATTGACCCCCAGGTTTGAGTAAAGATTTCAGTTGTTTTAAATGATCAATCGGGGATGGGCGATGATAAAGAACACCCATCGAAAAAACGCTGTCAAAAACCGGCATTGGCAAGCTTAAATCGTCAAGTGTTGCAGGGATTACATCAATTGGAGGGATAGAGTTCTTCCGCGGGTAATTAGTAACAAAGTGTTTTGTTGCGAGAAATTGCAGAACGAATCGGGGTGAGGGGTCGACGCCAATCACGCGAGAGGCCCCTTCACCTAGCATGCGCCAGCAGTGGTAGCCGTTTCCACAGCCAACATCGAGCACTAATTTCCCTGTCAAATCATTAATATGAGGTTTTAGCCTTTGCCATTTCCAATCCGATCGCCATTCAGAATCAATATGCGTTCCGTGAATGTCGATGGGTCCTTTTCGCCAAGGAATCAGATCTTGTAGAAGTTTACGAATTTCATCTTTTAGATTTACATCCGTTTCTTCATCGCTCCCTATTCGTACTTGCGTTCGAAAATCATAAGAATCACTGTTGACGGCGGGAAGGTTTTCTAAAACGTTCCGCCAGGCGGGAAGGTCGCCAAAACGCTGAGGGTTCAAGCCGTTGGCGACAATATTTTCTAGCTGCTTACCCCAGCTGAGTAACTCGCTTTCTAATAAATATTTTTGTAGCGATTGAAAATATTTGATCATGATTTGATGGCGATCAGCGAACAAAAATTTAAGCATTGAAACCAGACATCGCTGCTAGCGAAGCCTGCGTTTTTAAAACGGTTGATATGATCTGAAATTGATTCAGGAATCAATACGTTTTCTATAGCACTTCTCTTTTGTGCTATTTCTAAATCAGAATACCCGTTCGATTTTTTAAAATTATGATGTAAATCTGTCATCAATGATTGGTGTTCTTTATCGGTAAAACAAATTTTTTCTGAAAGAATTAAAATTCCGTTTGGTCTTAAACCAGAGTAAATTTTCTGAATCAGAGCGCTTCGTTGATTCAGTGGGATAAATTGTAATGTAAAATTTAATACCACGACGGAAGCGTTGTTAATTTCACACGCACTAATATCATCGCAGCGAAACTCCAAAGACTGTGAGGGAGGAATTATTTCCCCGCAGCGCTTAATCATTTCAGGTGAATTGTCGATCGCAATTATTTTTACTTGCTTGGCGTCAATCGCCTCATACATAGACAGTGTTGAGGCGCCTAACGAGCATCCCAGATCATAGCAATGACTGTTTTCTTGGGCATATCTTCCCGCGATTTCGCCAATCATTTTAACGATGGCTTCATATCCTGGTACAGACCGGGAAATCATATCGGGAAATACATCGACTACAGATTGATCAAATTTGAAGCCGCTGATGCTCGACAGAGGGGAGGAGAATAGGGTGTCTACAGATTTATGACTCACAAGCACTCACTGTCATTTCAAAACATGGTTGGGGGGCGGATTTTAGTCGCTGTTAAGCGGTAGGTAAACAAGCGCTAGACGATTAATCTGCAGTCATGATCGATTCCATAGTCTATGCTGATTAGATCGAAGCCAAAAAATCGTTAATGAATAATTGTCGTAAAATCAATAGGTTAAGGAAAGTGGTCGATGTCGTATAGGAATTATCACAAGTTGAAGGCACTGGTGATAGATGACTTTGATAACTTCCGAAAAACTTTGATGAAAATGTTGGAAAGTTTTGGGGTTAAAGAAATACTTTCCTCTGTTTCTGGTCCCGACACCATACAACTTTGTCGAGAAAACGATTTTGATCTTATATTGTGTGACTACAATCTTGGAAATGGTCAGAATGGCCAGCAAATACTGGAAGAGCTACGTTACCGCAAAATACTCAGTAGGAAAACGCTGTTCCTAATCGTATCCGCAGAGTCCAGTCGTTCTATCATTATGGCCGCATATGATTACGAGCCGGATTCCTATCTCACCAAACCCATAAGCGGTCGTTCCTTACAGCAACGTTTAGATCACTTGTTAAAGCAACGCGACATCATGTTGCCAATCTACAAAGCTATCGACAAGAATGAAAATAACTTTGCGATTTCCCAGCTTAATAAGCAGATATTGGCGAACAATAGATCTAGTTCGCTTTGCCAGAAAGTACTTGGAGAGTTGTATTTGAGTAACGGCGAGTGGGATTTAGCTAGCGTTGTGTACAAGGAGGTTCTGGAAGAACGCGAGTTAGAGTGGGCAAGAGTAGGGATGGCGAGGGTTATGTCAGCTAAAAATGACAGTGAAACCGCAAAGCAAATATTAAAAGATGTTCTCGAAAAAAATCCTTTTTGTATGCAAGCCTATGATGTTCTCGCAGAAATTTATTCATCTAGAGATGAGTTCGAAGCATTGGAAGGCGTGTTGCGAGATGCGGTAACTCAATCGCCAATAGCAATCCTTCGTCAAGAGAGACTTGCCAATGTCGCACAGGAAATTAATGATATTGAAACTGCAGTGTTGGCTTTTAGACAAACGGTAAAGCTGGGTAATCACTCGTGCCATAACAAGGTAGAGAACCATCTTAATTTTGGCCGTGTTGCGTCAAGTTTGGTTTCGCAGAATAAGAATGTAGATGAATCGATCCCACAAGAGGCCTTCCAAACGCTAAAAAATATTGGAAAAATATTTAAATTAGACGATGCGAAATCTTTACAAGCGCTTCTCGTGAAAACGCAATTGTTTGCCTCTACAGGCAATAAAAATGCGGCCGATGAACTGTTAGAAAGCGCACGCGAAAGTTTGGATAACGCTGCACTGTCCGACGATGTTGACACTCACCTTGATCTGGTTGCTGCGCTACGAGCGACTGGGCAACACGAAAATGCAAGTGCACTTCTGGAAAAGCTCGTTAAAAAATATAAAGACAATCAATCCGCGCTTCAAAAAATCGACCATTATTTAGATGAACCGGTTAGCGACCGAAATGTCGCCAAGGTGGGCGCAATAAACAAAGAAGGTATTGGACACTATGAGCAACGGCGTTTTTCCGAAGCGGTGGATTGTTTTGCTAGTGCCGAGAGAATGTTTCCTAGGCACGTTGGTATTAAATTAAATTTTGTGCAGGCGATAGAAGGTTCGTTAAATAGCGGTGTTGAAAGTGATTCTCTACTAAAAAATGCTCAAGATGCATTGTTGAAAGTGAAAAAGTATATCTCAAATGAACATAGCGAATACTCTAGATTTTTACAGTTACAGGAAATGCTAAAAGCGAGAAGTGTGAGTTAACGCCGGTATTTTATTAAACCAGTGATTAATAGGAAAGCGGCTAATTTTTCATAAAGCTTAATAAAGGAAGTTATTGTGTTAGGTGATAAGAAAACTAATTTGAGTGATGATTTTAGTTTAATCTTGGCGAGTAGTGTTCACGACATGAAAAATTCGGTGGGAATGTTGTTGGCGTCCCTGGAAGAGTTTATCTCGGAGTCCTCTGGTTACAATCTAGATCAGAAACGTCAGCTCAGTGTACTTCAGTATGAGTCCTCCCGTATTAGCAGTGAACTCATACAGCTGTTATCGATTTATCGAATGCAGGGTGATCGTTTACCGGTAAATTTAGATAAGCACTATGTAATTGACATGCTCAGCGAACAGGTTGCGCGCAACGATATGTTGTTTCATACGCAAAATATTACTGTCGATATCGATTGTAGTGATGATTGTTATTGGTATTACGATGAGAGCCTGGTGGCTGGTGTGATTCACAATGTGCTAGTAAATTGTGCCAGATACACCCGAAGTAAAATTGATATCAGTGTTCAAGTTCAAGACGACTATCTAGAAATCAAAGTATCTGACGATGGCAGTGGTTTTCCCGCGGCGATGTTGTCAGAACCTGAAAAGTTTTGCAAGCCAATCAATTTCACTACTGGCGGTACTGACCTGGGTTTGTTTTTTGCTTACAAAGTGGCATCCTTACATCAAAAAAAATCACTTAAAGGTTATATCTCTCTAGAAAATGGCGGCCCTTTGGGTGGCGGGCGATTCAGTTTGTTTCTACCCTGATACGTTCAATCGCTACAACAGTTAAAAAAGCAAATATTTTTCTTTTCGTCAAAAAAAATCTATCAAAAATTTTTCAGGTCGAAAACTTTGCGTCTCGACGGCTTTACCTCTCAAAAAATTAAAGTTTAACCACCTCAAGGTTTATTTTTTCTGCTAATTCCTGATTGTTTTTGTTGGTAATTACGACAACGTTCTCATTCTCGGTTTTTAAGTATTTTTCGCCAACTCGTTGTAGATCTTTCGCGCTGACTTTAAGTATTTCGCTTCTGAATGCTTTACGTTTGGCGAAGCTTCTACCGTTCAGTTCTGCATGAAAAGCCTTTTTAGCTTCACCCGCGGGACTTGCGGGTTTGTCGATACTACTAATTACGCCTAAAATTGCTTCCTCAACTGCCTGCCACTGGTGTTCTGTTGATAGCAACCAGTCGAGAGACCTATCAAAATCATTGAGTGTCTCCTCGAGTCTAGGGTCTCGATAAGAAAAAAACTTGAATGCACCGCAATTGCTATCTTGTTGCGCGCCAGATCCATATGCGCCGCCTCGTTCTCGAATTGCACCATGCAAATAACCGTTGCGTAGGAACCCACCAAGAACACTCAAGGGAGCCGCATCAACATGTGTCATTGAAACGGTAGGAAATGCTTTTGCGCAGAAGTTGACTTGCGTGCCTGTAACCCATACTTGCTTAGTAATATTTTGCGGTGCGAAGGGCAGTACTAGACTATCTGAATTGCCGAGCCTTGCGGCTTTAACATCGTCTAATTTTCCCCAGGTTTTAATTAAATTATCGACTTGACTGCTCAAATTGGGTTTGTCAGCGATAAGCAAGAATTGAAGTTCTTGTCTGCAGATCTTGTTATGGAGGAGTTGTAAGCGTTCGCAAAATAATTTGAGTTGCTCTAGGTTTTTCAAAGAATCGTCGAGAGTCTTAATAGATTGGATACCGGCAAGGCCAGATAAATTATGACTTAATTGGTTCGATGGTGTTAGACCAGCGACGGCTGCCGCCATAGCAAGACCGTGGCCATTTCCGGTAACGCTTTGCTCTTTGCGCGCGCGCACTTGAGAAATCAATTCTTTAATACGATTGGTTTCGTCGAATCGTACGGAATAGATAGTCTCTGCGATGAGCTCGGTCATCGCTTGATGATTGCTACTTAATGCTTTTGCGGAAACGATGAAGTGGCCGAGGGATTCTTGAACGTCGTCGGCTTGAGAACGAATAGAAGAAAACGAATTGAGTGAACCAACAATTTGCGATTGGCGACGTTGTGCCCCGAGATAATCTGTCGAGCTATTCCCCAATTCGGTTAAGCAAATACTGTAAAGCGGTAACAAATTTAATTCTTCAAGTGTTAATTCGGGAAGATTAAATATAGCTTGTTGATAAGTTAAGCCGTTGGTTCCCGCGCCATAACTTGTGCCCACAATCTGTTTTTCAGAAAATTTAGTGCCGGTTATTTGCCGAATATTTTCTGGGATGTCTTCGAGCCCCACCTTCGGGAGGATGGAGTCATCATCAACTTGAGTTTGCCGCAAACCGAGTTCAGCAGTTTTTTCTACTATTGATAACTGTTCTTCTGCATTAAGCTTTTGTTTAATGTTTGCTAATCGTGTTTTTTCGGCAAGTAATTTTCTCTCAGAAATGGATGGGTCAGGAATAAAGGTTAGGCGAACACGGTGTTGATTTTCTAATAAGAGTTCGTTAACAAGCGTTTTTATAAAGTTTGGATCTTTAATCTCTTCGCGTAAGTGTTTTAATACTGGGTCTATGTCTATGAGCGCAATTGGATCTCCGTAATGCGTCGCAGCAGTTAGACCTGTCATTAACAATTGAAGGCCATAGGGGTAGCTATCGCCACCTATTTCACGCTGCTGTAATTCTAACTGGTGTAACGAGGCCTCGATATCTTCTGCTGGCACTCCATCTTTCGCAATTTTTTCTAAAGTGCTTATTATTAACTTTTCCACTGCGTCCTGGTGTTCAGCATCGCTGCCTTCAAGGCCGCAGGCAAAAACTAATTCATATTGAGAGTCGTCGAGGCCGCAAAGAGGTGAGGGCGCGGTACCTAGCTTTGTGGTTTCTAGGGCGTGTTGTAGTGGAGACGCGCTATTGTCAAACAGAACGCCTGCTAGCAATTGCGCTTTCATGCTGGCTGCTAAATCAGTACTTTTCCCAAGAAGCCAGCCCATGACTATGTGAGTTTTTCCTAAAATTGCTTCAAGAGCCGAGCCTTCAGCGTTTAGTTGATCCTCGTCATAGGCGTAAGACTCTTGAACTCGGATCGGAGCGTGGTAACGCTTCTCCTCAGGAACAGATATTTTTTCAGGACTTTTTTCGAATCGATTCAACACTTGAGACTGAAATCGGTTTTGTAAATCTGCCGCGGGGATGTTGCCAAAAGTCATGAAAATTGCGTTGCTAGGATGGTAGTGAGTTTTATAAAAATGGACTAATTCTTCGTAGCTTAAATCCGTAATTGACTCTGGGTCACCACCGCTGTTGAAATGGTAGGTCGTGGTGGGATATAGATATTTACATAATGTCTGCCAAAGCTGAGCCGGCACCGAGCTCATAGCGCCTTTCATTTCATTGAAAACAACGCCTTTGTAAAGTAAAGGGGATTCAGTATCGTCTTTGGTTTCAAACTCAATTCGGTGTCCTTCTTGAGAAAAATCTAAAGGGTCGATTCGAGAGAAAAATACGGCGTCCAAATAAACGTCGAGAAGATTGTCAAAGTCCTTTCTGTTTTGACTCGCAAATGGGTACGCTGTCCAATCCGAGCTGGTCATGGCATTCATAAAGGTGTTTAGCGAACGCCTTATCATCATAAAGAAAGGGTCGCGAACAGGATATTTTTCGCTACCGCACAAGACCGTGTGTTCCAACATATGTGCCACGCCGGTAGAATCTTCGGGTACCGTTCGTAGCGCGACTAAGAATACATTCTCATCATTGTCTGCGGCGATATGAATATGAGCGGCGCCAGTAATGGTATGTTCATATTCCTCGATTTTGATATTCAACGACGGCATTTCATGCGTTCGTATTAGCCTAAAAGTTGGCGATGCTTCAGATGTATTTTTAGACTGGCTTGACTTTACTACCTTGTCGCTCGTTGAGGTCATTGAATATATCGTTCCTGTTGAAGATTATTTTGCCAATGGCAGGGGAATAAAAGTTGCTCGCTATTGTACTCGTTTGCTAATTTGATTCACAGACTTCCTCGGGGGATCAAAAAAATTAGCTTGCTGAGGTGTCCGAAAAATAAAGGGGAGATTGAAGCCGAATTAGGCTTAATTTTTGACTTCTGTCGAGTTTTTTGATTTCCGCTTCTCGGATGCTGGCGGTACTGCGATTGAATCCTCTCTCTACTAGAACTAAGGCTTCAGCTTTGTCACTTCTAAAAAACTTGGCACCCTTGCTATTGCTATTTTGATGCTCAGATAGGCGCCGCTGTACGTCTGTGGTGATACCAGTATATAGTCTTCCTTTTTTTGTACGAAGGATGTATACAAACCATTTCGCAATATCATTCAATTGCGCTTGGCTTGAAACATTATCTTGGCTTTTTGTGGATGATTGCATTGCGTTTTTTAGGTGCTTAGAAATTAAATGCGTTTTCTATATAGTGCTAGATAAAATTAGACTAATTTTTCGTACCATCGAGGCTGCCAGTGACAAAGGAACAAATTCTTCAGAGCTTTTATAAAATTGCCGATGCCAAAGATTGGCATTCCAATCACTCGACCAAAAATCTAGCGTCGGCGATTTCAGTTGAGGCAGCCGAGCTCTTAGCATTATTTATGTGGGATGATACACCAAAGCAGATAAGCCAGAAACATAAAGAGAGAATTTCCGAAGAAATCTCAGACATCTATATTTATCTTTTAGTGTTGGCCGATAAGTTAGATATTGATTTTGATAAATCCATTGAAGATAAGGTTAAGAAAAACACGTTTCGTTTTTTGGGCAAATACGAGCAGGATTTATAAGGCGATGAATGACAGGAATTTCGATGATTTGGTCTATCGTTTTGAAAAGAACGTTTACTCTGGGCTAAAAGGCGAGATACGATTAAGAATCCTACAGAGAGACCTTGAGGAGTTTGTTCCAGAAATCTTTAAAGAAGAACCCTTAAATATTTTGGATGCGGGTGGCGGTGGCGGACAGGTCGCTTGCTACCTGGCTAGCCGAGGACATAGGGTGATTTTATGTGATATTTCGGCTGCCATGTTGGAAAAGTCGAGACAATTAATTGCAGAAAAAAATCTTACTTCGTTAGTTGAAACCAAACATCAAAGTATCCAATCTTACTGTGAAGAATCGCGAGATGCATTCGACGTAATTACTTGTCATGCCGTATTAGAGTGGACGGAGCAGCCTCAGGAAATATTAACCGCGTTGTTGGGTCGCCTAAAAACAGGCGGCGCCATGTCACTCAGCTACTATAATATACACGGTTTGGTTTTTAAGAACTTACTTCGTACAAATTACAAAAAGTTACGAAATAAAACTTGGGCTGGCCGTAAGGGCAGTTTAACGCCTCCATCGCCACTAGATCCCGTTGTGGTAAATAAGTGGCTATCCGCATTACCAGTCGAAAATGTTTGTGAGAGTGGAATTCGTGTGTTTCAAGATTACGTGTTTGACGTAGAGAATCGGTCTAGAGATAGTGAAAGCCTAATCGAGATGGAACTGGAGTATTCGCGACTTGAACCGTATAAATATTTAGGGCGTTATATACATGTATTGAGTCGCAAAGTTGGTTAGTTGGCTTTCAAATAGGCGGCCTATCTGTTCAAAATATCTTTTGCCTGATTAACTTTCGCCGCTAAGTAAGTGCTGCCCCCGCGGTCTGGGTGTAATCGTTGTATAAGTTTTTTGTGTGCTATGTTTATTTCTTCCCGCGTTGCGGATTCATCCAAACCCAAAATTTCCAACGCTTCTTTTTTTGAAATCTCGGTTGGCGAATGTTCTTGATAGCTTTGATCGTGATTGTTCTCAGAGAATTTTGATCCAGTATTTTTTTGCTGGATATATGCGTGTAGTAGTAATAAAGATTCCTTATCTTCTCGCTTATAAAACTCGCTTAGCTGCCCGAAGTCGTCCTTTGTTAGCTCGTCAATACTCTTTCCTTTATGTAAACCTTCAATAATTTCTCCGTACAACAGCCCTTTAATTATTTGAACTTTTAGGTACTTAGTTCGTATTGTGGGAGAAAAATTTGGATTTCTGGCGGCCAGTTGGAATAGCAGAGGAGCGAATTTCTTTAATAAAAATAGGTTTCGCCAGATCAGCAAGGCCACACTGCCAATTGCACCGAGAACAATATTTAATTTTCCACTTGCAATCAATAGTAGAAGTAGACCAATAGCTAATAAGGAGCCGTAGTTTCTTAAAAATTGAGTTCGAAGGTTTTTTGGTGTTTTATTGTATTTGGCGAGAAATGCACTTAGTAAGAAAAATACGATGATGGCGAGAGCTATGCGAAGTACCACAATCGAACCTATTAAGCTTCTGCAAGATTTGCTGTAATGGATGCTAGGCCAACGTTATTGCGACCAGTATTTTTAACTTTGTAAAGCGCTTTATCGGTAGCACTGATCATTTCAATTGGATGGTGATGGGCATCAGGAACCATGCCGCTTACTCCAATGCTGATGGTCATTGAAATTTCCAAATCTAGATATTTTACTTGAGTATTTTTAACGAGCTGACGTAAGGTTTCAGCGGCCATCATGGCTTGGTCTGGTGGGGTGTTGGGGAGTAAGACTGCAAATTCTTCACCACCATAGCGGCAAACTAAATCATTTGAACGTTTGAAAAGATCTACTAGCCAGTCAGACATTTGACGTAAGCACTGATCGCCTGCGAGATGCCCATATTTATCGTTAATAATTTTAAAATGATCGATATCTAAAAGAATTAAGGAAAAAGGTTCTTTTTCTCTTCGAGATCGTTGCCATTCAACTTGGAATTGGTGATCAAAGTAGAGCCGATTATAGGTACCCGTTAGGCCATCAGTGATAGATAGCATTTTCAACTCACTATTAGTTTTTCTTAGCTCATTTTGAACCATTAATAGTTGCCGATTTTTTTCTTCTAGTATTTCGGTTTGTTTTTCAACTTCGAGAGAAAGTGATTCCGATTTCTTTGCGCTCTCTTCCAGAAGTATTGATAAGCGTTTGCTCTGAATTATGCAATGCATAAACATAAAAAATACCCAAGCATATTGGCTAACTGGATTGCCGCGTAAGACTTGTTGTTGAAATATTACATCTATCGAGAGGGCGACAAATAAAGGCAAGATACTCAGTAGTAGTAAAAATGAATTCGCTTTGCGATCGAGTACTGCGCGAGAAATGACATAGAGAATCCCAAATAATTGCAGCGCGGTGTAAAAGAAAATAAACCAAAGATATTTTGAAGTGAAATTGAAGTCGAAGGCGGCGATGGCAACACACAAGAGTCCCGCGAAGATAAAATTGGCTTTTAGCAGTGCTCGCCCTAGATAAAATTTGTCGTAGCTATATTGATAAAATTGAATTCCTAGGGGGCCTATTAACGCTAAGGCAATATATTCAATTTTATAATGTGCGGATTGAGTTAGTTGAAGCCAGTCACCAAACCCTATTTCCCATAAACTTGCTCGCGTCCAAAGATAGACGCTGCCGGCAAGCGCCCAAAGCCCTAGCCAAAGATTGCTCGGGCTTGAGTGAGATTGAAAATACATGCCGAATGCGTACAAGGCGATGCTAAAAATTACTGCGATGATTAAGCCTTGGCTGACTAATCGTTGATCTCGTAATTCACTAAGTTGGCCGACGGTGCCAATTTCTAGGTTGTTACATGTAGCACTACGTATTTCAGAAGGGTTTACATTGTGGATTAGTATGGAATGATTTTGGCCAGTCAGAGGCCCGATACTCGCTATCATTGGCTGAATTTTGGCGGAAATATAACCAGCTCCCACATTTGAAGACGTATTACCCGCAGAGATTATGGGTTCAAAAGTTGAAGCACCTAGATCATTGCTGATGATATAGATATCACTCGCACCACACTGCGGAGCAATAGATAGAGCGGTGTTCTTGTTGGTCTGTAAGCCAGTAATGCTGAGGAGGTAGCTCGTCGCCGCATGACTCACTCTTTTCCCAATAGGAGGGCGATCTGATGAGAGAGCGGGTATACCAGCTTGGTCGGAAGAATACTCTTTAGCAGGATAATCATCGAGTGAGCGAATCTTAGAAGCCTCTAGCAAGCCTGGAAAACTTCGCCATTGCCCTTGCAGGCTTACAGGTCCTTGTTCCTCGAAGTCCCAGCCTTCGAGACTAAGTCTCCCTTCTTCGATAGGAAGCAGTGTTGCGCTGGGGGAGGTAAGCCCTAACCCCAATAATAGAACGATAGCGGACGCAATGAGCAGCCAGTTGCTATGTAGCCATTTCCCAGTCTGGCTTGATTGAATTCGAGCTAAGTGTCGATCCGACATGACGAGTAATCCTAAGTCGTTCCCAATTCGCCATATCCATGATCAAAGATCAGCGAAAACATCTCCGATCCGCTGATGCTCATAAAATGCGCGGTGGATGTGATTTTTATTGTCGATGTGTAAATAATTGGCTGGAAACGAGTTGGACTGCAATAAATAATTTCGCCGATGAATAATAAGCAGGCTAGATTTATAGTTTTATATGAATCCCAAGACCGAGACCGAGCCCCCCAGAGGCTCAAAAATGGTGTCATGAAAAGTAATTTCATTCAAGTCAATTAACGACCAGTGGCTAACAATTTCCAAATAATGCTTAGAACTGTGACAGGAATATTAATCAAAAAATGGGTAGGGTAAATTCGCGGATTCGAGTTAAAAAATTGTTATCAGCTAATTTTAAATCTACAGCGATTCTCTTTGCTCTATAGCACTGGTTTTACTATTCAACTTTGATCAAATTTTTTAGAAGAAATATGTCTGAAAATTAGCGCGAGCATGTGCTTCGTCAATAGCCCCCGATATTAATAAGAGTCTTCGAATGAAAGGACCTACACACAAAGCGAAAGCTAACTTTAGGACACCGCAAATAGCGAGTTAAATTTTAAATCCCTATACCTTGCGAATAATTAAGCGTAAAACAATCCAACTACTTAGAATTTACGAGCGTGTTCGTTTTGTCAGGGCCTTGGGCAATTCTCGCAAATATTATTTTTCGTTATCTAAGCAGGTTCGTAGAACCAATTTAATTTGTTTGATCTTATTGGAAAATTAACGGCACTAAAAAATCGAATTGACTCGCTGACGAACTAAGGTTTAGTGACTTTTAAATGTATAAGCGTACACTAACAGCCCCTAGCTGAATCGCCGGTAAGCCGAGCACGACGATTGAAACGCTAGTCTAGTAAGCTTTCGAAACTGTCTTGGGTAAACGCAGACAAAAAAAACCCGACGATCTGGGGGGAGAGCATCGGGTCAAGACCATTAGGAGTGAAACATTGAGGACATCGTCCTCAATTCTTGGATCATTTTCATGATCCGCTGGTGTCTACGCAAACTTGGGGGAGGGATTCGAGACACCAGTTAATTCTAAGTATTGACCAATTTGTAGAGAGTGCCAGTTATGTAGATTAGATTTTTAAACCGTTTGGCAATAGTGACGCCGATATACTGGCGATAACGGCATATCGTGTGGATAATCAGCCTGATTTTGATCCTTTGAAAGGTCAATATTCGTTGGTTAGTGGGTGCTCATCGATATTACTCCCCGAATATGTCCCGAGTGGTATCTCCGATCCTAGACAGCGTGGGGTGAAATTCATATGCTGCCGCCAAGCGTGAGATTTCGCACATCTAATTCTTTTGCGTTCTGCTAAAGTTGCGCGTTATTTGTTCAGTACGCTAATTTTGTCCAGCAGAAAGAAGTCAAACGTATTTCATCCAGTTTTCAATCTACCGACTAGCTATCTATTGAAAAGGATCAAGCATTATGGGAAGTATCTTAGAACAACTATCAGATCCCAAAAATTGGATGGTCACAGTTGGTCTTGTCATTGCTGGAATTATTGTTCTTTATATTGCCCGGGCAAGTGCGCACGGTGTAATCGAAAGTTTTTTTCGATTGTTAACCTCAGCACTTAGATTAAGCGCTCGGTCACTTTCTTTGAGTGAAGTGAAATTAAAAGCGCGGAATCGCGAAGTTCTAATTGCTCTCGGAATGGACCAAGCAGAACGAGAGTTAAATCGAGAATTTTTTAGAATTAATAAATTTGTTGAGCGCGATCTCGGCGGATATCCAAAATTACAAAGAAAAATTCAAGAACAAATTACTCAGATAAACGAAGACTACCAAGAAAGCGGAGAAGTCCCACCACCATCGCCCGAGTGGGTGAACGCAGTAGAGTCAGTATCACAACTACAGATAAAAGAAAAAAATAATACTCTGGTCGATAAAATATTCCAGGCGGTTGAAGAGCAGCAGTACGATGTAATGAAAACTTACCGGCAAAGTATTGCGGAGCGACATTCGATATTGAAAAAAATGGCGCCGTATTGGAGGAAGTTATCAAATAGTACAGACCAAGTGGGAACTCACTTGGGGGAGTTAATGAAGCGAACCCAAAATGTCGACCAGCAAATGGAAAAGTACGAAGAAATATCTAGTCGAACAGATAAAGCTGAAAGAATGTTAAAAGCTTCGGCGATTACGCAATTTAGTATCGCGCTAATAGTTGTCTGTATCGCAATGGCAGGCGCATTTTTTAATTTTCACTTAATTGCGTTCCCAATGTCTGAAATGGTGGATGGCAGCAATCGCATTGCAGGGTTCAGAGTTTCTGATATCGCAGCTATGGTTCTCATTTTTGTTGAAATTACCATGGGAATTTTCTTGTTAGAAGCTTTGCATGTCACTCGCTTGTTTCCAATAATTGGCGCTATGGAAGATCGAATGCGCGTGCGTGGTATTTGGTTCGTTGGCATTATTTTGCTCTCCATGGCCTGTATGGAGTCTGGGCTAGCATTTATGCGAGACTATTTAGCGGCGGAACAAAGAGTCATAGATTCGAGTCTAGTCGACAGTCTTAACGTGGCGGAAGGAGCTTCTTGGATTACCCTTCTCGTTAATATGGGTATGGGTTTTGTTTTACCCTTGGCGCTAATGGTGGTCGCAATACCTTTGGAATATCTTTTTAATACGGGCAGAACTGTAGTCGGTATGATATTGGAACTACTCTTAAGGGTATTGGCCGTGACCTTGCGAATACTATCGAATATTTGCCGAAATGCTGGTAGGTTAGTCACCCACCTTTACGACATCATAATTATGTTTCCTTTATGGATTGAATCGTTAATTCGAAAACCGTCCGATGATGTCGCGAGACCTTTCGAGGTGGTGAAGTCTCAACAAGAAAATTTGGAATCAGAAATATTTTCTAAAGAGGCGGTAAAATGAAAAAATATTTCTTATTTTTAATGAGTTTTTTGCTTATTTCCTGTGAATTAGGAGATGGAAATCAGAACTACAAACGCGGTGTATTTTTACTTCTTGATACGTCTGGGACTTACACAGAGGAGTTGGAAAATGTGAAGTCGGTAGTGAATCGATTGCTCGTGAACTTGGAAGCCGACGACACATTTTTTGTCGCGAAAATTGATAGCGACAGTTTTAGCGAGAAAGATATAGTTGCGAAAATTACTCTTGACTCGAGACCCTCTGTAGCAAACCGACAAAAAAGGGAGTTCGCTGCGACTATCGATAAATTTATTTCTGAAGTGAAGAGCAGTGAATTTACTGATATATCGGGCGGTCTACTCCAAGCAATTGATTATTTAAATGAAGCTGGCGTGGGTAGTAAGTTTATTTATATTTTTTCGGATTTGAAAGAAGATTTACCAGAAGAGTTCAAGCGAGATTTTGCTTTGCCATTAGATGGCTTTTCAGTTAAGGCGCTCAATGTTACTAAGCTTCGCTCTGATAACCTTGATCCAACCGAATACTTGGCACGAGTAGAGGCATGGCAAAAACGGGTTAAGGATGGTGGAGGCGTCTGGGGTGTAATCAACGATTTTGATAGGCCTGATGCACTAGAATTCTAAAAACCATTCATTTAAAGCTCGAGTTTAGAAGCTAAGTTAGACGTTCACACCTGGGTGATTTAAGCCTGCTATGACCCGTTCGTCTCCTAGGTCATTGATCATTTATGCGCCAAGTGGTAAGTTTCCGTACCATAATCAGGCAATTGGTCATTTTTTAGTTGTTTTTGTTTTTGTATTTAGAGTAACTAACTGATTTTGTTGTCTTTTGTGCTTAATACTCAAAATTAGCCCGTATAGTCAAAAATCCGGTAGAACTTGTAAATAGCGACTAGAATGTACGTATTATTCTATAACCGCGTTTGATTGTCGTAAAAGAATGCAAATCTCTATCATTCAAGAGGCAAAAAATGGAAAAAACACAGCGTAAGATTGAAAAGTTTAAGCAGCGTGAGCAGAAAATATTAGATGCCGCTTTAGAGCTTTTATTGGAGCATGGAGAAGAAACTGTAACTGTTGAGCAGATCGCAAACCATGTAGATATCGGAAAAGGGACGATCTACAAACATTTCACTTCTAAGATCGAGATCTATATGAAGTTGCTGTTTAACTACGAACAGCAGCTAGCAGAGCGCCTAAAAGCAGCGATTTCTAAGGCAGAACAAGGCGATGTGGCAGCGCCAGCACGCGCTTATTTTGAGTCGAGAATGTCCAATCCGGTGAAGGACCGCCTGTTTCAGCGTTTAGAAGAAAAGATCATCAGTTTAAAGCAAGCGCCAGAGCTGATTGCGGAATTACATAAGATGCGTGATGACATCATTGAAACGCAAAATGATATTTTCAATAGACGCATCCAAGAAGGGCTGCTGCAAGATGTTCCACCATATTATTACTACTACACATACTGGGCACTGACTCAGGGTGCCGTAGAGCTATTTCACTCCAAGGCGTTTTCGAAAGTTGACGAAAACAAAGAAGGCCTGATGAAGTTCATCATGGATGTTGGCGTGCACATGGGTAATAAAAAGCTCCCATAGCCGAAGTTAGTCAAGGCCCTATCTCATACCCCCCTAATACTAAACTCTTCCAACCTGCTGCCGATAGCAGGTTTAGGAGATGTTTAATGACTCACAACACCTTATTTGGAATTACGCTTTTTCTCTTTGTCGCGAGTGGCTGTACTTATCAATACGCCCAGGAAGCGACGCATTCTCTTGCTAAGCAGGCTGGCTTTAGCCAAAGCAGTTATATTGAGCGCAGTAGAAACATCGCATTCGATTCGAAAAATTCATTTCACATTACTGGGATCGCTAATGACTCCGAATTAAAGGAGTTTCCCGAAATAGCGGAAAAGTTAGATGATGCGCTGTCTCGTTATGCTCAAGCAGTATCTGTTGAAGATCAGCCGGGTAGATTTGAAGACTCTATGGCTTATGCGCGCAGTAACAGTATTGATTTTCTGATTGTTCTGAAATTGATTGAGTTCCATAGCGGTGTATCGAGCATTATTGAAATTGATCAGCGTTTTCGTGACAAACGATCTTTCGGCTTTGATCGCATAAAAATGCAAATTCAAATTTGGGATGTCAATGAAGAAAATATTATTGACTCAACATATATCTCTAGTAAAACACCATTCTTTCAGTTTACTCGCTTTGATGCAGTAGATTTACTCAGTACGATGTTCGACGACTATAGCCAAACCTTGTTCCACTATCAGTCTGCAGCAAACTGATACGACGTAGAAAAATAGCAACTCTGAATTCTTCTCTCGCAATAAAGAATAAAGAAGTTAATACCAGCTTTGACAGGTACCGCTATTTGCCGCAAGTTCGACGAATACAGCATAGTTTATAACTGTAATCTCATCGTGAAGTGAATGTGTAAGTTTTCTTGCGTTGACATGATCTTGTAATACATAAAATTCGATATTTAATTTAGAATTTGAAACCAAGGTTTCAAATAGATCCGTATCTTTTTTTGCAAGTTCTACTGCATCTCCCAATAAAATTACTTTATCCCCGTCTTCAAGCACCGAACAACACTGAATAAATAGTTTGTTAGCCTGCGAAGATTTATTTATCGTATGTAATATCATTTCAAAAGCTCAAAATTTTATTGGCTGTATGTAGCAGGGAAGCTGTTTCTGTATCTGAAAGCGAAGTAATGGAAAGCCCTGAGTCTAAATAATTTTGTTCTGTGTTATTTGGCGCGAGCTGGCTGGCATACACTTTGTTCAAGCCTAACTCCGTGAGTTGAATAAACTTTTCTTTGAAAGCTGGTTGTTCGAGTTGTTCGATGCCCGCGCCAATAAATAACACGCAGGGATCTTGATCAAAAAGAACGGCGGTCATGACCGCATCTATAGCTTCTAGGGCGAGTGGTTTTTGCGGGGCTTGCGAGAGTACGAAAAGCAGTGGTTCCATTTTAATTCCCAAAGCTGATGATGCGATCGGAATGAATACTGGCGTCGATCAATTGGCCGAGTCCGCCAATTTGAAAGCCTGGCATTAATACTTTTTCTCTTGCTAGCGAGTCTGAATCGGCTTCTAAGGCCGCTTGAGTGACGCCGTGTTTGTCCGCAGAGGCTACACAAACGATCGCGTCAATATCGTTTGCCGTAATTAATTCTTGCCAGCGAAGCGATAGTGGTGAAACGTTAGCAGCATTCAGGACACCTTCCGAGAAGAAAAACAAACGATAAATACTATGGCCTTGGGAGATAATCGTTTGCGCGAAACGAAACCCTGTTTCAGATTTTTCGCTATCCAAAGGTGAGCAATATATCGCTATTGTGAATTTCATCGTAAGGATTGTTTGAAGTAAAAAACAAAAAGCCCCGCAAAAGCGAGGCTAAAAATTGTTGAATCAGTATTTTACGATGATCTAATCGTTAGTAAAACTTAAAATTAGGTGTAGCAAGCTGGTGAAAACATTGTACAGGGCAACGAATAGCATAACTGTCGCTGTAATGTAATTAGTTTCTCCACCGTGAATAATTTTGCTTGTGTACCAAGCGATCACGCCAGAAGATAGCAGTAAAAACATGCTACTAACCGCTAAAGACAGACCTTGTACTTGGAAAAAGACGTTTGCAATACCAGCGACGAAAGCCACCAATAAGCCAGTCATTAAAAACCCACCCATGAATGAAAGATCTTTGCGGCTAACCAATACATAACCCGACAAGCCGAAAAATATAACGGCGGTACCGCCAAGAGCCATAAGGATTGGTTGCATTCCTGCGCTAGCAGCTACCAAGCTTAAAACCGGGCCGATTGTGAAACCAAGCCAGCCGGTTAAAGCGAAGACCCAAAAAATACCCATTACGCTATTTTTCGTTTTCTCAACCATCCATAAACAGATGAAATAAGGTAGCAACATCCAGAGTCCCATGAATGGGGCGCCAATTACGGCTGATATCCATGCAGTCAGCGCGCTAAAAGCAAATGTGGCAGAAAGAAGGATGTACGTATTACGTAGAACCTTGCTAATTTCAAGGGATCTAACACCACCCGTAGCTTGTGATTCTGAGTAAAGTTCCTGCATTGCTATTTTCTCCGGTATGTATCAAATAAAAAGTATCAAACAGTGTGTAACAACTATCAGCAAAATTGATTTCGCCCATCATACAAAGCTCCCACCCAAAATCAAGTGAATTGAGAGGCGCTAGGTCGAGAGGTGAATTGTTAAGGGTTAGATGGGGTTTAAGTGATTTGGTTTCAATGGTGTAACAAAGAAAATAGTTTTACTAACCCGACAAAATGTATGGTTGTTTGAGAGTAAGGGAGGGTTATTTAATTGCAGGGTTAAATGGCGGTGGGGCAGGGATTCGAACCCTGGGAGCTATTACACTCAACGGTTTTCAAGACCGCCGCTTTCGGCCACTCAGCCACCCCACCGGAAGAGGCGCAGATTATACAGCGCTTAACTAGACTAGCAAGCGCTGAAATCCAACTTATTTTGAACAAATTTTCTCTTTTAGATCAAAGCAAAATTGTTTTTTATTTAACCAGTTTGTTGCGGGTTTTGATCGATGTCTTTGGTCTCCATAGAGACATTTTGCCCAGTTGATTTAGCTTTGTTAGCACGAGGATCATTGCTTGGTCGAGTAATTTCTCGAGGCTTATGTTCCACAGCCGCTAGCGTAGATGTATCCAAAGGTTTCCCCGTTTGAAGCGGTCTCGCTTCAGTAACTATCTTGATCGCCTGGACTGGCTTTGGATTGCTGCGAGGATCATTTGAAGCGCGCACGCCGGATGAAGCGGTTTGTCTGACGTCGCGTTCTTCGTTCACTTCCTGAGTAAGGTCTGCGTTTGAGGCAACTTCATTTTCCTGTGTAATGGAATTGCTATCGGGTTCTGATTGTTTTAACGCTGAATGAATAGCTTCTTTCGTCTCGACAATTTGTTCGATTTCAGAAGCGCTGATGACGGTTTCGTTAACAATAGCCTGCGAGTCTTCTTCAACTGGGCTCGAGATTTCGTTAGTACTATCAGCTACACCCTCTACTTCCGGTGTTGCTACCGCCGCAGCAATATTTTCCGATTCGGTCTGGGTCTCGATATTAACTTCTCTCGCGACGGGAGAAATTTCGGGACTTTGTTCAACGTTAGTTGCTTCAGTGCTTGTAACTTCAGAGTTTGTCAGTTCAGGCTTTGTTGCTTCGGAGTTCTTAGCTGTTGGCTTTGAGTCCTGAGAAGCCGGCGATTTCTCTGGGGGGTCGTTAACGATCATGCTGTCTAGAATTGGATCGACTTCCTGAGTAACCGAAAGTGGTACCGTGTCGTTGGTTTTATTTTCAACGGGTGGTTTGTCGCCTTGTTTCGCTTGCGAATTGTCAGGTCGAGGTGCTTTGTTCTCCGACTGCTGACCTGTGTTTTCCGTTAGGTCTTCACGGCGTCCGCGACGACGAGGTTGTGAGCGACCTCGTTTTTCAGCAGGCCTTTTCGCTGGTCGATTCGCATTGTTATTTTCTTTGTTATTACTGTTGTTGGAATTATTAGAGCCGTTGTTGTTCGAGTTTTCACCAGAATTTGGTTGCTCATCTTTCGCATTGGCATTTTGTTGATTACGGCCGCCACGGTTGTCTTGACGATTTCTGTTGTCGTTTTGACGGTTTCGATTTCGGTTGCGGTTTCGATTTTGCGAGCGATTGTTGTTTCTGTTGCCATCGCGGTTGTTATTACGCCCGGATTGATTGGGTTTATTCTGACTCTTAGTTTTATTTTCCGGCTCTTTGTCAGAACTGAATAGCTCACTAAGTGATTTTAGTATTTTGCTTATCAACCCAGGTTCTTCAGGCTTGGCGCGAACTGGCGCAGGCTGCTCAGGTGCAACTTGTTGTACGGCTGGCCGTGATATTTTTTGCGGGCTTGCTGTAGGAGGCGTTTCTGGTTCAGAATCATCGGCCGCACCGGAAATTTTGTAACTTGTTTCTAAGGTGTCACTGTCATCATCACGCAATCGTTGGACTTCGAAATGAGGTGTGACCATGTCTTCTTTAGGAACAATAACCACGCGAATATTATTTCGATTCTCAATCATCGAAATGGTTTTTCGTTTTTCATTTAATAGATAAGTTGCGACGGAAACCGGTGTTAAAGCGCGAATTTCAGCACTACGATCTTTCTGCGCTTCTTCTTCGACGAGGCGAAGTATTGAAAGCGCAATAGATTTTGTTGATCGAATGGTGCCTTGCCCGCTACAACGAGGACAAACTTTAGAGGTTGTTTCACCTAAAGAGGGGCGTAGACGTTGCCTAGACATTTCTAATAGGCCGAATCGGGAGATTTTCCCAACCTGAACTCTGGCTCGGTCCATTTCGAGGGCGGCTTTAATTCTATTCTCAACTTCACGTTGGTTACGAGTTGCTTGCATATCAATGAAGTCGATTACGACTAAACCACCCATATCACGCAAGCGCAATTGTCGGGCAATCTCGTCAGCAGCTTCGAGATTGGTCTGCAAGGCAGTGTCTTCGATGTTCGCGCCTTTGGTCGCACGGGAGGAATTGATGTCGATTGAAATTAACGCTTCGGTGACGTCGATAACAATTGATCCGCCCGAGGGGAGTTTAACTTCGCGCTGGTAAGCAGTTTCGATTTGCCCTTCAATTTGGTAACGGTTGAAGAGGGGAACGTCGTCTGAATAGAGTTTTACTCGGTTTTTAAAGTCAGGCATGACCTGATGGATAAATGCCGATGCAAGGTTTAAGGCATCTTGCTGGTCAATCATGACTTCGCCAATGTCTTCGCGAAGATAATCACGAATAGCTCGAATCACGACATTGCTTTCTTGGAATAAGAAATGCGGTGGTTTCGAATTAGAGGCTTCTTTTTTAATTTCTTCCCAGATTCGAACCAGCCAATCTAAGTCATATTGCAATTCTTCGGTACTACGGCCAACGCCTGCGGTACGAATAATAGCTCCCATGCCGTTAGGTACTTTAATACCATTAAAGGCTTCTTTAAGCTCAGAGCGATCATCACCTTCGATTCTGCGAGATATGCCACCAGCTCGTGGGTTATTCGGCATTAAAACCAAATAACGGCCTGCAAGACTGGCGAAAGTGGTTAAGGCAGCGCCTTTATTGCCGCGTTCTTCTTTGTCGACCTGGACGATAACTTCCATGCCTTCCTTAATGACATCTTTAATCTTAAAGCGACCTTCGATGTCTTTAGGCTGTTTAACGAAGTATTCGCGAGAAATTTCTTTTAAGGGAAGGAAGCCGTGACGCTCAGCGCCGTAGTCGACAAATGCTGCTTCTAGGCTAGGTTCAACACGTGTGATTTTGCCAAGATAAATGTTGGCTTTTTTCTGTTCACGAGTTCTATTTTCGATATCAAGGTCGTAAAGCCATTGGCCGTCGACTAGGGCAACTCTCAATTCTTCGGGTTGAGTTGCATTTATTAACATTCTTTTCATGTGCTACTAATACTCTTGAGGCACAACTGAAAACAGAAAATAAAATAAATGTTAGGGCAATTGAATGCCAACTAGTCAAAAACAATTGAGAGAATTTTCAGGAGGGTGTGGACTTTAAGTATAAAAGCGGACTTCTGTGAAGTGAGAATCAATTAATTAGTATCAGCAATTTGATAAATTCGCAGTTATGTTGATGTGCGAAATTATCTGCTCTTATTCATAAAGCCGCGTTAATGCCTAGTATTCTAGCATTGGGCAGCCGACTCGCCCGTATACTGGGCTGTCTAAGAGCGATAGATTGATAACTTGATTCTTTCACTAAGCAATAATACCTTGCTCGCTTTTATTGAGTACTTTGGTCAATAAATCTAAATTACGAAAATAATATGAATAACTAAATTAGCTCGTAATTTGAATTTTATTTAAATCTGATAACCAGTCCAATTAAACTTCGATCAATTTTCGAATGGATCAAAGTGTTGTTTTGAAAATTTTCTTCGTTTTAAATTCTATTTAATTTTTCGTTTACGCTGTGCATTTTAAAATTACAGTTTGCTTAGACAATTTATAAATACAGCAAACCGGTGTGTTTAACTTTTCATGGGAAATCTACATTTGAAATTCCCTTGCATGTTACGCACTAGTTTGGGTTCTTAACTTCATCCAGTAAGTGTCAGGATCTATATTCAGTTGGGCCATTGTTATTCACAAAACCAGCCAAATTATAAACCTGTACCGGGAAGTCTAATTCGATGACTCAATGCATCTATCCAAAAAGTACGGGTAACAGCGCCGGTAACTATAGCAGCAAAAGCTAAGTTGTTCAATTTCAAGGATTTAGCGGGGTCAATCTAAAAACAAAGAGATCGCCTCGGTGCTGATTCGGCTGCTAAGGGATAGCCATGCTGTTATTATGCCGCGATGGAAACAACTAGCTCTTCAGTACAATTGGTCACGATAGATTCTGACCAAGATGGCCAAAGAATCGATAATTTTTTAATTGCGAGACTGAAAGGCGTTCCGAGATCCCGTATCTATCGAATCTTGCGCAAGGGAGAGGTTAGGGTTAACAAGGGTCGCATAAAGGCGGAGTATAAAGTTTGTGCAGGAGATATCGTAAGGATTCCGCCCATTCGGATGGCTCAGAGTGATACGAAACCTAAGCCATCGGAAAAATTACTCCTAACAATCGCAAATTCCATCATTTTCGAAAATGATGATTTAGTCGTCGTCAACAAAGCGTCTGGCATCGCTGTGCATGGTGGGAGCGGGATAAGCTTAGGGCTGATTGAATTGCTGCGTTTTCATTTTCAGAATCAGCGCCTAGAGCTGGTTCATCGTATTGATCGAGAGACCTCTGGTTGTGTCTTGATCGCGAAACGACGCAAAGTTCTAACCGAATTGCAGAATCAATTTAGAGAGAAAACCATTGAAAAGCATTATTTGGCATTGGTTTCCGGCAAGTGGCCAAATACAACACGCCAGATTGATGCTCCTTTATTAAAGAATCAATTAGAAAGCGGGGAAAGGATTGTAAAAATTAGTGGTGAAGGGAAAGCCTCTTTGACTGAATTTCGAGTGCTTAAGCGTTTTAAAAAAGCCACACTCGTCGATGCAAAACCAATAACTGGCCGAACCCATCAAATCAGAGTTCATTGCCGATTTGCTAAACATCCGATTATTGCAGATGAGAAATATGCCAATGAAGAAAGTGATAAAAACACCAAGTTATTAGCGATAAAGCGCTTGTTCCTACACGCAGCGACGCTTGAATTTACTTTACCTGGAGGTTCTGAACGCTTAAAAATAGAAGCGCCTCTTCCTGCAGATTTACAAAATGCTTTGGACCGTATCGAACTAAACGAAAACGCCTCGAAGCTTCACAATGGATTAACTTGAAATGCTTTACATCTTTGATTGGGATGGCACGTTGTGTGATTCTCTCGATAAAATTGTTGCCTGTACCTTGGCGGCGGCGGATGAGATTAATATCCAGCGGCCGAGTGAAGATGCTGTGCGAAATATTATTGGATTAAGCCTGCATAACGCCATTAGCCAAATTTTCCCTAATATCACTTCAAAACAACTCACGCTTTTGCTGGAGAGCTATTCGCGGCATTTCGTGTCAGATTCATTCACTAAAACAGAGTTTTATCCCGGTGTTGAACAAACTTTGGATCGACTACTGAACGATGGCCATCATTTGGCCATTGCGACGGGTAAGTCGCGAAAGGGCTTGGATCGGATATTAAAGGAAATGGGGTTGATAGAATTTTTTCACGGTAGCCGCTGCGCTGATGAGACCAGCTCCAAGCCTGATCCTCATATGCTCGAAGAGCTTTTGGAGGAGTTTAAGGTAGGGCCTGAACAGGCCGTAATGATAGGCGATACCGAATATGATATGGCGATGGCGCAACAGCTCGGGATGCCTCGAATAGCGGTAAGTTATGGCGCACACCATATCGATAGATTGAAGGTCTATGAGCCGGTACTTTGTGTTGATCAAATTGATGAGTTGTTGGTTTGGCAAAATTGAGGTGTTTATATAAATTATGGCAAAAAAGTCTATTAAAACCTTAAATTGGGCGATGAGAACCGCCATTTCGACGCATATCAAAGAAATTAGCCAAGAATCAACCAATTATCTTTGACAGCTAATAATCATCTCCCTATCATTGCGCCGCTATGTCTGGGCCCCCTAAAAACAACCGTATTCCTCGCTGGGTAGATCCTAAAAAGTTCGCTCAACAAGATGTTGTTTTAGAAGGTGATATTCCGCCAGACGCGATGCCTAGATTGGCCGAAGTGATCATCGATTTTGAATCCCCAATCTACGCTAAGCTTACATTTGAGCTTGATGAGAGCAGAAGGCGGATACTAACGGGAAGCTTGTCAGGTACTGTGAATGTTAAGTGCCAGCGTTGTTTAGAAGCTATGCCCCTGGCTATCAAAACCGATTTAAATTTAGCGGTGGTCATCAATGATGATCAAGCGAAGCAGCTGCCAAGGCAGCTTGAGCCTTGGCTAATCGATAAAGACGCCAGTGAAGTTGATTTGCATAGCGTGCTAGAAGACGAGCTTTTACTTTGTGTGCCTATGGTGGCTTACCACGAAGAGGCCTGTATAGAGAGTGCGTTATATTCGAGTCATTCGAATAGTGAAGAGATGCCAAGTAAAAAGCCTAGCCCTTTTGAAATGCTTGGCCAATTAAAGACAAAAAAATAGATTACTTAACGGTTATACATAGTGATCTACATCGAAACCAGTTTGTATTGAAATTTGTAAAAGATTTAATTTAAGGAGTCATTCATGGCCGTTCAGAAGTCCAAAAAAACTCGCTCTAAGCGTGGCATGCGCCGAGCTCACGATTCACTATCTGCTGCGACGTTATCTATCGATCCAACTAGTGGCGAAAAACATCTTCGTCACAACATTACTGCTGATGGTTTTTATCGCGGTAAGAAAGTCATTGAGACTAATGACGATTAGGTTTGTCTACCCCAATAAGAATTGCAATTGATACGATGGGTGGGGATCTTGGTCCTGACCCAATCGTTAGCGCCGCTTTACAACTTCTCGACTCCCTTTCTTCTATACATACCGTTCTTGTTGGTGATGAACAGCAAATCTCGCCATTACTAAAACCCCTCAAGCAAGAAACTTTAAATCGAATTGAGCTTGTTCATGCAAGTGACGTTGTTTCGATGTCTGATAAACCCTCGGTGGTGCTCAGGCACAAACAAAATTCCTCGATGTGGATTGCGCTTGATTTAGTGAAAGAGAAAAAAGTTGATGCTTGCGTTAGCGCTGGCAATACCGGTGCATTAATGGCGATGGGTAAATACTTGCTGAAAACATTTCCGGGTATTGAGCGACCCGCAATTTGTAAACCCGTGCCATCGAGCAAAGGACAATGTTATTTATTAGATTTGGGTGCGAATATAAATTGTACGGCGGAACAGCTGGTGCAATTTGCGTTCATGGGATCAGTACTAGCGATGGTTAGCGATTCAAATCCGAAGCCTAGTGTGGGTTTGTTAAATATTGGCGAAGAAAATATTAAGGGTATAGAGCAAGTGCGAGTTGCCGCCGATATATTAAACACAAGCGATCAAATAAATTACGCAGGATTTGTTGAAGGTAACGACATCTATACAGGTGATGTCGATGTTATTGTCTGCGACGGATTCGTTGGCAATATTGCATTAAAAGTCAGCGAAGGCGCGGCGAAATTTCTAGCGGAAAATATTAAGGCAGCATTTACAAAAAGTTGGTATGGGAGACTGGCGGGTTTATTTGCGTACCCCGTCGTTTCTAGCTGGCGAGAAAAATATAATCCTGTTCGCCATAACGGCGCTTGTTTTTTGGGCTTGCAAGGAACCGTGATCAAAAGCCATGGTGGAACTGATGCCTTAGGCTTTTACCATGCTTTGTTAATGGCCGTAAATCATGTCAAGAATCAAATTCCGGAAAAAATCAATTTACAATTCGAAGAGTTGTTTGTTTAATTTTGGACGGCTAATTTTAATAAAGAGTATTTATGAGTGAAGCTAATATTCCCAGTGACTATGTCCCGCTAAATCGAGAGAGCCCTTACATACAGATGATAGGGCCAGTTCATCAGATAGTTAAAGATGACGGATTTCAATTGGGATTGCGTGTACAGAAAAAGCATTGTAACGTGCGAGGCAATTTGCACGGTGGGGTAATCAGTGGTCTTGCAGATACCGCTATGGGATATAATCTCGCATATTCTGAATCGCCAACGATTTCTTCGGTTACAGTAAATTTGTCTGTCGACTATATCGGACGGGTTTGTGAAGGCGACTGGTTGGAAGCACATACAGAGATCCAAAAAAAGGGCAAGAGGATCGCATTTTTAGTTTGTTCGCTTTATGTTGGTGCAAATTTAGTGGCGCGTTCGAATGCGGTTTTTAATATTTTAACGAAAAACATTCAGCAATCCTTTTAGAGCTAATGAAAAATCAGGTGTTTTTCAGAAAGATTTTTTATTTAATCGGATTGATGAGAAAAAATGAATCATCCTCCAAATTTATAAACCTTTGAGAACCATGATCATGGATTTACAAGATAAAATTGTTGTAGTTACAGGTGCAAGCCGAGGAATTGGCGCAGCGATTGCAGATCAACTTGGATTGGCGGGTGCAAAAGTAATTGGAACCGCAACCACTCAAAGTGGTGCAGATAAAATATCTCAGCGTTTTACTGAAAAAAATATTAGTGGTGTTGGTAAGTGTTTGAATGTTGTAGAACCTTCGGCTATCGATACGTTTATAAAAGATGTTCAGACGGAATTTGGTGCACCACAAATATTGGTTAATAATGCTGGAATAACCCGAGACAATCTTCTTATGCGTATGAGCGAAGAGGAGTGGGGTGATGTTATTGATACCAACTTAAACGCGATTTTTAAACTGAGCAAGGCATGCTTAAGAGGGATGATGAAGGCGCGATGGGGGCGAGTAATCAATATTAGCTCCGTGGTCGGATCAATGGGGAATGCGGGCCAAACTAACTACGCGGCGACTAAAGCCGGGATAGAGGGCTTTTCTAGAGCCTTGGCAAAAGAAGTTGGTTCAAGGGGGATTACAGTAAATGCCGTTGCGCCAGGTTTTATCGGTACGGATATGACCCATGAACTGCCTGAAGCACAAAAAGAATTGATATTATCGCAGATCCCATTAGGCCGTTTAGGAGATCCAAAAGAAATCGCTAGTGTGGTTAGTTTCTTGGCAAGTGACGCTGGAGGCTATGTTAGTGGCGAGACTATTCATGTAAATGGTGGTATGTATATGTCGTAACTGTCTGATTTTTAAGTAAAAAATACCAAAGTTTCAAGTTTTTTGGTCAGATGCGTTACAACGGCATAAAAATAGATGTAAAATGCGCGCTCAAATTGGGCCGCCCTTCAATATAGTTTCAATTTGTATAATTTTAATACGAGGCGGTTTCGCCGGATTCTGTCGACTAGGAGTTGAAATACGTTATGAGCAGCATTGATGAACGAGTAAAAAAGATCGTTGCTGAGCAACTGGGTGTTAAAGAAGAAGATGTTAAGAATGAAGCGTCATTCGTTGAAGATCTTGGTGCTGATTCTTTAGACACGGTTGAGTTGGTAATGGCACTTGAAGAGGAATTCGAAACTGAAATTCCTGATGAAGAAGCAGAGAAAATCACCACTGTTCAACTCGCGATTGATTATATCAATAAGAATTTGGCGTAATTTTTAATTACCTAAATTCTATTGTTGCCAAAAAGCCGTATCTATCTTGAATAGTACGGCTTTTGCTTTTTGGTCTTTAATTAAATTATTTTTAATTTTGTAAAATTAAAAATAATGGCGCATATGTTCAGTTACCTTTGCTTAAAGCTCTGTAAAATGAGCTGAGTTTGTTTGGTGCTGCTTTAAAAATTTTAATAAAAATTGCTATCAAAGTTGTTGCCGAAGAAGATATCTGATACTTGTTTCTTTTTTATTTTTTTTGGGAAAATTCCGTTGGGAGTTTTCCAAAAGCTCGATAGCTTAGTTTTATATTTGGTTCATATTGAGGGCATAAAAAGACGCCCGTAAAGAATGGAAAAAAATACCAATATGTCGTGTAGATTCGTCGGAGGCTAACTTGTCAAAACGAAGGGTAGTAGTTACAGGCCTTGGAATGGTTTCTCCATTAGGTAACGATGTCCAGACTACTTGGGATGGCATTGTAAATGGCCGCAGTGGCGTTCTTCCAATTAGCAAATTTGATCCTTCAAAGTTTACTACGCACTTTAGCGCTTCGGTAAACGATCTGGATGTTGAAAAATACATTCCCCTTAAAGACGCCAAAAGAATGGATCCGTTCATTCAGTACGGTGTCGTTGCCGGCATTCAGGCAATGGAAGATTCCGGTTTAAGCATAACCCCAGAAAATGAAACCCGTATTGGCGCTGCTGTCGGAGCGGGTATCGGTGGTATAGGCTCGATCGAAGAGATGGCCCATGTCATTGAGAAAAGAGGGCCGCGGAAGCTGTCTCCGTTTTTTGTCCCGGGCGCGATAATCAATATGATCTCTGGGAATCTTTCAATTAAATACGGTTTTAAAGGCCCCAATATTGCCGTCGTTACTGCATGTACAACGGGTACACATAATATTGGTTTGGCAGCACGTATGATCCAATATGGTGAGGCAGATGCCATGCTAGCAGGTGGAGCGGAAATGGCTTGTACACTTGCAGGATTAGGAGGCTTCGCGGCTGCGAGAGCTCTGTCAACGCGTAACGATGATCCCCAATCCGCAAGTCGACCCTGGGACAAAGATCGAGATGGCTTTGTTTTAGGCGATGGCGCTGGCGTGTTGGTTTTGGAAGAGTATGAAGTGGCAAAAAAACGTGGTGCAAAAATCTACGCAGAACTTGTTGGCTTTGGTATGAGTGGTGACGCTTACCATATTACCTCGCCAGTTGAGACTGGAGATGGTGCTGCGTTATCAATGACCAACGCACTACGCGATGCGAACTTATCGGCGGACTCCATAGATTACGTCAATGCTCACGGGACATCGACCCAGCTGGGTGATTTGGCAGAGTGTAACGCGGTTAAAAGTGTCTTTGGTTCTAGTGTCGACAAGCTTGCGATAAGCTCAACCAAATCAATGATTGGGCATTTGCTAGGTGCTGCTGGTTCTGTAGAGGCGATTTTTAGTATTCTCGCGATTTGCGACAATGTTGCGCCGCCAACAATAAACCTCGATTCCCCTAGCGAAGGCTGTGATTTAAATTTCGTCGCAAATACCGCGCAAGAACGGGATATAAAGTTAAGTCTTTCAAATTCATTTGGGTTTGGTGGCACTAATGGCTCGTTAATTTTCAGCCGAGTATAGTGGTGTTTCCTAAAATTAACTTGGTTTGCCCTTTGAATAAAATCGACTTTTAATTCTAATTTAAAATATTTTTAAGACGATGCCCAAAATATCGCAAAAAGAATATTTGTCTCTTCCAAGAAATGCCGACCCAACTCGGCATTTTTTTCGCCAACTGATAAGGTATCCTCTTTTCTTTAGAGGTGGGCGAGAAACATGCTAGATTTCATTCCCGTTGTCTCAGTTAACGGACGGATAGATTCTTCGCTTGTAGCCCACGACAGAGGCCTAAGTTATGGTGATGGCCTGTTTGAAACCATGATCATGCAAAATTCTGTGTTGCCATTTATTGACATTCATTTGTCCCGCCTAAACGAGGGTGTTGCACGATTGCAAATCGACTTCGATCAGAAAACCTTAAGTCAGTATATATCTCACTTACTGGTGGTTGGAAAAGAGAGAGGAGTTGAAGAAGCTGTATTGAAAATTGTTGTTACTCGTGGTGTAGCGGGGAGAGGCTATCAGCCCAGTATCACAGTTCCCGCGACAATAATTTTAGGCTTATACCCAATACCCTTAATTCCTGAAAGTTTTTATTCGCAAGGCGTCAATGTATTTGTTTGTGATTATCGTTTGCCAAAAAATAAAAAATTAGCGGGCATAAAACATCTTAATAAACTAGATTATGTGTTAGCGAGTTTAGAGTGGCGCGATCAAGATTTTCAAGAAGGCTTGCTTTTTGATAGTGATAATAATTTAGTGGAGGCAAATAGCCGAAATGTATTTTTGTTGTCCGATGGAAAACTATTCACGCCTTCCTTGGAGAGTTCTGGAGTGGCGGGAACACTACGACGAATGGTTATAGAAAAGTACGCTAATTTTTTAAACATAGAAGTTATAGAAAAACAATTAAGTTTGGAGAGTTTGCTTACCGCGGATGAAGTTTTTTTATGTAACAGTGTTACTGGATTTTGGCCCGTCAAAGCAATAATGGGATCTGAAATTCAGCAAACGGGCATGGCTGCTCAATTACAACAATTATTTCAAGACGATATTCTCGCTAGGGTCGGCGCCAATGTTGCGTAAAATATTCCTTATTTCATTTGTTTTTCTGTTGTTAGCATCGGCAAGCGTTTTCTATCTAGGAAAGCAATGGCTAAATCAACCGATTGGATTTCCAGAGCAAGGTTTTAACTATTTTGTTGAGCCAGGGTCTTCGCTGACAAGCACGACACTAAATTTCAACGCCCAGGGCTATATTGATTTCCCCTTATTGCTAGCTCGATATGCGAGAATTGTTGACAAAACCGATATTCGCGCAGGTGAATATCGGTTTTCACAAGATGACACACCACTTAGTTTTTTGGAAAAATTAGTAAGAGGCGATGTTGTTGAGTATCAAGTAACGCTGGTAGAAGGGTGGACATTTAAGCAGGCACTTAAGCATTTGCATACGCAGGAAAAACTTGTCATTAAATTAATTGATGAAAATGCTCTAAATGATTTTTACACAAGCTTGGCCCTTGAAAAAGGACATCCAGAAGGATGGTTTTTTCCTGACACATACCAGTATATTGCGGGCATGTCGGACCTGCAAATCCTTGAGCAAGCGCATCTTCGCATGCGTGATGTATTGGCGACAGAGTGGGCTAATAGGCTTGGCGAATTACCTTATAAGTCATCATACGAAGCTTTAATAATGGCATCGATAGTAGAGCGAGAAACCGGCGTTCCTTCAGAACGTGAGCAAATAGCTGGGGTATTTGTCCGTCGTCTAGAAAATAATATGCGCTTGCAAACGGATCCTACGGTTATCTATGGCTTGGGCGATCAGTTTTCTGGCAATATTCGCCGTCAACATTTAACCCAAGCAACTCCCTATAACACCTATGTAATAAAAGGTTTGCCGCCGACTCCAATCGCATTGCCGGGGAAGGAATCAATTTACGCGGCGCTTCATCCAGATAATGGCAACGCACTCTATTTTGTTGCCAAGGGTGATGGTAGTCATCAGTTTTCATCAACCTTAGAAGAGCACAATCGAGCGGTAAGAGAATTCCAGATTCTTCGCCGTGCTAAAAATTATCAATCAAGGCCCGAAAATAATTAGAATGAAGAACGGAAGGTTTATTACTCTCGAAGGCACTGAAGGCGTCGGTAAGTCAACGAACTTACAGTACGTTACCGAATGCTTGCGCAAAAAAAATATTGACGTTGTATTGACGAGAGAGCCGGGAGGAACGCCAATCGCAGAATTAATTCGGGAATTGATTCTTGCCAAGCACGACGAAAAAATGTGTGACATGAGTGAATTACTATTGGTTTTTGCCGCAAGAGCGCAACATTTAAATCAAGTTATATTACCGGCTTTGCAGCGTGGCGCTTGGGTGTTAAGTGATAGATTTACCGATGCAACCTATGCGTATCAAGGTTATGGCCGCGGCTTATCGATGGATGTAATCCAGCAGTTGGAAAATTTAGTTCAAAACACAATAAGGCCCGATCTAACAATATTATTAGATATTGATGTTGAAACCGGTTTGCAGCGTGCAAGTGAAAGAAGCGAACCAGATCGTATTGAACTTGAAGAACGACAGTTTTTTGAAGCGGTTCGTCATGGCTATCTTGAATTAGCAAAGAAAAATCCGAAGCGTTACGTGATCATCGATGCGAGTAAAGAGCTTGTAGAGGTTCAAAAATCTATTCATGAAAAGCTTGTTTCTTTTGTCGACCGCAGTCAGCAATAATTACTTAAAAGGTTGCTCTTCTTGACTTCATCATCACTCGCAGAAACATATCTACCTTGGCAAAAAAATCTTTGGGATTCACTTTTTGCGCAAGTTGATGCGAGTAGATTACCTCACGCCCTATTATTCTCTGGTGTGGCTGGACTTGGCAAAAGGCAATTGGCTATTGCTTTTGTACAAGCTTTATTGTGCAAAGACAAAAGCCAGACGATTGCTTGCGGAAATTGTAAGAGCTGCTTGTTATTTCAGTCAGATACTCATCCGGATTTTCTTTTGCTGGAACCTGAAGGAACAAGTAAAGCAATTAAAGTTGATCAGATCCGTGATGTTGTGAATTTAATAGGCAAGACAGCTCAGCAGGGCGGATATAAATGTGTCGTGATTCATCCCGCCGAAGCGATGAACAATAACGCATATAATGCCTTGCTGAAATCCTTGGAGGAGCCGCAAGGAGATGCTTACATAATTTTGGTTTCCGCCTCTCCCAGTCGCCTACCGGCAACCGTAAGAAGTCGGTGTCAGAATATAAACTTTACCAAGCCCGATGAGTCAATTGCTCTCAAGTGGCTACAATCACAGATTGAAGGAGATCCCAAAGCACTCCTTGATGAGTTTGCTGGCGCTCCTTGCGCGGCCTTACTGGCTCACCGCGAAGGTAAGCTCGCCCTCAAACAAAGTTTGGCGGACACCTTGGCTCGCATTATTTCGGGGTCAATGTCAGGCTCCGAAGCGAGTAAGTCATTAGCGGCTATGGAGGTGATCGATATATTCGATAACGTCCTTGCGTGGATAGGCGAAGTACTGGCTTTTCAGCTAGCAGGGCAGGCCGCGCGACACCCGTCCTCCAAGACCCTGCTACCGAGCCTAGCCATGGTGAATAGCGATTGGCTGTTTCGGTTTCGTGACAAGCTTCTAGAGACTAAGCGGCTTTTGGAAAGCAACGCGAACCCAAATAAACAATTAGTGATTGATGAGTTATTGATGGATTTACAAGCAATGACCGCACGCAGATCGGGCCGAAATGTTTCAGCTCGTCGCTCGCTTTGACACTTCGGGCATTTTGGGTGTGACTAAAGGAAATAAATGCCATAATTTCGGCGCTGTATCACAAATATTCTGGGGGCATCTAATAGCGCTTACCGAATATCAGCGGCTATACTTACTGAAATATCCACTAATCTAGTTTCATTCATATAAATATCGAGCGAAAACACGAAAATGAAAGGTCTTGGAGGCGGTGCCAGAAACGGCATTCTATCACTGACAATTAAAGACAAGGCGGTGCTTTACGCCGCGTTTATGCCATTCCTTAAAAATGGTGGGCTTTTTATTCCCACGAGTAAGAATTATAAGCTCGGCGATGAAGTTTTCATGTTGCTGAATTTAATGGATGAGGCAGAGAAAATCCCAGTGGCTGGAAAGGTTGTGTGGGTGACACCCAAAGGTGCTCAAGGTAATCGTGCTGCTGGAATTGGCGTGCAATTTAGCGATCAAGAAAATACCGCAACGGATAAAATTGAAACCTATCTCGCAGGCTCATTGGATTCCGATCGACCTACCCATACTATGTAAATCCGCGTTTCAACGCCTTCTATTTTTTATCTTCGAGTTAACTAGATCCCGAACTAATTATCGATTTTAATGTTTGCTTCAAGTACATTCTTGTGCAGCTATGCCGACCCAAATATTCCTTCATTACGATAAAAACTAATTTTTATGCTCATAGACTCCCATTGCCATCTGGACCGCCTCAATCTTGATGCTCACGGTGGAAAACTATCCAACATTATTGATTCAGCCAGTGCGCGGGGCGTTGAAGGAATGTTGTGTGTTGCGATTAGTTTAGAAAACAGAGAAAACGTCGTAAAAATTGCAGAGCAAAATAAACACGTAGTGGCTTCTGTTGGTGTTCATCCATTGGATATTGAGAAAGGTCTTGCGACCTGCGATCAGTTAATAGAATGGAGTAAACACGAGAAAATTGTTGCGCTCGGTGAAACAGGCTTAGATTATTATTACTCTGATGAGAGTAAAGTGTCGCAACAAGAAAGCTTTGTAATTCATTTGAATGCCGCCTCGAAATCCCAATTGCCAGTTATAGTACATACGCGTTCCGCTAAAGAAGATACCTTGGCATTGATAAGAGAACACGGAAATGTAGAAAGCGCGGGCGTCTTGCATTGCTTCACTGAAGATTGGGAGATGGCTAAACGGGCGTTAGATCTGAATTATTTTATTTCGATCTCAGGTATTGTTACTTTTAAAAATGCGGAAGAATTGCGAGATGTCGTTAGGAAGACACCAATCGATCGATTGTTAGTTGAAACTGATTCTCCGTACTTGGCTCCAGTACCTTATCGAGGAAAACCAAACCAACCTGCATATGTGCGTGAAGTGGCGGAATACGTAGCCGAGCTAAAAAATATGAGCTATGAAGACTTGATTCGTATAACAGCGGAAAATTTCTTTGCGTTATTTCCAAAATCTGTATCGTGGCTGAAAAAATAAAATTAAACGTTGCGCGCCATTAATAAGCTTTGCTTTTTGTAGGGTTGGAATGTTTTAAGATTCCCGCTATCAGTTTCGCTCCACAGCTTTTCGATTAAATCATCCATTTTGTCTAGTTCACCAGAAACGATCCATTTTGCGATTTCCTTCGCAACGTTGGGGTATTCGACTTTCCTTCCTTCAAATTCCATTAACCACTTGTCTACAAGCCTTGCGCTTAGTTTGTTGGCGGCGATTCCTAATTCTAATTTCTCTAGTGCGAAGGCGTTGGATGTTTGCTCCATCTGCCCATGCAATGGTTTCACTAACAATTTTTTGCCAAGAGATATTGCTTCGCTGGCGAGTTCGAAGCCAGCGTTGCTGATAACGCCATTTGATTTTGCCAGATCGATTTGAAAATTTTCTTTAGAGATAGGATTCAGCTGAATATTGCCTATTATTTTCTTTTCTTCAAAGTCACCATAGTAGCTAAATGTAAAATTCTCAAAGTTCTGAAAAAGCGCGATGATATCGCTGGGGTTCTCAAAGGGTAAATAAACTACCATAGAATTTTTTTGAGTTTCGACAGATTCCCTCCAAGTTTCCACTATTGGCGGTAAGATGGGTTGTTGAAAGTGATACCAGTGAAGCCCTACACTGATGTTGGTAGGTGCAAATTTTCTCATAATATAGCGTGTTAAAATGTTGTCACCTTTTTTGGGAATAGGGAAGTCGAATGCATATTGATGCCCTAGACCAAGACACCTTATGTTTTTTCGTCGTGCAGCCCAGGCGGACACCGGTTCAAAATCTGAAATAACTAAATCGTAATCTTCGACAGGGAGTGAACGGATGTCACGCAGTAGTTGAATGGGTTTAGCGTTGAATATGGTTTGGATAGGTTTAACTTTTCCTTTCACGATAACAAAAGTTAGGCCATCAAGGCATTTCCAATTACCAAAATCTCCCATCGAAAAATATTTTTCGGCCTGCCTGCCACTAAACACATAGTCGACTCGCACGCCTAAGATTCGGAGCTGTTTGCTCATCGCCCTAGCTCGGGTTAGGTGTCCATTGCCAGTACCTTGCACGCCATATAGGATTTTCAAAGTGTCACATACCTCGTTGAATCGGTTTATAAAATTTCATTTTTGCGATTCGAGGAATCCAAGGTCGTTATGCAAGCTGAACACAAACAAAAATCGCGATTGAGCTGCCGAGTACTGCGCCGGCTACCGTATCCGTAGGGAAGTGAACGCCCAACATAACGCGGGACCATGCAACACTGCAGGCCCACGGATAAAGAAATATGCCAGCGAGGGGAAAATATAAAGTACACAGGGTACTCATTAAAAATGCCGCCGAGGTGTGGCCGGAAGGAAAGCTAAATTTATCGGATGCTTGTATGATGCTTTTGAAACCGGGGATTACCTCCGGCGGGCGATTGCGACGAACGCGGTTTTTTAAAAAAAAGTAAATAGCTCGCTCAGTTGTAAATGCTACAAATGCAATCGTGAAAAATGTCTGGTAACCCAAATAGAGCATGAGCAAACCAAATACAACATAAAGGTAACCATCGGCAGTGTGAGATATACTTCGACTAATTGGTACGAGCAGTTTTCGACTACGTCTTTGTTGGCACCAGTCGAAACTGAAGTAATCGAATTGTATTGCGCTATCTATTAAGCTCATAGGGCGACCTCCATTTAAGTCATGATCCCTTAGCCTGATGAAACATTTGTGATAATATCGTTTCAATTCGATGACACTTAAGAATAAAAATATATAACCAAAACCCAATTCTACGAAAATCTAATCCTATAAAAACAATCGAGTCGTTATATGCAGCAGAAAATTCAAATCATGCTAGATCTTCAAGATTCAATGAATAGCAAAGTTAATCCCGATTGGCGGACTAAGAACTTTGAGTGGTATCGGGCGATTTGGATTGAGTGTGCCGAGATGCTTGATCACTACGGTTGGAAATGGTGGAAAAAACAGGATCCGGATATCGATCAGGTTATTTTGGAACTCATTGATATTTGGCACTTTGGGTTGAGTATTTTACTGCTTGAAGGTAAGGACGCTTTGGCAATAAAGGAAGAGGTTGAACAGTCATTGTCCCGGAAAACTAAAACTAACGCGAAAGAGTTTCCAGTTGAATTAGAAGCGTTTGTTTTAAGTACATTAGAAAGTAAATCATTTAATGTCGATGCCTTCATCAAAGTGATGAATACAATTACCTTAAGTTTCGATCAGCTTTATGCCGGTTATGTTGGCAAAAATGTGTTGAATTTCTTTCGCCAAGACAACGGTTATAAAGATGGAAGTTATAGAAAAGTTTGGGCAGGAAGGGAAGACAACGAACACCTAGTTGAATTACTGTCTGAACTAGATGTTGCGCAAGCAGATTTCAAAGATCGTTTGTATTCTGGGCTCGAAGCCAGGTACTTAAAATTTAAGCGTTAATAGGTGAGGTTTTAAAGGCTCATAAATCTGCTGGAGCTGTTTTAGAAGCCGTTGACGGCTTGTCAGTGGTAAGACTTGATTCGACAGAAAGTTATCTTGGGTAGTGAAATTTCTGGCTAATTCCCTATAATGCCCACCGCGTTAGTCAAGCGTGATGAGCCCCACATAGCCTTCAAGCGGGGCTGCGGTTTTGATCAGTTAATCAGACGTCAGTTTTAACAGACTTCCTTCCTACATCTCAAAATGGAGAACCATTGTGAAAGCACCCGTTCGTGTAGCCGTCACCGGAGCGGCAGGCCAAATAAGTTATTCGCTTCTATTCAGAATCGCCGCCGGCGATATGCTTGGCAAAGATCAGCCTGTCATTTTACAAATGTTAGAAATAACGCCTGCTCTAGGTGCGCTTAAAGGTGTCGCTATGGAGCTCGATGATTGTGCATTTCCTTTGCTAGCTGGAATAGTGTGTACTGATGATCCCAATGTCGCATTTAAAGACGCAGATTTCGCTTTGTTAGTGGGTGCTCGTCCTAGAGGGCCTGGTATGGAGCGTAAGGATTTGCTAGCAGCTAATGCAGCAATTTTCTCTGTTCAAGGTAAAGCGATCAACGACAATGCGTCGCGTGACATTAAGGTGTTAGTAGTTGGTAATCCCGCAAACACCAATGCGCTAATCACCCAAAGAAATGCTCCCGACATCGACCCAAGACAATTCACAGCGATGACACGATTAGACCACAATCGTGCTTTGACGCAGCTCGCTCAAAAAACGAGTACTTCGATCAATGACATCACCAAGCTAACGATTTGGGGTAATCATTCTTCTACTCAGTATCCAGACATCCATCAAACTAACGTGGATGGTAAGCCTGCGATGGGTTTGGTCGATCAAACATGGTATGAAAATGACTTCATTCCAACTGTACAGCAGCGCGGCGCAGCAATTATCGACGCAAGAGGCGCATCAAGTGCTGCTTCAGCCGCCAATGCTGCGATTTTCCATGTTCGCGACTGGGCACTGGGTTCGCCCGCAAATGATTGGGTGAGCATGGGGATATACAGTGATGGCAGTTATGGGATCACTGAAGGGCTCATTTATTCTTTTCCTTGCACCTGTAAGGATGGCAAGTGGGAAATCGTTCAGGGCTTAGAAATTAATGATTTTTCACGTAAGAAAATGGAAGCAACGGAACAAGAATTGAAAGAAGAGCGAGACGCAGTGAGCGATTTACTTCCCAAGTAATCGTTCGTATTAATAGGCATTGCTCAAACACCCATAACGCGCCAACCACAATTGGCGCGTGTTAAACAGAGCCCTGATAACTCGGGGAATTAAAGTAAGAAGCTGAGATTGGTCATGACGGTAGTGAAGGTAGGAAATCTTGCTCCAGCATTTAATTTGCTCAATCAAGACGGCAAGAAAGTGCAACTGAAAGACTTCAGAGGTAAAAAAAATGTTGTGCTTTATTTTTACCCTAAAGCCTTAACTCCCGGCTGTACCACGCAAGCCTGCGGGATTAGAGACAGCAAGAAGGAACTTGCGAAACGGAACTGCGTTGCGTTTGGGATCAGTCCTGATCCAGTTGACAAGTTAGCTAAGTTCGCCGAAAAGTATTCGCTAAATTTCGATTTACTTGCCGACGATGGCCACAAAATCGCTGAGAAATATGGCGTTTGGGGTGATAAGAAGTTCATGGGGCGCGAATACGTCGGCTTAATTCGGACCACCTTCATCATTTCTAAGCAAGGCAAGACCATTAGAATTCTCGATAAATTCAAGACTAAAACGCATCACGAAGATGTACTTCAAGCCCTGGATGAGTTGAGCTAATTCTTTTCAAATTACCTTTCTAAATTAACAACCCTAGTTTTTATTCCTTTATATTTTCTCCAGAAAACTCCGAAAATTTGACATCTAAAAATCGAGTGCTATAACTTTTTATTATAAAAATAGAAGAGTTATTCAAAAGACTTGATTCATAAATACCACGTTTACACAAAATCAAAGCCTCAGCGGCTACGACGTTTAGGTTCAAGGGTTAGTGCATATTTCGAGTCAGGAATCCCAAGCTAAAAGTATTGTCATCGAATACAACATCCTGGCGCCCGCAAGACTGGTTAACGGAGCCTATAACGAATAGTTTAGGCATCAAATAAAAACGATAAATTTTATTGATAGGTAGCGCACTACGCATGTTTGTGGGGCGTATGGGTTGCGGGTTATGGAGTATAGATTTTCTTCTTTAGTTGCCATGGATCAACCGAGTCATAAACAACAAATAGAACTAGAGCTAGAGAAATATAATTTTAGTCAGTTTTCCGATCGTTTGAAATTTCTACATAGTCAGTTAATTTCTCCTCAAAGTGAAACAGCGACCCAATCCGAATTGTATTTAAAAGCGGGTTGCAGGATGTTTGCGGTTGAAACAGGCTTCATAGCTTACGCAATGGGTGCTGCGGCCAGAAAAACCATGGTTTTTAGGCAAAATAAGCGCTTGATTGACGACAATTTGAATGATGCAGAGGAAAAGATTTTTGATAGCTTGATTGAACGCGATCACGTTTTGACCAGTTCGCTGACGAATACCGGTGTAGAGGGGGGCGCGTTGACGTATAATGCATCACCAACTCGACACTATATTGGAGCTCCGATCTCAGTTGTCGGGACAAAATATGGGGTTTTATGCTTTTTAAGTACGCTGAGTACCTCGTTCACTACTCAAGATATTGAAACAGTACAATTAATGGCTGAAGGAGTCGCACGAATGATCGAGCTTCAAAATGCGCCAGAAAAAAATAAAGTAGAAGAAATTCGTGGGTTTGCGACGGCGGGCGTTAAATCGCTTGATCAATACGTCCGACAAGCTCGTATCCCTGAGGCTTATGGCGTGTCAGGTCGGGTAGTAGAAGTACTGCAACGGAGAATAGGCAAGCAGCCATTGGCAATAGATTTTATTGCGGAAGAGCTGACTTTATCTAAGCGCACCTTGCAACGCCGCTTGCAACAACAGCAAGTGAATTTTGCACAATTGCGAGATCAAGTTCGATTTCACTATTCAATTGATTATCTGATTCATCAAACCTTGAGCATTGATGGTATTTCTGCGGCGCTGGATTTCTCTGATAGAACCAGTTTTACTAATGCTTTCAAGCGTTGGACGTCCTTATCGCCAAGTACTTTTAGAAAGTTGTTTCGCGATTACGCGTAAGTTTCAAGTATTCTCTCCAGGTTGTTAGTATCTTCTTCAAAAAGCACTTAGCGTTCTAAGTGCTTTTGTCATTTCTGCGTTTCCCAGCTAACTCATCCAGTATCGAAGTTCAGTGGCTTTGGGGCCCATCCCTAGAGAGCCATACGACTGCAATCTGATCGTTGCCCGGTCGGGATAAAACAAGTAGAGTATGCCGCCTTGAAACATGTGATCAAAAGCATGGAAATTGGCCCTTACAATCTTACAGAGGTATTTTCTTGATGGATTTTTTTATCCCAGCGGCGATGGCGCAGGCCCAAACCGGCGGACAGGCAGCACAAAGCACCTGGTTTATGCCAGTAATGATGGTTGGTTTGTTCGGATTTATGTATCTATTTATGATCCGACCACAGCAAAAGCGTCAAAAAGAGCACAAAGAACTTATTTCTGCTGTCGGAAAGGGCGATGAAGTTTTGTTAAATAGCGGTTTAATTGGCAAGGTCACGAAAGTCGAGGGTGATTATATCGTTCTGCAAGTCAGTGATAATACCGAATTGAAATTCCAAAAAATTGCGGTACACGCTGTTTTACCGAAAGGCACTTTAAAGTCTATTTCTTAATAATAGAGAAAGCATGAGCCTGGCCGAGCTAGGCGTGTTTCTTCTCCAATATTCCTTAATAAGCCGCGCTTACTTTTAGTTAGTGCGGCTTTTTGATTTTTAAATCTTAACAATTCCCCAGTAAGGCTTTATTCTTGATGGCTAATTTTTAGCGTTCTAATTTGAGGCTATTCCATGTTTGAGTATCCGAGTCGAATAAGACTTGCCCAAACGCCGACCCCCCTGCAAGCACTTGATCGAATTTCGGAACAATTAGGCGGTCCGCGAATTTGGATAAAGAGAGATGATTTAACCGGTTCCGCATTGAGTGGAAATAAAATACGGAAGTTGGAATTCGTCGTTGCTCAAGCCTTGGAAGAGGGTTGCGATACTTTGATTACTTGCGGAGGTTTGCAATCCAATCACTGTAGAGCGACTGCAATCGTAGGTGCACAATTAGGTTTGAATGTGTGCTTGATACTGAGGGAGGAAGGGAGCGCCGAGCCAGATGGTAATCTCTTGTTGGATCATTTGGTTGGCGCAAATATAAAAGTTATCCCCAGGCGAAATTATTTTAAAAACTTAAATCAATACTTTGAGCAATATTCTCAAGAATATATGGCGGAGGGAAGTAAACCTTTTTCAATTCCGACTGGTGCTAGTGATGAAATTGGGATTTGGGGATACATTGCAGCCTGTGAAGAATTAAAAAAAGATTTTTCTGATAATAATATCTCGCCGCGATTTATTGTGTGCGCCTCTGGATCAGGAGGTACACAAGCTGGTTTAACCGCAGGTGCCGCGATGCAAAAATTGGGTTCTGAGGTGATCGGATTTGCCGTTTGCGACGACGAAAATTATTTTATCAAAAAAGTAAATGAGGATTTATCAGCATGGTATCAGCGTTATGGTCTTAATAATAAAATTGATTGTGATATTAATAAACTAAAAATAAGTGTCAACGATAATTACATTGGCCCCGGGTATGCACAAGCGGAGCAAGAAATCTTTAATACGATAAATTATGTTGCCAAAACAGAAGGTATTTTCTTAGACCCTGTTTATACCGGAAAAGCTTTTTATGGTTTGATGTCTGAAATAAAAGCGGGGAATTTTAGCAACCAATCAGATGTTGTTTTTGTGCACACCGGTGGCGTTTTTGGTTTATTTCCACAGCGAAAAAATTTTTCCTTCTACTAATTTTTTGGAGTACTCATGGCAACATTCGAAAGTGTATTAGGCATGCTAAACGGTTTTGCATGGGGCCCCTGGATGCTTGCACTCATTCTAGGTACTGGGTGTGTGTTAATGGTTTTGCTTAAGGCGATACCTTTACGCAAAATTTTCTATGGTTTCAAACAGCTTGCTCTAGGAGGAAAATCGCGGGGTGAAGGCGATATAACTCCTTTTCAGGCACTCATGACCTCATTGTCGGCAACTATTGGTACGGGCAATATCGCTGGAGTTGCAACAGCTATTGGTCTTGGAGGCCCTGGTGCTTTGTTTTGGATGTGGTGCAGTGCCTTGGTTGGGATGGCAACCAAATATTCAGAAGCCGTTTGCGCAGTTCATTTTCGCGAGACTGACGAAGATGGGATGCATATCGGTGGGCCCATGTACTACATCAAAAATGGACTAGGAAAAAATTGGATTTGGTTAGGAACTCTTTTTGCGGTCTTTGGGTCGCTTGCCGGTTTTGGCATCGGGAATGCGGTTCAAGCACACTCAGTTGCCGAGGCGATGGGCGTTGCTTTTGGTATTCCAAAAGTTGTTGTTGGTTTTGTGCTGGCGATTTTGGTGGGTTTAGTTTTAATTGGTGGCATAAAAAGTATAGCGAAAGTTGCATCAAAAATAGTTCCATTGATGGGAATCACTTACGTTTTTATTGGCTTAGTTGTATTGGGCATGAATATCACTGAAATTCCGAGTGCAGTCCAATTAGTTGTTCACAGTGCGTTTAATCCTGTTGCGGCACAAGGTGGCTTTGCTGGCGCGGCGGTGATGTTGGCGATTCGATACGGTGTTGCTCGCGGTGTTTTTTCAAATGAAGCGGGCTTGGGGAGTGCACCTATCGCTCATGCAGCGGCAAAAACGGATAGCCCGGTAAGGCAAGGCGTGATCGCAATGCTGGGCACATTTATCGATACCCTAATAATTTGTTCTATTACCGGTTTAGCAATCATCGTCACTGGGGTTTGGTCCGGCGATGCAAAAGGCGTGGAGATGTCGCAAGCCGCATTTTTGGCTGTGATTCCTCATGGAGACAAGATCGTTTCCCTTAGTTTGGCCGTTTTTGCTTTTACAACAATTTTAGGTTGGAGTTACTACGGCGAGCGTTGTGCCCAATTTCTATTCGGCACGAAAATCGAATTGCCTTATAGAATTTTATGGGTGTCAATGATTCCTGTAGGCGCAATCGTATTACATCTGGATTTAGTTTGGACGATTGCCGATACCTTGAATGGTTTTATGGCGATACCAAATCTAATCGCGTTGTTGTTGCTGTCCGGTGTTGTTGTTCGTTTAACAAAGGAATATTTTAAAAATAGTGATCATTCTCAAAAAAGCAGTGAAATGACGGAATAAACTTCATAAGTTGGAGAACGATTATGCCCAGTAATTTTGGAAGTAAACTTGTTATCGCGATTTCTTCACGCGCGCTTTTTGATCTAAATGAAAGCAACGACGTTTATGAGAAACAAGGCCTTGATGCTTATTCAAAATATCAGATCGAGCATGAGAACGAAATTCTAGCTCCTGGCGATGCTTTTCCGCTGGTGCAAAAATTGTTGCGAATTAATGAGCGTCTTGGTGGTGAACCTCGTGTTGAAGTTATTTTGTTGTCTCGGAATAGTGCCGATACGGGTTTAAGAATTTTTAATTCGATCGAACATTATAATTTAACCATATCGCGTGCGGTTTTTTGCAGCGGTGAAAGTCCTTATCGTTATGTTCATCCCTTTGGCTGCCATTTGTTTTTGTCCACGCACGGTGAAGACGTTCGCAGCGCACTTGATCACGGGATTGCGGCGGCTACTTTATTCGCTTCGAAGAATAGATCCGATCATGGTGAACAGCTACGTTTCGCTTTTGATGGCGATGCTGTTTTATTTTCGGATGAGGCAGAACAAATATTTAAGCGTGAGGGCTTAAAAGCGTTTACTACGAGCGAAAAGGCCGCTGCAAAAAATCCTTTACTCGGTGGTCCTTTTAAAGATTTCTTGTCAGCCTTGCATGGATTACAAGCAGAGTTTAGTCGTGATGAAGCGCCAATTCGGACGGCGCTCGTAACGGCCAGGTCTGCACCAGCTCATGAGCGTGTGGTTAGAACTTTGAGAGATTGGAATATCCGAATAGATGAATCTTTATTCTTAGGCGGCTTGGAAAAAGGCCCTTTTTTAAGAGCTTATGGAGCTGACGTGTTTTTCGATGATCAGCGTCAGCACTGTAATTCTGCTAGTGAGCATGTGGCCACTGGTCATGTGCCTCATGGGATTGCCAATGAACAGTTTGTTGAAAAAGATCGATAGATTGAGTCCAAAATTATCTATCAATAAGGCAACGTTGTTTTGAGTCAGTGCTATGCTTTTTAAGATATAGAGCTATATACGGTGACAGAATTGCTGAAAATATTTCACCGGCTCAATATATATTTTTTGCGCTGGTAAAGTTTCATTATGATTCAAACAATTATATTCGCAACGGACCTTTGCGCGTTTACACCTTATCTCGTTGAACACGTGATCGCCTTGGCGACACGTTGTAATGCACGGATTATTGTCGTTCATGCTGTCGAACCAATGGGCAGTCTCGCTACCGCCATGGTTCAGACATATTTTCCAGGAGATATTGTCAAAGAATTAACGGAAGAGGGGTCAGATGTAATTCTTTCATCCATTAAATCGCAGTTGATTGACATCCTCGCTGATGAATTTGTTGAGAATGATGAACAATTTGATCAATATGTAGAAGTGATTGTCGAGGCTGGTAAACCTGCTGACGTTATTTTGAAATATATAAATGATAAAAATGCTGATTTAGTAATTGTAGGAAGCCACAGCCCTGAGTCACTTACCAATTACAATGTTGGCTCAGTCACTAATAAAATTCTTCAAATGACAAAGGTACCGGTTTATATGGTGCCTTTGACCTCTCAATGCCTAGATTTGCAGGCAAAAATTAATGCTCCACTAAAACCTAAGTTACTTTAGATTTCTAAAGTTTACACTTTTAAAAAAACGCAAACTTAGCTCCTATACCTAATAAAATTGTCGCGAGAACTGGATGCAAAATATTTTTAGGAATATTGGCTCCGAGTTTGGTGCCGAGGTGAATCGCGGGAAGTGAACCAATTAGTAAGCATCCTAATAAGCGCAAATCAACGTTATTTAATAACAGTAGATGACCCAAGCCCGCGATAAGGGTTAAAGGAACAGCATGTGCGATGTCAGTGCCTACTACTTGTTGAGGCGTTAATCGTGGAAACAACATTAATAGTAGGGCGGCACATAAGGCACCGGCACCAACTGACGAAAGAGTCACGAATACACCCAAAAATACCCCGGAAGCAAACATCACAGGACTAGAATGCCTTTTTATCCAACTCGGTTGGGCAGATTCGCTTTCCATTTGCGATTTTTGAAGATACGGGCGAAAAAACAGTACCAGCGATGTCAAAATCAACATGACACCAAGAGCGGAAGTGAGAATCGGTTTGTATTCATCAGCGTCCACGAAACCCAGGTTTAAAACGAAAATTGTGATTAAGGAAGCGGGGATGCTACCGGCGCCTAATAACAATACGAGGCGCCAATTAATCGATTTATGCCGATGGTGAGAAATAACTCCGCTCGATTTAGTGATGGCTGCGTAAAGTAAATCTGTGCCGATAGCCACGTTGTACGGAAAGCCGAATAAGATGAGGAGAGGGGTCATCAATGAGCCACCTCCAACGCCAGTAAGGCCTACGGCGAGTCCAACGGCGGCACCTGCCAAAATATAAAGCGCAATATCCATACGAAAATAGTCTAGAGTTATATTTATCGGTGCTAAGACGACAAATTTTAAAATGAAGCTGGTAAATATAGGGATTTGTTACTATTCTTCAAAAGAATATTTTTTTATATTTTTATAGCGAAAAGAACACTCAACAATTACTGCTCGGCCAATTGGAGGGCATATGAAACTGCAGCAGTTACGATATATCTGGGAAGTGGCACATCACGATTTAAACGTGTCCGCGACCGCACAAAGTTTGTACACATCACAACCGGGGATTAGTAAGCAAATTCGCTTGCTAGAAGATGAGCTTGGGGTCGAAGTGTTTTCTCGAAGTGGGAAGCATTTAACTCGAATAACTCCCGCTGGCGAAGCTATTTTGAAGACGGCTGGGGAGATTCTGCGCAAAGTAGAGAGCATCAAGCAAGTTGCGCAAGAGTATAGCAACGAACGGAAAGGTAGCCTGTCTATTGCGACAACGCACACTCAAGCCCGCTACGCACTTCCTCGAGTTATCGAAAAATTTATCAATCAATACCCTGATGTTTCCCTCCATATGCATCAAGGTACGCCGATGCAAATATCCGAGATGGCGGCAGACGGCACGGTTGATTTCGCAATTGCCACCGAAGCATTGGAATTGTTTAGTGATTTGGTGATGATGCCTTGTTATCGCTGGAACCGATGCATCGTTGTGCCTAAGAATCATCCTTTGTGTCAGGTTTCTACGTTAACGCTAGAGGAGGTTGCCAAACACCCGATAGTGACTTATGTATTTGGCTTTACGGGTCGCTCAAAACTGGATGAAGCGTTTATAGATAGAGGCTTAGCGCCGAAAGTCGTTTTTACTGCCGCTGATGCTGACGTCATTAAAACCTATGTTCGCTTAGGCTTGGGAATCGGTATTATTGCGAAGATGGCCTATAACGAAGAAATTGATTCGGATTTAGTTGCCTTAGACGCAAGTCATTTATTTAAAACCAGCGTAACGAAAATTGGTTTTAGGCGCGGTACCTTCTTGCGTGGATTTATGTATGAATTCATCGAAGAGTTTGCGCCGCACTTAACCAAAGAAATCGTGTGTGAAGCCTACGACCGTCATTCGCGAGCCGAGCTTGAAGAGTTATTTCAAAATATCGAATTGCCGACATACTAAAAAGCACTTTATTTCAACACATGTATAAATAAAACAGGGAGCTTAAAGCTCCCTATTTTTTTGTAACTGCCCGACTAAAAACTGATTTATATCATAAAAAATCTAAATCATCGCTGTTAGCTAGAATCTCTTTCGCTTCGTCGACGGCAGAACTTTCTTGATTAAGCACTTCTTTTACGAACTTCAAATACACCGTATAAACCAATGGTTCGGAATTATCTTTTTCGACGACAAAAAAAGGTGCTCTTTCAACATTGAGAGACTTGGCGATTTTCATTCCAGGGCTATTTTCATCTCTTTCATCGGCAATAATTACAGAGTCAATAAATTTCATTTGATCTGCTTGTTCTAGTTTTTGGACAACGTCAGCACATTTTTTACACGGCGAGCCATCTGCCAATATTTTTTTTACAAACGTAATTTTCATGTTATTTCCAATGTTGTAACGGAAACTCTTGGTGGTTAAGAGCTATGACTTTAAGTTTTCGTTGTGAAGACCGCATTCTTTTTTCGTGGCTTCTTCCCACCACCAGCGACCTTCTCTTTCGTGTTGGTTGGGACCTAGAGGGCGCGTACAGGGCTCGCAACCAATCGAGATATAACCTTGATCATGCAGTTCGTTGTAGGGAACGTTATTTTGCCTAATATAATCCCACACCTGCTGAGAACTCCAGTTCGCAAGGGGGTTAAATTTGATTAGGGTTTCCCCCGGTCTTGAGAAAGCGCGATCCTCTTGAATCACTGGCAGGTGCGCTCTGGTTCCCGGACTTTGGTCTCTACGTTGGCCTGTTACCCAGGCGTCAAGGCTAAGCAGCTTGTTTTTGAGCGGAAGCACCTTACGAATACCGCAGCACTCCTGGTGGTTGTCTTCGTAAAAGCTATATAGGCCTTTCTCTTTGACTAGCTGATTGACTGCATCTGCATTTGGGAACTGAATATCAATGGCTATTTTGTAATGCTTACGTACGCGCTCAATAAATCGATAGGTCTCGCTATGCAGGCGTCCGGTGTCTAACGAAAACACGTCAATATTAGGTTTAATTTTCGTTGCCATATCAATGAGAACGACATCTTCAGCGCCGCTAAAGGAGAGGGCAATATTGTCGAACTGGCTAATAGCGTGTTCAAGAACAGCCTGTGGTGTTTCGGTTTGTAGACGTGCGTCCAGATCCACGATGGGAATAGAGGTGTCACTCATTGTAAATATCCTAAAAAAGCCAGTCTGTATAAATCAGCGTGCGAAGAATAGCAGACCCGAATTCATCAAAAAAATAATTTGCGAGTATAGCGATATAACCAAATCTATAGCTAGTGATCTGTTAAGTACACGATCAAAAATAGCGTGAAACATTGATCTAAAGTAAGCCAAACTGGCTGCAGAATAAACGACATGTGGGCCATGAACAAACACTAACATACAAGATGTAGTTCTATGCCCTGTATTTATTGGGGGTTTCGACGGTTTTTAGTTGCCCGGAATATTTTAAGTTAGCCTCAATAGTTAAAGTAAAATGTTAAGTGTTTCACGTGAAAACCTAGTGCTGTTTTCGTGCGCATGGACAATATCTTGTCCACTGATTCAACAACTGCTTAATTTAGTCGATTCTGAAATTGCTGTTTTGCAGTGAAGAGGGTAGATTAGCCGCCCTGAAATTTTGCTAATTAGAGGTGTTTGGCTGTGGAAATCGCATGTTTGGATCTGGAGGGGGTGCTGGTACCTGAAATTTGGATAGCTTTTGCGGAGCACACCGGGATCGATGAGCTCAAAGCGACGACTCGTGATATTCCCGATTACGACGTGTTAATGACCCAGCGATTACAAATACTAGCAAAGCATGGCTTGGGGATAGCTGAAATACAGGCTGTTATCGCCGAGTTAAAGCCGCTCGAAGGTGCCCGTGAATTTGTAGATTGGCTTCGCGAACGTTTCCAGGTGATCATCCTATCCGATACTTTTTACGAGTTCTCCCAGCCCTTAATGCGACAATTGGGCTGGCCGACATTACTTTGCCACCGACTAAACATCGATTCAGCAGGTAAGGTCGCTGGATATACCCTGAGACAGAAAGACCCCAAGCGGCAATCTGTGCTGGCCTTAAAGGGGCTTTATTATCGGATAGTCGCAGCTGGCGATTCCTATAACGACACAACGATGCTTTCAGAAGCTGATGCGGGAATACTATTCAAAGCCCCTGATAACGTGATTGCTGAATTCCCACAGTTTCCCGCAGTGCATCAATACGAAGATTTGAAGCAAGAGTTTATTAAAGCGAGTAATCGAGCCCTAAGCCTGTAAGTCTTAAGGTCAAATCAGGCTATTTTTCTTTGCTTAAGGGTATCAAGCAAGATTTGGATTTTATCTAGGCTCTCTTGGTACTCAGCACTGGCGGTTGAATCGGCGACGATGCCGCCGCCGCCCCAGCAATAGATCGTTTCTCGGTCGCAAACCAGGGTGCGAATGGTGATACTCGAATCCATTTGGTTATTAGCGCTTATATACGCGATGCTGCCGCAGTAAACCGACCGATCCACCGTCTCCAGTTCTTGAATAATCGCCATTGCGCGTGTTTTTGGCGCGCCAGTGACTGAGCCGCCAGGGAAGCAATCCCTAAACAATTCAATTGCGGAGCTCGATGCCTTCAGCTCTCCTTCAATTGTGCTCACAAGGTGATGAACGTTAGCGTAGCTCTTGAGTTCAAACAGCGACTTGGCGGTAACGCTGCCGGACCGGCAGTTCTTCCCTAAATCATTCCGCATTAAATCCACGATCATCAAATTTTCCGAGCGATCCTTGGTGCTCGCCTGCAATTTCGAGGCGCTCTCCTTGTCGAGGGCTGGGTTATTGTGGCGTCTACTAGTCCCTTTTATGGGTTGAGTTCTTACGTGTTGATTCTGGACTTTTAAAAACTGCTCAGGTGAGTGACTAAGGATGGCGCCGTCTTTTAAGCCCAGAAAAGACGAGTAGGGGGCGGGCAAAACCTCTCTGAGTCGTAAGTAGGCATCGCTTGGATCACCTTGGTATTTCGCTTCGAAGCGCTGCGCAAAATTAACCTGGTAGCAGTCACCAGCGGCCAGATAGTCTTGGATCTTCATGAAAGCGGAATTGTAAGAATTAACATCAAAATTACTTTTTAACTCATTGATATTGAAGGTATTAGCGTGACTTTCGATTACTGAAGACGTTTGTTCCGCAAAGAATTTTGCTTCCAGTTCTAAGATTTCCGGGCAGTCAGGGTGGATGGCTAGAAACGAGCGCTTTTGTTCGTGATCTTGAATAAAACTCCACAGGTAAAGGCCGACATGCATGTCGGGAATTGACTCAATACTTGCTTCTCGCGCTGGCAGGAAGTCCAGGTAATTGCTCAGCGTGTAAGCAAAGTAGCCGATCAATCCGCCAGTGAAAGGGATGTCTTGGTTGTCAATTACCGTAATCGAGTCCATCGATTCACGAAGGATATTAAAGGGGCTGTCGCTGTTGCTGTCGAATACTTGTTGTTTGGTTTTCGCCTCAATAAGGGGTGCCGTATTTTCAGGGTCGGGGTCTGGCGCTTTATCGTCTTTACCCGACTGTGTAAATTCAAAATCAGTGACTTCAGTCGAGTTGTTGCTTGAAACGAACAATATACTTGGTCGTGCAGTAATGATGTCGAAGCGACCAAATTCGGCTTTCGGTCGTCCGCTATCCAGCCATACCGGGTAGGGCAGGTGTTTTATAAGATTGAAATAATGTTGACCATTTTTGTAAAACGGGATTTCTATGAGCTTGAGAGCTGCCATTGGCAAGATAACGCTTAGATAAAATTAACAATTCGGAGAGGCTGGGTTAACAAGTGTTAGGGGGTCAACGGAACGTAGATTGACACGTTGGCATTGTAAAGAGAAAAGTCTTTGCCTGCACCTATTGTATAGGTTTGATAAGTTGCCAATAGCGATTAGTATTTGGCAGACGCCTTTAGTTGGCTGGAAACTGCGTTGGTGCGAAAGGGGGCTTGATTTGGCATTACATATACTCGAGAAGCTTCACCGTCTTCATGACGGGTATTTAAAACCTGTGACTGTAGGCGGTCACAGTTTACTGTTGCTGCAGGTGGAAGGGCGAGTACATTTGATTGCGAACAGTTGCCCTCATTTACAAGCGCCGCTGACACACGCTTCAATTGAAGGAAGCACTATTCGTTGTCCTGCACACGGTATCGAGTTTGATCTGATATCGGGTTGTCCGCTCAAGGGGCAGGCGGGAAAACTCAAAAAGTATTCGCTGGCCTATCAAGGAAGCAGTATTGGCGTCGAGTTATAGGCAGTAATACTGACTGTTTGAGCATTCTATTTCGAGCGTCGAATGCTAGTGTTATAAATTGTAAATCATAAAAATTTAAAGAGTATGCGAACAGGGTGCTGCGTATAATCGCGCGAATTTAAAGGGCTAACGTTAAGGCGGGCTAGTTGTGAAAACATCTTTGGTACTAAAAGTTTTTGCTGTCATTCTGGTAGTGGCGGGCGCGGGGTATTACTTTTTTCCGGCGACCAATCCAGAGGGTAAACTCGAATACACAACCGCTGAAGTGTCGCGTGGAGATATTCAAAATTTAGTCGTTACTTCGGGAACGGTAAAAGCGGTGGGCACGGTTGAAATTGGATCACAAATTTCTGGTCAAATTTCTGAGCTTTATGTCGATTTTAATTCTGAAGTTAAAAAAGGCGACTTGCTTGCGCAAATCGACCCAAGAACTTACGAAGGCCGCGTTAAACAATCCGAAGCATCGCTTGAAATCGCAAAAGCAAATGTAATGCAGCAAGACGCCAGTTTAATGCGCGCGCGTGCCGATTTAGGTGAAGCAGAAAGATTGTTGGAGCGACAAAAAAAATTAGGCCAAGCTGGACACATATCTGAATCTGAAATTGATCGCCTAACAACGGCATTAGAATCAGCACGCGCACAAGTAACAATCTCTCAAGCTCAAGTGAGCAATGCAAAGGCTTCGGTAATTCAGGCAGAAGCATCATTGTTTCAAGCGAATATTGATTTAGAGCGCTGCACAATTCGATCGCCGGTAGATGGCATCGTTATTAATCGTGCCATTGAGTTAGGTCAAACTGTCGCAGCAAGTATGTCAGCACCGATTCTTTTTACCTTGGCCCAAGACCTTTCAGAAATGCAAGTAGAAGCAAGTGTTGATGAAGCTGATATTGGTAAAATCAAAATGGATCAAGTCGCCACTTTTACTGTTGACGCCTTTCCTGATAAAAAGATTGAAGGAAAAATTAAACAAGTTCGCAAGGCAGCAAATGAAGTTTCAAATGTTGTTACCTACACCGTGATTATAAGCGCAGAAAATAGAGATAATAGTTTGCTTCCCGGTATGACGGCTACTGTTTCAGTTATCACTGGCAAAAAAACCAATGTGCTTCGTGTTCCTAACACGGCTCTGCGATTTCAACCCCCGGGAATAGAGCGAGATGATAGCAACCCCCGTGCTGCGTTTATGGAAACGCGCATTCAAGAAATGAAGCAACAATTGAGTTTGTCCGCGGAGCAAGAAAAAGCCATTAGAAAAGTTTTCGAAGATCAAATGGCGCAATTTTCTGGTGCTAATAGGCGAGCACCAGGAGGGTTCGGACCTCCTGGCGGACGTCGCGACGGTCCATCTGGCGGTAACGGGGGTGGTATGTTTAACAATGAAGAGATTCAGAAAATCCTTAGCGAACAGCAGTACCAAGAGTTTCGACGAATTGCTCGTGAAGGTGGGAGCTCACGGCGACAAATGGGCGGCGAGCGACCTAAACCAGGACAGCTTTGGTTACTGTTGGGTAAAAATGAATTAGAAAAAAGGCCCGTATTAACTGGTTTGGCTGGTGATGAGTTTACCGAGATAGTTAATGCCGATGGCCTTGAAGGCTCAACTGTAGTCTTGCGTGCTCGTCGTATCAATGAGTAAAGTTTTCGTGTTTAAAATAACAAATATTATTTTGCAGTTTACTTGGTGAGTTTAATGTCTGAGATTTCAGAATCGACAATAAGTGAAAACACTTCAAAAAGCCAAAGTGATGCAGATGATATTTTGGTTTGTGAAAATCTTACCAAGCATTACATTATGGGCGACCAAACTGTACACGCTTTGAAGGGTGTGTCTTTTAAAATTAAACGCGGCGAGTTTGTTGCCGTGCTGGGTCCCTCCGGTTCTGGAAAATCAACCTGTATGAATTTGATGGGATGTTTGGATACTCCCTCAAGTGGAAAGATGATTTTGGACGGTGGTGATGTTTCAAAATTAAATCGAGATCAGTTGGCCGACATTCGCAGTAGAAAAATTGGTTTCGTATTTCAACAATTTAATTTACTCGCGCGCACTAGTGCTGTAGATAACGTCATACTGCCTCTGCTATATACACAAGTGCCCAAGCAAGAGCATGTGCCTCGCGCAAAAAAATGTTTAGAAAAAGTAAAGCTAGGTGATCGAGGTGATCATCATCCATCACAACTTTCTGGTGGCCAGCAACAACGTGTAGCAATCGCTCGGGCCTTGGTCAATGATCCTGTGATTATTTTAGCGGATGAGCCAACTGGCGCATTGGATACGCGAACCAGTATCGAAATCATGGCCTTGTTTCAAGAGCTAAATAAAAAAGGCATCACGATAATATTGGTTACTCACGAACCAGAAATTGCAGACGCGGCGAAAAGACAGCTATATTTTCGTGATGGCTTGTTGCAGCAAGATACGATCAATCCTTCTCCCACCGATATGATTGCTGAGGCAAAGGCCTTAGCTCAGGAAGACGCAGCTTAATGGATCTACTCACTTGTTTTCAGGTTGCACTTGTCGCCTTGCGCATTAATGTTATGCGTAGCATCTTAACAATGCTTGGAATCATTATTGGTGTGTCTGCTGTTATAACAATGGTCGGTGTTGGTGCCGGTGCACAGCAAGAAGTTGATGCACAAATTAATTCTATTGGCGCCAACATGCTCACGGTAATGGGGCCCGATCGACGTCGTGGTGGAGTGAGTCAAGGGCGAGGCAGCGAAGCGCGTTTATCATTAGACGATGTTGGTTATTTAAAAGAAAATATTCCAGAAATTGCCGGGGCGTCGGCGCGAGTTTCTGGCCGAGTTCAAGTGATTTTCGGAAATTTAAATTGGAATACTTCCGTTGAAGGTGCAAACGAAGATTCAATGATTACTGGAAATTGGGTTCTAGACGAGGGTAGAGAGTTTTCATCTCGTGAGGTAGTCGCCGGTTCTAAAGTAGCGATTATCGGTAGCACGGTAAAAAAAGAGTTGTTCGGTGCACAGGATCCAATCGGGCAGACAATCCGCATCAATAAAATACCAGCGCAAGTTATCGGCACCTTAAAACCAAAGGGCGAAAATACATGGGGGCGAGATCAAGACGATTTCGTAATGATGCCAGTCAACGCCGTTAAGACTCGGGTGTTGGGCAATACCACGGCATCGAATCCAAATAGTGTTAGTCAAATCATGGTATCCGTTTCCGACAGTTCGATGATGGCGCAAGTCGAAGAGGATATTAAATATATGTTGAATGCTCGCTATCGTATGGATGATGACGCTAGCGGGTTTATGGTGCGCAATATCACTGAGGCGATGGAAGCGAGAGCGGAGACGCGCAGCATTTTTAATACCTTGCTGGCGGCAATCGCGTCGGTTTCCTTAGTGGTTGGCGGAATAGGCATTATGAACATTATGCTCGTCTCAGTAACTGAACGAACTCGAGAGATTGGTCTTCGTTTAGCTGTTGGTGCTAGAGAAAAGAACATAATGCAGCAATTTTTAGTTGAAGCCATTACTTTATGTATGATTGGCGGTTTGATTGGAATCTTACTTGCGATTATAGTATCGGCCATTGCTTCATCAATATCGGGCTGGCCGATAGTTATACAGCCATCAATAATGTTGGGTAGTTTTTTGTTTTCAGGCTTTGTAGGCGTCTTTTTCGGGTATTACCCCGCTAAAAAAGCGTCGCGGCTGAACCCGATCGACGCTCTACATTTCGAATAGAGGGTATTTCGAGTGATTCGGATTTTATTGCTTGCTTGAAAAGATGAGCGCTAAAAAATATCGAGTGCATAATAACGACGAAGTTCGAAGAGAAAGTTCCACACATATAATAATTTGATCTGCCTGATTCAAAAATTGAATTCCCTTCTGTTTTTAAATCGAAAATCTAAATCAAATTTTCATTTCAATAAAAACTATGTAGGTTTTTATTTTTTTATGCAGATAATTAATGTTATCGAATTGACCATTTTTCAAAATAACTGAATTAAAAAAAGCTAAGGGTAAAACATGAATGCATCAACCTGGACAATATTGGGGTACTTAAGTGTTGTCACTATCATTGGCGCGTTATTGGCGCGACGAAATAAAAGTTCTGCCGATTGGGCAACAGGTGGTGGCGGTATGGGTATTTTGCTCATTGCCGCGGGAATTGCAGGTACACGGATTGGTGGTGCTGGTTCTTATGGTGTTGCTGGTGACGTAATGAATACCGGTATATGGAATGTGTGGTACGGCATTACCACCTTTCTCGCGTTGGCTTTGGTGGGGATATTTTTTGCGGTTCCTTACCGTCGCCTCGGTTTGACGACAATTGGTGAGTTATTCGTTAAGCGCTTCGGTCGCTCACGCTCTAGTGTGTTGACCAGTTTATGTGTTCAAACAGAATATTTGGTTGTGAACGTGATCGAACCTTTATTAATTGGTGTGATTATTAGCAATATTACTGGCATCCCGCTGGGAGTAGGAATTCTAATCGGTGCGGTAGTCATTATTTCTTCAACTGCATTCTCTGGACTAAAAGGGACTGCGTTAACGAATGTCATTCACTGTTTTGTAATTATTTTTGGTTTGGCGAGCGTAGGTATCGTTGCAATGGGCCAGCTCGGCGGTTGGGATTCAGTTGTTGAAAAAGCCAATGCGGCACTAATTAAAGATGGAAAAGATTCGGCGAGTTGGTGGAGTATTATCGGCCTAGGTTGGTTTCCGATTATTGCGATGTTTTTCTCGGCAACCATCCATACTCCTGCCGCTTCCGTTTACGTGAACTATTCTAGTTCCGCGAAACGAGAAAATATTTTGTTACCCGCGTTTTTGTTGGCAGGTGTTATCGCCGCAATCATGCCTTTTTTGGCGGCCTTAATCGGTATAGAAGCGTTGGCGAAATACGGTACCGCGGAAGGTATTAGTAGTTATAACAGCATTACAAAAATTGCGACGGACACTGGTGCTTTATTTGGTGGTCTGGCTTTAGCGGCAGTTTTGGCAGCATTGATTTCTTCCGGCGGTCCTATCTTATTGGCAAGCTCTACTATGTTTGTGAATGATTGGATTCCCGGTTCGAAAGATTACACTCCCAATCGCAAGTTAAAATCTTATCGAATAACGGCAGTTATTTACGGTTTAATCGCCGCTGGAATCGCCTATATTTTTGGAACCTATATTGGAACGGCGTCAGTTCTTGATTGGTTGTTACTCGGCTACGCGATGGTAGTTCCTCCAGCTATTGCGATCACCTATATCTTCTATATGCGATCGACAACGGAACAAGCTGTGTATTGGGGTATCGCATCAGGTTATGCGCTTGGATTAATTTCTTGGATTATAAATCAACTGTTTATCAGTTCAGAAACCGATATTCCTGCATACTTCACTACTTTAGTGCCGATTTTTGTGATTCCAATCGTATCGAAACTAACCAAACCTGCTGCTATTGAAGGCGAGTTAGCAGACGATTTTTATCGTAAGTTAAAAACGCCTGCATAATTTATGAAAAACCCTTAGAGCGATAAAAATTCTCTAAGGGTTTTTTCCATCTAGTTTATAAGCGAACGCAATAATATACGCGATACTAAGGTAAAGTGATTCAGGAATAGAATCACCCAATTCCAGGTTCATCAGCAAGTCTACCAACTCGGGATTATCGCAAATCGGCACGTTATGTTCCTGAGCAACTCTAATAATCTCTTCTGCTACAGAGTAATCTCCTTTTGCGCTAACCGTTGGTGCATTTTCTCCATCATAAAATAGAGCGACAGCTTGCCTTATTTCTTGGTTAGTAAGTTCTGTAAGATTCATGTTCTTACGTCCACAAGGGAATAATTCAGTTTTGTCTTTGTATTCGGTGGTTTTCCCGTAACGCATTGTATCTCTTCGACTTTTACCCCTTGTGCCGATAAATCGTTATAAAGATGTGCGATATCTTTTTTTGCTAGATCTAGTGTTTCGGTTTTATCCGCCCAAAATTGAACGGAAACAGTCTCTTCAATAACGCGAAGCTTCGCGTAAAATTCCCCTTTGTTAGGAAGTTTAAAACTTAACATCACGGTCCATCGTTTAGTTTTCGATTCCTCTTCAGGCGATCCACCTTCGGGTAACCAATCTTCTTCTATATCTATACCCACTTGATGCACAGCATTTTGATATTGCACAGGTATTTCAATTTGAATTTGTGGTGTATTCGGTAGGTTTGTATCTGCGCCTGTTGCTTTCGTCATTAACGATTGTGCTTGCAGAACCTGAATTCTGGCGAGGGTATTGCTGACATTACTTCTAAGTTGCGCTAACAGTTGTTGTTGAAGAGTCTGATCAGTTCTATTGCCTGAGTTTTCTTTGTTGGTTTTTTCGAGAGTGTCAGTATTCAAGATGTTTTGTAAGAAAGGTTTAAGCATCTTTTCTAGACTTGAACTGTTGGCGGCGCTAATGATTTGGCTATGATTTTTTAGTGTCGCGTTATCTAATGTAATTGGTAAGCCGGAAAAAATCTCCTTTGCCAATAATGACAAACCTTTTATATCTTCGTTTATATTTTTTTGCTGGGGAATTGATTGCGGACTTGACGGTAACTTTTCAACGTGGGTATGTTTGTTGTTGGTGGTTATTCTGGAGACGTCGACAGATATGTTGACCTGCGTATTTTTATGAATAATGTTTTTGTGTTTAATAACGCGGTCTATTTGGTTGGGCTGTACATTTTTTCTCAAAGGATTGTTCTCGACACCTGGTTGTCGATTCGAATGTATGTGAGATTTATTTTGACCTCTATTATTCTCTGGATCTAAACCAAAAGGCTTTATCAGTGTGTTATTCGATTTTAAAGAATTGGTAGAGGTAAAACCGGAGGTCTCATTTTTCCTGGTCGCGGGGATTAAATTTTTTTCGTTTAGCAAAGGGCTTGAGATAACTTTCTGATTAATTTTGTTCTCTAAAAAAACGCCGCTATTATTGATCGCCTGTTTTAATGTCTGAGGGTTTTTGAGTTCAGTAGGTGTTCGTGCTAAACGACCCAGCTCTGCTAAAATACTTTTTTGCTGACTGTTGAATAATTTGTCTAGAACGGATTTGGGTTGAGCATTCAATGTTTTGGCTAACTCGATAAGTTGACTCGAAGAGGACTGTTTGGGTAGTGCTTCCCTAAGCGAGCCGACAATATTGCCAATTTGTTTTTGCGTAAAAAAATCTTTTAGCTCGATGTCTTTATTCTGCGAACTACGGGGCTTATTTAACTCTTTCGTTAGATTGTTGTGCGCAGCTTTGTCGACAATCTGCAAATGATTGTTAGCCGCTCGTTTAACGCTGACAAATTCGCCTGCTTTTAATGCTTTGTTTGTTATCACGAGCTGTCGAATGTTTTTTAATTCGAGTTCAGCCAAATACAACTTAGTTGTGGTCGCTAAAGTTTTAAGATCGGTGCTTATAAAATCGTTGTTTATAGGGTTGTTATTTGTAGACTTGTTATTTATAGGGTTGTTGCTGAAAAGCTTCGCTTCTGTGTTGGGTCGCCCATTGCTATTAGGGCCTTCGGTATTGAATATAATTTTGCGTTGATGCGAGGTCAGCGGTGCAACTTGCTTGATTAACGCATCCACTGTGCCTTGGATACGAATTCCTGCTTCAACCTTCAAGCTAGCGAGCTGAGCGTCCCGCTGGGAGCTTAATAATTTACTGGGCTGGGGGAAGGTTGAGGAGGGAGGGTCAATGGCCATGTCTTTTGAAGTCGTAATCCCAGGAAAGTGAATAACTAAGTAGTCTTGCAGATTCGAGAATTTTTGCAGTTTTGCTGGTTTGTTGACCTCACGCCTTTGAGCAATGATGGGTGCCATAGGCGCAAGTGTATTTTTTAGCCTGCCACTTGGCTGGATTCCAAACCGATTAACTTTAGGCCTTGAATTTACATGTCTTTTCGCGACTTTGGTGGTGAACTTAGCACTCTGGTCTCTGTATAATCGCCCGTTATTTACTATAACGGCCACAGCCTTGATTACTTTGATCAGTGTCTATGCTTTTCTCCATTTAATGTTGATATTGGAAGCGGAATAATTTTTGAACAATTTGGCGCTTAAATTAGAAAATGTCAGCTGCGAGAGGGGCGACAGACAGCTGTTTAGTGATCTCAGTATCGAGATAGAGGCTGGCGATATAATCCAGGTACAGGGCCCCAATGGCTCTGGAAAAACGAGCTTATTAAAAATTCTCACTGGAATTTCATCTGATTACGAAGGAAGTATCAGCTGGAAGAATCAGAACCTCCAAACCGTGCTCTTCGATTTTCGCAATAATCTTCTCTTTATTGGCCATTTACCTGCAGTAAAGCGCTCGCTAACGCCGACCGAAAACCTCGATTGGTTTATCGGTATGTCAGGCGGCATTGTTAGTGGCTCCAAACCTGCAGTTATCAGAGATGCCTTAGCGTCCGTTTCATTGCAAGGATACGAAGATGTCCCTTGCTACACACTATCTGCAGGGCAGATGCGGAGAGTTGCTCTGGCTCGACTTTACTTAAGTCGAGCGCCTGTTTGGATATTGGATGAACCCTTTACTGCTATTGATATCGCTGGTGTGGAAAGTTTGCGCTCAAGAATGTTAGAGCATGTGAGGGGAGGAGGAGTGATTATCCTTACTACTCATCAAGATCTCGGAATAGATCAGGTTAAGTTGCTGAATTTGTTGGACTTTATGGGTGCGGGTAAATGAGCGCTTCGCCTGTATACGCAAGTTCTGATAAACAGATATCAGCTGAAGTGGACACTTCTCCGAGTTTGAGTTCCGCTTTTGCTGCCACGGTACGTAGAGATTTGCTCATTGCCTATCGTCATCTTGGCGAAATGTGTAATCCGCTGATTTTCTTCTTAATCGCTATCGCCCTGATACCTTTGGGTGTCACCCCTGACCCCGACATTCTGTCTCGTTTGGCCCCAGGCATGATCTGGGTTATGGCGCTACTAGCCACTTTGTTGTCGATGGATACGCTGTTCCGGAGTGATTACGACGATGGTACTTTGGAGCAATTGCTTGTCAGCCCTCAACCGCTGTATTTACTTGTTTTTGGCAAGGTGTTTATTCATTGGTTAACGACAGGCCTACCGCTAACCTTGCTATCTCCACTTTTGGGGATGTGGTTATCCTTGCCCGCAGAGGGCTATTTACCTCTAGTGCTTTCGCTGCTTATTGGCACCATTACTTTAAGTATGATTGGTGGTATTGGTGCCGGGCTAACAGTCGCGTTACGTAAGGGTGGCGTGTTAATCTCGCTCATCATCATGCCTATGTATATACCCGTGTTAATTTTCGGCACCGGAGCGGTTACTAACGCTATACAGGGCTTACCTTTTGGTGGCTTGTTAGCGATTTTGGGTGCTTTTACAGCTCTTTCGATGGGCCTTGCACCGTTAGCGACTGCTAGCGCAATCAAAATTAGTATTAACGGTTAGGAGAGTTTGAATGGCTTGGCAATGGTTTCATCGCCTGGGCTCACCACGATGGTTTTATGAGAAAAGCCTTAAGTGGACACCGTGGTTGGGATTTATTTCCTTTATCTTGATCGCGGTAGGAGTGATATGGGGGCTAGGTTTTGCGCCGATGGATGCAAAGCAGGGGAATTCTTTCCGAGCGATTTATATACATGTACCAACGGCTGCCTTATCCATGGCCGGTTACTACGTGATGGCAATTGGCGGCGCGATTGGACTGATTTGGAAAATGAAGTTATCGGATATGGTGGTGAAATGTGCTGCGCCTATTGGTGCTACCTTGGCTTTTTTGGCCTTGTTTACCGGCGCAGTGTGGGGGCGACCCACATGGGGGACTTGGTGGGAATGGCGTGATCCGAGAGTGCTTTCTACGCTTATATTGCTGTTTCTATATTTGGGCGTTATTGCTATTCAAAATAGCTACCAAAACCAAAAGATGGCTGATCGCTTTAGTACCATTTTGTCTCTGGTAGGAATGGTGAACATCCCTATCATTTATTGGTCTGTAGATTGGTGGAATTCACTCCATCAACCAGCAACCTTAAAGTTAACTTCAGAATCGTCAATGCATTCTTCGATGCTTTACCCCCTGTTGATTATGATTGCCGGTTTTTATGTTTTTTATGTTTGGTTATTAATTAAATCTTTGCGAGTAGAAATTTTACATCGGGAACGAAAAACACAGTGGGTTAATGAAATTGTTAGCGCAAGCAATTAGAGTCCAGTTTGAAGAAAGCGTAATTAAAACAAGTACAGTAAAAATATTACACGTAGAGATTGATTAAAAATGAAATTTCAATTTGATTCCTTACAAGATTTTTTAGCCATGGGTGATCATGGCTTTTATGTTTGGCTTTGTTATGGCGTTAGTTTCGTAGTGTTGTTTTTGCTAGCGATGGCGCCAACGATTGGGAAGAAAAGAATTATCGCAAAGCTAAAACGCATCCAGTTATTGAATCAATCTAGAAATTCTTAGTGTGCCGCGCACTAGAAATTAAATGTTCTGCATTTAGAGGTTTAGCACATGCATCCGGTTAGAAAACAAAGGCTCATATTCGTATTGTTTATTGTATTGTTTGCAGGCAGCGCTGCAGGCCTTGTTACTTACGCATTACGTGACAACATCAGTTTGTTCTATGCGCCTTCGAAAATTGTAGGTGCGGAAATTCCAACGGATAGAATTATTCGCGCAGGTGGGTGCGTCGTTCCTGGCTCGTTGGTTCGAACGCCAAACAGCTTCCATAAACGATTTACTATTACCGATGGCATAGCGAATCTAATTGTTGATACCGAAGAAACCTTACCCGACTTGTTCGCCGAAGGTGAAGACGTTGTGCTTACCGGAAAAATGAACGACTCCGGACATTTGGTGGCGACTGAGGTGCTGGCAAAACACGATGAAAATTATACGCCGCCGGAGATTGCTGACACTGTTCAGAGCGAAGGGAAATACCAAAAGGTTTGTGAGGGTTTAGATTATGGTTCCTGAGCTAGGACATTTTTCTTTAATAATTGCGTTGTGCCTATCTGTCGGGGTAGTCGTTCTGCCGATGCTGGGTAGCTACACCAATAATCAGACCTTGATGTTGTCCGGCCGCTCGATGTCTGCGGGCGTTTTTGTTTTTACAGGCGTTGCTCTAGCAACGCTCATCTGGTCATTTGTTCAAGATGATTTTTCCGTAGCCTATGTTGCGAACCATTCAAATACTTTACTACCCTTACATTACAAGTTAACGGCGACCTGGGGTGGTCACGAAGGCTCACTCATGCTGTGGCTTTTTTATCTTTCCTGCTGGATGTTTGCCGTTAGTATTTTTGCGCGCAGCTTGCCGCTAATTATTCATGCGCGCGTGCTGTCAATCGTGGCTTTGTTAGCGGTGGGCATTCAATTATTAACGCTGTTGACTTCAAATCCTTTTGATAGAATTTTGCCCGGTAGCCCCCTCGAAGGCAGCGATTTAAATCCGCTTTTGCAAGATATTGGTTTTATCATGCATCCGCCTTTGTTGTATTTAGGTTTTAGTGGTTTTTCTGTTGCCTTTGCTTTTGCGATTACCGCCTTGTTGTCTGGAAAAATGGATAGTGCGTGGGCTCGTTGGTGTCGACCTTGGACGAATGTCTCCTGGGCTTTTTTGACCGTAGGAATCGGCATGGGAAGTTGGTGGGCGTATTATGAATTAGGTTGGGGGTTTTGGTGGGGCTGGGATCCAACGGAAAATGCTTCTTTGTTTCCGTGGCTTTCGGGTACCGCGCTGCTGCATTCTTTAGCAGTGACGGAGAAGCGCGGACTTTTTAAAACTTGGACTATATTGCTAGCCATTTGCACTTTTAGTTTAGTGTTGCTGGCGACTTTTATTACTCGCTCGGGCGTGGTGTCATCGATTCACGCATTTGGTTACGATCCAGAGCGTGGTAATTTTTTATTAATGTATATCGGCTTTGTAATCGGCGGATCATTACTTCTTTACGCGATACGTGCGCCAAATGTCGCCAGTCTATCTGCTTTTAAAGTGTCAGCCCGCGAAACGTTTATGTTAGCGAATAATATCCTTTTTAGTTTGCTGCTAGCCGTTGTGTTAATTGGTACCTTATATCCAATCATCGCCACCGCATTTGATTGGGGGAAACCTTCAATTGGTGCGCCGTATTTTAATCGTTTCTGGACTTTATTAACGGTGCCTTTGTGTTTGTTGATGGCTGTAGCGTCTTTAACACAATGGCGACAAACCCGTGCTGAAGTATTTAAAAAATATTTGTTCCATCCGGTGGTGATTAGTTTAGTTATTGCGGTGGTATTCCCATTGTTTTACGGCGATAAATATAGCTTCGGTGGCGCGTTGACGATTTTTGTTGCGGCTTGGATTGTAAGCGTATCTATTTACAGCGTGAAAAAGCAGATTCGAAATGCGCCGACAGTCTGGCAAGGTTTACGCAGTTTGAAAACCAGCTATTACAGTATGATCATTGCGCATATCGGCGTCGCGATAGTATTTATGTCTGCTGGTTTAACGTCAATTTATGATGTCGAGCGACGCATCATTTTGAAGCCTAACTCAAGCCAAGAGTTGTTTGGGCACCGTTATCAGTTTAATGGCGTCGAAGAAGTACGTGGGCCAAATTACATCGCTATGAAAGCCACGATCTTCGTGTATGAAGATGAAAAATTAATAGCAACACTTCATCCTGAAAAACGCCGTTATCTCGCCACAGGCACACCTACAACTGAAGCGGCGCTGGAGGCAAATTTATTTCGCGACCTTTATGTCGCGCTGAATGAGGCGATTGAGCCTTTTGATGAGGGCGCTTGGTCTTTAACGGTATATGTAAAACCCTTTATGCAATTAATGTGGCTGGGTTTTTTGATTACTGCGCTGGGCGGATTTATGTCTTTGGTAGATAAGCGGTATCGGATTAAAAAGATTCGGCAAGAAAAAATCCTATCAACAGCGCAGCAAGGCAAAGCAGATTCTTTGGTAGGGGATCTCGCGAAAATATCAAACACACGTTCAACAGTTTCTCCGCAGTCTAAAGCGTAACGTTCCTCATGAATCGATTAAAACTTTTTATACCATTAATTATCTTTGTCGGCTTTGCTGTCATGGTGTGGCAGGTACGTGGTACCGATCCAGAAGCGTTCCCTTCGGCATTGTTGGGTAAAAGCGTACCCGCATTTAGTTTGCCCGCCGTCGCAGATACAGAGCGTATGATTACTAATAATGATATTGAAACCCCAGACTATGCTCTTATTAACGTATGGGCTACTTGGTGCGGGCCTTGTCGTATTGAACATCCTTATTTAGTTAGTTTAGCCGAAAGCGGCGTTAAAATATTCGGCATCAATGGCAAAGACGACCTTGAAGCGGCAAGAAAATGGCTGTCGGAAAAGGGAGATCCCTATCAGTTCAGTGTTTTTGATGAGGAAGGGCGCCTTGCCCTTGATCTGGGTGTGACGGGTTATCCAGAAACCTTTTTGATTGATAAAAACGGCACCATAATTCATAAGCGCGTCAGCGTTATGGATGAACGTGTATGGAAAAAAGAATTTTTACCGCTGATAGAAAATTTATGAATCCAATAAAATTCATTTCATTAAAAGTGCTGTTAATTTTAGTGGTAGCAGTAGCTCAGGCTGCAAGCGCCGAAGATTATTATCCGTTCGATAATGATGATGATCGAGAACGTTTTATCCGCTTTAGCCATGATCTTCGATGTCCCCAATGTGTGAGTCAAAACCTGGCGGGTTCTGATGCCGATGTGGCGGAGGATCTTAAACGCGAGCTTCATCGCTTGATCACTGAAGACAAAACAGATCAAGAGATTATAGAGTTTATGGTGAGTCGGTACGGCGAGTTCGTACTATATAAGCCTCAATTTAAAGCCACTACCTATTTGCTTTGGTTGGGTCCTGTTGCGTTGTTTTTAATTGCGTTGCTTGTCTTTATAAGCGTTTTGTTAAAGCGCCAACCAGATGATGATGACGAATAAAATTTCGTAGGTTTTATTTTTTTAGATTTTTAATTTCCTAGTGGTTTGTGGAATATTTTTATGACCGATTTTAATTGGTGGTTTGCGGCAATTTCTTTAGTTGCAATCCTATTTGTCATATGGCCTTTACTGTCTCACTCAAAAAGTAAAGATAAGCAATATGCCAGTGATGCGAATAGGGTGGAGCTTAACCTCAATTTGTATAATGAGCATTTAGACGATATCCAAAAAGACTTGGATAGCGGTGCAATTACTCCACAGCATTACGAGAAGCTTAAAAAAGAATACACCCTGCAATTTGAGCAGGATAATCTCGAAAACGCTGTTGATATTGAAGTCAAAAAATCTTCTAGTCGCTGGTCAATTATCGCTGTGTCTATAAGTTTGCCAATCGCAGCCTTGGCGATATATTGGATGTTGGGTTTTGAAGCGGACATAGAAATCGAACGCTTAAATGAAAAGTATCAACGTTCAGTACAATCAAGTGGCGGAGAGTCTCGAGATATAGCGACGGCCATTGAGCTGAAAACAAAATTGGAAAAACGCTTACAGCAACGCCCTGAAAATTTTAATAACCAATTCCTGTTGGCAAGGGTGGCGTTTGAGTTGGAAGACTACCGACTCGCAATCGCTTCATATCAAAAAATATTAGAACAGCATCCTGAATCTCCGCAAGTACTTGCAGAAATGGCCCAAGTTTTATACGTCGCTGTTGGTCGGCAATTTACACCTGAAGTTAGACAATTATTTGATCGTGCCATTGAGGTTGATCCAGAAAACACAACAGTGATTGGTTTTGCCGGAATCACCGCATTTCAGTCGAGCGAATTTCAGCTAGCAATCGATTATTGGCAAAATGGTATGCCTTACCTGGCGGCGACTGATCAAAGAAGACAAAGCTGGCAAGGTGCAATTGACGAGGCAAAACGACAAATGATAGCGGCGGGGCTTGCCGTCGCTGAGCAGCCTTCTTCAAGCGATAATGTTGAACCGAAAATAATCGTGAACATATCAGTTAAGCTGGCGGAAAACGTCGACGCCAAGCCCTCGGAAACCGTTTTCATTTATGCTCGAGCCTGGCAAAAAACGGGAATGCCGCCGCTCGCGGTCAAGCGTTTAACTGTTGCGGATTTGCCAGCGATTGTTCAGCTAGATGAAACTCAAGTGATGGCGCCTGGGATGCCCAGCCTAGCTGATTTTGATGAGGTTGGAATCAGCGTACTGGTGTCAAAAGCAGGCGTCGCTCAGGCTCGTTCTGGCGATTGGCGGAAAATAGAAGGCCCTATTAATCCAAAAACACATTCGACGACTATAGAGCTGCTCGTCGATTCTCAAGTCCCTTAAAACTTCCCTTTGCATTGAGAACTCGCGTTCTATTTAGGCGTGTAATAGCGCCTGCAACCGTGTAAAATTCTGCCCCTTATTAGGCAAGCCTAGGCTTGCTCTTTTGGGGCTGCTAGTGTCTACTAACAAGTTTTAAGACCAGTCTAGACCAGAATATAAAAATCATTATAATCATATAGTTATCATATTAAGTGAAAGTAGTTTATGCGGCTAAAATCGATAAAGCTTGCGGGCTTTAAATCCTTCGTAGATCCAACCAATGTAACCTTCCCGAGTAATCTCTGCGCCGTTGTCGGTCCGAATGGTTGTGGAAAGTCCAATATTATTGATGCAGTTCGCTGGGTAATGGGTGAGTCATCAGCAAAAAACCTTCGTGGCGAGTCAATGACCGATGTCATTTTCAACGGTTCAGGTGGCAGAAAGCCTGTCGGACAGGCATCCATTGAACTGATCTTCGACAATAATGAAGGGCGACTCGTGGGTGAATATGCGGGCTACTCTGAGATTTCAATTAAGCGTAAGGTTACTCGAGACAGTCAGAATTCTTATTATTTGAATGGCACTAAATGTCGTCGAAAAGACATTACCGATATCTTTCTAGGAACTGGTTTGGGGCCAAGAAGCTACGCGATTATTGAGCAAGGCATGATCTCGAAATTGATCGACGCCAAGCCCGATGAGTTGCGAGTAACAATTGAGGAAGCTGCGGGTATTTCAAAGTATAAAGAGCGCCGCCGCGAAACTGAAAACCGAATTAAAAGAACATTAGAAAACCTTGAGCGTTTAACCGATATTCGAGAAGAGTTGGAACGCCAGTTAAGTCGTTTAGAACGACAATCTAAAGCCGCTGAAAAATATTCTGAATACAAGAAAGAAGAGCGCTGGTTGAAAGCGCAAAAATTGGCGTTACAAATTCAACAGCTTGATGATCAAGCAAAAAACAACAAAGAAAATATTACTGATTTAGAATTAAAAATTGAAGCGTTGGTAACTGAGCAAGTTGGTAAAGATTCTGGAATAGAAAAGCTAAGGGCTCAATACACTGAGTTGAACGATACTTTCAACGAAGTCCAAGGCAGATACTACGCTGCTGGTGGTGACATCGCACGCATCGAACAAAGTATTCAGCATGCCCAAGAACGCGATCAACAATTGCGACAAGATTTGGAGCACACGAGCAGAGATTCTCGTGAGGCGGAAGAAAATTTAGCTGCAGATAAAAATAAGGCAGAGGCTTGGCAGGCGGAACTGTTAGAAATTGAACCAGAATTAAATGATATTAAAACCGAAGAGCTCAGTTCGACAGAAATATTGCTTAACGCTGAGACCGCTATGCAAACCTGGCAAGCAGAGTGGGACGAGTTTAATGAGTCGGCTGCTAAACCACAGCAAGCTGCCGAAGTTCAACAGTCGCGTATTCAGCATATTGAACAGGTGCAAGTACGGTTACTCGAAAGAATTGAAAAGTTAAAGCAAGAACAAGGTGAGCTCCAAGATACAGAAGACGATAACTCCACTGAAGCACTTGAAGAAGATTTGGCGAAGCTTGAATTAGTCGTTGAAGATAAGCAGCAAGAACTTGATGCCCTCACAATAAAAATTGATGAAACCCGACAGCAATTCCAAAATAATCAACGCAGTCTTGACGAAAAGCGAAGCCGTTTACAGCAAATGCGCGGTCGTTATGCGTCTTTGGAAGCGTTGCAACAAGCTGCCATGGGTGAGTCTAGCAAGACAGTTACCGAGTGGTTAGAAAAGCAAGGTATCGCCAACAGCCCCCGTCTTGCGGAAACGGTTAGCGCGGCGGAAGGTTGGGAAGTTGCGCTAGAAACCGTCTTGGGCGATACGCTGCAAGCGGTTTGCGTAAATGGAATCGATCCACTTTCGAATGCTATCGGAGAGTTGGAAAAAGGTGGCTTGTTTTTGCTGGACACACAACAGCAAGGACAGCACGCCGAACATCAGAAATTTTCTCGATTAATCGATAAGGTCACGTGCTCTTGGGATTTGCAGAGTATTTTAGGTGCGGTTTATGTTGCCGATGATTTAGCATCTGCATTGCGAATTCGTGGGCAATTGGAGGCGGGAGAGTCGATCGTTACCCGCGAAGGTTTGTGGATTGGTTCTAACTGGTTACGTGTTGCTAAATCAAAAGATGCTTCCTTTGGCGTGCTCGAGCGTAAACAAGAGCTCGAAAATTTGGCCGAAGATATTTCGACAACGGAGTCGGCGATCGAAGAATTGGGTGTGGAAAGTGAATCGTTGCGCGATTCGCAAAAACACATTGAGCAGCAACAACATTTTCAGCGTCAAGAAATTGATGGTGAAAACAAGCGCATTAGCGAAGTCCGTTCAGAATTGTCTGCACAACGTGTGCGTATTGAAGAATCTCGTAATCGTAAACTTCGCGCTGATAGTGACATTAATGATGCGAATGAGCAGCTGAGCCAAGAAAATGAAAACTTGGGCATTGCACGTAGTGTGCTCGCAGAATCCATTGAACAAATGGAATCGAATAGCGGCGAACGTGAACGCTTGATGAATCAGCGCGACCAATTCCGTAGCACCCTTGATAAAGCACGACAAAAAGCCCGGCATGATAAAGATAAAAGTCATGAGCTGGCGATGCGTTACCAATCTGTTAGCACGCAATTAGAATCCATTCGTCAAGGTATTTCGCGTTTAGAGCAGCAAACTGAGCGCTTACATGAACGAAAAGAAACTTTACAGATTAGTATTGAAGAACTGATCGAGCCCTTAGAAAGCAATAAAGAAGAATTAGCGACCTTATTAGAAAAACGTTTAACCATCGAAGCTGAATTATCTACTGCGCGCCAATCCATGGAGACAGTAGAGCATGAGTTACGCGGCGCCGAGCAGCAACGTAGTGAAATCGAGCAACAAGTTCAATCTGTTCGAACGGTCTTAGAGCAGGCGCGAATTGAAGCGCAAACCTATCATGTTCAACGTGAAAACAATGCGCAGCAGTTGTCGCAAGAAGAATACAGTTACGAGCAAGTGCTGGCCGATATGCCTGAAGGTGTGCTGGCTGAGCAAGTTGTTGAAGAGTTGGAAAAAATGGCGAATCGCATCACGCGTTTGGGACCAATTAATTTGGCAGCGATCGACGAGTATAAAGTTGAGTCAGAAAGAAAGACCTATCTGGATACTCAGAATGCGGATTTACAAGAAGCACTTGAGACCTTAGAAAATGCAATTCGTAAAATCGATCATGAAACAAGAAATCGATTCAAAGAAACTTTCGAACAGGTCAATTCAGGTTTGCAGGAGTTATTCCCTAAAGTCTTCGGTGGCGGTAGTGCTTCGCTTGAATTAACCGGAGATGATTTGTTAGATACCGGTATCGCGATCATGGCGCGACCACCGGGTAAGCGTAACAGTACCATTCACCTGTTATCCGGTGGTGAAAAAGCGTTAACGGCTATCGCATTAGTGTTCTCAATTTTCCGTTTGAATCCGGCACCATTTTGTATGCTGGACGAAGTCGACGCACCACTCGATGATATTAATGTTGGCCGCTACGCCAAATTGGTTGAAGAGATGTCTGCGAATGTTCAATTTATTTATATTACTCATAATAAAATTTCCATGGAAATTGCCAATCAGTTAATGGGTGTAACTATGCATGAGCCTGGTGTGTCTCGATTGGTTACTGTTGATGTTGATGAAGCTGCCCAACTTGCGGCGGTATAGTTTTGTAACACGCAAATTTGCTATAAAAATAAAAAGGTGAATAGTTAATTTCGTTTTCACCATAACTAAACTATTTGGAATACGACAAAGGACTTCGAAAAAGCTATGCGAGAGTGGTTAACTGCCATCATTGTTTTATTGATTGTTGCCGTTATTTTGGACGGTTTGCGACGTATGAGACAGCACCGGCGTTCCTCATTGCGAATGTCCTTGAGCATGCATCAAGGTACAAACAAAGAAGATCTGGAAGATTACGGCAGCGAATTACCCAGTGGTGGCGCGCGTGTCGTTGACGTCCGTGAAGAAAATGATGCTAAACAGTTAAACAGACAAATTCGTCAAAGCTCGAAAGATAAATTAAGTCGTCTCGGGCGACCATATAAAATACCCGAGCAAGTGACATTGAATTTAGATGAACAGGTTCCGATGTTGATGGAATCGATTCAAGAAACAAAGCCAGAAAAAAAATCGCCTTCGACGTCCAATACGAACGCGCGGCCCTCTAAAAATAAAAATCCGCAAATTGACTTAATCGATGATGTTGGTGAAGACGGTAGAATAGAGCCCCAATTTCAAGATATCGATATTGACGAGAGTGATTACGACGAGGAAACAAGCGAGCAGCCAGCAAAAGATGATGGTTTGGCTGCGTACTCAACAAGTCTTGAAAATCAGTACGAAGAGCCAGATGAGATAGAAGATGTTTTATTTGCGGAGAAGGTTTCCGGTAAAGAATATCTCGTTGAAGAAAACTCAAATCTAAACACTCATACTGATGAGAAAGCTAAAACAAAACTTGAACCAGAGGCCGTTCAAGAAGCATTAATGGAAGAACCGAGAAGAGGTTCGCAGAAGCAATTTGCTGCCGAAGCCCAAGAACAACATTCTCAACAACAAAACTATCAACACGAATCTAATCCGGAAGTATACGACGAGATTGAAGAAGAGATTGAAGATGAACTCGACGAGGAGCTTGAGGAATTAGAAGAGGAATATCGAGAGCCTGATCTGGTGTTGGTAATCAATGTTACTGCACCAAAAGGGAGTTATTTCCCAGGGCCAGATTTACTTGACACGGTTGTTGCGCAAGGCATGCGTTTTGGCGTGATGAATGTCTTTCATCATCATGCAGAAGCGAATGGCGAAGGCAGTATACTTTACAGTATGGCGAACATTGTGATGCCTGGTACTTTTGATCTTAACGAGATGGATTCCTTCGTTACTCCAGGAATCAGTTTATTTTTGGCGCTGCCCGTGGAGGGCGATAGCGGAAAAGCCTTTGAGACTATGCTGGGTACCGCGAGAGCAATCGCGCAAAACCTCGGTGGTGATTTAAAAGATGAAAATCGAAGTGTTTTAACTCAACAAACCATTGAGCACTATCGGAGCCGAATTAAAGAATATGAGAGAAAGCGTTTATCGCGAGGCCGAAACTAGGTCGAATTAAATATAAAGCGTTTTGTATAACAAGAATTGTCACGCCTTTTTTCAAATTTAATTGACCTTGAACTGTGATGGTGTAAAGCCTACTTGCGAATGAAGAAAGCAGCAGATAAAAATCCTTCTAAAAAAATATCCACGACAGACGAATCAAAAATTTTGTCTGAGATCCTATCCCTCAAAGAAACATTAAACGAACATAATTATCGCTATTACGTATTGGATGAGCCCGATCTGCCCGATTCGGAATACGATCGTTTGATGAAACAGTTGCAAACGCTAGAACGAAAACACCCCCAATTTATTTCTCCTGATTCACCCACCCAGCGTGTAGGAGGTGAGCCTCTTAGCGCCTTCGAACAAATAAAACATGAATTGCCAATGCTGTCTTTGGACAATGCTTTCTCTGATCAAGAGTTGGAGGATTTTGATCGGAGGATCAAAGAAAGGCTTAAATTTGAAGGCGATATTGAGTACGCCTGTGAGCCAAAATTAGACGGAATTGCCGTGAGTTTATTGTACGTAAATGGAATCTTAGAGCGCGGAGCGACACGGGGAGATGGTGAAACTGGCGAAGATATTACGCAGAATGTCAAAACTATCGCGTCTATCCCTTTAAAGATGCGCGGAAAAAACTTTCCGAAAGTGTTGGAAGTAAGAGGTGAAATCTATATGCCTCTTACGGTTTTTAATGAGATCAATGAAGCGGCAAAAAAAAATCAACAGAAAGTTTTTGTTAATCCTCGCAACGCGGCTGCTGGAAGTTTGCGACAGCTCGATTCTAAAATTACCGCAAGTAGGCGTTTGGAGATGTGTGCTTATAGTGTCGGTTTAGTAGAAGACGGCGAACTACCCGAAAAGCACAGTGATATTCTTGCAGCGTTGCAAACCTGGGGTTTTAAAATAAATGATAAGAGTCAGGTTGCTAAAAATATTGGTGCTTGCCTAAAATATTACCAAGATCTAGAAAAACAAAGAGCTAAACTCGGATACGATATCGATGGTATTGTTTATAAAGTTAATCAGATTGATAAACAAAAAAAACTGGGATTTGTATCAAAAGCACCGCGCTGGGCGATTGCTCGAAAATTTCCCGCGCAGGAAGAATTAACGACATTGTTGAATGTCGAGTTTCAAGTAGGCCGGACTGGTGCGATTACCCCGGTGGCTCGTCTTCAGCCAGTATTTGTTGGTGGAGTCACTGTGTCGAATGCAACTTTGCACAATCAAGATGAAATCAACCGCTTAGACATTCGTATCGGGGACTCAGTGATTATCAATAGAGCTGGAGATGTTATTCCGAAGGTTGTTTCTGTTGTAAAAACTAAACGCCCCAAAAATGCTCGCGTTGTAGAATTTCCAACTCATTGCCCGGTTTGTAATTCGCCGGTTGAGACTGTTCCTGGCGAAGCTGTAGCACGTTGTACCGGCGGACTAATATGTGAGGCGCAGCGCAAAGAAGCGATACGTCATTTTGCCTCACGTCGCGCAATGGATGTTGACGGCTTGGGAGACAAGATCGTTGAGCAGCTTGTCGACGAAAAATTAATTGGCTCAGTTGCTGATCTTTATAAGTTGGAGGTGGCGACGATTGCAGATTTGGAGCGAATGGGAGAAAAATCTGCAAAGAATCTTGTCGATGCTTTAGAGAAAAGCAAATCAACTACCTTGGCGCGCTTTCTATTTGCCTTGGGTATTAGAGAGGTAGGGGAAACAACTGCCAAGAATCTCGCCAATGCGCTTGGAAATTTGGATTCGATAATGGCCTCAGACGCGAATAAACTTCAAGAGATTAATGATATTGGCCCGGTGGTCGCGCATTTTATTGAAGAGTTTTTTCAACAAAATGAAAATATAGAAATTATAAATGAGTTACGGGCGGTGGGAGTTCATTGGGACGACATTGAGGTTGACGCAAGCTCGTTGCCCTTGCTCGGGCGAACGTATGTTATTACGGGTACTTTAGAGTCAATATCAAGAGATGAAGCTAAAGATAAATTGTTGACACTTGGCGCCAAGGTGTCCGGTAGCGTGTCGAGTAAAACCTATGCTTTAATTGCGGGAACCGGGGGCGGTTCAAAGCGCTCTAAGGCCGAAGCACTAGGTATTCCAGTTGTCGACGAGGCCGCATTGTTGGATTTGTTAGGGGAATAGCGATGTCTGACAAGTCCAAATAAATAATATTTTCGGATGCGAAGGGATAATGAGCGGGAACTTGAATTTAAAAAAGCCTATCTTAGTTGTTTCTTGCGTAAGCCGGAACCGACCTGGCTTTCGGTTTTTGTCATTCTTAGTTATCATTTTCTTGTTAAGCGCTTGTGCGAGTTCTCCTCCACGCACAATGAATAATCTTTGCCAAATATTTGAAGAAAAAAAGCATTGGTATAAAGCGGCTAAATCCGCAAATGATAATTGGGGTGCATCGATACCGGTGATGATGGCTTTTATTCATCAAGAATCTAGGTTCAAAGCGAAAGCGAAACCGCCGCGTCGTAAAATTTTATGGATTATTCCTGGACCAAGAGTGAGTTCTGCGTATGGTTATTCTCAGGCGAAGAGTACAACCTGGGATTGGTATAAAGATTCGAGTGGAAATCGCTGGGTGAGCCGAGACAACTTTGGCGATGCCATTGATTTTATTGGCTGGTACAATGCGCAAAGCAAAAAACAAAATAATATCGCGGCCAATGATGCCTACAATCTCTATTTGGCTTATCACGAAGGTCACGGCGGATTTCGAAGAAAAACATATAACAAAAAGGCCTGGTTAAAGACTGTTGCGAATAAGGTCTCCGGTAGGGCAAACAGCTACGCTTTACAGTTGCAAAGTTGCGAAAAAAAATTAGATAAGACTGGCTGGTGGCCTTTTTAAAATATACTGTTTTAACTATTGGTTGAGAGTGGATGCCATTAACCAAAGCGAGTGTACTTAGGGGGAAAAGTGGATCAAGAGTCAATAGTTTACGGATGTATAAAAGACGCGGCATATTATTACGACGAATCTCAGCGTCGCCGTGTTAATCGTGATGCAATGTTAATGTTGCCACACGAAGATGAGTGGCCATTTTTAAGCCAAGAAATGTTTTCTGTTCCAAGGCTCGAAGGTTCAAAAGGTCAATATCAAACCGAGGTTATGCATTTCGGTGCATCCTACAAAGCTGTTGAATACGAATGGGATCAGTGGGTTTCGCAATTTGAAGGTTTATTGAAACGTATGTATTGGGTGTCGGCGGTCGTACATCTAGAAACCGAACTTAATGGCACTCACACTTTCGTTTGGCATTCACTATCTAACTGCCATGAGCCGGGTTCTGACGATATGCAAGTGCATTGCGAGTGGAGTCAAGAAGCAGCGATTGGTTTTTAAGTACAGTGATAGAAGGTTTAATTTCACAGTTGCCCGTTATTAATAATAGTGACATTCGATTAGCTTTTTTTGACATTGATGGCACCTTAATTGGGTCTGATGGAAGGTATTCCGAAAGTACAAAACGAGAGATTAATAGAATACAAGCTTGCGGTATAAAAACCGCCATCGCGAGCGGAAGACCGAAGTTCGCTGCGGAATTTTTGATTGAAGAACTTTCAATAAACGGTGCAGGATTATTTAGCGCTGGTGCATTGTTAATTGATCCAAGTAGCAATGAAGTTATTATGAAAAAACCATTAGAAATTGATGGTTTAAAAGAGCTTGTTAGATTTTCTCGTCATCACCAAATGCATTGTGAAATTTACGAAGAAGATTGTTACTGGGTTGAGCACGATTCTGACATCCAGCTAGCTCACAGCAGGGTGTTAAGGTCGATGCCACAGACCACCCAATTTGATGACCTGTTGAGTAATGAAATAAATCCAATGAAGTTGCTAGTGGGTATAAATGAAGTAGAGCGCCCTGGTCTTCTCGAAACGATGATCGGTACCTATCCGCAGTATAATTTTGCTCTAGCGCGAATGGCCTCTCACCAGGAATGGATTTTCGCAAGTATTATCAACAAAGAGATTGATAGGAAAAAGGCCTTTAAACAGCTTTGTGATTATCACAAGGTTAGCCCAGAGCAAGTGATCGCTTTTGGCGATGCACCGTCGGATTTGGCTTTCCTGGAAATGGCGGGTGTCGGTGTTGCGATGGGGAATGCTACGCCAGAGGTCAAATCTGCTGCAAACTTTGTTACTCTTCCGGATGGTGAGGACGGTGTTGCTCACGCCCTAAAGGTGTTAGTACCGAGATAAATTCCTGGAGTTGCTGATTATCTTACAAATTATCTAACGTGGTTGTAGTAGATGCGAGATTCAAAAAGATTATCGAGAATCGTTATTGTTATAGTGGCAATAGCGACGGGCCTCGCTTTTATTGGCTTGGCGATTTATGGTTTAAATTTTCCTGTAGACGAAATTCTATTTCAGTTAATTTTGGTAGGAATCTTATTGTTTGTGTTGCTAGCCTTTGCTGCATTAACGGCATGGGGGATTAGGTGCGTAATTAACACAATGGAGTTACGCCGACAGAAGCAGTTTGATGAGAATGATAGCGAATAATGATGTTGTAGATTATGGGAAGTTGATAGCTTATGGGAAGTAAAGCTGATTCAAGGGTAAAACTAGTTTCTAGTTATCTAAAATTATTTATTATAAATGACGAACGTTTAAAGAGTGAGAGTTGAGGAATGTTATGCTAGGTGATCAAGGTGTCGTTGCGGATGTTTTCGCGGAAACTGTTAGAAAATATAAAAATAATAGAGCGTTTACGTGCCTTGGACATACCATAACCTTTGGCGAACTCGACGAACTAAGCGCACGATTTGCCGCTTTTTTACAAACGCAAACTAATCTTAAGCCCGGCGACAGAATCGCCGTACAGCTTCCTAATATTTTGCAATACCCGGTTGCCGTATTCGGCGCACTTCGCGCTGGTTTGGTTATTGTCAATACCAATCCGCTTTACACGGCAAGAGAAGTATCCCATCAGTTAAAGGATTCTGGTTCCAAAGCGCTTGTAGTGCTGGCAAATGTAGCGAGTGCTGCTGCCAGTGTGATAAAAGAAACCGATGTAGAACAAGTTATCGTGACGGAGGTGGCTGATTTACATAAACCGATGCAACGTTTTCTGATTAATAACGTCGTCAAGTATGTGCAGCGCGCAGTTCCGAGCTATTCATTTCCAAATCAAATTTCTTTTTTAAATACTTTAAAAGTAAGTGGTAGCCATTTCACTCCTGTAAAACGCTTGCCTAGTGATATCGCTGTTCTGCAATACACGGGTGGTACTACGGGTGTTGCTAAGGGAGCAATGCTACTTAATTCGAATCTCGTTGCAAATAAAGAGCAGTTATCAGAAAAAATGAAAGAAGTGATGAAAGAGGGCGATGTAACTTACGTAGCACCTTTGCCGCTTTATCATATCTACGCATTTACCGGTCATTGCATGTCAATTTTTGGGAACGGAAACCATAATATTTTGATTCCAAACCCAAGGGATTTAAAAAGCTTTGTGAAGGCATTAAAAAATGAAAAAATATATGGCTTCGTCGGCTTGAACACCTTGTTCAATGCACTCTGTCATAATGAAGAATTTAAAAAATTGGATTTTTCTAATTTGCGTCATACCGCCTCAGGCGGAATGGCGTTAACTTCAGATACGTCTAAGCTTTGGAGAAAGGTGACCGGCAATGTACCCAATGAAGGCTACGGTTTAACTGAGACATCTCCAGTGGTATCGGCAAATCCTCCCAATGAAATTCAGATTGGCACCGTTGGAACGCCTGTTCTTGAAACAGAATTGAAAGTTGTTGATGAAAATGGTGAGGTACTCCCTGCGGGTGAGGTTGGCGAGTTATTAGTTCGCGGCCCACAAGTGATGAAAGGTTACTGGAATCGCCCTGAAGCAACAGCGGAGGTCATTGACAGTGAAGGTTGGTTTAAAACTGGCGATATGGCTTTGATTCAGTCGGACGGATATTTACAAATAGTCGATCGGAAAAAGGATATGATTTTAGTGTCCGGGTTTAATGTTTACCCGAATGAAGTGGAGGACACTATTTGTGAGCACCCAGGCGTATTGGAGGCGGGTGTTATTGGCGTTCCCGATGAACGCAGTGGCGAAGTGGTGAAAATATTTATCGTTAAAATGGATCCGAATTTAACGGCGCAGGATGTTCAAGCGTATGCTAAGAAAAACATGGCGGCGTATAAGGTGCCCAAAATAATAGAATTTGTTGATGATTTACCTAAATCTGCTGTGGGTAAAATTCTTAGGCGTGAACTAAAAAAATTATGATTCTAACAGTATTACGAAAGCATCTTAGATATACGTGGACAAAATACAGTTCGGTGAACCTTAAATGTTAGATCGCTACGCGCTGAGTAATAAGAATTAAGGACGAAAGACTTGCAATGAAAACAGCCCTCATTCTTTCTGGAGGTGGAGCTCGAGCAGCGTATCAAGTTGGCGTATTGCAAGCGATCCATGAAATTCTTCCTAGCGATGTACACAATCCGTTTCCAATTATTTGCGGTACTTCAGCGGGAGCTATTAATGCACTCGCTTTAGCCACGCATACGGGTAGTTTTAGCGAAGCGTCACAAAATTTAAATGATATTTGGCAAAATATTGCTATCGAAAGAATTTTCAAAACTGGCTGGCTGAACATGTTGGGCGGTGTTGCGAGGATTGGCGCTTCGTTTTTCAATCAAGGTGCCGGCAAGGACAAACCTATTGCGTTATTGAACAACGACCCTCTTCGTGAATTACTGACTGATATACTTGATTTTAGCAATATTGATAAGGGCATTGACGCCGGTGATCTTGAAGCCGTTTGTGTTACCGCGATGGGCTATACAAGTGGTGAGTCTGTCAGTTTTTATCAAGGTCAAAAAGATATTAAACCCTGGCGTCGTCATCGTCGAGTGGGTGTGAGTTCTACATTAAACGTCGATCATTTATTAGCATCTTCTGCGATACCAACTATTTTTCCTACTGTAAAAATTAATCGCGAATATTTTGGTGATGGGGCGATGCGGCAATTAGCGCCGATCAGCCCGGCCTTACATTTGGGTGCGGATAGAATTTTTGTGATTGGTGTCAGTGGAAATCGAAATCCGGCTCATTGGGGAAAGCGTCGCGCAAAACCAAAGCGTTCTCCATCAATGGCGCAGATCATGGGCCATATGTTTTCTAGTGCGTTTATTGATAGCCTAGAGGGAGATATTGAGCATCTAGAGCGAGTCAATAAACTGCTTGATCGTATTGATGGAAATGTAAAAACCGATAGTGGTGCGATTTTGCGGCCCGTTAAAACCCTGGTGATTTCGCCTTCAAAAGAATTGGATAAAATTGCAGGACGAAAAATTCGATACCTTCCCAAAAGTATGCGATTTTTCTTGCGAGCCACAGGTGCCACAGCAAAAGGTGGTGGTGCTGCGGCAGCGAGCTATCTTTTATTTGCCAAAGCGTTTTGTGATGAATTGATAGAGTTGGGTTATCAAGATGCCATGTGGGAAAAAGAAGCGATTAAAAAATTTTTTATTGATTGAATGATTTTCTTTGTTTAGATAGAAAAAGGCCGGTAAAGATTTCTCTTTACCGGCCTTTAATATTTTCTACAGAAAGAAAATTGTTAAATAATACCCGTTCAATTCTTTAGCGAACGGTTTGTATCTCCACAGCAGCAATTCGTTTACCTTCATCCGCAGCTTTTTGGAAAGACTCAATCTCATTGAAATTTAAATACCGATAAATTTCCGAACTCATTGAGTCAATTTTATTTGCGTATTCTAGGTATTCAGCAGGAGTAGGAAGTCTTCCTAAAACTGCAGAAACTGCAGAAAGTTCAGCCGAACCTAAATAAACATTCGCACCATCTCCAAGTCGGTTGGGAAAGTTTCGCGTAGAGGTGGAAATGACAGTGCTTCCCGGCGCCACACGCGCTTGGTTACCCATACACAAAGAGCAGCCTGGCATTTCTGTACGTGCGCCTTTGCGGCCAAAAATACTGTAAAAACCTTCTTCCATTAACTGATGTTCGTCCATTTTAGTGGGTGGAACAATCCATAGGCGCGTCGACAACTCGTCGTTAGTTGATTCAAGTAATTTTCCTGCAGCCCTAAAATGACCAATGTTAGTCATACATGATCCGATAAAGACTTCATCAATTTTAGCGCCTGACACTTCGCTGAGTAATTTCACGTCGTCGGGATCATTAGGGCAGGCGACGATGGGTTCTTTAATGTCATCTAGATTGATGTCAATTGTTGCTGCGTACTCAGCATCTTTATCTGCTTGGAGTAACTCAGGGTTCGCTAGCCATTCTTCCATCTTACTGGCGCGTCGTTCAATAGTGCGGACATCGCCGTACCCTTGTTCAATCATCCAGCGCAACATAGTGATATTTGATGTGAGGTATTCCTTAATGGGCGCATCATCTAACTTGATTGTGCAACCTGCGGCAGAGCGTTCGGCAGAGGCGTCAGAAATTTCGAATGCTTGCTCCACTTTGAGATCAGGCAAGCCTTCGACTTCTAAAATACGACCAGAAAAAATATTTTTCTTTCCTTTTTTCTCAACCGTTAACAAACCTTGTTTAATTGCATAAAGAGGAATTGCATTCACCAAGTCACGTAAGGTCACACCCGGCTGCATTTTTCCACTAAAGCGAACAAGAACTGACTCTGGCATATCAAGAGGCATGGTTCCGGTTGCGGCTGCGAAAGCGACTAAGCCTGAACCCGCTGGAAAAGAAATTCCAATTGGGAATCGAGTATGTGAATCGCCACCAGTACCAACAGTGTCTGGCAATAACATGCGGTTTAACCAGCTATGGATAATTCCATCACCTGGGCGCAAAGAAACGCCGCCTCGGTTCATAATAAAATCGGGAAGATTATGTTGAGTGTCAATGTCGACGGGTTTTGGATACGCGGCAGTGTGACAAAAACTTTGCATGGTTAAATCGGCAGAAAAACCCAAACACGCAAGGTCTTGTAATTCGTCGCGAGTCATCGGGCCGGTTGTGTCTTGCGAGCCGACCGTTGTCATCTTAGGTTCACAGTAAGATCCGGCGCGAACGCCAGGGACGCCACAGGCGCGACCGACAATTTTTTGTGCAAGTGTAAAACCTTTATCTGAGTCAGCGGGTTGCTCAGGGGTTCTAAATAAATCAATCGGGCCTAGTCCTAATGCTTCGCGCGCTTTTACCGTTAAACCTCTACCGATAATTAAGGGTATGCGTCCACCTGCTTGGACTTCGTCGAGAAGAACGTCGGATTTCAACTCAAATTCTGAAACGACTTCGCCTTTTTCGTTAAGAATTTTTCCTTCGTAGGGGCGAACTTCGATAATGTCACCCATATTGAGTTCATCAACGGGTGCTTCGAAAACCAATGCGCCTGCGTCTTCCATTGTGTTGTAAAAAATCGGCGCAACTTTGCCACCAATACAAATACCGCCACCACGTTTATTCGGAACGCCGGGAATATCATCGCCGATATACCAAAGAACAGAGTTAGTAGCAGATTTTCGCGAAGAGCCTGTACCGACAACATCACCAACAAAAGTAACCGGTAAACCGCTTTCTTTTAGTTTATTAATCTGTCCTTCGTTGTCGGTAATACCTTCACGGGGAACTTTGTACATGGCTTTTGCGTGAAGAGGGATATCTGGTCGAGACCAAGCATCAGGTGCAGGAGACAGGTCATCGGTATTGGTTTCGCCAGTAACTTTAAAAACGATTGTCTTAATCGATTCAGCAACCTTCTTACGGTTGGTGAACCACTCGCCAGCGGCCCAGGATTCTATGATCTCTTTGGCATGGCTATTACCCGCTTTCATCTTTTCGTCGACATCATGGAAAGCATCGAACATTAAAAGGGTGTGCTTTAATTCTTCAGCAGCTAATTCTGCGAGTTCCGCATCGTCTAGTGCGTTGACCAAGGTCACGATGTTATATCCACCGTGCATGTTACCGAGGAGTTTTACCGCTGCTTTTCGATCGATAAGGGGCGATTGTGCCTCGCCTGTTACGATGGCCGAAAGAAAACCCGCTTTGACATAAGCAGCTTCGTCGACACCAGGGGGGATCCGGTTAGCGAGTAGGTCTAAAAGAAACGCTTCTTCACCCTTGGGAGGACTTTTAAGCAAGTCAATTAAGCCTGCAACTTGTTCGGGATTTAAAGGCTTAGGTACAACACCTTCGGCGGCACGTTCTGCTACGTGTTTGCGGTAAGCTTCTAGCACAGTTTGTTCCTTTTTAATAAGGCGTTCGTTTCACACTTAGTTCATCAAGCCAGTTTTTGGCCAAACGCTTTGGATATGAGACAAATCGATGGTTTTGAAGATTTCGTTCTTAAACGCTGCGCTTTGATAGCGCATAACTGGTTCCGCTAACAACTTTAGTTTCGTAATTAGCCAGTATTTCGGGGCCGATATCATACACTAAGTGGCTTGAGCTGTTAAGGTAGTGGCTACTAACCTGGGCTTATAATCACTATTTGCAAGCGCATATATTGACGATAGTTTAGTTTCAGTAAATTCGTTAATATAGCGGCGCGACAGCCCAACAAATTCACAAAGTGTTTGCTGATGGTTCAGCGCCGGCGCTGGAATCAGTTAATGATGTCGCATCAAGCTCAAGCAATTTAACGCCTGTTCATTCACTAAATTATTTTCACCCTTAAATCGATGGCAAAAGTACCTTTAACCCCGTGCATTGGCGTTTGCTCTACTGGCATTGGCGACGACGTTTGTCGCGGCTGTAAACGCTTCGCAGATGAAGTTGTGAGATGGAATGGATTTAACATTGAAGAGCGCAGAGCGGTTATTCAACGGTTGGATAAACTACTTGTTGAAACGGTAAAGAATAAAATCACCATCGTTGATGCTGATCGTTTAAAGCAACAAATTCAATTTCAACAAATAGCGTTTGATGAAGATAAAGATCCCTATTGTTGGGTCTTTGAGCTACTTCGGTATGGAGCTAGCCAAATAAAGACCATTGAAGACTTTGGTATCGAAATAAACTCTGAATGGAAAAATACCAGCTTATTTAAAATAAAAGCCGCCATTGATAGCGACTTTTATGAGTTATCTTGTGCGTATTATCAGCGTTACATTGTCCCGGGCCAAAGTCAGCAAATTATTCCCTAGCGTGTTAATAAAACCAAAGCGTGTAGGCCCAGGTAGCTAAAGTAATCACCGTACCGGCGCTAACTAAAGTAATCGCAATGCGTTTATGTGTTGGTGATTGCAACATCATAATTGCACCACTAATCGTCATAATTATCATGCCGACGCCAAAAGCGAAACCAAGTAAAGAAAAATACTTTCCCGCATGGTCTTTATGAATTTCAACTAACTGTTTGTACCATGTGTTTTTGGTGTGGTTTAACGCAATTGTTGAGCTGCCCTCTGTGATGGTTACGCGAACAGATTCACCTAGTGAAGACCACAAATAGCCATCCTGAAGTTCTCTAACATACTCATCAGCTGAGGGGACTCGCCAATTATTTTCGTTGAGTGTCGCTTCAATTAAAGGAATGATTTCTTTTGCAGTAGTGGGAATGTTACTGGATTCAAGCGAAGCATCTGTGCGCACAACGCCTCCGGTTTCGCCTAAGATGTAGAACGCACCTGTGATTGCATAAAGCAATGCTAAGGGTAAAAAGAATACGGCGATATAACCATGGATTTGAATGAGTAATTTCCGTTTCACGATTGACCTCTTTATTATTTTTTCTTGTCTAAGAAATAATTCACTTGAAAATATTCAGTGATTGATTTTTGAATTTTAGAAACATTTTCCCGTTTATCTAAAACATTATTTTTATTTTCGGTTCGCGCTAAGGGAGATTTCTCCGATCACCGCTAACTAGCGATTGTAATTAGCTTAAGCATTGATTGCTAGTTTCGAGGTGTCAGCGCTACATTTTGGATGTAGGGTGTCCGCTCATTACAATTGGATGAAATCTGTTGATTACAGAGTCTGAGCAGAGGTGGCCTGAAAGCTTAACACTGCAATCCGCTTCCTATACACTATGCCGCCAGTTTTTCCTTTCTATCCTTTTCCGGAGATTTATTGATGTCCAACGCTTATATCTGTGATGCTATCCGAACCCCAATCGGCCGTTATGCTGGAGTCCTCAGTCCTGTTAGGCCCGACGATTTGGCTGCATTGGTTATAAAACGTCTGATGGAACGAAACCCTTCAGTTGACCAAACTCAGATTGAGGACATCGTATTTGGATGCGTGAATCAGGCGGGCGAAGATAACCGCAATGTGGCAAGAATGGCGGGGCTTCTCTCAGGTTTACCTGTAGACGCAGCTGGAGTGACTCTTAACCGTCTATGCGGCTCTGGAATGGACGCTGTGGGTATGGCGGCTAGAGCAATCAAGACAGGTGAGATGGATTTAATTATCGCAGGTGGTGTTGAATCTATGTCCAGGGCGCCCTATGTGATGGCGAAGGGCGAGACGCCATTTGCTCGTAATTATGAGTTGCAGGATACGACTATGGGTTGGCGATTTGTTAATCCATTGTTAAAAGCGGAATACGGAATCGATTCTATGCCCGAAACCGCAGAAAATCTGGCCGAGAAATACAATATATCTCGTGAAGATCAGGATGCTTTCGCTCTCCGTAGCCAGTTACGAGCAGCGGCTGCGCAAGAGAGTGGTCGCTTAGCAGAAGAAATTACCCCGGTAGAAATTAAGCGTCGTAAACAAGACCCGCTCATTGTCGATAAAGATGAGCATATTCGTGGCAATACCACTTTAGAAGGTTTAGCTGGTCTTAGAGCACCATTTAGAGAGGGAGGAACGGTTACGGCGGGGAACGCATCAGGTATCAACGACGGTGCTTGTGCGATCCTAATGGCTTCGGAATCTGCTGTAGAAAAGTACTCCCTAACCCCAAAAGCTAAGGTTATCGCAGCCCAAGTAGCAGGTGTAGAGCCGAGAATCATGGGTTACGGTCCGGTGCCTGCGGTCCAAAAGCTCCTGGCCAAAACCGGTTTAAGCATCGAGCAAATGGATGTTATCGAGCTAAATGAAGCGTTTGCTGCTCAAGCACTCTCTGTGACTCGAGGCCTTGGTATTCCCGATGATGCCGAATATTTGAATCCAAACGGTGGTGCAATCGCGCTTGGTCACCCTTTAGGTATGTCCGGTGCGCGGTTGGTAACTACTGCGGCGCTTGAGTTACATAAGCGTGGCGGTAAGTACGCACTTTGCACGATGTGTATAGGGGTGGGTCAAGGTATCGCTATGATTATTGAAAAAGTATAGCGAAGTGCTGACTAACGGAGGGGTCTGTAGCGGATCTCTCTCGTTGGTGTTTTATGCTTTGAATTTTTTTGTCCGGCGATCTTTTCTATTATGTCTTTAACATCAATCAAGCAATTTCTTCTCTGTGAAACCCCTGATACCTGGCTTGAAAACGCGCTGGTAAACCAAGATCTACTCCTAATCGACCACGCTAATTGTGAAAAAAAAGCGGCAAGTACAGCGATGAACCTGATGTATCGCTACGTTGAGCATATGGAGTTACTCAACAAAATGTCCAAATTGGCAAGAGAAGAGCTGCGGCACTTTGAGCAAGTTATCGCAATTATGGCGGACAGGAATATTGCCTACGAGCAAATTGAGGCCGCAAGGTACGCGGGTGAACTAAGAAAACTTGTTGCTACCCACGAGCCTCAGAAGCTTATCGATACGTTAATTGTTGGAGCCATAATCGAGGCGCGTTCTTGCGAACGCTTCGCCAAATTAGCGCCGCATTTGGATGAAGAGCTGAATCGCTTTTATTCCTCTTTATTGAAATCCGAATCACGACACTTTCAAGATTACTTGCAGTTAGCAGAGCAAGCAGCGGGGAAGGGTATCGAGGAGCGCGTAATGCGGTTTTTGACAAAAGAAAAGGAGTTGATTGAAAAAGAAGATTCAGTTTTTCGTTTTCACAGTGGACCTGTCTCGATAGTGGGTTAATTTTTATTTTTCTGCTTGAGTTTAAATATTTATTATTAAAATAAAAAATTATTTATTACAGATGATCAGCTGTTTCTAGTAAAGGTAAAACCATTCTTGATAAAAATAATTACCAATGTCTATGAAGTTTCTGTGATGTTTCAATGAAGTTTCCGTAAAGTTTCCGTAAAGTTTCAATGAAATTTTTGCGAGTCATTTACAATGCAATGCAAAGATAAAACCCTGCCCCAAAAATAATAGTTCAACAGTATTAATTGTTTGGAAAGTAGCGAAAGTGCCCGACTATTTTATAGTCGAATATCATGTCTTGTAACTTCGGTCCCGCGCCAATATTGTGAATGACCATGGGGCGTCCAGTCGTAGAGTTCAACTGATCACTGACAATCCCAATATGAGGTAAGTTACCGGGTAGCATCCATGTAACTAAGTCTCCAGCTTTATAGTCTTCGTGGTTTTGGGTTATAGGAAGTGTTTCTCCTTTGCGTGAAAAAAAGATTTCTAGATTGGGAACACGACGATGATCAATATTCGTGTCCGGTTTATTAAGATTCCAAATTCGTTTTGATGGATATAGCTCGAAATTTTCTTTAATGTCTTCGTTGAGCAATGCTTGTAAATCTAAACCTAAGGCTCTATAGCTACGTATGACAACATCAGTGCATACCCCGATAGTGTTAGGCACGTCTCCGTTAGGGAAGTCAATTATTCGATAGCTACCATCGTAACGGATATGCTCTTTGGTACGTTCTATGGCGGCATTCACTAGCATCTCAGGCCTTGGCTTAGCGCTAGTTGAAAATGAGATTAATAGAGCGCAATTTAGAATTAAGAATCTAACTATGTTGGCTGCCATAGTGCTGAACTCACTAGTTGTTCGAAGTGCTTCGTTTAGAATATTAGTTTTGGCTCAGTATTTTCTGGTTTGAGCGGGCGCAGAAGTAGTTATGGTTTTCTTTTGCTTGTACTTTTCGCATTTCTCTAAGACAGTTGGAATAGGTGTTGGTTTCAGTGACGACAGGGTTATTCGTTCGAATATCGATTAGATAAATGTGCTCATACTCGGCGTAGTCATTCCAAACGCCAAAGTTAATCGCTGTCTCTATACAAAAATAGTTTACGTTGGCTGAAAACCCGCGGGTTCGATTCACCATGTGATTGTAATATCGCCAAGAACCACCTCGTCCATAAATCCGTTCTTTTTCACAGTTATCTTTTCCCTGTACTTCCTTTTCTTCAAAAAATACGACTTGCGTATAGGTTGTTCCTTTTAGTTTGTACTTTCCAAGCAGATAGGTATGGGTCGTTTGGGCGAGTGCATTTAAGGGTAAGATTACTAGAAGCATTAAAAGGTATTTCATATACGTTGCCTTGATCAAGGTTAAAGTAGCTTGCTAAGTTCGAGTTCGCTTGGGTTCGTAAAAATAGACCAGCGATCGGGTTCAATTCCTTGAAAGATCTCCTTGAATCTAATATCAGTCGCAGATTGCCCATCAACATTTCGAATGAAAATTTTAATGATCTGCTGAGGATACTTTCGTAGTAATGCGGAATAGACTTCTGGATCTTGTTCGCCACTATCGCCAAGCAGCACGAACCGACGCCTCGGGTAGCGTAATAAAATCGGTTCTATCTGAGAAGGTTTGGTTTCGGTTCCATCTTTAAATAGATTAAAAAGACTCTTGTCCTTTAGGCGTATATATTTCAATTCGAAAGATGCCCATGGAAAGCCACTGGAATCGACAAAGTCGAGGAGTGGCGGGTATAAATGCCAAGGACTAGAAGAAACATAATGAAAGCTGGCGCTTTCGCTGGCTAGTTGGCGATACAGCTCGGGCATCCCTGCAGCGGCTTCAAACTGATTGAGGAATGTATTTTCAAAAAGCGCTTTTCTATTATTAACTTCTGATACTTTGATTGTGTCGTCGATATCGCTTATATATGAGATGCCATCGGGCGAAACTAATTTTACTTCGCCAGCGAAAATTCTCGTATCCTTAGGGTGAGTGATTGCGTGAAAACCAATTGTTTTTCCGGCTGGTATATTGTCAAAGGTTTTTGTCGAGATTGATAATACTGTAGAGAAGTGCCCGTTTGCTGTTGATTTTGGTAGGGCAAAGGTCTGTCCCGCAAGTGAAATACTAATTTTCCGTCTTCGTATGTTGTCTGCTAATAACAAATTCGTTCTATGGCTAAAATTCACTTCAGTTTCTTCGTCAGGGGCGAGATCATACCGAGATTTTAATAAGCTCCTAAGTACGGCTTTTCTTACCGAACTATTTTGCGGTCGATAAATCCAACCGTGAATAGGAATTTTCCATTCCATTTCTGTTTCATCTAACCAGGCACTGGTTCGAAAGAAAAACAAATGATCATGTGGTCGAATATCACTAATGTCTGGTTTTTTTGGCCGACCAGAAATGATGAGCCGGCGAGTAATAAAAAAGACAATGATGAAAGAGAGAGCTAGCGCAATCGATACGATCGGGATAAAGTTACTCATTATATTGAGTCGCCGAAATATTTTGACAGGAGCGACAAGAAGTTTTCTTTTAACATGGCTTTAAGCACTTTACTCTCATGTTAATTATTTACTAGCGTCGAAAAGTCAGCAACAATTTCATTTGATTCGCCAAAAGCTCATCCAGCTTATCTTTAATTGCTTGGTTGCCACCGCGAGGAAAGCTTTTTAGCTTTTCTTTGTAATCAGGAATGCGGTATAGGAAAGCAGCAATACTATCCACGCTAGGATTTAATCCCTCTTCACCGTAGCCTTGCGTATTTAACATATGAGCATTGAGGTGTTGTTCAAATTGTCCCTTCATCGGTAAAGCTAAATAGGGTTTTGCGAAATAAAGCGATTCACTGATAAGCGTAAACCCAGCGGTAGCGATAACGGCTTTCGCACTTGCTAGGTCCTCTAAAAAGCCTTGTTTACTGAAAGGGCGATAATGAATATTGCCGATTGTTTCTTCTTTGTTGTAACCATAAACATAAAATACTTCACGCGAAAAGTTAGGCAGTAAGTTTATAAGTGAATCAAATCCTGCGGTAACATATACCAGGATGTGTTGTTTTTCAGAGGCTTTCATTTCGAGAATATTTTCTCGAAGAATGGGGGGAAATAAAAACGCATGTTGACGAGTAAGAGGGTCAAAATGAAACGTCGTGATTAGGGACACCCAGGGTTTAGGCACCATTGCTTTAATTACTGTTTCGGTTAACAAGGCTTCTTTCTTAAGGGAGCTAGGACAATCGTAATCCATGTAGCGCATGCGATGCTGATTGTCTATGGTAATAAGCGGCAGGCCAAAATTGTTTGCGAGATAGCTAGTGCAGGGTTCGAAATCGCTAATAACGCAATCAGGTTCAAATTCCTTAAAGGTTTTTCGTAATAGATTAAACGCTTTGGTACCTTCCGGTAATTTTCCGAGATTAGTTGATACAGTTTTAAGAAAAGAAATTTTGTTATCTTCGCTAATTATCGAAAGACCAACGATCTCAATAACATCAAAATCGTCTTTTAAGTTTGCCGCGCCGCGATCGTAAGACACAATTTTAACTTGATGCCCCGATTGTAATAAATGATTTGCGATCATTCTAGCGCGGGAAGAATGCCCTGATCCTTCACCCGATACTCCATATAATATTTTTAACAAAACTAGGTCTCCAGGCGGTTCAATTGACTCCGCATCAATTGGAATATTTTTAATATTGATGTCGTTTTTATCAGTACTAACCAACAACGAGGGCGTAAATTAGACAAGCTGAAATTATTAGGGTACCGATAACAATACCCCAATTAAGATAATTGAGTAGCTTCAATTTATCGTTAAGAATTTTATCGTCAGATGTGTATTCAATTGCTAGAGAACGAAGACGATAATATTGAGCAAAGAAATGCAGCTTTTTGTTGCCGGTGCCAAACCTTTTCCATAAGTCAACTTGGTGTCTTTGTAGATAATTGTTGAGATTCAATAAGCACCCATAAAAAACAAAAGCAGAGGCCATCGTGAGCGCCAAACCCAAATAAATTAGAGACTCCAACACCAGACTACTATCCTTGCCAATTAGCGATGAACTGTAAACCACCTCTATTTTCAATGCCTGTCTCAAGCAAATCAAACAATGCGATCACAAATACAGTAGATTGTGCAATTTTTCAATTAAGTTTTACAAATAGAAGCTCCTCCGTCGGCCAACAATGCGGTGCCAGTGGTAAAACCCGAAGCGTCTGAAGCCAAAAATAATGCCGATTTTGCAATTTCTTCCGGGGTCGCTAAGCGTTTTAGTGCATGAATATGCTTTACGAAATCAATCGCTTCTGGCGTATTGGCTGATTGTCGACCCATCGGAGTATCGGTGCCGCTAATGAAATTAGCGCATTAGATGTTGATATCCAGGGTGATGGGAGTAGGAGGGTAATTATTCCAGTCGGGTAATTAGGTAGGCGTGGGAGCGATTAGATTGAAAGAGGAAAAACTATGGAAAAAACCGGGACGATATGTCTGTGTAACGAGGGCTATGTAGCGAGCCCTCGTTCGTATTATTGAGTAAATAATTTGTTTATCTAACTCGGCCTCGCAGTTCTCCTGATGGGAAAGCTGAAGTGTGTACATTGATATAAGTATTTCCGCTACGTAATGCTTTAATGACCGCTTCTAGATCGCCTGCTGGGATACCTTGTGAGGCTGCGCCAGCGCCAACATTTTCTGCATTGATAGTCCCGCGCACGACGTCGCTACAGGCGGGTACTGCGGCTGTAGGAGGTCCGCCGCAAAGCGTAACCATGACTCCACCATTGACGCCTTTCTGTGCAAAATGAATATGCGACGCAGCGAATATCCCACTCAGATTATCAACCTTCAATACGAAATCAATCGTGTTGTCTCGGTTGACTCTAGCGCGAAAAAAACCTGAACCGTCACTAAGCACAGCAGGAACTTCTTGAAAACCGGACAGCGATGCAAAAAAACGCGAGTCACTGGCGTTTGCAGATGACGCAGCTACCAGAAGACCGGTTAGTAAGGTAAAAAATGAAATTTTTCTAAGGCTAAACATTATAATTATTCCTCTTCGGTTTATTGTCTGGATGCCGAACAAAAAATCCAGTGTTCGACAATGACAATACGAAAAGAAATCAGAAGAAGATGCAGCTAAAAATAAATATTATTATAGGTGTTTTGTAGTGTAGACCAACCGTTTTGCTAAACCTTGTATTATTTGTTGTTTATTTCTAACGATCCGCCTTCAAGCCAATTTTTAACTTTGTTTATCTCCAATTTCATATCTTCTTCGTTGTTCGGGGTTGGCAACAAAATATCGGGTGATACACCAGAAACGTCGACTGGCATGATAGGTAGTCTGTGCGAACGAGATACGGCATAAATTAAATCGCGCTTTCCGGACGGCAAGGGATAAGGCCGCAAGTTACTATAGTCTAGAGCTCCAGCACTATTGCGGCCTAACAGCTTTACGTTAAAGGATTGTCTCGCAGTCAATAAAAATTGTTCGCAGGTACTTCCACAATTTTTATCCATGAGAATAGCAACACGACGTCGAGTTGCGCTTTCTCGAAAGTTATAGTGATGATAACTAAACGGGGTAGGAGGGCTGGTGAATTCCCCATTTTTTGTTGCCCGCATTAAACTGACAACGGAATCCATCATACTCTTGCAGCTCGAATCATTCGGCGCCGCTCGTTGACAAATTGATGCATTTGCTTCGATGTTGATTGGCGTAACGAGCCAGGATGTATCGACGTTAATCACTTCACTTGAGATAAACCACGTTAGTAGCGTTTCGTAAGAGGAGTCGGAGCCTCCGCCATTACGGCGAACATCAATAATCCAGTTCAGGCTTTCTTCTAACTGCGTTTCATTTTCCTTGAGTAAGTCTTCTATGGATTGTTTGTAAGCAAATCGGAAGCTGGGAATGACAAGTAGCGCGGTTTCCTTAGATAAAAATTCAATCTTGGGTTTTAGTGATACGCCAGTGTTCTGGGGGCTGGATCTCTCATCTCTCACAATTAGGCGGGTAGAACGAATGTTTATATGATCTTTTCGCCAGCTCAATAGGTAACTTTTTAATTGCGCGTCACATTGGGTCTCGGTACTTATCGAATTTATTTCATCACTGGTTTTTCTGAAAGCCGCATCTAATGTGTTCTCGCCGTGATGAGCAAGATGGTCGCGTGCTCCTGAGTCATTTTCAAGTAAAAACACAGGAATAAATTCGAGATCTTTTTTACAGTCCTCAATGAGTGATTGGGCGTGAGAGACTACACTAAATGAAAGAGCTAAGGATCCAACAATAGATAAAAGTTTCATTTTTCGATGTTCCTTTGACTTTTTATGGGAAATATTTTTCGAATAAAAAAGAGCGGGTCGTGAATTATTATTAGAGGCATTGTCGATTTGATCTTGAGTCGTATTGCGCCTCCGGCAACTATGCTTGAAATGTACTGAGAGACCGAATCGAGGATACGATCAGCGGATTGACGCGATTGGCTTGAGGTCTATGTTTGAACGCCAAAAGCGATGTTCTTCGATAAGTCTATTTTTTATAAGTATTTAATTACGCGTCGAAGTAGCATAGACAGTTCGCGATGAATATTCGTGCTATATCCCAAAACATCATCCGATGTCGTCTGAATCCCGCCTCGGCTTCCCAAATAATTTTGGTTCGAATTCTTGAGCTTTAGTCATTATCCAAACTATTCAGCCATATTGTTGAATATTATTGTTAGAATCACGTCAAAACTATTCATTTCAAATCAATCCATTTATTAATTTTATATCCAATCGAATTAATCAGGAAACAATTCGGGGTGACGATCAATTAGATTTTTTAAACTGATGAAACATTCTGGGTCAATCGCTGTATCGATGGAGTTTGACATAATAGAGAGGGTTTTATCAACAGACATGGCGCCGCGATAAGGTCTCTCGGCGGTTATCGCATCAAATATATCGGCGGTCGTAATAATTCGCGTTTCCAAAGCGATGTTCTCTGATTTTAGTCCTAGTGGATATCCCTTGCCGTCCAAACGTTCATGGTGAGCACTTGATACTTGCGCCAACTCCCTAAAAGGTTTAATTCGTTCTAAAATCTCACCAGTATAAACGGCATGCATTTTAACAGACTCGTATTCTTCATCCGATAACTTTTCCGGTTTATCTAAAATACTATTGCTTACTCCCAGCTTGCCGACATCGTGTAGAAGTGCTCCTCGTTTGAGCCAGCGTCGCCGCTCTGAATTTATTCCCAATTCTTCCGCGAGCAACATTGTATACAAGCCAACACGCGTACTATGTCCTGCGGTGTAGGGGCTTTTCGCGTCGACGACTTGGCCAAATGCTTCTGCGATATCATCTAAAAAATCTTCATCTAAAGGCTTGGTAAATTCACCCGGTTCAAGAGATAAAATTGTCGCATCAATATTTTTGCTATTAAGTTCTTGCCAAAAACTCGATTCTTTGGCAATCGAGTTAAAGGCATCGGTTAATTCTGGATCAAACCATGAGCCCTTACGAGAATTGATTTCTTCAATAACGGCGGACTTTCCGCCGGAAGAATGCATTACGTCGATCACTTGAGACAGCAAGGCTATTCGAGAATAAATTGGAATAGCGCTGCCAACTAAACCCTCGGGTCTACCTTTACCATTAAAATGTTCATCTAGTGAATGTATTCCTTGGGCAATTGGTTCTTCGAAACGCAAGCGACGCGCGATGTCGGCACCGCGGGTGCAACGTGTTTGAATTAATTCCTGAGCGAATTTCTCGCCGTTGGCAAATATTTCTGAGATAGCTTTGAAGCGCGAGATGATGCCAGCAGTTGAGCCGGTGTGATGCATAACAAATCGAAGTACTTGCGGTAGGCTACCATCGACGAGTTTAAAGTCTTTTTTAAAACTGAGATCATCGGTGAGGTAGAGTTCGCATATGCGGGAGGCGTTGCTGCTGCAGCCGAGATCTTTTAATAGAAGTACATAGTAAAGTTGCCACAATTGTTCGGACACCAAACCGATTTTTTGCCCGATATTCATTCCTATCCAACAACAGCGAACGCAATGTCCCTCGGGCTGACCTTCGGTAATATCCAATGCATAACTTAATGCACTCATAAGTTCCGCTAGCTTAAGATTTTGCATGAATCACCTGGATGATGGATGGTTTGCTGAGTTTACTGAATCCGAAATATTTACAAGCGTTATTGTAGACCAAAGAAAATAAAAAAAGTGCAGGAGGGAATTGAAATGGGCTTACACTGTTACAGGCAAAACCCAATCCGAATTTATTTAGGAGAGTGAAATGGTTTTTCGCAAATAAATCAATTTTTGAAAAACAAAATATTATACACAGGCGGTTTAATCCTTAGCTGTACCATCGCCATTTAAGCCCATGCTTTCAAAACGTCGCCAGCCTTCCATGACACCTTCTAATCCATAGTTACCTTCGTGACACGCGTATTCGTAAACCGGTTCGCCGGTGCGTTGTAGGGGGAGTTTTGCCGACCAAGGTTGAGTCCAGGTTTTTGGGTCAGTAATGGTGAAATCATAATTCAGCGTATCGCCGTCTACCCAGCTAATCCGCTCGACCAAGCTCATGTCTTTTGTAGAACCGCTGTAGTTGTAGTCGTAATAAAAGTTTTTTGTTTCGATGACGAGCACATCATTTTCCCAACGAGCGATCGCGTCGCCCTCCCATTTGGGTGTGCCAGAGAAAGTGTCAGAGTAGGGGATTATTCTCGCCATGTGGATCATTTCGTTTAAGATCATCACATGGTCTTTGGATTGAACAATTTGAATATTATTGTTGTAAGACTTTGGCACCATCGGAACGGTGCCACCAAAACTCATTAAACAACGTTCAGCTAATGGTCGCGCTTCAACACCGGCACTTTCTTTTCTCACTTGCGCCATTTCGCGACGGCGTTCATTCGCTTCTTTCGTGCGTGGCGGCATCCGGCCATTGGGTGGATCGTAAATCAAAGATGTACGACGTGACTCGATGACATCATCACCGCGTTCATACCAAAATTCATTGTAAGAAATTACGCCAGGCGCGTAGCCGGCACCGCCTTTCTTATCGTCGATTAGATCTCGGTTCTGGCGAAGGTTCTCTTTCGCTGCCCATTCGGCCGCTTCTTCGGGACTTAATACCGCTTTGTTGCCGAACTCGGTAGGGCGTTGCAGTGGTGTAATAGTTCGATAGGTAAAAAAACCCTGGATATCGGGGTGCCCCCAAGCAGTTCGTTTGATGGGGTCATCTTGCGCATGTGAGCAAGGAGGAAATAACAATAGGCTGGCTACGGCAACTATTCCGGTACATATCCCGTTATATTTTGGTAATTTCATAAAGGCCTCAGTAAGACAGTTTGGCGACATCCTGCGCCCTAAAATCATTATTATTTATTGTTTGGGTTTCGATTCATTAATAATTAATTACGCCAAATTTGTTTTATTCGTGGCTTAGTAGGCTATCGTCCTATTTGAGCAATCTTTACATAGAGTTAGCGAGCAAGACTTCAGCGCTATTATTCGAATTTATAAACACCAATAATACGGTGGAGAGAATCAATAGTCACGTTTAAAAAAGCAAAGGACAGCGGATGCCTTAAAGGTGGACCGAGGGAGGGAATAAGCAGTTTTTCAGTCAATTATTTTGATAAACCGCTTAGAGATTGTTGTGAAAAAATAACCGAGTCGAGTATCTAGATATAGGCTGTACTGAGAATTAACAACAGGATTTTAGTATGTTATCCAGGATTTATATGGCTTACTCCTCTGTGCTTTGTTCCGGCGGTTAACATTAAGTAAACACCATCCTTTCTAAGCTCTTGACTATCGTTTCCGTAGAAATACGTAGGAACGAAATATAAGGTGGCTTCGCCAAAAAATGTTTGAGAGTTCCGGGGTGTTGAATAGGACAAAACCTTCATCGATGTTGTATCAGTAATGTTTAAATCGGTTTCATTTTTTATAACCCACTTAACTTCAATACTGTCGTAAAAATATGGACCCATTCTTTCTCTACTGATTACCTTAGCTCTTAATACAACGCTGGCATCGCCATATCTTGCCAAATCAATAACGTTTTTTGATGTTGTGTCTAAGTGTGAAATGTCTATTGTCGTCGGGTCGCTACAAGGTTCTTCTTGCGTGAAAGTCATTTTCGAAAGATAGCCTGAAAACGGTACGCCTTTACCTTCGCTGATTTTTGGAAAATATTCGTGCTCCAGCCAGGCAACTTTGGACGCTTCATCGAAAATTCCAGCGGGATTTGACTGAAGGATTTTGACATCGGTAACTTTTCCTTCACCTGAAATAGTCAAGGAGCCAATAGCGTATCCTTCTATGCAGCTCTTTGCGGCTTCTACCGGATAAATAGGTTCGACAAATTTAGCCACACTAGGCCGACTTCGCTCTTGAGTCGCTGCACAGGATATCAAGAAAATCCCGATTAATAGAATATTTAAAAATTTACTCATATGGTTTTCTTCTGCAATTATTAAGAGTGGGTGTCTTTTAAGCGCTTCACCGCCAACTTAATTTAGCTTTCATAAAGGCGAATTTAGAAATGAAAAATCGCCTAATCAATCTTCTTACTATTCGCTAAATCTTTAGCGTGCTTTTCATTTCCGCGTTTATAGTTCCCAGTTATTTTGGCCATTTCAATTTGTAAGGCAGCGCTATCCAGGGTCTCAATCTTAAAAGAAAAGTTAGTCGCTTTTTTGCCACGCAAAATAAACTCTTTCATACCCTGGCGATAGATAACGAAATCGTTTCCTCTAGCCTGATAAGTAAAACCTAAATCTTGCATGCTGCCTCCCTGTTTCGAAAAGTTGGTGTGCGAAAGTGAGCGAGCAAACTATTAGCTTTATATTGAGTGCATGGACAATTGCTCAGGCTTTTTCTAACGCTTGACTCACATCCGCAATAATGTCGTCAATATGTTCTATTCCTACTGAAATCCTTATTAGGTCAGCACTAACACCTGCTCCAGCAAGTTCTTTCTCATTCAATTGCCGATGAGTTGTGGAGGCGGGGTGACAGGCTAGTGATTTCGCATCGCCAATATTAACAAGACGTAAAATCATCTCAAGCGCGTCGATAAATCGCCCACCTGCTTCAATTCCTCCGGTAATACCAAAGCTTAAAATTCCGGAAGCTTTACCGCTCGTTATTTTTTTACAAGATTCGTTATACGGGCTGTTTGGCAGCGCTGCATAATTTACCCATTCAACTTTGTCATGCTTCTGCAGAAATGCCGCGAGTTTTTCGGCGTTCTCACAATGACGATCCATTCGTAAACCTAAGGTTTCCAGACCTTGCAAAATTTGAAATGAATTCATCGGCGAAATTGCAGCGCCTGTGTTTCTAAGCGGTACTACTCTACAACGACCTATGTATGCTGCGGGACCTAAAGCCTCAGTGTAAATAACACCGTGATAAGAAGGGTCCGGTTCGTTCATAATCGGAAAGCGTTTTTTATTCGCTACCCAATCAAATTTTCCTGAATCAATGATTGCGCCACCAACGGAAGTGCCGTGACCGCCGATGTATTTTGTTAGCGAATGGACGACGATATCGGCACCGAGTTCAAAGGGACGACACAAGTAGGGCGTTGCAACCGTATTATCGACAATTAATGGTACGCCGTGTTTGTGGGCGATTTCAGCTAAACGAGCAATGTCTACGATGTTTCCCGCTGGGTTACCAATCGATTCGCAAAAAACCGCTTTGGTTTTTTCGTCAATAGCTTTTTCGAATCCTTCGAAGTCATCATGAGAAATCATTCGGGCTTCTACACCTTGGCGAGGCAAAGAATGTGCAAAAAGATTGTAGGTGCCGCCATATAGCTGGCTAGTGCTGACAATATTATCGCCAGTTTCACAAATACATTGCAGCGAGTAGGTAATGGCAGCCATGCCTGAAGCCAAACATAATGCACCTATACCACCTTCCATTGCTGCTATACGTTGTTCCAAAACCGCCGTGGTTGGGTTCATAATTCGTGTATAAATATTTCCAGGCACTTTCAGATCAAATAAGTCTGCACCGTGTTGAGTGTCATCAAAGGTATAAGAGGTTGTTTGGTAGATCGGGACGGCAGCGGCTTTAGTTGTTTCTTCGGATTTATAACCTTCGTGCAAGGCGATTGATTCGAGTTTCATTTAATTTCTCCGTTTTTTACCCTGATGATAGATAATAATTTAGGTATTCCTTGTTATACACGTAAAACCTAAGTCCTGCATGCTATCTCACCAAATTGGGCAAGTCTAATTTAAAGCACTTACTTTTCGTTATTAACTGTTTTCAATTCTCAAAAACTAAGTCAGAAAATTATATAATCGCATTTAATCAAAGAGGGTAGATGTCTCTATCATAAATGACCAGTTGTGTTTGTTGGTAAAAGGCAAAACACTTCTTAGTTTGTTGTAAATTTTCGGAGTCTATTGGTAACCAGCTTTGCGTTTTCTTTCGCGACTCCTATTGTGGCGACAGAGCCGCTGTTGAACTGTAAATAATCTTGTTCTATCCCGTCACTAAAAATCACTCCATTGGAGGGCATCAGGGATTCTACTATTAACTTCGATTGATTTTTGATTACCCCTGCTGCGATGTCGGTTTGTGTTCTTATACTTTTGAATGGTTCGCGAACCGCGAATAACAGTTCGCTATTGTCGAGCTTAGGTCTTTTTGGTGCCTGATTTTTTTCGAATAGATTTGTTATGCCATATGCCATATTAAAAATTGAACTTAGCCAACCTGTCGAGCCTGCGGGCGTAGAGACGATTAAACCACTCGAAGAATGTTCTTCTGCTTTGTTTTCGAATGAAATCTTGTATCGAGCGGAAACATGAGATGAAGCACCGATGAACAAATCATTGAAGGCTAAAATTCTTTGTCCGTCGTTAAGCCTCGCCTCCGCTAGCCTCATTATTTCAGAGTCAAAATTTCCGCTCAGAACATTTTCTACTCCTGATGCAAAGTCCGAGGTATTAAAAGGCAATAAAACCCCGTCGTACCTATCCTTATCTGGATTAACAGCAATGATCGGAAGGCCTTTTGAGTACTTTGCAGTGTTGGCTACGAGACCATCTTGTCCGATGACAATGATAATATTTTGTTCGGAAAAAAGGTAAGAAGGCACATAGTTTCTTTCGATAGTCTTGTTCTTGATCTGTTTGGTAAGCTTCGTTTGAAGAGAGTTAAGGGAATCCTTAAATACTTCGTCCTCAAGGACATAATCTTCAAAATCGCCACCAAGACTTTCAATGTAAAACTTAGCCTGGGATTTAGTATTAAAACGCTCAATCAGGGTTTCTAGGCGAGTTTTATTCTTTACGATAATGGCGTAATCAAAGTTCATTTTTTAGAGTCTTTTAGGATGGAATCTAAAAGTTCGGGGCTAATGTTTAAGTTACCAATTTTATCGGCGTTTTCCGCTATCTGACGAAAGGCGAGGGCAATATTAAATTTTGGGTCTGAATTATTGTTTAATGCTGTTAAGGTTTTCCAGTCAATATCTTTGTATGGCTTCAAAGTTGCGTCCAAAACATACCCTTGTGCATCTGCTTCTTTTCTGTCGTTAGCCGATTTTTGATCAATTAACGATTGTCTTTGATTTTCTATAGAAATATCCGCTTCAATCTGCATTTCTCGTAGTTTTCTTTGGTTTTCTGCTTTTTGTACGTCGGATTCCATTTTCTTTTCCGATATTTGCTTTTGTTTTTCTTCAACAGCTATTTCAGTATTTAATTCTGATTCTTTAATTTTCCTTTCTTGTTCCACGGCGAAATTTCTTCTCTCGTAGATCGATTCATCAGCTTCCTGCTGGAGTTTTTCTCTGGTTTCTGTCTCTAATGCTCTAGCCATTTCTGGTGTAGCCCGAATTGCAAGTATATTGGCACCAAGAATCTCGATACCAAGCATCACTATTGCTTCTGATGATTTAAGCCCGATTAGAATTTTTTCTTCGATTGTTTTGGCAGATCGAATCGCCTCTTTTAATCCAATGCTGTGAATGTAAGCAGAGGTCGCGGTTTGCGCTTCATTAATGATTCTCTGGTTCAATTTTTCAATGTCATTTTTTTTGAGTTGTCCGGTATCGTTTACTGTAAAATCTAATATATTCACAACAGTTTTAGGATCGCTAATTTTATAGCTGATCTGACCTTGAATAGAAACCGTTTGATAATCGTGAGTCGACTCATTGAATACAAAAGGCAAATCATTGCTTCCCATAGGGATCGCGGTGATCGAACTATTTGGAGAAAAATAAAAAAATGAAAGTCCGCGACCTTCCTTTTTAATAACACCGTTCTTGAAATGAAGCACGTAAGTCATTGAGTCGAACTTTATATGTTTAATCCCGAACATTATTTTCTCTCTTATTAATGTGTGCAAAGGTGAAATATTAGCTTGTAAGTAGTTGATATTAAATGTGGGTATCTAAATTGTACTTAGAACTACGGAACGTTTCTGTTTCTCCATTATCTTTCTTGTTCTTTTTAGAAACTCAACAATTTCTCGATCTAGATCAATTTGCAGTCGTGTTTAGGTGATACTGAGATAACTCAGGTGCTGGGCCATTACCTATGAGGTAATGGCTTTACCTGTATTCGCCGCATAGTATAAGTCAGCGAAAGGGTAACCTCCATAGTGGCTTAGGTTATGGAAGTAGATCCAAGGCCCGTTAATTCATCGCATAGATCCGGAGTGATAAAGTTGATACCTAAAATAACAGCTCGCTACTTCACAGACAGCGGAATAGCTTATACACAAACGGGAGATGGCCCCGCATTGATTCTCTTGCATGGTTGGCCATTTCACGCTGATAGTTTTCGTCAGCTTATTCCTTTGTTAAGCGAACGTTTTACTTGCTATGCCATCGATTCGGTTGGAATGGGAGAAAGCCCCTACGATGGATCCACAGATTTCAGCTTTCGAGCTCATGCGAAAAGAGTGATTGAGTTTGTAAATGCTATGGAAATAAGTGAATTTTCATTATTGGGTCACGATACCGGCGGTACCATCGCGCGGCTTGTCGCTGTTGATACGCCAGCACGAGTAAAACAATTAATATTGTTAGATACTGAAATGCCAGGGCATTTGCCTTCTATTGTTCCAAAGTACCAAAAAATACTGAGTACCTCGATAGGGCGGTTGGTGTTCTCCTGGTTGTTAATGTCAAAACGCTACGCGCGTTCGCGTTTTGGTTTTACCAGCTGCTTTCATAATAAAGAAATGATTACCGACGAATTCCTAGAGCTGTTCTGTCATTACTGGATCAAACCGAAAACAAAACTTAATGGGCTTATTGCTTATCTCATGGCAATTGATCACCATCTTGTCGATGAGCTAGACGAAATTCATAAAAATATAAAGTGTCTGACGCTCGTTTTGTGGGGCGAAAACGACGCAATTTTCCCTGTTGCATTGGCCAAACATATGGTTATGAATATGGCAAAACATACAGAATTTAAAGTTATTGCAGAATCCGGTTTTTTGGTTCACGAAGAACGCCCGACGATCGTCGCAAAACACATTTTGAATTTCAATTATGAGAATCAAATAGAGAAGGGAAGTTTGAAGTTGGTGGGAGACAAAGTGGGGTAATATATTATTAACATTCTCATAATGACGAAAGGGTTTATAAAATTAAATTGATTGGAGTCTAGATTTTGTAAGATGATTTTTTATATTTGCCTATATCGAATCATTTGATTATTGATTAGTTGCTCTAAGTTTTGCCTGCGCGATCTCCATCATTATCAAAACTTCACAAGGCGAATACTGTTCTAGCAGGGATGCAGACCGGTAGTTGGTCCATTCTGCAACGGGATCGAATTTGTCTTTCTTTTTGAAGGTCAGTTCTTTGAGACCAACCAAACATTCACCCTGCATTTTTGCTCCCTTTACAGTCTCTTGTCCTAAAGACGAACCGTCGTATCGTTTAGCAATTTCATCGTAAGAAAATTCTGCCGAATATGCAGCAGGGGCGAGCAGGGTGGTGAGTACAAATAGCGCGATTATAATTCTCATTTTTTCTTTCCTTGCTGGAATAGAGTGTAACCTTGTTACATCAGATTGACTCTGCCCCCATGATTTCTTGTTACGAGTTTTCAATTTTATGAAAGGCCTTTAAAAATTGGTTTTTTGTTTGATTGAAACGTTGATGCCCCTCAGCATTTAGCTTTTTTTGATTCTGAGTAAATGCAGGCATTACGTAACCCCAATTCGCATTGCGCGCAAAGGCAACTATCACATCTACGTGTCCTTCTTTCCAACGATTCTCCAATTTGTGATCCTCACCTTTCGCCTCTACGGTTTTAATTTGAATGCGGTAGTAGTTTGGACCATCTGAAATTAGTATATCCGTCTTATGTCCATTATCTAGAATTGGGATGAAGACTTGCCAGCCATCTTGCATCAGCCAACTTACTACCAAGCTTTCAAATGAAGAATTTTTAAGTATCTGACGAGTTCCATCTTTTGTTGCTGTTAATCTTCTAGGCATAATCCTTGAGCTCCTTTACTCATAGCACCTCATTCAGCGAAAAATGAAGCCCAAAAAAACCAGCTTGTAGAAAACAATCACTCTGAGCCAGTGATTTTTTTAGGAGTAGTGTTTTAATCAGTTACTCTGAGCCGTGAATTTTCGTAGCCAAAGTCAGTTCACCATTGCGATCAAGTGATAAGCCCTTGACTTGGCCTTGACTATTTCGAGTAAAAGAAACCAGTGTGCCATTACGCGCAATGTAAAATAGGTCCTTGGCGCCTGGTGAGATTTCATGAGTAAAATATTGTGTCGTCATTGTACCTAGCCTCAGCATCCCATCCAGAAAAATAATGTCGTATATATCTTCATTTTCACTTTGATAAGAGCCCGTGTACGAAAGAAGTTCCTCATCCGATAACTTGATCGAATCGCCATAAGTATGATTAAGGACAATTGAGCTAACAATGGACCTAAGTACACGATTTTCATTACTGCGAAACCGTTCCTCTTCATTATTTATGCGAGTACTTATTTGAACGGCTAGGCCCAATATCGCGGGGTCTGTGGTGATGGTGTTAATATCTTTGCCCTGTTTGTGTAGCTCAATAGAGCGCTCTTTAATTTCCCTTAATCCGTGAGCGTAGGACGCTAAGTCTTTCTTGTTCGATAGCTTACCGAAACCAGGCACGATCAATGTATCTTCGTCTGAGTTCGATAGAATGTAGCCGTACACATCCATTTGCCGATCGAAGTTTTCAGATTGTGGTAGGCGATTACTGACGTAGGCAAAGGACGTAAATATAACATTACTCTTGTTTAGTTTAACGACGGAGTCGCCAAGCGTATGAACTCGAAAGCGTTTTAATGTTATGTCTTCCTCATTAAAGTAAAGGCGGAGTTGATCCGAATAGACGACATCCGCTGTAGAGTCGTTCGCCGCTAGCCAGGTTGGGAATTCGTCTAACGCACTCACAACAGTAGCGCCGGATTCTTGGAAAAGTTTGTTGGCGCCGGTGCGAGATTCCTGTGAATAAGTATTCAAAACAAATTTCACGGGCTTCTTACTTAAAGACTTTACTTTCTCAACCAGGCCCTCGTTATTATCATTGGGTAAGCCGTCTATTAGCATTATCCCGTCATCGCCAACACTTATGCCAATGGAAATTTCACCGTTCGGGCGTTGCTGGGTTAGGATGTAAAAAGTGTTATTGATTTTTTGAGCGGAGAGAGGGAATTCGCTTTCTTGAGCGAGAGTTGCCGACGAATAACACATGCCAACGCAAAGTATTATTTTGAGAAATAGTCGGAAATGCATCGTTTTCTTCCCTGTATGCTTATTTTTTAGATAAGTTTTATTTTGAACTAATTTGTCTGATGATTCGATCTAAGTTTAAAATCAATTACTCTGACCCCATGATTTGTTGAGCGCTTTTGTGAAAAAATGTAGCGCAGCGAAATTCACCAAAGAGCGTAGCAAAAAATTGTCCGGTTGACATGCTTGTTAGGCATTACAGTTGACGGACATCGAAGCCAAAATACCTAAGAACTTTTGTGGTGCGGCCATTAATAACAGGCAGGTTTTCCTTACTAATCCAGCCAATGAGCTCCTGAACATTTGCTTGACCAAACTCATTTAAGTTATACCTGTCATCAAAAAGGCAGTCCGACATTCTCGATACAACCTCTCCTTTACCATAAAGAAGATGCGTCAAAGTTTTTTTAATGTCATTTATATCATTTGAACTTAAGAATTCGGTTTTAAGTGTTTCAAGGCCACCCTTATAAAATCGTAACCTATCATGAAACGAGTGCAACACACATAACGCATCTACAATATCTTCAGCGGAGGCTGCGTTTATAGCCTCCTCAGTGTTAAACACACGACGAATCAGTGGGTAGTTTTCAGGAACAATTCTTTCTTCGAAATGCTTCCACTCCGTAATGAGCCACTCATCAATTAGCGAATTTAGGACTGTTTTTTTTGAGTTATCCCAACCAACTGACTGCTGCTTCCACGTTTCCTGGGTTGCATGGCAATCTCGTACAAAACTAAAGAATGAATCTATTTCCAAGCGAAGTGGAATGTCGCTTTCGCTCACTTTACGGCTTTTAAGCGAATATACTTCTTCAATTTTTCTAAATGCCGAAACTGACTCTTGATAAGATTTTCGATATGTATCTAAAAATATTGATTTTTTTGTGGTTTTTTTCTTTCCTCTATCGATATTCGAAAATGTCTTATCACCCAGTGTATTGAGAACCTCATTATCCAATTCACTTACCAGCCGAGATGCTGTTTTGAATTTTTCGTATATAGATTTGTAAGAATCAATAGCATCCTCATTTAGAACTTCAGCTTCATCCCAATACTCTGCAAATAATTGTGATAACTCATCGAATCTTGGATCATCAGATGGCAGCCCAACCATAACTTCTTGATTGGTTAATATTGCTGACCTTGTGAGGTTTGCAGAGCCAACCAGTACCGATTTATCACCAAAGATATAAATTTTTGGATGAAAAGAGTGGCTTGTATAAAATCTCGCCTCAATATTGCTTTTGTTTAGGAGTTTTCCTAACGCTGCTGGGGAAGTTGGAAATCCCAACCGTACAACAATTCGAATATGACATTTATTTTCCAATAGCATTTGGATAACATCAAACTCGGTAAAGAAAGCTGATGCAATAAAAACGTTCATTCCCTCTTTTACGTTTTCATATAGGCCATTTTGAACAAAATCTTTTTTTGAGTTTCTGTTGGTGTATAAGTTATCCATATTTCCTCAGTGATTCGATTTTGCATAACAGCTTAATACCTAGCATGGTCAGATCGAGGCATAGCGCCTAGATCCACCCACGCGACGCATTTCCAAATTTGTCTACGAGTAGGCATCGTGCAGATGATTCTCACTCACCACACCCCATTCATCAACAAAAATTACACCGCCTTGGCTTTTTCTCTAACAAGAGAGTGTCGCGAATTGTTATGATTGAATAATTTATTTTAATAAAAATAAAACCTTATGCTGAATGATGTGGCGCGCAAATCAACTCTCAAGCAGATTAAAACGGCTTGAGGATGGCATGATGAATTCGGAAGTATACGGTTTAGCGGGGGTTCTTAAATTATTTCCCAGCTTTCCAATTCCCACTCTTTATCAACCCTTAGACACCATCCTTGTTTATCCCAATCACCCAACACAATACGCTCTGGTTTTTGTTCACTATCAGCAGATATTTTATTTTCCAGCGAATGCCTGAATGGGCGATGTGTGTGACCGTGGATTAATTTTGTTGCTGAATATTTTTCCATTACGCGAATTACTTCGTCTTCACTCACATCCATGATGTCGTCAGCTTTGCGGCTGCTCATTGATTTACTTTGTGAGCGTAAATGTTTACCCAGTGCGCGACGTTCCGCTAATGGTTTGGCGAGAATATCTTTGGCCCAGGCCTCTTGTCGAACTTGGGCGCGGAAGGCGAGGTAGTCTTTATCTTTGGTGCATAGGGTATCGCCATGCATGAGCAAGACGTTTTCTTTTTTGTTGTTGATGGTGATGGTTATGAGTGTTGGGTCTTCCAATAACGTTGCGCCGGTGTTCTTTGCGAATTGTTCGGCGATAAGAAAGTCGCGATTGCCATGCATGAAATAAAGTGCAGTGCCCGAATCGCTAAGTTGTTTTAGCTGTTGTTGTATTTCGAGTACCGAAGCGTCGTCGTCGTCATCGCCGATCCATAACTCGAATAAATCGCCGAGTATGTAGAGGGCTTCGGCTTGGCGGGCGTCTTGTTTGAGAAACTTGAAAAAGGCTTGGGTGATGGCGGGGCGAGAGGGATCAAGGTGGAGGTCGGAAATGAAGAGAATCACGTTGATGCCTGCCGTTAACTATAAAAGGGGTCAGGATAAGATGTGGGGCTTTTGAAGGCTCATCTTTGTGGCAAGTGATGAGCAACCAAAAAGCCCCTGATGTTTATTCTGAATAAGCTACGGTGACTTTTTCGATAACGATGAAGTCTACGGGTACGTCCTGGTGAAAACCTTTGGTGCCGGTGGGGACTGAGCGGATTTTTTCTACCGTGTCCATGCCGTCGACAACCTTGCCGAATACGCAATAACCCCAGCCTTGGGTGCTTTTGTCGCTGTGGTTGAGGAAGTCGTTGTCTTTCAAGTTGATGAAAAACTGAGCGCTGGCGCTGTGGGGTTCCATGGTTCTGGCCATGGCGACGGTGCCGACGTTGTTCTTTAAGCCGTTGTCGGCTTCGTTTTCAATACTGTCGCGGGTTTCTTTCTCGGCCATGTTTTCGTCCATGCCGCCGCCTTGAACCATGAAATTGTCGATAACTCGGTGGAAAATCGTACCTTCGTAAAAGCCTTCTTCTGCATATTGTTTGAAATTAGCAGCGGTTTTGGGCGCATTTTCGTGGTCTAGTTCAAGGACGATATCGCCCATCGTCGTGTGTAGGGTAATCATTTCAACTCCATCAATATAAAAATAGGCAGGCTTAAGGCAAGACTGAGGTCAAATACTTTGCGACTAGTGATGTTTGCCAGCGAAAGAGGTGGCTATAATACGCAGTTTGTGGGGATTCTCAAGTTCCGGGAATCCCAAATTTGCTTCGCAATGACGAGCTAAGAAACTGATTAATGACTGAACAAACTCGACCGCTACATTTCATCGAACAGCGCATTCAAGCTGATCTTGATAGCAAGAAAATCTCTAAAGTAATTACTCGTTTCCCACCGGAGCCGAATGGTTATTTACACATTGGCCACGCCAAATCGATTTGTTTGAATTTTGGTGTTGCTGAGAAGTTTTCTGGCGAATGCCATTTACGTTTTGATGACACAAATCCCGCCAAAGAAGATCAAGAATTTGTTGAAGCCATCCAAGAAGATATTCGCTGGTTAGGGTTTGAATGGGCGGGTGATGTTCGTTATACCTCAAATTATTTTCAACAACTTTATGAGTGGGCGCTCTTGTTAATTCAGCAAGGCGATGCTTACGTCTGCGATTTAACTGCCGAGCAAGCGCGGGAATATCGCGGTACCTTAACGGAAGCGGGAAAAAACAGTCCTTATCGTGATCGTAGTGTTGATGAAAACCTCGCATTGTTTGAAAAAATGCGCAGCGGTGAATGTGAAGAGGGCAGTTGTTCTTTACGCGCAAAAATTGATATGGGCGCTCCAAATATTAATTTGCGCGATCCAATTTTGTACCGTATTAAAAAAGCCAGCCATCATCAAACCGGGGACAAGTGGTGTATTTATCCTTCCTACGATTTTGCCCACGGACAAAGTGATGCGATTGAAGGTATTACTCATTCCTTATGTACTTTGGAATTTGAAGATCATCGTCCTTTGTACAATTGGTTTTTGGAACATTTGCCTACACCGGCAAAGCCTGAGCAAACTGAATTTGCGCGTTTAAACCCGAACTATACGATTACCAGTAAGCGTAAATTAAAATTACTGGTTGATGATAATCATGTTGAAGGTTGGGATGATCCTCGGATGCCGACAATTTCAGGTTTGCGTCGCCGCGGTTACACACCGGCATCGATTCGCAATTTTTGCGACGCCGCTGGTGTAACACGCTCACTCGGTATTACAGATATTAGTATGCTCGAATATGAAATTCGTGATGATCTTGATAAAAACGCACCGCGCGCAATGTGTGTACTCAATCCATTAAAGCTTGTTTTAACAAATTATCCAGAAGATAAACTTGAAGAAGTCACCGCACCCGCACATCCAAACCGTGATGATTTAGGTTCTCGGATTTTACCGTTCTCTCGCGAGATCTATATTGATCAAGACGATTTTAGAGAGGAAGCGAATAAAAAGTTCAAACGCTTAGTGTTGAACAAAAAAGTACGCCTGCGTAATGCTTACGTCGTTGAAGCAAAAGAAGTGATCAAAGATTCTGATGGGAATATTGTTGAAGTGCATTGCCACTGCGATATGGACACCTTAGGTAAAAACCCTGAAGACGGTGTAAAACCAAAAGGCGTTATACATTGGGTGAGTGCGGCGAAGAATTTGGATTGCCAAGTTCGTTTGTATGATCGTCTGTTTTTAGAAGAGGCCCCCGATGCGGGTGGCAAGGATTTTTTACAATCTTTGAATCCAGATAGTTTAAAAATTTTAGAAGGCTGTAAAGCTGAAATTAGTTTGGCTGAAGCCACTCTGGATGATCATTTTCAGTTTGAACGCGAAGGCTATTTTTATCTTGATAGTAAATATACTTCAGCGGAAACCCCAGTCTTCAATCGAACGATCGGTCTGAAAGATAGTTGGGCCAAAATGGATCAATCCTAATTCTATTGATTAGGGCTAGAAAAAATAATTTGTTAACAGGAAAGTGTGTGAATTCTTTAGTTTTATATAATACCCAATCTCGAAAAAAAGAAGTGTTCGAGCCCATCGATCCGAAGCGCATTACCATGTATGTGTGTGGGCCGACAGTTTATTATTTTTCTCATATTGGCAATGCTCGTCCGGTCGTTGCTTTTGATGTGTTGTTTCGTGTGCTGCGCAGTCTTTACGATGACGTGGTATATGCGAGTAACATTACCGATATCGACGATAAAATCATGACGGCAGCGCGAGAAGAGGGTACGGATATCGCGACGATTTCAAAGCGCTATACGGAAGCTTACAGTGAAGACATGGCGGCACTTGGAAATTTAAAGCCAAGCATGACACCCTATGCGACTGAGCATTTGCCGCAGATGATTCATCTGATGGAAACCATGATTAAAAATGGTTGTGCTTACGTTGCCGATGAACACGTTTTGTTTTCTGTCGAGGCCTTAAAAGATTATGGAAAGTTATCTAACCGTAATTTAGAAGATATGCTCGCGGGTGCTCGTGTCGAAGTCGCCGGATATAAAAAACACCCCGGCGATTTTGTTTTATGGAAGCCTTCTAAAGAAGAAGACCCAGGTTGGGAAAGCCCTTGGGGAAGAGGGCGGCCCGGTTGGCATACTGAGTGTGTGGCAATGATTGATGAGCTGCTTGGTCCGTCAATTGATATTCACGGCGGCGGCCGCGATTTAATTTTCCCTCACCATGAAAATGAATTGGCGCAAAGCATGTGCGCCCATCCTGATCACACCTTCTGCCGTTATTGGATGCACAATGGTTATGTGAATATGGATGGCGAGAAGATGTCGAAATCTCTCGGCAATTTTAAAACCGTTCGTGATCTTCTGGATAATTATCGGGGTGAGGTATTACGCTTCGCTTTGTTATCTGCTCACTACCGATCTGAGTTAGCCTTCTCAAAAGATTTGTTAGATCAATCGAAAGCTAGTTTAGATTCTTTATATACGGCTTTGCGTGACAGCAAAGATATTGTAGCGAAAGAGGGCATTTCGATTAAAGATTCGGCTTTTCACGATGCTTTGATGGATGATCTAAATACGCCAATGGCGATCAGTGAATTACATCGCATCGCTAAAGATTTAAATAAAGCAGGTGATGCAGACAAAGCAACACTTAAAGCTGAACTCTTAGCCAGTGCGGAATTAATCGGTTTGTTAAATGAAGATCCCGAACAATGGTTTAGATCAAGCGCCGATAGCTCTGCAATTAGTGAAGCAGACATTGAAGCCTTGATTCAAGCACGAGTCGACGCGAAAAATGCGAAGCAATATCAGCGTGCCGATGAGATACGTGAAGAGTTAAAAAATGCTGGTGTCGTGTTAGAAGATTCCCGTGAAGGGACGACTTGGCGGAGAAGTTGATTATCGGCGAATTGAGCAGAACGAAGAACGCTTTTAAAACTCGCTGTAAACACATCCATGTGCGCTCGACATCGGCATCCCTGCCGATGACGGTTTTAAAAGCGTCCTCCGTCCAGCTCCGGAATGTTTTAGCGTACCTGGAAGAGTTAAACCCATATAAAAAAGAGATACCATCTCATGAATAAAATTGATCCCAGTCTGGTGACAAATCGCTTTCGTCGCTTACGTCGAACTAAAGTCATTCGCGATCTCGTGCGGGAAACGCACATCAGTAAAGACGATTTAATTTTGCCTTTGTTTATCGAAGAAGATATCGACAAGAAATCTGAACTGAAAACTATGCCGGGGGTTTACCGCTATCCCGAGTCTGAGTTGGCAGAAGTCGTACAGCGAGTTTGGAAAAAAGGCATTAAAGCCGTAATGTTGTTTGGCGTATCTCATCATAAGGACGCGACGGGCTCGGATTCTTGTATTGATGCGGGTTTGATGGCGAGAATTATTCGTATCGCAAAACAAGCCCAACCAGAAATGTTGGTGATCTCCGATAATTGTTTTTGCGAGTACACCGATCATGGTCATTGCGGTGTGATTGTTGATGGCGATGTTCATAACGATCAAACCTTGGTAAATCTTCAACAGCAAGCAGTTGTTGCTGCGAGAGCGGGTGCGGATATGATTGCGCCCTCAGGGATGATGGATGGCATGATTGCAGCCATTCGTGCGGCACTTGATGAAAATGACTTCCATCATATTCCCATCATGTCTTACTCCACTAAATTTGCGTCTGCTTTTTACGGGCCATTTCGTGATGCTGTTGATGTACATCTAAAGGGAACGCGAGATGGTTATCAGCTTGATAAAGCGAATCGACGTGAAGCGCTGGCGGAGTCTTTACAGGATGAAGCCGAGGGTGCGGATTTGCTAATGGTGAAACCGGCAACGGCATATTTAGACGTGGTTTCCGACATCCGCGCTAATTCACTTTTACCCTTGGCGGTTTATCACGTAAGTGGTGAATACGCGATGATAAAAATCGCGGCTGCAAATGGCGCGATTGATGAACGGGCAATCGTGATGGAGACGATGATTTCATTTAAACGAGCCGGTGCTGATTTAGTACTGACTTATTTCGCTGAGCAAATTGCAGATTGGTTAAACGAATGATTAGTAAGATTTTGATCAATAGATCAGTTTTAGTTATGTTTGTCGCAGTTTTTGTTATGGCATGTGAAGCCAAAATAGGCAGTGAACGCTGGTGCGAAAATATGTCTGAGAAGCCGAAAGGTGATTGGACATTTAATGAGACAACCGATTACGCGAAGCACTGCATCTTGCCGAAAAAGGAATAATGATTTCTTTTTAAAAAAACGCTAGGTCTTCAAGCTATTAAATTAACCTTAGCCTAGCGTATTAAAACATTTCTTAACGTTTGCGCTTTAAAACTTCCAACATTCACTTCAAATTCTCTGCGCTTTTTAGGTCTTTGCTACATAAGGCCTAAAACGATTGTCTTCACTCACAACAAGCTATACCATCTGCCGCACTCAGTCCGGTTAATAATAAAAAACGTGACTCAAACACAGAAATAATTTTTAAAAACACCGTCGCGTAACATTTGTTAGCTTGGCTAAATAAACGTAATACTAAAAATAAACCGTTTAATTAGAAGTGGCTTTGTTGTGGAAGTAACCAATACTGCGGATCCCGAATATTTTCATCGTGTCGTCGATTGTCAATTTGCTTGTCCTGCTCACACTCCAGTTCCTGAATACATTCGTTTAATTGCCGAAGGGCGTTATGACGATGCCTATATGATTAACTGGGAATCGAATGTGTTCCCTGGCGTATTAGGCCGCACTTGTGATCGACCTTGTGAACCTGCTTGTCGACGCGGACGTTTAGGCGATAAAGATACTGAAGAAGAGCCAGTAGCAATCTGCCGGCTTAAACGAGTCGCCGCCGATAATAAAGGTGATATAGAAAAACGTCTGCCAGCCATTCCGAAACAAAAAAACGGTAAACGGATAGCGCTTATTGGAGCCGGGCCCGCTTCTTTAACCGTCGCCCGCGATTTATTACCCCTCGGTTATTCCATCACTTTGTTTGATGAACAAGGTGTAGCCGGTGGAATGATGCGCAGCCAAATTCCTAGTTTTCGATTACCTGCGAAAGTTCTCGACGAAGAAATTCGTTTCACTATTGGTGATTATGTCGAGCAACGATTCGGCAATCGCGTCGACAGTATGAAAGCAGTTCTGGACGAAGGCTTTGATGCGGTATTTATTGGCACCGGCGCGCCCAAAGGTAAAGAATTAGATTTACCGGGTCTAGAAGAGGGCGGAGACAATATTCATATCGGTGTGAATTGGTTGGGTAGCGTTGCCTTTGAGCATGTCGAGAAAATTGGTAAACGCGTGATCGTGCTGGGTGGTGGTAACACGGCAATGGATTGTTGCCGAACCGCAAGACGGCTTGGTGGTGAAGATGTTCGCGTAGTTGTGCGTAGTCCGCGCGAAACCATGAAAGCTTCGCCTTGGGAAATTGAAGACGCCGAGCACGAAGGTATTCCAATATTTAACAATCATGTACCGAAGGAATTCGTTATAGAAAACGGTAAGCTTAGCGGGATGCTGTTTGAGAAAGTGGTTGCGGAATACGATAAAAACGGCAAGCGAAAACTTATTCCTACCGGTGAAGAACCCGTATTGTTTCCCTGCGATGATGTGCTTGTTGCAGTGGGTCAAGAAAATAGTTTCCCTTGGATTGAGCGTGATATCGGTATCGACTTTAATCAATGGGATATGTTGGAGGTTGATGCAACGACGTTCGCGACAACTAACGCAAAAGTATTTACTGCCGGTGATGCCGCATTTGGCCCAGAAAATATTATTACGGCGGTTGCTCAAGCTCACCAAGCGGCGATTTCAATTGATTTAATGTGTTCCGGTGAGTCCCCCATTAAGCGACCTGAGCCTGGCGTAACCTTGGTCAGCCAGAAAATGGGCGTTCATGAATGGAGTTATAGTAGCGGCGTCGCTGATGATCCTCGACATGTTGTGCCGTTAATCGCAACCGACAAAGCATTGGCCGACCGTAAAGTTGAAGTTGAATTAGGCTTCGATCAAAAGCTCGGTTTGGAAGAAGCCGAGCGCTGTTTAAATTGTGATGTACAAACGGTTTTCTCAGAAGCCCGTTGTATTGAATGTGATGCCTGCGTTGATATTTGTCCCACCGATTGTTTAACCATGGTCGCCAACGGCGACGAATCAGAGTTGCGCCAATCCTTGACAATGCCCGCGAATAATCTTTCCCAACCTATGTACGTTTCGGACAAGCTCGCAACAGGCCGTGTAATGGTCAAAGATGAGGATGTTTGTTTGCATTGCGGCTTGTGCGCAGAACGTTGCCCAACTGCTGCGTGGGATATGCAGAAGTATCTTTACCGAGTGACACATGCAGGTAAAACATGTCGAATCTAAAAACCCCTCAAGAATTAAATGCTCTTAATGAGCTTGTCGTAAAATTCGCGAACGTGAATGGTACCGGTTCTGCCAGTGCGAATAATTTATTTGCTAAAGCTATTTTCAGAATGGGCTTGCCTGTAGCGCCAAAAAATATCTTCCCCTCCAATATTCAGGGTCTACCGACTTGGTACGAAGTGCGAGTTAGCGAAAAAGGCTATCTAGGCCGTCGCTCTGGCGTTGATTTAATGGTAGCGGTAAATCCGCAGAGCATCGTTAAAGATGTTCAAGAAGTCGTGAGCGGCGGTTATTTTCTTTATGATTCAACCAAGCCTTTGGATTTACGGTTGATTCGTGATGATGTGAATTACATTGGCATTCCTTTAACGGAGATGTGTTTGCGGGAATATAAAGACCCCCGTCAGCGTCAGCTGTTTAAAAACATTATTTATGTTGGTGCATTGTCCGCGTTGATTAATATTGAGTTTGATGTGTTGACTGGATTGATCGCGGATCAGTTTAAAGGCAAAGAGAAATTAATCGCTCCCAATGTCCATGCGCTCGAACTCGGTTATCAATATGCGAGCAAGCATTTTAAATGTCCACTCGGCATCAAACTCGAAAGACGTGATTTAGTGGGCGATAAAATTTTAGTCGAAGGAAATGCCGCCACAGGTTTGGGTGCGGTTTATGCAGGCGCAACAATTGCGGCATGGTATCCAATAACACCGTCAACCTCTGTTGTTGAAGCCTATGATAAATACGCGAAACGTTTGCGTATCGACCCCGGCACGGGCCAACAAAATTTTGCGGTCGTCCAAGCGGAAGATGAATTGTCTGCAATTGGAATGGTTATTGGAGGTTGCTGGAATGGCGCTCGATCTTTTACGGCAACCAGTGGCCCCGGTATTTCATTGATGAGCGAATTTTTAGGCTTGGCCTACTTTGCTGAAGTCCCCGCGGTTTTGGTTGATGTACAACGTACCGGACCATCAACTGGAATGCCGACGCGCACGCAGCAGTCTGATGTATTGGCATGCGCATATGCTTCCCACGGTGACACAAAACATATTGTCTTATTCCCCAGCACGCCAAAAGAATGTTTTGATTTTATGGCAGCCGCCTTTGATTTAGCAGATCGTTTTCAAACGCCAGTTATTTTATTGTCTGATTTAGATTTGGGCATGAATGATCACCTTACTGAACCCTTCGTGTGGGATGACAAACGTTTATATGATCGCGGCAAAGTATTGAATGCTGAGCAGCTTGATCAATTAACAGCGGAAGGTAAGAAGTTTGGTCGTTATGTTGACGTCGATGATGACGGTATCGGCTATCGAACTTATCCCGGTACACACCCGAATAAAGGCGCGTTTTTTACGCGAGGTACTTCACGAGATCCCTACGCGGTATACACCGAAGACGGCAGCGTCTATGCAGAAAACATGGATCGCTTAATTAAGAAATTTAACACCGCGAAAAAGTTCGTCCCGCAACCCCAATTTATTCCCGCCGCGAAAGATAGCAAGCCCAGTGTCGGTTTAGTATTGTTTGGTACCAGCGTGTTCCCCATTCAAGAAGCGATGGATACCTTAGCGGAGCAGGGCCTTAGTACCGATGCGATGGTTATCAAAGCCTTCCCGTTTTCTCAATCGGTAGAAGAATTCATTCATAAACACGAGAGAGTTTTTGTCATCGAACAAAACCGTGATGGACAAATACGTACGCTGTTAATGAATGAGTTGGATATTTCAAGCGAGAAATTAATTCCCTTATTAAATTACGATGGAATGCCCTTAACAGCAGTAACTATTGTTGGGAAAGTTCGAGAAGCCTTAGGAATGAACGAGAAATCAGAACGAAAGCACGCGAATTAAAAATGTGCTCACTAAGATTAAGCTAGCCGATTAGAAAAACCTTTATAGAGTAGAGAAGGCAATGACCTATTTAAGACCGAATTTTCGCCACCCAGCTGCCGAAGTAAATAAAATTGGTTTTACCGAAAAGCACTATGAAGGTTCACTTTCTACTTTGTGCGCAGGTTGTGGACACGATTCAATTAGTGCGGGTATTGTAAAAGCTTGTTTCGATTTGGCGATCGAGCCGCATCGCATTGCAAAATTATCAGGTATTGGTTGTTCTTCTAAAACTCCAACATACTTTTTAGGTCAGTCTCACGGATTTAATTCTGTTCACGGTCGTATGCCTTCGGTAACGACGGGGGCAAATTTAGCGAATAGAGATTTAATTTATTTGGGTGTTTCCGGTGATGGCGATTCCGCATCAATTGGTTTGGGGCAGTTTGCCCACGTTGTACGCCGGAATTTAAACATGCTTTACATTATGGAAAACAACGGTTGTTATGGTTTAACTAAAGGACAAAATTCAGCGACGACAGATCTTGAATCTAAAAACAAAGCGGGCAACATTAATCCTTTTGAACCAATTGATCTTACTAATTTGGCTTTGCAGTTGGGCGCTACCTTTGTCGCCCGAAGTTTTTCAGGGGATAAAGATCAATTGATTCCACTAATCAAAGCGGCGATTTCTCACCGTGGTTTTGCTTTTATTGATGTCATTTCGCCTTGCGTTACCTTTAACAATAATCCCGGTTCTAAAAAGAGTTACGATTTCGTGCGAGAGCATTGCGAAGCAACGTCAACGGTAGATTTTGTACCAATGGAAAAAGAAATTACCACCGAATATGATCCTGGTACGACGCAGGATGTGACATTACACGATGGTTCAGTAATTCGCTTGCAGAAAAACAGTCACGATTATGACCCCAGTTCTCGGCGTTCTGCATTAAGGGCGTTGAAAGACGCAGAGGAAAAAAACGAAATTCTCACGGGTTTGATATATGTCGATACCGATCCAAATGATCTTCACGACACCTTAAACACGACAAGTAAGCCGCTTAATTCTTTGAACGAGTCCGTCCTTTGCCCAGGTAATGCAACCTTGCAAACCATCAACGATAGCTTTCGCTAGTACTTCAAAAGATTTTGCTGAATGAGTCTTTATCTTTGCTACACCAAGATTAAGGTAAATTGCTATCAGCCTCGTAATATCACTTCGCTCTCAAAAAGATACGTTAAATCAATGGCTTAGTAGCGTTAGCTAATCGGCATTGTGTGCCTATAGAACGTGATCCCCTGTACTACTCAGACTTTTGATTACCATATGCTCTATAAGCAAATGCAATAAGAGAGGGTAAAACGCTGGCTTTTAGGTATAATGGCGCCTAATTCCACAGTGATAAATACCCTTATAGAGAGCTCCTTCCAGCCATGAACGACACCTTTGGACTTAAGATCAGAGAGATTTTCCATTTCCATTATGGAATTTGCCAAATGATTTACTTTGCGGGGGGTAATTGCTGGGTTGGCTTAAATGAAAAAAATGAGTCGCTCTGGGCGCCTGATATCGATGGCGGTCCAAATATGGATAGAGTGCGAAGGCCGCAATATTTATATCGAGAACAGCTATCTTATTTGGAAATTTTAAATAGTGCTTATCAAGCAGATTGCATGATTATCGAAAAACAAAAAGAAGATGGCATCGCTTAAATTCCTATCGTTACCTCGACCCGCTGTTGAAGTTGTTTTCAACTCTTTTAAATTTTTTACTATTTCAGAACATAAATTTCCATCGAAAGATGTGAAATTTCAACTCCATTTTCATGCAAACAACTTTTATATTCAGTAATTGGTTTTGGTTCAGATGTCGCGATGCTAACGATTCCGGCGCGATGCATAGGCGAAATTTTCCATAAATGTAAATCGGTAATTTGTAGTTCAAAATTATTTTGTAGAACAGAGTTGATTTTTTCGAGCTCTTTATCTGAATGATTTTCATCAAGTAGGGGACCGCTAGTTTCTTGAATTAATCCAAAGGCCCATTTAAGGATAACCATAGCGCCGACAATCCCCATCACCGCATCCATCCAAATCCAACCAAACCATTTGCCCGCAAATAAGGCTATTATCGCGAGCACTGAGGTCAAGGCATCTGCAAGTACATGTAGGTAGGCTGCTTTTAGATTGTGGTCGGCGTGGTGGTGGTCATGGTCATGGCCGTGATGATGATGGTGATGATCGTGGCGCAATAAAAATGCAGAAATAATATTCACCGTCAAACCAACGACGGCGACAGCTATCGCTTCGTTGAATTGTATATTTTGCGGTTCGATCAAGCGCAATATCGATTCGACAATCATTATTAACGCGACGACACCAAGAGCGATCGCGCTTGCGAAACCTCCGAGAAAGCTGACCTTTCCAACCCCGAAGCTATATTTGGGGTTTTTAGCGTGTTTTTTCGCATAGTGATAAGCGAACAAGGTAAGCGCGAAAGCGGCAGAGTGTGTGCCCATGTGCCAGCCGTCTGCTAGCAATGCCATAGAACCCAACCAAGTACCAGCTACTATCTCGACAACCATCATGAGGGTTGTCAGCCAAAAAACATAGGTCACCCGCTTTGCTTGGTGTTGAGTGTCTGAGCTGAAGTCGTGAGAATGTTCGAGTGAGGGACTGTTGTTCATAATGGTATTTTTTAAAAATTTGAAAGTTAGAATTTTAAGTTGAACTTGGTTTCACATAATAAGTGCAATTTTTTGGGCGCATCGCTCGAAAATAGATTTGGTTTAGCTAGTCACGTATAGCGACGAGAGTCTTTGTGGGGAAGAATAGTAGGAGTTTACGCATAAAATGTATACCTTATATATCGATATAATTGTCGTCTATAACAATGTGAATGCAAATTTATTAGCTTGGGCTTATGTGCTAAAGTTCTGACTTCGTAAAATTCAGGATTATTGAAATCTTTTCCGTAACAACTTAAAAATTTATATAGAGATCTTTAGGAAGTACAAATGCCAACCATTGATAAACGTCGTAAGCAAATTGAATATTATCCATTTTCAATGCAAATTCATCCGCGATTTGCTGACCTGGATTTTCAACGTCATGTGAATAATGTCTCGATCGCGAGTTACTATCAAGAATCGCGAGTTCGGTTTAATCGAAATGTTTTTCAGGCACTGTATGCGGAAGGTGAAGATCAATCACTGGTTCGAAAAGTACTTGCAGATATCGGCATTACTTATTTGGCCGAAGTGAATTACCCTGAAATTGTCACGATCGGAGTTGGTGTAAGTCGGATTGGTAATTCGTCTTTTACACTGTCTGCCGGAATGTTCCAGCTAGATCAGTGCGTGGGTATTAGTGATGCGGTATTAGTATTTACCAACACCAAGGCCACCGGTGCAATGCCTCAATTAGCGAGAGATAATTTGGCAGGTTTCCGTTTGGATGAGTAATACCTTGTAGATAGTATTTGTCGAAAATTGAACTATTCTTTAGCGGTAATGATCAAAGGGTTCTTACATCAATAACTGCAGGACATTGAGTGCCATGACATCTCTTTTAATTATTACCCGGCAACAACATGGGCAATCAATCTCATTTTTTTTCTGCCTTTTATTAGTGTGCTTATTATTTTCTGTCTCGTTTCCAGCGAATTCAGCAAAAGCGGATTTGTATCTATCGCAATTCTCAAAGGGAATACTAAACGACTGGAAAATGGAAGAGTTCGATGGTGAAACAGAATATCTGATTGTAGAAGATAACGGCAATAAAGTATTGCAAGCAAGTAGCCGAGCAAGCGCGTCGGGCTTGGTAAAAAAGCGTCGCATAGATTTATGGCAGCTGCCGTACTTAAACTGGAGTTGGAAAATAGACAATCGTTTGCCACAGCGAAATGAAACAACGAAAGAGGGTGATGATTATCCGGTTCGAATTTACGTCATTATTGACGGTGGATTTCGTTTTTGGAGAAGCAAAGCGTTAAATTATGTCTGGACGAGAGGTCTAAGTAAAGATTCGACTTGGAATAATGCTTTCGCAGAAAAAAATGTAGTGATGGTTTCCTTGCGGGATGCCAATGATGAAATCGGCGTGTGGAAAAATGAAAAACGCAACGTACTAGAAGATCTACAAAAATATATTGATCCAAAAATTCGTTATATTGACGGTATAGCGATAATGACCGATACGGATAATACGAGTAGTTTTGTTAACGCCTACTACGGCGAAATATTTTTTTCCTCCCAATAAGAGCGAGATTGTTAGATTAACTAAACAATTCTTCTAGGAAGTTTCTTGTTGCTTGCCAGCTTCTTCGGTCTGCGTCGGCATTATAAACTGTTCCCATTTCCACGCTGTTTGCCGCAGGGTTGGTGAAGGCGTGGTACGTTAGGCCGTAGGCGTGGACTTGCCAATCGGCTTTTGATTCAGTTAATTCTGATCCCAGTGCGGTTAATTGTTCTGGGGTTGCCATCGGGTCGCTATAGCCATGTAGAGCTAAAATTTTTGCCTTAATGTTTTGATTTGGAAGATCTTCTGCGGGCATTAATAAGCCGTGAACGCTGACCACACCGCATACATCGCTACCGCTTCTGGCGAGGTCGAGTACGCAGAGGCCACCGAAACAATAACCGATGGCTGCGGTTTTATTTTCATCAACGCCATCGAAAGTCTTCAAAGTATTTAAACCCGCGCTAATTCGCTGTCGCAACATCGCTCTATCTTCGACGAAAGGCGTCATTAATTTTTGGTTCTCTTCGACACTCGACCCGCGAACACCTTTGCCGTACATATCTATAGCTAAAACGTTGTAGCCCAAATCGGCTAGGGCATGTGATTTTTCTTTTTCATAATCCGAAAGGCCACCCCAGGCGTGACTGACTATAACGCCGGGTCTTTTTTTATTGTCGTCGTGAAAAACGTAATAGCCTTCAAGGATTTGCGAATCGTCTTGGTATTCAATCAGTTTATTGTTCATTGTTAACTACATCATCTCTAAAAGTTTTTGGGTGCTAGCGTTTTAATTTCATTCGCTACGTTCATGGTGCCAAGCTTTTTCCTTCATAAATATTCTATTTCTGACACCTTGGGTATCGAGTAGACCACTCTCATAAGCCGCGTCGTCGTCATACAAAATAACACTGGTTCCATCGTCTGCAACAATCCTCTTAGGGTTGTAATGCATCACCTTTTTTTCTTCAAGCGCTTTAAATGCTGAACTGCTATTTTTATGGTCAACAACTTCGCGTAAGCAAATAAAAGTTGGTGGCATTATAGATATTTCACCTTTCGCTTGTAAGTCGATCGCCGCGCTAGGACTTAGCCACCGGTAATCGACGATTTCGCTACCGTCTACCTGAATTTCATTTCCATCCGTTACGCGTGAAGCAAAAAACCAGGTTGCAAAACGACGCGGTACTCCGATGGGAGTTGTCCAGTGTGCAAAGGGAGTTAACGCGGTTAAGGAAATATCAATTCCGGTTTCTTCTTGTGTTTCTCTCACTGCAGCAATTTTTGCTGCTAAAAAATCGTCATCCTGATTCTGAAAATCATCAGTTTCAACGCGACCACCAGGAAATACCCAGGTTCCACCCGCGGTTTTTAATTTATCGTTTCTACGCACGAGTAAGACCTCCAAAGAGTCTTCATAATCTCGTAACAATAAAACCGTGGAGGATAAGGCAGGGCTAGGGTGGCTATCAGTCATTGCGGCAGCTTTTTTGATTGTTTGAGTAAAGGAAGTCTTTTCTTCCAAGATCGGAAGTTATTTTAATTATAAAATTTAGACCGGAGATTTTATCCCGATTTTTGAATTCACGCAAAGTGCGATTGGGCCGTATTAATCTCGCCGTAACGAATCCTTAACAGCAATAGGAGTAGGATAGCGAAGTATGACAATATAACTGGATATCAGGAACGTAATAATCGCTGTTGCTTGAATGAGAGTGGATGCTTTCTCACTAATAAGAGATGCGTTTGTGGCTATCAAAGCGATTAAAAGGGAAAACTCACTAATTTGACCGAGGCGGAAACCAATATTCCATGATAAAAAACGTTGTTCGCTTTGTTGTCTGAGCAGAACCCGAAAAGTAACGGGTTTAACAATGAGTACCGCGATTCCAAGAACCACCGCGGCTATGACGACTTCGCCGAAAATACTGATATTGAAACCCGCGCCCAATGAAAAGAAAAATAAAATTAGGAAAAAATCACGCAGTGGTTTTAGGCTTAATGCAATATATTGTGAAACAGGACTCGTGGCTATGGTAATGCCCGCGAGGAATGCGCCAACCTCTGCAGACAAGCCGATGTAATGTGTAAGTTCCGCCAACCCAAGACACCAGCCCAAAGACATTAAAAAAACATATTCATGGATGCGATCAAATTTGTGAATTAATTTGAGTAGTACGAAACGAACGAATAAATAAGCGAAAGCACCAACAATAGGTAAAGCAATAAATGTCATGCCCAGTTTTTTTAGATCGACTTGTCCTAAATCGCCACTGAGTAATACGACCAAGCAAATAATAGCCAGAAAATCTTGGAATAATAATAAACCCACCATTAATTCGCCGGTGTGACGATGATGGAGAACGGTTGTCGGTAATAATTTTATGCCAATGATCGTGCTAGAAAACATCATTGCCATGCCGATGATTAAGCAATCGGTGTGGCTAAAGCCAAATAAATAACCAATCACGTAGCCCATAACTGCAAATGTTGCAGAGCTGATAATTCCTACTGTAGTGGCTTCTTTTAAAACGCTCCATAAGGCCTTCGGCTGCATATCGAGACCGAGTAAAAATAATAAAAATATAATGCCGATATGAGAAATTTCGGTAAGTAACTCGACGTTAGTCACTAAACCGAGAACGTGCGGGCCGAGTAGTACGCCCAGTAGGATATAGGCGACCAGCAGAGGTTGGCGTGTGTATAACGCCATAGATGCAATGATCGCCGCGCCGGTGAAGATTAAAAAAAAGGATTGGAATAAAGCGCCTTCCATATCGACATCGACTCATTATTTTAGTTAAAGCGGAATACTACGGAAGTATTTATGGAACCTCTGAATAAGTAGAAGATTTTTGCGCAAATGTGCCTAGCGTGAAAATATACACTTATTCCCCCACACATCCATAGCCGAAGAATGACATCAGTATAGCGGTAATTTAGGGCTCTGATGAGAACCCTAAGATGATTTTTTTATGTTGTGCAGAAAAGAAGCTTAGATCGTAGCTTCAAAAACAAATATCTAAAGGAATGGCTAAGCTCTGCGTCTAAAAAGGGGTAGGGGTTGATTACTGCTCGCTTGGTAGTATTCCTGAAAATCGTTTAGAGAGTTTAATGCAGATTCGAGATTCGCCTCTTCTTTTTCAGCGTCAGGGCTTAAGGCAAAGCTGAATGCATTAAAACCACAGCGATTTAGATAGCAGAGTTGGTCACGAATAAATGAACCGATGGCACGAAGCTCGCCACCAAACTGGTAGCGATCACGCAACAAGCGGCCGGTAGAAAAACTACGACCATCCATAAACCCAGGAAAGCGTACTGCAATCAAAGGAATTGTCGATAGATGACTTGTCAGTTTATTAAGATCTTCGTCACCGTTAATCCAAACGCCGATCTCTTGTTGTCGGCTGGATGCTTGATCGGCTTGCGCGAGATAGATATCAAGTGGAAGAATTATCTTTCCCGCGGGTAATGTGTTTTGTTGTTTGTCCGCCTCGAATTCAATAAATTGCCACTCATCTTCGACTATCGACGCGTCTTTAATTAGCTTTGGCATATACACTTTCCTTAAACTGATCGATACCGATACGACGATAAGTATCGAGGAATTGTTCACCCTCAATACGTTTGTCGACATAGGTATTTAGAATTTTTTCAATTACGCCAGTGACTTCATCACGACCAAAAGAAGGGCCGAGTACGGCACCGAGTGAAGCGTCAAGTCCTGCGTTACCACCTAATTGAATTTGATAAAATTCAGATCCTTTTTTGTCGACTCCTAGCACACCAATATGTCCGACGTGGTGGTGGCCACAAGCATTCATGCAGCCAGAAATATTAAGATCTAAATCGCCTAAATCGTAAAGGTAATCGAGATCTTCAAAATGACGTTGAATGTCTTCGGCAACCGGAATTGATTTTGCGTTAGCGAGGGAACAATAGTCTCCACCGGGGCAACAAATAATATCTGTTAACGTACCGATATTTGGCGTTGCAAAGCCGAGAGGCTTTAAAGCTTCCCACAAGTTAAATAGATCGTTTTTGGCGACATCGCCAAGCACAATGTTTTGTTCATGGGTGGTGCGAACTTCACTGAAAGAATATTTGTCTGCTAAATCTGCAATCGCTTCTAACTGCGAATCGGTGACATCACCCGGTGCGACGCCGGCGGGTTTTAAAGATAAAGTTACCGTGGCATAGCCAGCAACTCGATGGGCACTTGTGTTGCGGGTTAGCCAGCGTTTAAACGCTAGATTTTCTCCAGCAATTTTTTCGAGCTCGCTATTGCAAGATTCGTCGTTCAGACTTTTGTAGCTTGGTTCAGTGAAAAACGATTTAGCGCGCGCTATCTCTTCATTGGTTAAAAGGCTCGGCGCTTCTTTTAAGTGTTGCCATTCCTCTTCGACTTTTTGTGCAAAAATTTCTGGTGTCATGGCGCGAACTAAAATCTTAATTCTTGCTTTGTATTTGTTGTCACGACGACCGTGCAAGTTATAAATTCTTAAAATGGCTTCCAAATAAGTTAGCAAATCTTTTTCAGGTAAAAATTCACGAATGACACTGCCGATAACGGGAGTGCGCCCAAGCCCACCGCCGACGAGTACTTTAAATCCTATTTCTCCGGCGTCATTCTTTTTCATTGCTAAGCCGATATCGTGAACATGAATTGCGGCGCGATCTTCATCGGCACCGGTCACGGCAATTTTAAATTTACGCGGTAAGAAAGCGAACTCGGGATGAAAGCTTGACCACTGTCGAATAATTTCACAGTAGGGCCGGGGGTCGACTGTTTCGTCTGGTGCGATACCGGCGAACTGGTCTGACGTTGTATTACGTATGCAGTTACCGCTGGATTGGGTTGCATGCATTTGTACGCTGGCAAGCTCGGCGAGAATATCGGGAACCTCTGCAAGATCTGGCCAATTGAATTGAACATTCTGTCGCGTACTAATGTGGCAATAACCTTTATCGAATTGTCGGGCAATGTATGCCAGCTTCCGCAATTGAGTGCTAGAAAGCATTCCGTAGGGGACATTAACGCGCAGCATTGGCGCCAGGCGTTGGACATAAAGTCCATTTTGTAAGCGCAAAGGTAGGAACTCTTCTTCTTTCAGCTCGCCCGCAAGATAGCGTTCCGTTTGATCGCGAAATTGTGCGACACGCTGAGAAAGGATTGCATGGTCGTAATCGTCGTACTGATACATTTAAGTTGATCCAGTAAATACAAATTTAAAAACTAGGGCGGAAATTCAGACTCTGTACGTAGGTGATTCCATTTTTTGGACCGAGTCTGAGCGTTCAAATCATCGAGATAACTGAGGGCTGAACCCCCGCAACTATGTCGGTAATTCCCAAGCAAAAATAGGCGCGAAGAATACACTAAAACCTCCGTGACTACTAAGCTAGGTTTGAGCCTCCCGGAAAAGACGCATAAAATTACGTTCGATTTTCTGGTATTTTTGCGATCAGCTACGCTATCACTGGCCAGATATGCTGTAAAATGGCCAAATGTTATGAATTAATAGCAAATCTTTATAAATAAAACGAAAGAGGCGTCACTTCTAGCGATAAAAACAGGTAAAATGTGATCCAGTTAACCAAAGTTGACGACTAAAAATAGCTGGAACTTATCCCAGTAAGATTAAAATATAGATTTACTCAATCAGACCAACCTTAGCAAGGAGACTTATTCAATGTCCGATAGTAACCCCGAAATTAGCAGGAAAGGAGACCATCTAATTGACGCCGTTGCCGCCGTCGTTCTGGTTGCGATTTTTATTACCACAGTTGCTTATTGGGTCAGTTCTCAATAAGTCCAAACTGACTTCCGAGGATTCAACAATTGGATTCTCGGATTATTTATAAGCAACTCATTTCTTAATTATTAGCTCTCAAGCATCTAAAGCATTTCGAAAGACCCAACTTATCTATCTTTTCAATTCCCGTCGTCCCATCTTGATCAGTCTACACAGCCCAAACGTACTTAGACGTCCTCAAGTCTGAGTGATCCACTGACCGACTATCACCCAATTCAACTGGTCATATTTGCTTCCTTGACCGTTATTGCTTAGTCAATTAATTTGAAGCTTAAACCATGGATAAGATTCTCATTGCAGAACCCATCCACTTTTATTTTCGATAAGTAGAGACGTGTCGTTTATGAAGCCAAATTCCTCAAATGATGATTTTTTGATCCACAATAGCTATACGTTTTGGATTTCGCGTTTAGCCAATCTTATGCAGGAGCATTTCAATCAACGTTTAAAAGAAGAAGACGTCACCTGGCCACAGTGGATGGTTTTGAATGTACTCGATCAAAAGCTTGCAACCACGCCCGCAGCAATCGCCAGCAATATTGGCGTGGACCGTTCTGCCGTTACTCGCCTATTAGATCGACTTGAGAACAAAGGTCTGATCTCAAGAGAGCACGACAAGCTCGACCGCAGATCAATCAATATTGATATCACTGAGCGGGGCCAGGATCTGATGGCAACGCTCAATCATATGGCGCGCGAGCATCAAGAGCATTTTCTTAGTCAGCTACACAATACGGAATATCGAAGCTTGAAAGGGAACATCCAAAAGATGCTGAGATTAGGAGGAATTGATACATCCTCGCAATGGAAACAGCTGCTTTAGTTAGCGTTTCGCACCCGAAAATTAGGGCTTGAAACACAGAAACGGTCATTTTTTAAAATGGCCGTTTTTTGGTTTCTGGGGAAACGAATTTGTTAGAGGGCTTTTAATACAAGGGGGTCTAGATGGGTAATTGCCTAACAAACTATATTGATGCCGATGATTGCAAAAAAACAAGCTAAGCAGTGGCCAATCTGAGGACTTGTTTGACGATGAAAGATACGGTTAATACAAATAAAATCATGAAGATTATTCCCGCCACTATGTAGTGGGAAATATTACCGTGTTTGGTATCTCTTTCGAGGTTCTTCTTACTCTGAACGCCAAAAGCCGCAGCTAATGTACTCAGGACAATTTGGAAAAAATTGGGTTTGTCGCTCATATTTTAATCGCCGAGGTTCTGTTAGAAAGTTCGGATTATACCGGTAGGAGAAACAGAAAAGCTGCCAGTATTTCTACTGGCAGCTTTCATTAGCAGGGGACGTTACAGCAGCCAAATTGTCCGATGCTTGCCCATATCTTCTTGGTTCCCTACCAAATCTTCACGCGATCTTCTTCTGCTAAAAACATGTCATCACCTTCTTTGACGCCAAATGCATTGTGGAATTCTGGCATATTTGGCAATACACCATTCACTCGATAGAGCGGGGGAGAATGCGGGTCAGTCAGAATACGACGGCGTAATTCTTCATCTCTATATTTGTTGGCCCAGACTTGACCCCAACCCAGAAAGAATCGCTGTTCTCCGCTCAAGCCATCGAGAGTTTGGTCTTCCTTGCCTTCGAGAGACAGCAAATAGGCTTTGTGGGCGATGGTAAGGCCGCCAAGATCGCCAATATTCTCGCCTTGGGTTAGTTCGCCATTTATCGCTAAGTCGCCCAATACGGTGTACCCGTTGTACTGCTCAACCAATTTGTCCGTTCTGGACTCAAACTCTTGTAAATCAGATTCTGTCCACCAGTTTTCGAGCAGACCATCACCGTTAGATTTCGCTCCCTGATCGTCGAAGCCGTGGCCCATTTCATGACCGATCACCGCGCCAATAGCGCCGTAGTTGATTGCGTCATCCGCTTCCATATTGAAAAAGGGCGGTTGAAGAATGGCCGCGGGAAACACAATCTCGTTCATGCCAGGGTTGTAATAGGCATTCACGGTTTGTGGATTCATAAACCACTCATCTCTATCGACGGGTTTGCCCAACTTATCGATCTGGATTTGATAGTGGAAGGCGTCGGCCCGTTGCGCGTTGCCAAACAGGTCATCTGCTTTGATTTCAAGGCTGCTAAGGTCGCGCCATTTGTTGGGGTAGCCAATCTTAGGATTAAATTTTTCTAACTTGTCGATGGCCTTAAGCTTGGTTTCATCTCCCATCCACTCCAAGGCAATGATGCTTTCGCGATAGGCTTCACGCAGATTTTCTACTAATTCTTCCATGCGCGTTTTCGCTGCCGCGGAGAAATGTTTCTCGACATAGAGTTTGCCAATAGCATCGCCCAATTGGCCATTGAGGGTATTAATAGCGCGTTTCCAGCGTTCTTCTTGTTGCTCGACGCCGCTTAACCGCTTTCCGTAAAAATTAAAATCCTCTTCGTCTAGTGCTTGAGCCAGTCGAGAAGCTTTCGATGTGAGGGCATGCCATTTCAGGTACGTCTGCCAATCTTCCACTGAAAACTGCTCGACTAAAGCATCCAGGCTTTCGAAATAGCTCAAGGCTGAAAGAACCACACTATCGGCTTTACTTAGGCCGGCAGAGTCGAGGTAAGCAGCCCACTGAAGGGTGTCGCCAAGTGCGGCTAAATCTGCCTGAGAACGCTTATTATAGGTTTTGTCGCGGTCCCGTAACTCTGCACGAGGCCAATGCTTTTCCGCAATTGCATACTCTATCGCGTAGATTTTTTTAGCGGCATCTTCGCCGTTTTCAAGATCGGCTAATTCGAACATTTTGGCGATGTGGGCACGATAATCATTTTGCAGTGAAGCCGATTCTTCATCGTCTTTTAAATAGTAATCTCGATCCGGCAGGCCCAAGCCCGATTGATAAAAGTACGTCATGTAGGAAGAGGGGTCTTTTTCATCGGTATCGATGTAAAAACCTAAGGGTGTACGAGACCCCAAACTATTGGCCTTGGCGAAATACGCAGACAGCTCGGAATATGTTGAGATGTCGGAGATTTCGTCAAAGTAGGGTTTAAGTGGAGAAACGCCAAGTGAATTGATGGTGGCCGTATCTAAATAACTCGCATAAAAATCACCAATCTGCTGGGCTTCACTACCTTTAACTTTTGCGGCTTGCGTATTACCCGCCTGCTGAACGATTTCCCGGACATCCTCCCGCGATTTATCCGCCAACATCGTAAAAGCACCGTAGCGACTTTTATCTGCGGGAATTTCAGTACTCGCCATCCAACCACCATTGGCATAGCGAAAGAAATCCTCCGCCGGCGACACCGATGTATCCATGAAATCCAAACGAACCCCAGAAATTTGCGGCGCTGTGGCTGCACTCATTTCAACCGGTGTATTCGCACTGTCTTCTGGTTCCGAGGAATTATCACAAGCGATACACAGGAACGCAGTCAGGGGGAGGGCTAGCAAGACTCGCTTGGTAGTAAACATAAGAAACTCCGCAGATTTACATTAATTATTAGTTTTGAGGTATTCATTAATAGACGTTTAGGAAAGTGATTTCCGCAAAAATAAAGGTCTGTAGAGTGTCTGGGACAATAGTTTTTTTCAAGTGTTCATTGATTGAATTCTTTTAGAAATATGCGTATCGCTAGTTTTCTAGTCACTCTACGTCAATAATTAGGAGAATATTGATGAGGGAAAGCATTTTCTTGGCAACCCATCTGTTCACTCTGATACATCAGTCTGGCCGAATATGCAGTTGTTATTGCGTTGGATTAAACATTATGATGGGTGACTTTTGCTATGTTGAGGAACCAAGGAGAGAGAAAGATATAAAATTCAGCACTGTTCGCAGCCAACACTCTAAGTGTTTTTAGTTTTTAACAAATGAATTTAAGGAAATCTATGAAAAATAAAATTGGAAAAAATACTGCACTATTACTTTTAGCTTCTCTTTTAACAATGCTCGTTGGTTGTGGTAGCGTACACACGCGCACTGACATTGCAGGCGAATCTCTAGACCAATATAAAATTGCCTATATCGTTGAGCCCAAAGTCTACTCAATGGAAGAAGCAGCAGAAACAAATAAAGCTTTGCAGGATAAACTGTGGAGCTGGAAGAGTTTTGCCCAGAAGGATTTAGAATCTTACTTTCATGGTAATGGATACAAAGTCGTCTTTGACTTACCTAATGTATACACTCAGGAAATTATGATGGTTGATCTTGATGTAAATGTGAAATACGGTAATCGCGCTCTTCGATATTGGGTTGGCTTTGGCGCAGGAGCAGGTAGTGTTGATTCTGTCTTGAAGATAATGGATTTGGAGTCAGGTGAAGAGCTATTTAAAGCTGTAGCTGAAAGCGATTTGTCCGTAGGTCGATATGGTGGAGATGTGGGTGCTGTCGTTAAGAAAAATATTCAAGCTTTGGTAAACCAAGTGCCGATTCGTTAACATTTTTTGAATGTAATAACGGCGACGTTTTATAAAATTTAATAGGAAAAGGGGACGGAGGGATTTAAATTTGATCAATTCGATATTGGTTATTTTTAATTCCCTCCTTCCCTTTTTTGCCGCCTAACTAGCTTAATTTTATATCTAGTGGCTTCGGCAAATTTCAATTGTCTGAAACCCGGTTAAGCCAAGCGCATTCGCTTTGCTTAAGAAGTTATAACCTTCACCGCCGTCATTCTGGGCAAAAAATATTTGTGAACTGAGTAGGTTATTTAAACTGCCAAGACGTACCATCTTAAAAAACATAGATCGATTTAACAGCGGATGATTGGGGTCGATGAACGAACGATTTGGATGATTAAAAGGTAACGGATTTGTTTTATTTCTTTTTATCAGTTCGCGATCCCTAACGTCGATTACATTGGTAATTATCGCTGTATAGAATGGCGTCCTATTCTTTCCTAGTTCGAAGGGAACGAGATCGATATCACTACATGACGCAAGCGAGAGGTCCTCAGATGTTTTTTTACTTAAAGCAAAATTTCCTCGCGCGAGTCCTGAAAATATATCGGGTTCAAGTCGCAAAGCGCCATCGACCAATAAGCATTCTTTAGACAGTCGATGTGCCAACAAACCGTTTGTGTGATCTTCGCGCAATTCCGTTTCACTAGGGTAGTTCAAACAATAAATGGCTTGGAATTCCAAGCCAAACTTTATTTCGTAAATTATATTCATGCGATCTGTGCCTATTACTTCAAAACTACCACGGTAATTTGCCAAAAGAAAATCAAAGCAGAAAATCAAAGGGTCAGAGTAACTGATTTTTACGAAAAATATTTTTAACCACGAATTAGTTGCTGTGACCCGCTGATTTTCTTGGCAACGAACGTTTTGTAAATAAAATCGCGAAGCTGTCTGGTCAGACAGCCCGTTTAAAGCGAGGTCGGCCGAGGAGGAGGTTAATAAATAATCCCTCCGTCACCTTTTTTTCGCATTCCCCTTTTTTTCTAAAAAAAACCCAAGTAATTAGCCATTACTTGGGTTTCTCGGGGTAGTGTTTAACGAGATTATTTTTTCAATTCTCGCTCTTCTGCTCTCGCACCGCCCAAAATATTTGGTAGTGCGTGATTGCCTTCGTGACATGCGTATTCATAAATCGGTTCTTCAGTTTTATTGAATACCATTTTAGCGGTCCAAACTTCTTTATAAATTTTTGGGTCGTCGACAGAAAATTCGTAGTGTATTTGTGAATCTGACACACGGGTAAATTTTTCTGTGATGAGAGCGTCTGGTGAAATATAAAGAGACTGGTTAAACCAAGTTCTTAAACTTTCACCGGGGTTCAATCTTCGTGTTTCTACGACAAGGCTATCGCCTTCCCATCGACCAATTGAATCACCAAACCATTTTGTCATCCCTAAGGGAATGTGTTCTTCGTTCATTCGAATTATACGAGCGTCGTGGTTCATCTCGACAAGAATCGCGATCGCGTCGGGTGTTTGAACAAATTGGTAGTTATTGTTGTATTGCACGTTCAGCATCGGCGGACCAGCGGTAGAGCCGAAACCGATAACGCAGCGTTCGGCCATGGGTCGCGTTTCTGGTCCAGAAAAATCGGTGCGAACAAACGCTAAGGTTTCATCAAACGTTTTTTTGCCGAATTCAGTGTAGGGTAGTTGCCCGTCTTCTTGGTTTGTTAACCACGTGGTTCGATATTTGCCATCGATCTTACTTAAGGCGTCACCCTGGTCTAAATAAAATGAGTTGTAACCGCCGACGTTTGATCCAGCACGCGGCGCGGGAGCATTTGGATCTGTTCGTTGCAGGCCTCGGGCTGATCGTGCTGCCGTTTGCTGTTCGATTTTTTCAGCTTCTTCGTCGGACAGTACATTGGACTTATATCGAGAGGAGCGTTGGAGGTAAGTCAAACTAACATTCGTCCAGGTACCTTGGAAGTCGGGTTTATTGTCGGCTAGGCGAGGCACTTCATAACCAGCTGCAGAAACAAAAGCCGAAGCCACTAGGGTGGAAACGAATAAAATGCCATGTGGGAGGAGTGTTGATACACGCGGTTTCATATTAAGGTCCAGATTTATTTTAAAAATATCGAGGTACTTTACCAGGCATAAAGGGAAAATTTAATGTCTTTACATAACATGACGAGCGAGAAGGATTAGTTGGCGGGAGAAGGGTGTGTTTTCGCTAGTTGGTAGCTCTAGAATAAAAAAACCCGCCTAAAGTAGCGGGTTTTTTCTCTCGGTCTAACGAGTAGAGTTAGATTATGACTATTCGTCGGCTTCCATCAAGATGCCTTTTAAAATACCTGGCAAAGCATAGTTGCCTTCGTGGCAAGCATACTCATAAAGCGGCTCATCCATCATGGAAAACTCATACTCGCCACCCCAAGGTGCATCCCAAACATCTGAATCTTCGACCGTGAAAGCGTAGTGTAGTCGTTCGTTGGAAACACGAGTAAATCGCTCGGTGACCTTGAGATTTTCCCAAGAGCCATAAAAAGCGAGGCGCTGCGGGATGTGGGTTGTTTCAACGACTAAGGTATTGCCCTCGTAATGACCAATTGAGTCACCAAACCAAGGTCTTACGTCATCGCTTCGGTGTTCTGAGTTCAAGCGAACAATGCGAGCTTCGTGAATCATTTCAACCAAAATCATCACGTGGTCTGGCGATTGGACGATTTGATAGTTGTTATTGTAGAAGCCATTAGCAAACATGGGTGGCCCTGCGTTTCGACCAAAGCTAATAATGCAGCGCTCGCCCAAGGAGCGAACTTCATAAGCAGCGTTCGAGTAATCCCCACCACGGCGTCTTGAAATAGGTGCGTCTTTTTTACGTTGGGGGAAACGACCATTGGCAGTCGTTAAAATTGAAGTTCGTGCTTCACCACCGACTCTCATCACATGGTTGCCGGGGTCTAACCAAAAATAGTTATAACCGCCAACATCACCGCCGGCTGCCGAAAATTCAGCGCGCGTATCGTACTTTGATTCCGCGACAAATTCCGCGCCTGCATTTGGGTCTGTCGCTTGATTGGCCTCAGCTTCTTGTAGCTTTACCAAGCCCTCGATCTGTTGGACTTCCTCTTCAGTGTAAGTGGCTTTGTCTCCCAAATTTGCAGGACGCGCTAAAGGCGTTAACGACGCGTTGCTCCAAAAGCCACTGAGATTTGGCTGGCCTAAACTATTTGTTGGCACAACGTAGTTGTCGTAGAGCTTTGGTCCATTTGGTGTGCTGGTGCAAGCGGAGAGTACGCTCAGCGATAGAACAGCGGCAGTCGCCAAAGTTCGTGAGTTTCGAAAAAAAGATTGTTGCATGTTAGGCATCCTCCTGGAGACGCTCATCTTTGTTCGCTTTGGCAGAGCTTTTGCCGCTCTGCCTTTAAGGTAAATTCGCATCAGGTAATTTCATAGCCTGTATGCTAGAAAGTCGCTGCGCTGAAAAAAGATTTTGTGCTAGCTGTATCAAACTGACTGAGAAGCCGAGGAGCTTAGCACTGAGGAAAAGATTTGGAAACAATCACTGCAAAAATTAACCTTTTTTTAGGTAAAACATCTTGCAGTCTTTAAAAAAATTGTTTGGTTTATTTCGGATTATTAGTGTTGCTTATGAATAGAAAGACACTTGAAAAGCTATGCGCTAAGCGTAACGCCGGGAAAACGAAGCGCCATAACGGTTTTCCAGCGGAGGTCTTTATTTCTTATTAGCTTTGGCAGGTAGAGTGTGTTCCGGGGCACCGTTCAGATTTGTTTCCAAGTCTATTGTTACGTGATATCTGTCTATTGAAAAATAAAGTGTGTTTCATTTTTAGAAAATTAAATGGATTTAATTTTTTTAGAATGGAAGATAAAAAGATAAAAAAGTATGGCGAGAAAAAGATTGATTATTTTATAAATAAAAGAGCAAGGAAAAAATTAATGCACTAAATTGCTGTGCCTAAGATGTGGGCTGAAGACCTTGTGATTGTCAGAAGGTGTGCCGCAATGGGGGCAAATTTTTGAAACAACTTTATCTTTGCGTAACCAAATAGCAAGCTGACTAAAGGTGCCAATCCAGCCACACTGACAACGTTGGTAGTTTTCTGCAATTTTATTTCGTTGTTGTTTGGTTTTCATTTTGCCAAGCTTGTGAGCGATAGTTTAGAGGTTGAAAGTTGTAATCAAAGAAATCAGCAAAAAGGATTAATTGCAGTCTTAGGGCGTCAAATTTTGATCGTTTTTATTGTGGAAGGGAGTATCTCAAAGCACAGTGACGGCTACAAGTCATTAAATGTGTATTGTGAGGAGCATTTAATGATTAACGATGAGGAAGGTTTTTTAATAGATCACTTTATATTGTTACAATTACTTCCTAATTTTAAACAAAAAAATAGCGCCTAAGGCGCTATTTTTGTTAACCGAGAGTCAATATTACATGTTGGGATAATTTGGTCCGCCGGTGCCTTCAGGAGCCACCCAGGTAATATTCTGCGCCGGGTCTTTAATGTCACACGTTTTGCAGTGGACGCAATTTTGCGCATTAATTTGAAAGCGTTTTTTACCTTCCTCTTCGATAACTTCATAAACACCAGCAGGGCAATACCGCTGTGCGGGCTCATCGAACATCGGCAAGTTTTTCTCAATTGGAATTGAGGGGTCTGCAAGTTTTAAATGACAGGGCTGGTTTTCTTCGTGGTTGGTATTCGAAAGAAAAACAGAGGTTAGTTTATCGAAACTCAGTTTGTTGTCGGGTTTCGGATAATTTATTTTTTTGCATTCCGAAGCAGGTTTTAATGTAGCGTAGTCAGGTGTTTTGTCGCTGAGAGTCCAGGGGAGTTTGCCGCGGAAAATATTTTGATCGACAAACGTATATGCCGCACCAATCCAAAAGCCGAACTTGTGCAGAGCAGGGGTGATGTTTCGTTCGGCAACTAATTCTTTGTAGGCCCAAGAATTTTCGTAGGCTTGTTGGTACTCAACAAGCTCATCGTTAGCGCGATTCGCGGCGAGCGCTTTAACAATTTCTTCGCCTGCTAACATACCGGATTTCATTGCGGTATGACTGCCTTTGATTTTTGTAAAGTTCAAAGTGCCGCCGTCATCACCAATTAGCATGCCACCAGCAAAAGTGAATTTAGGTAAGGCTTGCAAGCCGCCTTTAACAATTGCGCGTGCGCCATAGGAAAGTCGCTCACCACCTTCCAAATATTGTTTAATGACTTTTTGATGTTTAAATCGTTGGAATTCGTCAAAAGGGCTGACATGTGGATTCGAATAACTTAAATCAGTAATTAATCCCACCACGACTTGATTGTCTTCTAAATGATAAAGAAAGCTGCCCCCAATTGAGCCGCTTTCAGATAAAGGCCAACCTGCACCGTGGACAACCAAGCCAGGCTTATGATTTTCGCTAGGCACCTTCCACAATTCTTTGATCCCGATACCGTAATGCTGTGCTTCTTTGCCTTCGTCTAATTTAAATTTACTAATTAATTGTTTGCCCAGGTGCCCGCGACAACCCTCGCCAAATAAAGTGTACTTTGCATGGAGTTCCATTCCTGGCGTATACGAGCCGGTGTGTTCTCCATCAATGCCTACGCCCATATCACCTGTGGCGATTCCTTTTACGCTACCGTCGTCGTTATAAAGTACTTCTGACGCCGCAAAACCGGGGAAAATCTCCACACCAAGTGCTTCAGCTTGCTCGCCTAACCAGCGACAAACATTGCCGAGGCTAACTATATAGTTGCCTTCGTTGTGCATTGGCGGAGGTACGATAAAACCTGGCATTTTTATCGCGCTGGTTTCGGAGAGATATACATAAAGCTCGTCACCTTTTACAGGAGTATTTAAAGGTGCACCGCGTTCTTTCCAGTCCGGAAAGAGTTCATTCAAAGCGGTAGGTTCTAAGACCGCACCAGAGAGAATATGGGCGCCCACTTCTGAGCCTTTTTCAACGATACAGACACTAATGTCCTCGTTGAGCTGACGAATTCGACAAGCTGCTGCTAAGCCAGAAGGGCCTGCACCAACAATGACAACGTCGTACTCCATACTTTCTCTTTCCACGATTTTCTCCTCTTTAAAACAGGTATTTTAAAAATATTGGTATTGAGCTCTGGTGCTCGATATACGTCGAAAAGCTTGGCCTATCCGATGTATCGAAGCATGTCCGGCAGCAGTTTACGGTTTAACAGGCCACGATAGGGTTTATCGCGCGAATACTCGCAATTTCCACGACTTATATATGGCCAAATCTTAAGCTGTTGTTAATTTAAAAAATGAAAGTGTTAAGTGTATTCAATGGTGAGCCGGAAGGCGTTAAATGCTTAGCGTGGCAGGCATTATATAGCGGGTTTTGACTGATAACCAGTTTTTGGACACATAGATTGCTGGCGCCGGACTCATCGTTGATGCGCTGAAACGGCTCTTAATCCACTGAAAGCCATCACTATTTAGCGACTTTAGTTGTCCTGGAGGTATTGATTTTAAAGGCCTAAACCGTCAAGATATGCGCCGCTCGCAGAGCGTCTCAAGGCCTGAAATTGGGCCAATTAGCGAAGATTCGAGCGACTTTTCGGTCAAATATGCGGAATTCTCCGCCCTCGATTTCCTTTCAATCGTAAGTGAATGGGTTATCCATGAAGATACTTGTAGCTGTAAAACGCGTTGTTGATTACAACGTTAAAGTTCGTCCCCAAGCAGATGGCAGCGATGTTGATCTCGCAAACGTCAAAATGTCTATCAATCCTTTTTGTGAAATTGCTATCGAAGAAGCTGTACGCCTAAAAGAAGCGGGTACTGCAACTGAGATCGTTGCTGTTTCAATAGGCCCTAAGCAAGCCCAAGAACAAATTAGAACGGCATTAGCACTGGGTGCTGATCGCGGAATTCTAGTAGAAACTGATGCGAGCTTAGAACCATTAGCAATTGCTAAATGTTTAAAAGCGGTTGTCGATTCTGAGCAACCCGATTTAATTATTTTGGGTAAGCAATCAATTGATAATGACAACAATCAAACTGGCCAAATGCTCGGTGCGCTTACTGGTTTCCCGCAAGGCACTTTTGCTTCCGAAGTAAAAGTTGCTGACGGTAAAGTAGCAGTTACCCGCGAAATCGATGGCGGTTTACAAACAGTAAGTTTGAATCTCCCTGCGATCGTTACTACCGATTTACGTTTGAACGAACCGCGTTATGCCTCTTTGCCGAATATTATGAAAGCAAAGAAAAAACCTCTCGATACAACTTCACCAGAAACCTTAGGTGTTGCTACTGAAGCGCGCGTTAAATTACTAAAAGTTGAACCACCCGCCCAGCGTAGTGCAGGTATAAAAGTACCTGACGTTGATACTCTTATTGATAAATTGAAGAACGAGGCGAAGGTAATCTGATGACTATTTTAGTAATTGCGGAACATGATAATTCCGGTATTAAAAGCGCCACATTAAATACAGTAGCTGCAGCCAAAGCCATCGGTGGCGAGATTGAAATGTTGGTTGCTGGTAATGGATGTGCTGCTGCTGGCGAAGCCGCTGCAAAAATTGATGGTGTAGCTAAAGTACTTGTTGCTGACAATGCAGCTTATGAGCATCAATTAGCAGAAAACGTTGCACTATTGATTGCAGAAATCGGTAAAAATTATTCACACATTTTAGCGCCTGCAACGACTACTGGTAAAAATACATTACCTCGCGCTGCTGCGCTTTTGGATGTGCAAGCTATTTCTGATATTAGCGGTATTGAAAGCCCTGATACTTTTAAGCGTCCAATTTATGCCGGCAACGTTATTGCAACGGTGCAAAGTTCTGATGCGATTAAAGTTATCACTGTTCGCGGAACTGCTTTTGATCCTGTTGCAGCGGAAGGCGGATCTGCCGCCGTTGAAGCGCTGGCTTCAGCGCATGAAGCAGGTGTATCTACTTTTGTTGGCGAAGAAATTGCGAAGAGTGAACGGCCTGAGTTAACGTCTGCGAAAGTAGTTATTTCTGGTGGTCGTGGCATGCAGAACGGCGACAATTTTGAAATGTTATATAAGTTAGCTGACAAACTTGGCGCAGGTGTTGGCGCATCTCGCGCTGCGGTTGATGCGGGTTTTGTTCCTAACGACATGCAAGTCGGTCAAACCGGTAAAATTGTCGCGCCAGAATTGTATATCGCTGTTGGTATATCTGGTGCAATTCAACATTTAGCCGGTATGAAAGACAGCAAGGTTATTGTTGCAATCAACAAAGATGAAGAGGCACCTATTTTTCAGGTGGCCGATTATGGTTTAGTTGCGGATCTGTTCGACGTGATTCCGGAATTAGAATCTAAGCTTTAAAACCTTTACCGTACGATCTCTCTTGCTATAGCACAAATACTGGTTAGTTCGTGATGGAATCCCCGCCTTGTGCGGGGATTTTTTTAGCCGAAATAAACACAAGTTATGTAATCTCTGGTAAACAAACCATCCCAAATCGGTTCCGATAAGTTACTATTCGAGCTCGTCATTTCTCGCTTCTTTTTCACAGGTTTTTTAGCACCACATACTCCGCAGAGGAAACTATGAAAATAAGAACATGCTTATCACTACAAAATAGCTTTACGACATTTCTTACCCTGACCTTATTTTTCTGCGCTTCAGTTTCTAGCGGTTTTGCTTCGGCGGAAGAACCTACCTTACGCATGATAAAAAGCAATGGTATTAATATGCGTATTGCGGAAATGGGCGAAGGTCCTCTAGTCATATTGGTACATGGTTGGCCTGAGTCTTGGTATTCCTGGCGACATCAAATAAAAGCGCTTTCTGCGGCGGGATATCACGTTGTGGCGCCGGATATGCGGGGTTACGGAAAAACTGATAAACCGGCCAACGTAGAAGACTACGACATCAAACATTTAACCGCTGATATTGCAGGCATTGTCGATGCAATGGGTGAAGAGACCGCGGTGTTGGTAGGGCATGATTGGGGATCAATCGTGACTTGGAACAGTATGTTGTTGTATCCAGAAAAGTTTACCGCCTTAGCCGCCTTGAGCGTTCCTTATAATGGCCGAGCTGCGCAATCACCTGTGGATTCTATGCGAAGCGCTCTTCGCGATAACTTTTATTACATTCTCTATTTTCAAGAATGGAATGTTGCGGAACGAGAATTTGATGCCGATCCTCATGGCGTATTGAGCCGTTTGTACACATCTCCCGATACGCCACGCGAGGAACCCACGATTACTGATCCTAAAAGAGGAGCAGGGGGATGGATACCTCGTCGTGGTGCGCCTAAAGAGCTTCCGAGTTGGTTGTCGCAAGAAGATTTAGATTTTTACGTTCAAGAATTTACTGAAGCAGGTTTTCGAGGTGGCATAAATTACTATAGAAATTTTCATCGCAATTGGGAAATTACACCTGAGTTGAGCGGTAAAAAAATTACCGCCCCAGTAATTTTTATTGCCGGTGAAAAAGATGTTGTCATTCGTGGTGCAAGCGCGGAGCAACTTGAAACTCGCATGAAACCAATTGTTCCAAATCTGCAACAAGTTACCTTGATTCCAGAGATGGGCCACTGGGTGCAACAAGAAAGCCCTGAAGAAATTAATAAGTTATTAATTGAATTTTTGGCTTCTCTACAATAAAAAACGAAGTACATTTGTTAAGCCTGTAGATTTTGGAATATCAAGAACATGAGATTTAAAAATATAGTTGTTTTACTTTTTTGCGGTTTAAGTATTAGCCTTTCTTCGCCCAGTTTTTCTGATGAAGAAAAAATAGAAAGCTTGTTCGCGAGCTACTGTTTTAGTTGTCATGGCACAGGTTGGGAAGATGCGCCGGTTGTTGGTGATCCTTTCTCTTGGGAGGAGCGCAAAGAGCAGGGAATTGATATTTTGCTAAAACATACGCTCGAAGGTTTTAACAGTATGCCCCCGAAGGGCGGATGCGCGAAATGCACCACCGAGGAATTAAAACAGTTAATAGTCTGGATGATTGAATAAACTGTTACGAAAATACTGCCTTCTAGTCGATACACCAAAAACCAGGGGTTAACAATAATGAAAAATTATCTTAACAATCTAAAACAGATACCTTTGCTTTTTTTGTTGGCCTTTTTTACCTCGGCTTCGACCACTAGCATCGCTGCGGATGATGATAGTTCGCGAACGGGAGAGTGGCGTCATTACGGCGGCGATGGCGCTAGCAGTAAGTACACTCCTCTAAGCCAAATTAATGCAAATAATGTAAATCAATTAAAAATTGCTTGGGTTTGGGAAAGTCTCGACAACAAATTAGTTGATGATAAGGTGACTCGTCAAAGACCGTCTTATTATAAATCCACACCACTTCTGGTAAACGGCAAGCTTTACACCAGCACGAGTTTAAATCAGGTTGCAGCAATTGATCCTGCAAGCGGAGAAACTCTGTGGAGTTTTGATCCAAAGGCCTACGAGCAAGGGCGTCCCGCAAATTCTGGTTGGCAACATCGCGGTGTTTCCTATTGGGAATCCAAAAACGATAAAAGAATATTTATCACCACCGGCCTGGGCGAACTTATCGCATTAAATGCGGAGACTGGAAAGTTAATAGCAAGCTTTGGTGACAATGGCCGTGTCGATCTTCAAGCAGGAATAATTAGCGATGAAAAAGAACGACGTTTGATTGGTTATAGTGCTCCGCCAGCAATTGTTAAAGACACAATCGTTGTCAATTGTACTGTAACCGATGGCGTGCGAACGATCGCAATGCCAACCTGCCATGTTCGTGGTTTTGATGTTAGAACAGGTAAGCAAACATGGATTTTTCATACTGTTCCACAAAAAGGCGAACCCGGTAACGATACTTGGGAAGAGGGCTCGTGGGAGTATACGGGTAATACAAATTCTTGGACGATGTCGAGCGTTGATCATGAACTCGGTTACGTTTACGTTCCAACAGGCACGCCGACAAATGATTATTATGGTGGTCACCGCAAAGGCTACAACCTATACGCAGAAAGTTTATTGTGCATCGATGCAGCGACGGGAAAACTCGTCTGGCATTTCCAGGGTGTGCATCACGGACTTTGGGATTATGATTTTCCTGCTGCGCCTAACTTGGTAGATATAGAAGTCGATGGTAAAAAAATTAAAGCGGTGGCACAGGTGAGTAAACAAGGCTTCACTTATGTTTTCGATAGGAAAACTGGAAAACCTGTTTGGCCTATCCTTGAAAAACCCGTTCCGCAATCGACGGTACCGGGAGAAAAAACTGCCGCTACACAACCCTTTCCCAGCAAGCCTCCAGCTTTTACCCGACAAGGTCTTAGCGAAGATGACCTCATCGATTTCACACCCGAACTAAAAGCCAAGGCCTTAAATATCGTTAAAAATTATCAGTTCGGTCCACTATTTACGCCGCCCATTATTCCCACAGAAAACAAGGTCGGCGTGATTCTGTCTCCTAGTGCTGCCGGCGGCGCAAATTGGGGCGGCGCAGGCATAGATCCTGAGTCCGGGTACCTATTTATTCAATCGGCAAATCAAGCCTCTTTCGTCGAACTCAGTAAAGGTGATCCAGAAAAATCTGAACCAAATTATATCGGGCGCAGTCGTTCACCGGATATTAGTGCCCTAAACGGTTTGCCTTTGTTTAAACCACCTTACGGGAACATTACCGCAATAGATCTAAATCGCGGCGAAATTGCTTGGCAGGTTCCACATGGTAAAGGCCCTGTTGATCACCCAGATATCAAACATTTAAATCTGCCACCGATGGGTAATTCGAGTCATTCATTTTTATCCAATGGCGGACCCTTGGTGACAAAAACCCTGGTCTTTTTTAATCAGGTACAACGAGAATTTGAAACAATGTCGTATTCAACGACGGAATTTTATTTGCGTGCATTCGATAAAAAAGAGGGCACGGTAATTTGGGAAAATAAAATGGACGAACCACCGTTTGGTACGCCGATGTCGTACTCCCATAATGACAAGCAATACATTGTAGTCGCCACTGGTGGCGCCGGTAGGCCCGCAAAATTAATCGCTTACGCATTGCCGTAAATTTTTTACTAAGGAGCTAATGTGACTTTTTCAACCCCAGATCTTTGTGATGACAATCCAGATGCTGTTCGAGTTTGCGAACCCATGTTTGTTAATTTTGGTGGACGTAATTCGTTTCATGGTGAAATCGTCACCATAAAATGTCATGAAGATAATTCATTGGTAAAAGAAAACGCGGGCAAGCCAGGGCGGGGGAAGGTTATGGTGGTTGATGGTGGCGGATCATTACGCAAAGCCTTGCTCGGCGATATGATTGCAGAGAATGCGGTTAAGAATGGATGGGAAGGATTGATTATTTACGGCTGTGTTCGTGATGTTGATGCGTTGGAACAATTGGATTTAGGTGTGCAGGCGATTGCTTCGATTCCTTTAAAAACTGAAAAGCGTGGGATTGGCGATTTAAATGTGCCGGTGAGTTTTGCTGGTGTTACGTTTCATCCAGGGGAGTTTGTTTATGCGGATAACAATGGAGTGGTTGTTTCTGCTAAAGCGTTAATATAATTTCTGAATTAATTTTCTATTACGAATTAAAACCACGTTATTCGCACGTGGTTTTTCCTTTTTGGAGATAGGGTTTAGTTGCTTACTTCGCTGTCCGGTTTTCATGGCGTAGGGATAAATTTGAGACGCGCCGTAAACCCATCCATGGGGGCTCTACAAAAACATCCATGTTTTTGAAGGTCTCAAATTTATCCCTACGCCACGAAAACCTAGATCTAATGTGTAAGCGAACCTTTGAGGGTAGGGAGGGGATTAGCGTTGCAGCTTATCAAAAACACGAAAGCTGAACATTAGGAATGCATCACGAGGATGATTAAAAATATTGGGGTCGATAATTCTTATCTGACCCCAGATATTTGGAGAGTGTGCGTCAAATCGGGGTAGGTTTAGGTTGACCCTGACCCTGACCCTGGAAATCCCAATTATATTACTGGTATCCCGATTTCTAGCTTATTTAGATTTATTTCTTCGATTTGTATACCTTTTTTACCCGCCCGAATTGTAAAAGCACCCCTCGCTTCTTCCATATGAGGTGCCAATAACTTATAAGCAAGAACGTACTTTTTATCCCTTTCCAACTCAATACAAATAGGTGAATTTATAAGCCTAAATTTCGTACCCTTAAATATTGGAATTTTAGCTGGTATCGAATGATTTAAAGCTAACATGTAGAAATTTTTATATTCACCGTCTATTAGCAAAAACTGGTTTTCCTTCTTTGTTATACCCCCTGTTTTTAATAAACTGTTTACATCAGAGTCAATAAATATGTTGATAGCTATATATTCCGCCGGTGCAGGGGACGTGTTCTCAATAAGAGGTATTATCTCTGCCGTAAGATATGTTTTTTGACCCTCATTGATTTCTCTAAATATACTTTCTAAGTTTTCAATTCCAAAGTTTAAAATTAATTTTGGCCCCTTGTCCCTATTTGAAACATCTCTTATTTCATACTCTTCCATCGGAGCAGACTCAAAGTTGTATCTTTTGTAAAACCTTTTGTCATGAGCTTGGTGAGGGGCTCTAGAGCTTTGAGGCACGTAAACAACATAAGCTACTTTTCCAGGATTCGTAGTCTCAAGATAAATAGGCTTAATCATAATATTTTCTATTTTTCTTTGTATTCTTGAGCTAATTATTTGCTCTAGCCATTCTTTTGAAATTTCACTAGGATCAAATCCCTCATCAATTTCGACTGGAATATGCCCGTTCTCAATTACGCCATATATTAGAATCCCTCCAGCCGAATTTGCCATAGCTGATACATCTTTACTGATTTCTGTCTTTTTCTTATCTGTTTTTTGTAGAGAGGCGCAGGCTTTGTAATCTAGCTCAATACTTTCTTGAACCTTATTTCTAATCAGTTCAATCAAGTCAGCCTCAGTCCACTGAGAAATATCGCGCATAGTAATTTTCCAGTTGTCCTGAAATGAAACCTAACTTAAAAAAGGAGTTTTTCAGGGTCAAGTCTTGAATTGTGAATGTCGCTAGTGGCCGAAAGCAGCCACCCGCCTTAATCAACAAACACTTAAAGGTCGATGATTGTCAAAAGCGAATTACTGATAGTACACAAAGTAGGGATGCGAAAATACTGGAGTTAAAAAAATTTTGTGAGAAAGGAATGAATCTAAGAACAAAAAGCTTAATAATTTCAAATTTTTTACATCATCCTTGAGATGCATGTTCAATGTTCAGCTTTTGTCTTTTCAATAAGCTGCAACACTTCCCATCCTTCCCCCAAAGTAATGGCGGGGCTACTGAACTAGGTTCTTGTGGAGTAGGTGTGTTTTTGAGACCATCAAAAACATGGATGTTTTTGGAGAGCCCCCATGGATGGGTTTACGGCGTGTCTCGAAAGCGCACCTACTTCATAAGAACCGGCAAACACAACACAATCCATCCAAATACGGATTAGTTTCTAATTTTCCCCTGAATCACTTTCCACATTTTCCTGTGATTCCTCTCGTTGAAAAGAATCCCTCCGTTCCCGGCGTTCTTCCCTTCGCTTACGCCACTCTAGCTTTTCTTCTTCGCTGAGTTCATCAAAGCCCTTGCGTCTCTCCATATCTCTCCCATCCATTGGAGGAGGGGGTCGATGTCCACGTGGGCCGAACCTTGGGCGCTGATCCGGTGGTAGGGATTCCCAGCGTTGTTGAATTTCTCGTTTTTCTTCTTCGGATAAATTTTCGAAACGCTCTCTCGCCGCGCGCATTTTCTCCCGTCTGTCAGGATCAATCTCTCGGTAATGCCGGTATCGATCGCGCATATGTTCACGACGATCGTGTGAAAATGTAGACCAGCGTCTAAAGCGCTCTCGGTTAAATGCTTCTCGCTTAATGGATCGGGTTAGCATGCGTTCGGCAGCGAGCTGAAATTGTTTTTGTTGTTGAGGATCTAGTTCAGACCAATTTTCTTGTAATGGCTTAAGCGCGAGTTGTTCATACTTATTGAGAGCATCCCAAGCGATAGGCTCAGCTTCTTGAGCTAGCACGGGAAACGCAACGATAAATAAAAGCGTAACGATCAGAACGCGTAGCGAAATGTTTTGAGCTAAGCCGTATGCCATTTAGGTAATTTCTCTTTTTCAGCTAGCCGATTAAAGCTAAAAATTATTGTCCGCGAGCCATGCGTAAAATTCTAAATCTTCGTAAAATTCAAAGTCGTTATCTTCTAATAATATTTCAGAATCATTACTTGTAATTGCATCAGTATTAAGTTGATTGCCAGGCATGACGAAGAAGCCTATGGCTAAAACCACTACGGCAAAAGAAGCGGCGGAAAGCATTGGTTTCCAATACGGGAGCTTGCTTTTGGAAGACGCCTCAACTGCTTTCTGCCGGGCTTTACGTAAGCGGTAATTAATTCCAGGCGATAAAGGTTCTTGCTCGTGTTCCAGTCGATCTTTTAAATGACTTTGGAATTCATTCGATGCAATTGATTTTAGATTTTTTTGATGTTTAGCCATGACCTCGATCCGTCAATGCAGTTTTTAAAAAATTTATCGCGCGAGAATAATGTGTTTTAACGCTTCCTTCACTACAGCCCATTGCAAGTGCGGTTTGCCGAGTACTTAAGCCCTCCCAACAGCGCAGAAAAAAAGCTTCTCGTTGGCGTCGTGGTAATTCACTGATTGCTTCATTCAGAGATTCCATACTTTGATCTACGAGTAGTTGTTGCTCGCCATCAAGGCTATCTTCGTCAATTAGATCTAGGCTGTGATCTGAGTCCTTGTCGTTATCAGGGGAGGCGAATTGCTCAAACCAATACAGCCATCTGTTTCTGGTTTTGCTACTGCGATGGTGATCGTTAATGCGGTTGTGAAGTATACGATAAAACAGTGGCGCCCAATCGGAGCAATCCTTGTCAGCATAGCGCTGAGATAGTCTGAGCATGGCGTCTTGGACAATCTCCAGCGCGTCGTCCGGGTTCTTTACCGCAAAATTGGCCATTCGAAAGGCCCGCTGCTCAACGGATGCGAGAAAGCCATCTAGGTCTACAGAATTCAGTGCTACGTCCTCCCGCTCCTTCAGTAAGTGCAGTAGTCCATCACCCGTGCAAATGGGTTCTCTATAGACAGGCTTGCCTAGCTTACTCTCATGCTGTGAAATTTTACGTGAAGAGAGAATGGTAGCTCCTCCGCAGTGTTAAACCAAAGTTAAAAATACCTTATATAGGTGGTACTAACGTTAAAGCGCACTAATGGTTGACCTGATCATTTTCGATAAATCACTTTAATGAAAAGCTATAACTATTAGAAATATAACGATATTTCTAAAATTATATATTTTTCAGTTGACCCTGTGCTATTCAAATTTATGCCTATACTGAAAGAAGGAGACTAATTTTCACTCTAGATTGGAACGTAGCAGGTTCGGGATGCAACTTATTTCTCAGCGTCGGAAAATTCAAAAAAACAAAAGAATATTAACCAGACTGGATCGTGAAATTTTAGTTTTTGCGAAACGTTTTTTGGCCGTTTCATCATTCCTATTCTGTTCGTTGATTCTTACAGGCGCTTTTCAAAACCATGATTATCTAATGATGGTGACCTTGACCGGGCTCGTTTTGTTCACTTCAGCGCTTCATGGTTATTTTGTTCTAAATTTTTCAAATCTTTATGCTCACGGAAGCCACCGTTGGCGGAAAAAATACTTCCTCGGTATCAGCCTTAACTTGCTGGCCTGGAATGTGGTGCTCACCACATTGTTATATTCGACAACATTTACGGTGACTCCAATTACTGTTCTATTGTTATTGACCTGCGTACTCAATCTTTCTCTACTCAAAGTATTTTCGCCCTACGGTGGAATTTCAAAAATATTAATCAGTCTCGCTTTTTTACCCAATATCTTGGCAGCTTTCACCCTACCTTTTTACGGCAACTTGGTAATGTTGGCTCTAGATGCAATGCTGTTAAGCGGTTTGTTGTTGTTGTGTGAGCACTTGAATACGCTGTATTGGGACAAGGAGGAGGTCGCTGAGGAGTTAAGAAACTCTTCCCAGAAAACCGCCGCCCCGAGTAAAGAGAAAAGTAATACTGATGAGCTTCATCATGAATTTATTAAGAATTTAAGCCAGGAATTAAAAACAGCATTGAATGACAATCTTGGCTGCTTAGCTTTACTGAAAGACGCCGCTTTACCAGACGGGCAACGGGAGTTACTTATACTCGCAGAACAAGCCAGCGAACGACAGCTCGAATTAATTAATAACGTTGTCGATTTTAATCGGATAACTCAAAAACAAATCCCCCTGGAATTGTCCTATTTTAATATTCGTCGTGAGCTTGAGGATGCAATCAGGGATTTGAGTAGCGACGCTGCCAATCAAAGTGTTGAAATAAATACAATAATTAATCGAAATATTCCTCAGCGAATTAAAAGCGATCTGGGAAGGTTAAAACAGATACTTCGTGCATTGGTGACCAATATTGTCCGATTTTCGGAACAAGGATCAGTACTCATTGAGGCGGATTGTATTAGTAAGGGAGAAAATAATGGCACTCTATCGATTCGGGTCATCGATGAAGGTGTGGGCGCCGCCGGCTCTAGTAGTCAGGATTTATTTAATGCCTTTGTTAAAATTAAACATTCGCAAGCGGGCACGGGCTTGGGCTTAGCGATTTGTAAAGGTTTGGCAGAGTGCTTAGATGGTGAAGTTGGGTATGAAAATAAAAACGGAGTGGGAAAGGAAGTATGGCTGAAATTGCCAGTAGAAGTTAAAGAAGGCCAACATCAGAATTTCGGTGCAAACCCAAAACTCCAAGACCTGAGATTGCTGCTGGTGAATCCGCCAATAAAAGTACAAAAACACCTTATTGTTGAATTCGAATCTTGGGGTTTAATCGTAGAGGTTATCGGCGCTAACAGAACCATAGAAAAGTATTTGTCTGAAGCCGCAGATCAAGGCTTAGGATTCAACGCTATCGTAATGTTCAGTAGATTCAAAGAAGAAGCGACGTGGCAGCAAGGATACAAAATCGCGAAGAATCCAAGGTTTTCTCATATACCACAATTTATTGCGGCGAGTGGATCGCAAATTAAAGACTATCTAACGCGAGAACATTTACTTGAGTATCCTCAGATAAATGTGATTTCGAGGCCAATTCAATTTGAGCCATTACATCAAATGTTTGTCGATTGTATTTTAAACCAAGACCGATGCATCGTCCGTCGAGGAAATACTAAGGCGAATTCAGAGCTTACAGATTCTGGAAGTATATTAGTTGTTGAGGATCACCGAGTTAATCAAATGGTTGCGGAGGGAATGCTTAAGAAGTTGGGTTATCTACCGACTATTGCTAGTAGCGGTGAAGAGGCACTCAAATTAATTGCGCAAGAAGAGTTCGATTTGGTCCTTATGGATTGTCAAATGGCAGGGATGGATGGTTATCAAACAACAGAGGCCATTCGTATTACGGAAGAAGGCGATGGTGATCACTTGCCCATTGTTGCGCTAACCGCACACACAGCAGAAGAAGATAAATCCAAATGTTTGGCCGTAGGTATGGATGATTTTTTGTCGAAACCAGTGCGTTATAGCGAGCTTGAAAGTTGTTTGCGGAGGTGGATTGGAGGGAAAGTCATTCAGATGAATGATACTGAGCATGTGAGAAGTAATATCTAAAAAATTACTTGTTTAAAAATTATCTTTATTTTTTTAAATAAAAATTTAACCTTGTCAGTAAAACGTCGATATCGAGAGGTTTTGGCACGAGTTCGTTAACCCCAGAGTCCATAATTAATTGTTCCTCTTCCTTCATTGCGTGAGCGGTTAATGCAAGAATAGGAACGTCTTTAAATTTTTCCATTCCTCGAATGATACGGGTTGCCTCTTTACCATCCATGCCAGGCAAACAAATATCCATGAGCACTGCGTCATAATTTCCTGCAACAAGAGCTTCGATACCTCGTTCGGCATTGTCTGAACAGGTTACGTCATAATCTTCATCCTCTAGAACCCAGGTAACCAAAGCCTGATTGTCGGGGTTGTCTTCTATAACCAAGATTGAATAGTCCATATCGGCGCTCTTAAATTGCATGTGCTTCTATGAGTATAGATCTAATCTTTATAGTTGTTGCTGGTTGGTAAAGGCCATTTGGAATTAAACACGTTTTAATCCCATTGATTTGATTTTAAGTAGGGCTCACAAGTTTCGAAATGCTGCTACGCTAAAAGAATATGGCTTTTTTGTTTAGGCATTATTTTTTCTATGGATATCGAAAACGATAACTCCGCGCTAAACGTACACTTACGTATCGTGAATCTCATTCATAACAAATGGGCGGCTTGGGTAATCTTGGCAGTCTCGTTGGCTTTAACGAGCTTGGCCTACGTGATAGCTAAGGATTTTGCGGAAAGTCGAGCGAAACAGCGCTTTGAGTATCGCGCTGAGGAGGTGTCGAACGCAATCAAAGAACGTTTGCTGGTCTATGAACAAACGCTTCAGTCGGCGGTTGCAATGATCTACACCCACGAAACAATCGATCGTGAAAAATGGAAGACTTTTGTAGACAGTATCAAAATCGAGAAAAACTGGCCCGGCATTCAAGGTTTAGGATATTCAATTCCTGTTGAAAAAGCAGATAAACAGAATCATATAAATACCATCCGCGTAGAAGGCTTCCCGAATTTTACTATATTGCCCGAAGGCGATCGTGAAGTTTATTCTTCGATAATTTTTCTGGAGCCTTTCGACTGGCGCAATCAACGCGCGTTTGGTTTTGATATGTGGTCGAACGAAATGCGTAGAGACGCAATGAGAAGAGCGAGAGACCAAGGTGTAGCGGCTACATCGGGAATTATCACTCTGGTTCAAGAAACGGAAACCGATGTTCAAAAAGGCTTCTTGACTTACTTGCCGACTTATAAAAATCACCTCGTGCCCGCAACGGTTTCTGAACGAAGAGAACAATTTGTGGGTTGGGTCTACGCTGCCTTTCGAGCGGGAGATTTAATGGAAGGTATCCTTGGTGGTCAAGATCCTTTTCTAGCATTTAAAATCTTTGATGGCGAAAAGGTAGACAGCAGTCTGCTATTGTTTGAATCAGATGCAAAACCTTTAGGTAATGATTCGTCAGGTTCTCAAACAATTCGTACTTTAGAATTGCAAGGTAGGACATGGACAATTTTGTTCGAGACGGCGACCAATTATAATGCTGCACAGGCAACAAGGTCACCTCAGTATGTACTAGTCGGCGGAATCATAATTGATCTGTTGCTTTTTTATGTGATTTTCACTTTACACGGAGTGAATAACAACGCGAGAACAATTGCGCGACAAATGACTGTCGACTACCGGCTTGCGAAAGAGCAGGAAGAAAATGCAAATCGCGCAAAAAGCCAGTTCCTTGCCAATATGTCTCATGAGTTACGAACGCCATTAAATTCAATTATCGGTTTCTCATATAAGCTCCTTCAGAAAAAGAATCAAGAAACTGAAACAATGGAATATCAAGCATTAGAACGAATTCACCGAAACGGGGGTGCATTACTTACTATTATTAATGATATTTTAGATATGTCGAAAATTGAATCTGGGTATATGGACCTTCATCTAGAAAAGGTCGATTTAATTTCAATATTGAAAAGCGAGTTAGGCGACTGGGAAGAAACCGCTACAAGTAAAGGCCTAGTTCTTGAAATGAAAACAGACGCGAGCGAGGTATTGATAACTACTGACGCACCGAAAATTCTGCAGGTAGTCAGGAATCTAGTTTCAAACGCGATCAAATACACGGAGTCTGGTTTTGTAACGTTAAATATTATTTACGAAAATTCGCCACATAATTTTGTCGAAATAGAGGTTTCCGATAGTGGTATAGGTATTTCGGAAGAAGAAATACAAAAACTTTTTACAAATTTTTATCGAACCGATAAAGTAAGAAAGGCTGCAATTCAAGGTACTGGCCTGGGCTTGATGATTTGTGCGAACTTGACCAAGCTACTTGGTGGTGAAATATCTGTTAAGAGCAATCCGGGTTCAGGCAGTATATTTACGGTTATTTTGCCTTGTACTCAAGAGGTTCAATTGCAGAATGAGAACACGGGCTGAGGTTTACTAAATATTTTTGAATTCAGACCAAACAGGGCAGTGGTCTGAAGGTTTTTCCATCGCTCTAATTTCATAATCTATTCCAGCATCAATACATTTATTAGCAAGCGGTGACGTTGCATAAATAAAATCAATTCTTAATCCTCGCTTTGGATCACGCTCAAAACCACGGGAACGATAATCGAACCAGCTAAACTCGTCGTCTGCATCGGGGTAAATCTTCCGGTAACTGTCTTCTAGCCCCCAGTTCATCAGGTCGGCTAACCATTCTCGTTCTTCTGGTAAAAAACTTGCTTTGCCGCTTTTTAGCCAGCGTTTACGATTGTCTTCGCCAATCCCAATGTCTTTGTCGTCGGGCGAAATATTCATGTCGCCCATGACGATAATATTTTCTTGCGGCGTGTGATTCGCATTTAAGTGTTTAACTAAATTTTTATAAAAATTTTTCTTGTTAGGAAATTTTAAAGGATGATCGCGGCTTTCGCCTTGAGGAAAGTATCCATTAGCGATAGTTAAGGGTTCGCCCAACCCCGTTGTAATTTGTCCCGCGATAAAGCGTTTTTGCGCATTCTCGTCGTCGTCAACAAACCCTTTAACAACATTGGTCATTTTCTGTTTTGTTAGCATCGCAACACCGTAATGAGTCTTTTGCCCTGCATATTCGGCGTGGTATCCATAGTTATTGATAGTCTCAAGTGGGAAATCTTGATCTGTCACTTTAGTTTCTTGGATGCCGATAACGTCAGGAGAATACTTTTTTATAACGGCTTCTAGTTGATGCAATCGTGAACGAATGCTGTTCACATTAAACGAAACAATTTTCATTGATCGGTCCAATTTGTTTTTTGATATTTAAATGTAGAGTTTGGGGAGAGGAAGACTGCAATTTTTATGAAAAACTACAGTCTTTTAAAAGGATGACCTAGCAACCAAACCGATGTGATTTAGCTGCAAAAGCATGTTAAAAATTTGCTAAGCGCTCAACCCGATCGGCTTCAAGTAATTTAATGTAGTCAATCAAAACATAGCCCGTTTCATTTAGAATGGGGTCTTCATCAGGATTGATATTGCGTGCGTTTGAAGCGCTTTGCTCGCTTTGTTCGCTTTCACTTTCTTCACGAGCTTCATCCAATGTCTTGTATGGCTCTAAACCTTTTGCCAAGCGTCGCTTGTTCTCAAGTGCAAGTGCTTTGTTTTCGAGCTCCAGTTGCTCAGCTCGTCGTTTTTCTTCATTCAATGAAACAACTTTTCTATCGCTGTTCTTTTTCGCGAGCTCAACTTGATCAACTAAAAATACGAAATCAGGATCTTTGCTGGCACGCTCGTCATGACGAGATTGCATAAATGGCAGCATGTTTTGCAAATTATAATATTCTGCATGAGTATCAGCATGAATTTGATCCCAGGGCAGGGCGCTATCGTATGCACTTTCACCTATCTCTTCTATATCAATCATATCGAAATAGGCAATGTCTGGAATTACACCGCGGTGTTGGGTGCTGTCGCCAGAGACACGATAAAATTTTGATTCTGTTACTTTGACTTGGCCTTCATGCACATCCATCAAAGACTGTACTGTTCCTTTACCGAAAGTACGATTACCGACAATTAACCCCCGTTTGTAATCCTGTATCGCACCGGCAAAAATCTCAGATGCGGATGCACTTAAACGATTGGTTAATACGATTAGAGGGCCGCGATAACGGGCAGGGCTACGTGATTGGCTATGACGATAAATACGCTCATTGCTATAACGAATTTGAACGACCGGGCCTTTATCTATAAATAAGTCAGTCAAACTAGTTGCTTCTCGTAAAGAACCACCGCCGTTGTTTCTCAGATCTAAAATAACGCCATCCACATTTTCTTTAGCGAGTTCGTTCAATAATTTTTCAACGTCACCACTGGTACTTTTATAATTTGGGTCACCGTTTTGAAATGCTTCGAAATCCATATAAAAAGTTGGAATGTCGATGACGCCGATTTTATATAAATTTTCTCCATCGGTTCGTTGAAACACGGCTTTTTGTGCAGCAGAGTCTTCTAGCTTAACGAGGCCACGAGTGATACTAACTATTCTGGTAACGTTTTCTTTGTTAAGAACCTCTAATCGAACGACCGTTTTAGCAGTGCCCCGAATTAATTTAACAACCTCATTAGTGCGCCATCCGATAACGTTTTCCATTTCGCTGTCAGCTTGCCCAACGGCGGTGATCCTGTCACCTGCTTTAAGGTCGCCTTGCCGCGACGCCGGTCCCCCTGGCACGATACGCATGACTTCAGTGTACTCATCGTCGTTCAGTCTTAATTCAGCCCCAATACCTTCGAGGCGTAAGGACATTGAAATGTTAAAGTTAGCTAAAGTGGCCGGTGATAAATAATTGGTATGTGGATCGTAGAGCAGTGTAAGGGCGTTCAAGTAAATTTCGCAAACATCAGTACTGTCTTGTTGTAATAACTGGTTCAATTGACGTTGATAACGTTTTACTAAAATATCTTTAGATTCTTCTAAGGTTTTGTCGGTGAGCATTAATCCCAACAAATTTGATTTAATTCTTTTATGCCACATTTGATTTGCAGTGGCCTGGTCCGTCGCCCATTTTGCTTGCTCTATATCAACCACCAAATCGTCGTCTTGAGTAAAATCATAACTGATATCTTCGTTTTCGAGATTGGCGATAATCGCTTCCGACCTAACCATTACGCGTTCACGATAACGATTAAAGATTCGGAATCCCATTTCCAAATCTCCCTGTTTGAAATCATCATCAAATTCTTTTCGGTGTTTTTCAAATTCGGCTATATCACTGGCGAAGAAAAAAGATTTGGCGGGATCTAAAGATTCAATATATTTGTCGAGAAACCGACTTGAAAGCTCATCGTCGATCGCTGTTTTTCTGTAATGCCGTTGCGCTAAGGTTGCAATCACTTGCTGCATTGTTTTTTCGTGATCTTTGGTCGATTTTAATCCGTCTAATGCATACGCGTTTAGACAGAGCGAAGACGCTAGAATCGTTAAAACTAATTTTCCGAAAAATAAATGTAAGGATGCAGGGGATGTAGGAAATTTGAAATTAGGCACTAAAAAATTTAACGACATACGAAATAACAGCCTTTGTTAGAAATTGGTAGTCAGTTTGTTAGGTATAAAATTACGGTTCTAAATTCCAAAAACCGCATTTGATAATATCTACTAAATCAAGACCGCGCTATATCACTGATAATGATGTATTTTTTGGACTATAGCATAAAACTTAGCGTTGCTGCTGCGCTTAATATCACGTTCCAAGTACAGTTGAATTCGTCTTAAATTACGCCGTATTTAAGGCGCGATTGACCCATTAAAGAGCACGAATCACTTGGTGGCCGAGATGCCGGGATAGTTCCGTACCTAGTGCTAACTGGCTCTAAACTAATAGAAAATTTAGGGTATCTCAACGCAAAGGTAACGGACGGTCAAGGATTGAGATGATCGCAAGATCAGCACTATACGCCGAGTTAAGATCGGTCTTAAGGCTCAACTTGAAAGATTCTGATCAATGCGTGAACGATCCAGAGATTGTTACTGTTTTATTTTCTTTCCTCCGAAAAAATGGTTAGAATTCGCCGCCTTAGCGACTTCGCACCCGTAGCTCAGCTGGATAGAGTAGGTGGCTTCGAACCACTTGGTCGGGAGTTCGA
>NZ_BAAFSK010000009.1:0-83673 GCF_054767315.1 Aurantivibrio infirmus
CGATCCGAGCGAATGGCTCCTCTCCGACCAAATTAATATCGCACCGGATCATGGTTATCAGGTCAATCCTGCCGGGAAAAAGGGTTCAAGCGCCCGTAGCTCAGTTGGATAGAGCAACGGCCTTCTAAGCCGTGGGTCGCAGGTTCGAATCCTGCCGGGCGCGCCATTACACAAAGCCCGGTAAGTTGTACAAGCCGTCGTATCTTTGAAATAAATAGATACAAGCCCGGCAAATATATCAAGCCGTACATTTTTACTATCAAAAACCATATCAATGGTGGCTGTAGCTCAGTTGGTAGAGCCCTGGATTGTGATTCCAGTGGTCGCGGGTTCGAGCCCCGTCAGCCACCCCAGTTTTTAGTAAACTCACTACCGTTTCAACATTTCAAACACCCTCTATAAATCCCTTTCTTTTTATTTGTTTTTTGTCGATTGAGACAATATTTAACGAATCTATTCTGTGTTAGTTTTCGTATCTCGGTTAATCAGTATCTGGAAAAGGAAAAACCATGGCGGGCTCTAAGGAAAGATGGCTAACTTCAGGGGAAATTGCACTAGCTAAAGTAATCTTCGGGAACGCGATAGACTATTCGATTGTAAAAATACACGATAAGAAATATACATTTTTTCAACCTGGTTTTAGCGGAATGACACCGAATGGAGAAATTTATATAGACGGTGTATACAAAGATGATTATTCCTTGGCAACGCCCGGATTAAAAAGCTTTTATATTCATGAGTTAGTGCACGTCTATCAGTATCAATTAAAAATACTCAATCCTATTTCCGCAGCAATTGCCGAAACTTTCGCTCACTTCTTTGATTACAATAAAGCGTATCTGTATACCTTAGATGCCAGTAAAGATCTGCTCGATTATGATATAGAACAGCAAGCCCAAATAATTCAAGATTATTACAGGCTTAAGCATGCTGGCTTAACGCCAGTCGTGGGTTTTATGCAAAACAAAATGTCTGAGGTTGTAAAAAACAATCTGTTTGAAAAAGTATTGGCAAAATTTCTAAATGATCCAGGTTATGCACGACACACAGTTAACTGTGAGTGGAGGAGAGTGGGCGGAGGAGCCAGGCGCAGGATTTGTAAGCGCATATTGACGGGCAGCACACCATGATTAAATATTTCGCGAAAACCCCAGCAATTATCTTTTTGTTTGCTTCTGTTCTTTTCATTTCTGCTTGTAATCAAACGCTACTATTAAAGGTCGAAAAACCAAACGACACGTTAACATTCGTCCTACCTGATAAATATAAAAATCAAACAATTGCGATCCAAGATTTTACCGTGATAAAAACTGACTGCGAGCAAAATTGCACGATGTGGGCTTTGGTCAATGTCTTAGATGAATCAGGCGCGTTAAGCTTCGCCGTCCTTGAAGAATTAACAATAGAATATGGTGAATCATTTGAAGAGTTAAGAGTCAGTTTTTCTCCGCAAGAACTAACAAGCGGTGAGTTTTCTGTTGGAGGTACGGCGGTTTTCATCGATGATTTCGGAACCGTAACAGGCTCAAAAATACTGTTCGCTGATTTTACCTTAGAGGGAATCTCGAAAACTCTCAAATTAGAGTAGTTTACATAACGCTATAGGTTTCATCGCTTAGCTTAATTATGTTTTCAATAGGGTTATTCAGCAAAGAAAACCGCGCAATCTTTGCTCAAAAAATGTATAATGCCCGCAAATTTTACACCCTCGGGGAATATGATGAGTAAGGCAGTGAAGAAAGCGCCCAAAGCTAAGGCAGCGGCACCAACAATTGAAGAGCAAACTGCGGCGTTTTTAAAATCCGGTGGAGCGATTCAACAGATTCCTACCGGTGTAAGTGGCCAGACTAACCTAGCGGGCCCAAAGCATATAACTCTCGGTAACAAGAACAGCGAAGCGCGTTCAGCGGCAAATTCTAAATAAGTCCCTTCTGTTCTCGGTCAACATCTAACTTTTCAGAAAAACTCAAATTCCGTGCTCATAACTTGAGTACGGTATCTCTGTGTGAGTCCTTGCCTTACAGGCAGCGTAGCTAGCGTCAAAACAGCGGCTAAAGGCCAATTATTCCCCAATTTCTCTAAGTCGATCACATAAATAGCCAATAAATTGGCTAAAGATTCTTATAAAAATGTCGATAGAACTAATACTAAAAGACTAGATTTCGGCATCTATTCCACGCGTAGTGCCCATTTTGCTGCTATAAACATTACGACGCTTTCTTAGATACTTGAATAGTTAGTTCAACGACAAGGAAAGGACAGATCATGATTAACATTGGCCCCACCATACCTGTAAGTAACAGCGACAAATTGGTCACACGGAAAGTTGCTGATAAAACCGTTGCGGACGTAAAACCATCTTCTGATAAGCGCAAGCGTAGCGATGTGCAATTTGAAGACAGGCGTAAAAATAAAGACAGGCGTCGCAATAATGCTAAAGGCCATCTCTTAGAATCTAGGGCTGGTCGCGATCGACGTAAGAATGCCGAAAGCAATAGACCTTCCATCGATATCGAAGCTTAAGCGCTCGTCTTTACTCCTCAGTGCGGTGGAAATACCGGGCGATCATCTCAGTGCAGTACTCACATAGCATTCATAAAAAAGCGGCGTATTTTTCGTATACTCCCAAGCGTTATATTTTTCCTTCCAGTCATTAAATCTCAGGGACTCTCTGTTTGTTACTAAGCTAATTTTTGTGGCATAGTTGTCGCCTGCGAAAATCCGTCACTGAAAAAAACTATTCAATAATAAGGAAACCATTGTGGAATTTGATTACGACTTTTTTGTTATTGGTGCTGGCTCAGGTGGTGTTAGAGCAAGTCGAATTGCCGCTCAGCTCGGCAAGAAAGTCGCCATCGCCGAAAGCCGATATTTAGGAGGCACCTGTGTAAATGTCGGTTGTGTGCCAAAAAAATTATTTGTTTATGGCTCCCATTTCCATGAGGAATTTTTGGCATCTGAAGCATTCGGTTGGGATGTCGGTCAAGCGACTTTAAATTGGGATAAATTACGAGATAACAAAACAAAAGAAATCGAACGTTTAAATGGAATTTATGAAAACCTATTGATCAATGCTGGGGTGACTCTCTATAACGGACATGCCAAATTAATGGATTCAAATACCATCTCTATCGATGGCGAAACGGTTACCGCGAAAAAAATCTTAATAGCGACAGGAGGATGGCCTTTCGTACCAGACTTCCCTGGGCGTGAACATGTGATTACATCCAACGAAACATTTTATTTAGCAAAACTTCCGAAGAGCATTGTGATTGTTGGCGGCGGTTATATTGCCGTAGAATTTGCAGGAATATTTAACGGACTTGGAGTTGAAACCCACCTAGTTTATCGCGGCTCATTAATTTTACGAGGCTTTGATCAGGATATTAGGGAGCATGCTTTACAAGAAATCGAAAAGAAAGGTGTTCAGGTTTATCTAGATACAAATATTAAAAAAGTCGTATCTAAAAATGATGAACAATATGACGTTCATCTAAATAAAGGCGAAACGCTTAAAGTTGAGAAAGTCATGTACGCCACCGGACGGCGACCGATGACTGACGGGCTAGGTTTAGAAAATACTACTATTGAATTAAATGATAAAGGCCAAATAAAAGTTGATAGAAACTTTCAAACAAATGAGCCATCGATTTATGCCTTGGGCGATGTAAAAGGTGGAATAGAATTGACACCTGTCGCGATTGCAGAAGCAATGGCATTGGTTCATAGTTTATTCGACAAGCCGCGCAGTGTTGATTATTCGGTTATTCCAACGGCTGTGTTTAGTCAGCCTCCAATAGGAACCGTAGGCCTAACCGAACAAGAGGCCAGGGCCTTTTATCCCGAAATTGAAATTTATCAAACTGACTTTAGACACTTAAAAAATACCTTATCAAATAGCCAAGAACGGGTTTTCATGAAATTGATCGTTGATAAAGCAACAGATAAGGTGGTCGGTTGCCACATGGTTGGCCCTGATGCTGGTGAAATTATCCAGGGTTTCGCGGTAGCGATGAAAGCGGGAGCAACAAAAGCCGATTTTGATAACACTATCGGGATACATCCAACGGCAGCCGAGGAGTTTGTTACACTTCGGCAAGTCACTCGTAACTAAGATTCCATAGAGCTAGCCCAGGTGGAAAGTTAATTTGGAAGTAGCTCAAGCGAAACAGTAGTTGTCATGACTACAGTCATTGTTGAGGGAGATGATTTGTAATTCGTCTAATACACATAAGTTAAAATTTTGAACGTAAATTTATTGTATCTTTTTTCTAGAGTTAGGCGCCTAAGGTGAATCTTGATCTTACCGACTACACAAAATTTTTTATAGCGATGATCGCGATAGTCGATCCGCTAGCCATCCTGCCAATCTATGGCCGCCTGATAAACTCCTTCGATAATATTGACAAAAAACGACTCGCGCGCCGCGCGGCTTTCGCCACGACATCAGCATTGATAGTCGCTTTGTTTTTTGGTGAAACTATCCTTAGCTTTTTTGGCATTAGCTTGGCCTCGTTCCGCATCGCTGGCGGTGGACTACTAATGATAATGGCGCTGCAGATGATGTATGAGAACCCCATCAGTGAACGCAGCGTCAATCCCGAAAATATTAATGCTATAGATAGTCAGGTGGTAGTGCCAATTGCTATACCGCTTCTTGCCGGTCCTGGTGCGTTTTCAACCGTTATTGTTTTTAGTTTTCGCGATGATAGTTGGGCACATTATGCCTTGATGACAGCGGCACTGATTGTGATTGGATTAATTATTTGGTTGAGTCTTCATATGGCGGGAAGGATTCTTGAGCGAGTAGGGCAGACGACCATTGCGATTACGAATAAAGTGATGGGTTTAATAATGGCCGCGATTGGCGTTGAATTTATTGCTAACGGAATTAGGCAGTTGATTCTCGCGAACTAGTAGCTAAAAAACTAAAGTGGGATTCGATATTCTTCTACCACATTTCCTTTAATTAAATGTTCCTGAATAATTTTCTCCAAAACCTCTGGGGTGCAGGAGTGATACCAGACTTTGTCGGGGTAGACCACGGCAATGGGGCCTCCCATACAAACTCGTAAGCAATTTGCTTTGGTCCTTTGCACACTTCCTTTGAATTCAGGTTGAAGGTCGTTAATTCTACGCTTCAAATAATTCCACGAAAGTAGACTATCGTCTTTATTGCAACACTTCGCCTCGCTTTGATCAGCACACAGGAAAATGTGCCTTTCGATTTCACTTAGACGTAAATTTTTTGCTGCTCTAACAATTGGCTCAATATCCATGGCTAACTCCTCGCATACCTCGGTTCGGAGTCATTATCTGATTCAAGAATATCTTTGGTCATAACTAGGCTCGTTAAAATACTTTCTGATTCTAAATCGTCCGATTTTTTTAAGATTCGAAGTGTAGCACGCGCCATATAAAGCAGGCCAATGGAAATTTGCTAGAAATTGGTGCGTTTTGGCTAGGTAAAAGCGCCAGAGAAATATAACGACACTATTTCAAGTGAAGAAAAATAAAACTTGTGAAAAAACGGTATTGTCTATACTAAAAATATACCGGCAGATTATATTTTTACTATTTTATTGGCATACCTGGTGACAGCAAAGGCTTTCAATTGAACAATCGTTTTCTCAACATATTACTTCCCGAATGGAAATCCAAACAGCTACTTGATAGGAACCATCCTCATGCTCGTCGCAAGAGCGTTGAATATAAAAAGAAACAAGGATTGGTTAAAAATATTTGGATAGGAGCAGGCGTCGCAATGTTATGTGCGCCGACGCCGGCTTTTGTTGTTTCGCTTAGTTTAGCGACGACTTTCATTGCTTTTACGATCTTGGATGAAACTGACTAAACTTGGCCAATAAAGCTTTGAATTTCTAAATACCGCGTTGTGTATTTTATTTTTTTTGACTTTTATTTTTTACCGCTTGTAAGTTAAAGCCTGCTGTTTGCTTGTAGCGATCTGCTATGTCTTGTCTTTCGCTCATTGGAATAACATCTTCGATATCATTAAAACCATCGGGTGCGCGCTCTTCTGCTAATTGCATTACTTGCTCGGGCCCATTTTTTCTATTTAGTAAAACGATTTGCGCGGTCGCCGGGCGTCGGTCTTCCTCGTAGCGGGCCAGCGCTTGATCCATGCTTTGATCGATACATAGCTCGCTCGCGAGTTTTTCTGCATCAAGGATACCCTGCGAAGCGCCATTAGAACCGATTGGGTACATAGGGTGAGCAGCATCACCGATAAGCGTCATTAAGCCATCACGCCAACTAGGAACGGGATTACGATCTGATAGGGGGAATTCAAATACTTTTTCGGCGTTATCTATGAGTTGTGGGATATTAACCCAATCGAAATTCCAGTCAGCGAAAGGCTGGGCAAATTTTTCGACGGGAACTTCTCTATTCCAATCCTGTAATTCAGGCGTCCAATCAGGAAGGCTTAGCTCAGCTATCCAGTTGATGAGTGAATTTCCATCATCGTGGCTCGCCTTACAGATGGGGTAGGCAACAAATTTACAATCTTGGTGGCCCGCCATAAACATCGTTCTACCATCGAGAAAAGGCTTCGCTTTTGTTACACCACGCCAGAGAATTCGACCACCGTAAATTGGATCACCTTCGTTTGGATACAATTTTTTTCGCGCGTTGGAATTAATGCCATCTGCGGCAACAAGACAACGGCCAATGACACTTTGATTATTACCTTCTTGGTCGCGAAAAATAGCATCGATTGTACTGTTTTCATCAATGCTCTCAGAAGAGTTTCGCCAATCAACCAGTGTGTGTCCAAAGTGAAAATGCTCTTTACCAATTCTTTCTTGCGCTATTTCACTGAGGAAAATCTGGAAGTTACCGCGATGAATTGAGTACTGGGGGAAGGGATAGCCAGCATCAATTCCTCGAGGTTCACTCCAAATTTGCTGACCAAATTTATTGCAGTAATTTAAAGCGGAAGTGCGAATTGCAAATTCATCGAGCTGCGCTTCAAGGCCTAAACCATGCAGGACCCGAACGGAATGCGGCAAAAGATTGATGCCTACACCAAGCGGTCTAATTTCGCTGACGGTTTCATATATCTCGACGGGTATTCCATTTTCGTGGAGGAGCAGAGCGAGGGTAAGTCCAACAGGTCCAGCACCCGCAATAATGACCGGGTTTTGCTTTGATTGATCAGGCATAATAGTTAAGTAATCTAATTAATAATCCGCAATAACTAGTTGATAATTATAGTATTTATTGTGCAGATATGTTCGCGATACAGCTTCGCGCTTCGCAAAGAATATTAGATCCCCAACGCTGCGAAACAAGATGAAAAAACCCTGAAATTATCCCTAATGCCGGCCCAATAAACAAGGTATGCCTAACTAACTAGTTATGTATGGGTCGCTTGTCATTTGTGTAGGGAGGGCTAGTGAGTGATTTTATCGATTGTGTCTTGATATCGGAGCCTGAGAGCATTACTGATTACGGATACTGAGCTCAGACTCATGGCTAATGCCGCGATCATCGGCGACAACAGTAAGCCAGTGAATGGGTAGAGCACACCGGCCGCGATCGGAATGCCTACCGCGTTATAAATAAAAGCGAAGCTGAGATTTTGTCGCATATTCGTAATAGTTTGTTCGGAAAGTTCGATAGCCTGTGCGATACCCCGTAAGTCTCCTTTGACCAAAGTAAGTTGTGCGCTGCCTATCGCAACATCTGTCCCTGTTCCCATCGCGATTCCGATATTCGCTTGGGCGAGAGCGGGGGAGTCATTAATTCCGTCACCGGCCATAGCAACGATTTTATTTTCTTGTTGCAAGGATTTTACTAATGTTAATTTTGCTTCAGGCGTCATCTCGCTAAATATTTTTTTGATACCAAGCTCTTTACCGACAAACTGGGCACTTGACTCTCCATCGCCCGTTGCCATGATAATCTCAATGCCCTTTTTGCTGAGCGACTCAATTGCGTCTTTACTTGAAATTTTTACTGAGTCCGACAAAACGATAATTCCTTTTAGGTTTTTGTCTAATGCCAAATAAACAATGCTTGCACCTTGATGCTTAAAAGTCTGAGATTTTTCTTTTGCAGCGGTTAAATCGATTCCGTTTTTTTGCATGAGGTTTTTATTGCCAAGTAAAAGTAAGCGGCCATCAATTGTTGCGGTGATACCGACACCAGAGCTGGAATCAAAACTGCCTGCATTCTTCAAGGGTAAATTTTTGTTTATCGCTGCGTTAACAATTGCGCGCGCCAACGGATGCTCACTGTGCTCGTCAGCACTAGCGGCGAAACACAATACATCTTCTGGGGAAAATCCATCGAAGCCAATCGCTGAATGGACGCTGGGCAAGCCTTCCGTCAAGGTTCCCGTTTTATCTATAACCAAGGAATCTATTTTTCGTAAGCCTTCAATGGCTGCCGCGTCGCGAAACAAGATGCCCTGCGTCGCTGCTTTACCCGTAGCAACCATAATCGACATCGGCGTTGCTAAACCTAGGGCACATGGGCAGGCAATAATTAACACCGCTACCGCATTGATTAAGCCAAACACCCAACTGGGCTCCGGCCCGTAGAAGCCCCAAAGTAAAAAAGTTGAAATAGCAATAATTACAACGATGACAACAAAATACGATGCAAACACATCGGCTAATCTCTGGAGTGGCGCCTTGGAGCGTTGTGCTTGCACGACTAAATTAATTATTTGTGACAAGGTGGTATCGTTACCGACACGTTCAGCGCGGATAACTAAACTGCCTGAGGTGTTTAAACTCGCCCCGATAACCTTGTCTGTTATTTTTTTGCTAACCGGTAAAGGCTCGCCCGTTAACATTGATTCATCTACAGAGGAGTTACCTTCTTGAACGATGCCATCTACTGGGATTTTTTCTCCCGGTCGGACGCGAAGCAAATCATTTTTTTGTACGGCATCTAAAGGTATATCTTCCTCCACACCATCTTTTCCAATTCGTCTTGCCGTTTTAGGGGCGAGCTGTAATAAAGATTTTATCGCCGAGGATGTAAGCGCTCGAGCTCTTAACTCAAATATTTGTCCGAGCAAGGTTAGTGAGATGATGACTGCCGCAGCTTCATAATAGACATTAACTTTGTTGTCAATCTGAAACGTTGCGGGAAACAGCTGAGGCGTAAAAGTTGCAGCAAGACTGTACAAGTAGGCGGCTCCGGTGCCAGACATGATTAATGTCCACATGTTGGGGCTGCGAGTAAGAATTGATTTAATTCCACGCTGAAAAAAAGGCAGGCCAGCCCAGAGGACTACGGGGGTAGCCAACATCAATTCAATCCAGTTTTGTAAATTCCCAGGCATCCACTGACTAAATAAATGATGTAGGGGTGGCCAGATGTGGCCAGACATTGCCAAAATAAAAATACTGATAGAGAAGGGCAGTGTCCAAAAAAATCGCCGAGTAAAATCAACTAACTCAGGATTTTCCTCTTCTTCCAACGAAGGTGCTTCAGGTTCTAGGGCCATTCCGCATTTCGGGCAGGTACCTGGCCCGAGCTGTCGAACCTCTGGATCCATTGGGCAGGTGTACCATGCATCTTTGTTTTCGCCATGGTTCTTTGGTACTTGTTTTTCTTTTAGTATTTTCTGTGGATTGTTGGCGAATTTGTCTCTGCAACCGGCACAGCAAAAATAATAGTCGATATCCTTAAATTGAAAGCTATGTGGCGACTGCAAACTTACAGACATTCCACATACCGGATCTTTCAGCTGACTATTGTGCGAAGAATTTTTCCCAGAACCCGCGCTTTCGTGACAACATCCATTATGTTCAGACATAATTCCGTAACCTTATTCTCGTTCGATAACATGACTTGATGATTTAAGCTGCAACAATTCGTAGCTGATTAAATCCAAAATTCGAAACCGATGAGCCATCTGGATTCATTAATTTTTTCATTTTTAGTCCTGAGAAAATCCGCTGTGTTACCGTGATAGCTATTCCAACTCACACCGATATAGGGAGCGAATTCTCGCTTGATGTGATAGCGCAAGCGTAAATCAATTTCAGTATTCGATAAACCAGAGCCCGAATTAGTTGACTCTTCGTTCTGGGCAAATACGTTAAATTCCAATCGCGGAGTCAAAGTAATTTTTTGAGTAATAAGCATTTCATACTCTGCTTCAAATCGAAATGCCAGCCTTCCTTTGTCTCCCAAATAAAAGGCCGTATCAATTTCGATATAGTAAGGTGCCAAACCCTCTACACCAATTACAGCCCAACTGTGCTTTGGTTGCGGTTCGAAATCCCGTCGATAACCTGCTTGAACATTCCAGTTGGCTGCAATAGCTTGCTTGTAAAGCACCTGCAGCTCAGCGCTTTCGGTTTCACCACGGTAACGTTCAACTTCTGCTTTAATCCAGAGCTTTTTTAGATCTCTGCCAATCCAGCTATCATTGTCTATTTTCAGATAATCATTTTCACTGAATTCTATCTCGTGAAAGTTGCTCGACCATAGAAGGGGATCATCATTCCCATGCCCGAAACAGAAGGAGCTAATACTTAGAAAAAAAGATACAGCAAGATATTTATCCATGCTCATGACTGTTCTCCTGTTTTTTAATTTCTTGTTCTCCATGCTGGTGATTATCACTTTCATTCATTTTCATGTTGTGAGTAACCCTTACTTCTCGCATCATTCCAGCCATATGGAAGAGCAAATGGCAATGATAAGCCCAGCGACCCAGAGCATCCGCGGTCACCAAATAACTTACCGTTGAACCTGGCTGCACAAGGATGGTGTGTTTGCGTGGAATAAAATCAGGATCCCCTGTTTCCAACTCGCTCCATAAGCCGTGAAGATGAATTGGGTGAGTCATCATTGTGTCATTTACCAAAACAAAACGAACACGTTCGTGGTGATTGAGTTTAATTGCCTCCGCGTCCGCAAATTTAACCCCATTGATTGACCACATATAACGACTCATATTGCCGGTTAAATGTAATTGAATTTCCCGCGACGGTTGTCGCTTATCTTCGGTCGGGTATAAATTTTTTAGGTCTTCGTACTTAAGCACTCGTCTGCCAAAACGTTGCTGATGATTGCGTAAGCCTATACCGGGATCACTGACGCCATTGATGGGTGCGTCCACACGCATATCGACATGAGGACCAAACTCATTTTCATCATGAATAATATTTTCTTTGCTACCAAATCCCGCTAAGCCAAGGTCATGGTTGTTATTTTCGCCATGATCGTGGACTGTTTTTTCCGAGTTATGATTTCTATGCTCCAACTGTTCATGACTCATTCCTTCATGATTCATCTCACCATGATTCGCCATGCCCATATCACGATGTTGCAGAATTGGTGCTTCGTCCATACTCGGTATAAGTCCAGATTTTTGAGCATTGGTCGTCAGTGTTCCCCGAGTGTAACCACTGCGATCAATACTTTGCGCAAATAATGTGTAAGCGTTTTCTTTTGGTTCGACGATAAGGTCGTAAGTTTCAGCGACACCGATACGAAATTCTTCGACATCGATACTTTGAACGTCTTGGCCGTCAGCCGCAATTACCTTCATTGAGAGACCCGGAATTCGAAAATCGAATATAGTCATTGCTGAGGCATTGATAACTCGCAAACGTATTTTTTCTCCGGGATTAAATTCACCTATCCATCCATGCTCCGGCGTTCTGCCATTGGTTAGAAATGTATAGGTCGAACCCGTAACGTCGGAAATATCATGATCACTCATACGCATTTGATTCCACATCGCTCGATCTCGAAGTGTTTTGCGTACTCCCTTTGTCTTAAGGTCAGAGCCGGTGTCTAGAATTGTACGTTCCCGCGTATTGTAATAATGACTCTGCTTTTTAAGTTTGGAATAAATCTTATGCGGGTTTTCATCGGACCAGTCAGATAACAGAAGCAAATGTTCGCGATCATAACTCCGCTCATCACTTTTTAAAGTATTTGTCTTAATACTTTTTTCGGCAGGGTCGATAATAATTGCACCATACAAGCCCAATTGTTCTTGGTAGTCTGAATGACTGTGATACCAATAGGTGCCAGATTGCCGAACTAGAAATTTGTAGCTAAAGGTCTTACCTGGTTTTATTCCTTCGAAACTTAAACCGGGAACGCCATCCATTTCACTTGGTAGAATAAGGCCGTGCCAATGCAGAGAGGAATCTACATCCAAGTTATTGGTGACGTTAATCGTGATCATTTCTCCTTCTCGCCAACGCAAGGTAGGCGCAGGGAAGCTGTCGTTAATGCATACCGCAGATCGATTTCGCCCGGTGAAATTTACTGTTTTATAATCGATGGCCAAATTGAATTCCGTTCCCGACAAGATCGGAGCGTCGTCACTGAATTTTTTCGCTTGGAGCGTGGTTTGCTGAGCCGAAGCGGTATTTGCGATTGAGCTACTAAGCATTGCGCCAGATGCACCAAGTACAAATTTTCGGCGTGACATTAAGTGCATTCGTGAAAGATTTTTAAACATAAGTTGCCAAGTTTATTAAGTCGGTTAAAAGATTGAGCAGATTCACGCAAATGGACTGCTAACAACTACCCTTAGATGGGAGCTGTCAGTCTAAACACCTTAGTGAAATCGTAGACGGATTTGTCCTAGGTCAACTGGCAATGGGAGGTTTAAATAGAGGGGGAGTTGTTAGTGAAATAAATTTATTTTCTGCCTTTAAGGTGTTAATCAAAGCAGACCTTGCAGTAAAAAAATTGGAATAAGTCGGTGATGCTAAACTGTTAGAACAATTCGCAAGTTCGCAATCACACTCAGTTTCACAGCACTGATGGTCAAAGCTTTGTTGACCATCAACGCTAATTAGCTCAGAAGCTACTATTCCACTGGATGAATGCATGTCGTGGTGAGAGTGGGTATTGGGGGATTTATCAAAGCGCTCATAAAAGTTGTGATGATCTTTGAAATTTGACGAATGTTCGGACTCGGCAGAGGAATGTAAATGAGCGAACGCATGACTCGCTAAGGATTGACTCACAAAGCTCAGAATCGCAAGGAAAATAAAAATATTTTTCGTTATTTTGCTATAGGCCATTTATCACAATCACGTACTTTTTTCTATCCACATTTTCCTTGCCAAAAGTTTTCGTCCTACTGCCAACCGTTATATTGAGCAGCAACAAAAACTACTCGTGACTCTAACTCTGGTTCTTTTTATCAGATACCACTCTAGCAATCAATCGCCTGGTTCGGATCGATTCGAGGCTAAATTGATTTTGATAGTTGACAGCGAAACCTGGCGTCCGCTAAAGTTGATTGTATTAATACATTAATACAATCAACTTTACACTCGGGAATATCGTGCATATTCAGATAAATCAGGTCGATGGCGTCGCCATTTATCAGCAAATTATCAATCAAATCAAATATTTGATCGCCTCTGGTGCCTTGCAGGTAGGGGAAGAGTTACCGGCCATCAGAGCTCTCGCTGAAAGGCTAGTCATTAACCCAAATACCGTAGCGAGGGCGTATCGAGAGCTTCAGATCGAAGGCTATCTCATTAAAAAGGGCACTAAGGGCACTTATGTCTCCGATACGTCTTCACCTATGGACCGCTCGATTCAATTAAAAGTCCTCAAGGAAAAAATTGATTCCTTACTCACAGATGCTGAGCACATGAATGTGGACATAGACGAAATAAAAATACTGCTCGACGAGCAAGCAAAATTAATGGGATTAACAAACGAGAAAAAATTAAAGCGAGAGGCGTAAGGTATGAACGTGGCGGCTATAGGAAATGCTAATTTCGGAAATCGAAATAAACCCATTGTAAGTTTGCGCAATATTTCTCGACGATGTTGGTTTGGTCATCAGGAAAGTTCAAAGAGCTGAAGATTCCACTCAGCGTTTTACAGCCTTTCGCCTTCGCTTGGTTAACCACGATAGCAGGGCTTTCTTTTATTGCTATTCAGTTGGTACCTGAACCGTGGCAGAATATTTATTTTGTTGTGGGCGCGGCATTTTTGATCACGCCGATTCTAGGTATTTTATTAAACTATGTTGTTATTTCAAAAAACCGTTTTAACTGACGGTAGTCATAAAAACACTCGACAACGTATGCAAACCAACAGAAAAAGCCCAACTCCAATTGGAGTTGGGCTTTGCGTTAGAAGCTAGAGATGAGAATTAACAGCAGGAAGGATTGGCTTCGCCCGCGCTGTCGATAAAGGTATAAGACGAATCAAAAGGTATTGCACTTCCACAACCTTCAAACAAACCGAAATGCTTATCAAAATTTCCAATAAATTGAAAATGTTCTGCGAAACGGGTCTCTTTCAGCATGATCCAGGTGTTTCCACAAACGGGGAATACCTTGCCAGTTTGGATATCGTGATGCTTATCTAATTGAAAGCGATCTGGGTTGTTAGGTATTGTGCCTTTATAAATAACCGCTTGACCGTAATCTTCGCAGTCACTTTCTAAATTTTCTTCTTTAAACAATCGATAAGTTGCAGAATAAAATTGAATAGGGCCAACTTTTTCAGATAATTTTGGATCAGTGACATCTAATGGTCGGTCTTCGACAAGCCGCGGATCAATAAAGCCATTGCGCTTAGCCAAGTTAATAAAGTCATTCCAATACAAAGCGCCACCTAAGCACTCTCCATATAAAACTTCGTCATTTTTTACGGACTCGGGAACACGTCTATCGCTGTATACATCTGAAAAATAAAATTCTCCGCCAGGTTTTAATAAATTAAACACACTCTTAATAACGGCGTCTTTGTCGGTTGACAAATTGATAACACAATTTGAAACAATGACATCAAAACTATTCGGCTCTAAATCAAGCTCGTCTAGTTTTTCCAAATACCCTTTCATGAACTTAACGTTGTCGAATCCAAAGACTTCTGCGTGATGAGATCGGTATTGTTCGGCAATAGCTAACTGTTCTTCGGTCATGTCTACGCCAACGATTTCTCCCTCTTTACCGACTAACTGGGCGAGAGCATAAACATCCCGTCCTGAACCACTGCCAAGATCAAGAATCTTGCAACCTTTTAAAAGCTCTGGACACACCAAGCCGCAACCATAGTAGCGAGATAGGACGTCATCATGGATATTTGATAAAAGAGGTTTTAGCCAATTTGGAACGGCTGAAGCGTCGCAACAGGCGCTGGTTTTGAGATCATCAGTGCTTTGTAATTGTTGTCCATAATATTCTTGTACAAATTCTTGCATGTTAAACCTGTCTGGAGTCAAAAAGTAAAATGTGCGCCGTAACTTAACTTCCTTCGCCTAAGCGTCAGAAGGGCGCGGGTATTGTATACGCACTCGCTTGGGACTCAAAGTGTCCTGTTCGACGAATATACGGGTTGGCGACAAAGAAAGTTACTACTAGAGACTTGTCGTGGGCAATGTAAACATTAATCTTATTTAATCATTAGTGGCTGCCACCTGTGCTATCGATACCAATGACACTGGTGAGTACCGCGGTTATCGCTAGGACAGTAAAACCAATAGCACACTCCACTACGATGCTGACCCTTAGCTTATTCAGGGTGTTTAAATCATTTAGTTTGGGCACTAAAAACCATTTATGCCTGGCCGCAACGAGTAATAACAAGATGACAAAAAAAGTTTTAAGAAGAATGCCTCGACCGTACATTGAAAACAAGATTGCCTCTTTGCTTGATATTAAATAATAGGCGAGTACGCCGCCGAAAAAAATTAATAAGGGGACAAAAAGAAATGCGATCTGTGAATATCTGTTCATAATGCTTTTGATGATTTGTAAGTCTTCCATCTTACAGATTACTATCAATGGATAAAGTGTGCCGATCCAAAAGCTTACTAGTAGTACGTGAAGCATCAGTGTTATTTTTTGCAATAACTTAGCTTCAAATAAATGTCCGCTGATAAAAAACGTTGAGCTCAAAGCAATTGATAATAATGCCCACACAAGTAAACGATAGGATTTTAACGAAGTATTATGGTTTCGAAATAATAAAGTGACGAAAATACCGATTAAGAGAAAAACAATACAGCGATATTGCACTTCCTTACCAGAATTACTATCTAGCATAAGTTCGATCATTGAGAGATCAAACATTCCGATAATCCCCGTAGCGGAGAAAGATCCGACCAGTGTAAAAAACCCGAGAGCGCTGCCTAAAAATCCGAACATGGCGGATAACAAAATGTATTTTCTTAACGACGAATGAATAACACTAAATTGCTGAAATTTTTTAAGGTCTGGTGCAATAATCAGTATAAGTAAACCGCCAATTGAACCGATAGTGCCTATATAAAAGACAAAGCGGGCAAGTAGGAGGGCTGTTTGCCAAGTGTCCATATTATTCTTAGGTGTCTTGTTAAGTGATTCTTGTTATAAGTGGTAAGCTCGCTGGTTCAGAAGCAAAGGTTGTGATACTTTCTTGCATCTTTTGGCGCAAACTATAACCGTATTCTGCGTAAATGAACAAGCATCAATGTGTTTGACTAAGAATAACAATAATTGAGGAACCCATGGACAAAGCAACAAAGATTGGCTTAGCAATATCTGGAGGAGGGTACCGAGCGACATTATATTCACTTGGCTCGCTCTGGCGCCTAAACGATTTTGGCTTGTTGCCAAGAATAAAAACAATTACTAGTGTTTCCGGCGGGAGCATCACAACAGGTTATTTGGCTTCGAAATGGGAATCTTTAAATTTCGATGATCGAGGAGTTGCTGGAAATTTCAAATCTGAGATTGCTTCACCACTTCAGGCATTTTGTTCTCAAAACCTTGATGTCATGGCTGCGATAAGGGGAATATTCTCTTTTACGAACAGCGTCGGCGATGAAGTAGCAAAAGCATACGATAAAAATTTATTTCATGGCGCGAAACTACAGGATCTTTCTGATCATTCCCCGGAGTTTCTTTTCTATGGAACTAATTATCAAACCGGTTCGAGCGTCCGAATTGAAAAATCAAAATTGCTTGATTACAAAATTGGACTGTATCCGAATCCCGATCTATCGATGGCCAAGGTTGCTGGAATTTCCAGCGCTTTTCCACCGGTCATGTCTCCGGTAATAGTTAAAACGAACCCCGATCTTTGGCTGGAAATTCCAACAGCAAAGTACTTTAACAACCGAAAACTAAGAAAAAAATTAATTCTTAGCGATGGTGGAGTTTACGATAATCTTGGTTTAGAAGCTATCTGGAAGAACAGTGGTCACTATAGTCATGTTCTTGCTTGCGATGCGGGAGCGCCTTTTTCTATTTCGCCAAAAGTAAAAACTAATTGGTTTAGTCAGTTCCTGAGAGCGTCATCAATTATGACCGACCAACAAAGAGCTTTACGGAAGCGCAAACTTCTTGAAAATTATTTGAACCTCGACGCTGAGGGAAGACATAAAGTTTATGGCGGTACTTATTTTGGCATAACGACTCATATAGGTGATTATGATTTTTACGACAGCATGTGCAAAGATACTGCAACTACAGAAAGCTTGCAGAATATTAGAACCCGTCTAAATAAATTTACTGAACGCGAACAAGCTTACCTAATTAACTGGGGATACGCCTTGACGGACACAGCTATACGGCGCTGGTCTTCGGAATTACTAACGGATGATTTAAATAGAAAAGGTGAATGGCCGTTTAGTAAATATAGCTTGTGATAGCGGTCCTTCATTATAAAATTTAAATAAATAAGTAAGTTGATAGTTAGGCGAATACGAATAATTTATGTTTTTATTTTTGTCTAATTTAGGTTTAAGTTCCTCCTTCCAGCTGCGACAATTTGCCGCAGCGTTCCTAAACATCTAATTGATTTAAATCATGTTTGACGTTTGGCTATGACAATAGTATGAATTCGTCCGATTCTCTTATTGTCAATAAGCACTAAACAGGAAATAAACATGAAAAAGACTATCGATAGAAGGAATTTCCTTCGCTCCGGCGCGTTGATTACCAGCACTGTGATAAGCGCTTCGCTGGTCAATGAAGCTTTTGCACAAGATCCAAATATAGTTGTTGTTTCTTCTCAAACAAAAAATAAATGCGCTACTTGTGCTTTTTGGGGAGGCCAAAGAACAATTAGTGAAGACAGGAAGAGTGTTCATGTACATAGTTCCGGTTCTTGTAATAATAAGGCCAGTCCGATGTATCGAACAACGACAAGCGCAGAGCATGGACCAATGGATGTCTGGGAAAAATGGTCAGCTATTGATTAGATGTGGCACAGGCTTTTCGTACAATATCCAGATAGTGTTGTTGTCCTGCGGTGGGGCGCCAATCCTTGCGTGTTGTTACGCCAATAGCTCTGGCACTACGTTTAAACTCCATAGGCAGTACAGCTAAAATCCCACTTTCAATATCCAATTGAACTTGTCGTTTGGACAGCAGGGCAAGACGATCACTACGCAACAACAAACCTCGTATAGCGACTGAAGAGCTGCATTCGATGATGTGACCAGGCTCGTCGATTTTATGAGACGCAAATATTTCTTGAAATCGTAAGCGCGCGGGAGTTTGTGTTCTTGGTGCGATCCAATCCATCGTGCTTAAAGTTTTAAAACTGAACGCACGATTATTTTTTGTTAGCAATGGATGATTTTTCCGAACAATGACGGACAAGCTGTCTTCAAATAATGTTTCTTGAAGAAGATTGCGGGAAGGCACATCCTTTCGTAGAGCCCCTAAAATTAAATCAATTTTTCCGTGGGTTAAGCCATGTAACAATTCTTCGTAAGGCCCATCGATAATGCTGACTTTTAACGAAGGGAAGCGCTGCAATACCTCTGTCACTGTCGCAGGAACGAGATCGGTTCTTGCCAAAGGTAAACTACCTATTCTTAGCTCACCGCGAAACAGACCTTTAGTTTCGTGAACTTCGTCGGCACCCGACTGAATTTCTGCAAAAGCTAAGCTTGACGACTGGGCCAACTGTCTCGCCAATTGTGTAGGTTCGACACCGGTCGCAGATCGGACAAACAATTGTCTCTCGCATATTGACTCAACCTCACGTACTGCTCGCTGAACGGTTGGTTGAGCAAGGGACAGTTTTCGTGCGGCGAGACTGATATTTCGTTCATCAACCGCTGCGATTACGGCGCGTAATTGTGAGTTGCTAAAGGATAGGTGGATGGCCTGCCTGGGTCGCTTGTCTGCCAGTAACTCTTTTTCGATGCTATTAAAGTATTGAAACGCTCGATCCAATCGCGATAAGAGGACATTTCCAGCCGATGTTGGATACATACCTGTTGCAGAGCGGTCAAAAAGCGATACGCCCAATTCCTTCTCTATCTTACTGAGCCCCTGGGTTAATGCGGATTGGCTTATATGCACTGAATCCGCCGCTTTATTAATACTACCGAGGCGAGAAATTGCAGAAAGAGCAGCTAGATGTCGGAGATTGGCGTGGAAATGCATAATACGATCAATATCAAATTTAACCGACTATAGCAAAAACTAATAGCTACAACCAGGATTCCGGTTAGCGTGATCGTGTGAGCTATGGAATCATGCTTGAGTTTAATCAGGAGAATACAGCAATGGCTTTGGTAGTTACCGATATTGATCGCGTTGAACACTCAATTTGTGAAGGGTACGAGCAATATGGCGTGGCGACGGTTCACGAAGCCTTAGGCCGCAAAGGCTTGATGGCTTCCTATATGCGCCCAATTTATCGCCCAGCCCACATCGCCGGAACTGCTGTTACTTGTGAAGTTGCTCCTGGGGATAACTGGATGATTCACGTCGCGGCGGAACAATGCCAAGCGGGTGATATTTTAGTTGTCACGCCTACAAGCCCTTGTGAGGATGGTTACTTTGGTGACTTATTAGCGACATCACTTAAATCACGAGGGGTACGAGGCTTAATCATCGATGCCGGTGTTCGTGATATCGCTACACTCGCCGAGATGGGATTTCCGGTCTGGTCAAAAGCCGTATACGCACGCGGAACCGTTAAAGAAACCATTGCCAACGTTAATATCCCCGTCGTCTGTGCCGGCGCGCTGGTTAACCCGGGAGATTTAATCGTCGCCGATGATGACGGTGTCGTTGTCGTACCACGATTAGAAGCCCAGCAAACACTTGAAAAATCTAAAGCGCGTGAAGAATTCGAAGAGGCAAAACGTAAACGTTTTGAAGCTGGGGAGTTAGGCTTGGACGTTTACGATATGCGTGAGCGCTTGGCGAAAAAAGGGCTTAAGTATGTAAAGCAGAGCGAACTATAAAATTAAGCACTCGAATTTTATTATTTAAAAATCACGATAAATAATTTCAATATTTCTCCACGGATCAAACAACTATGCAGCGATCAATTCCTTGTACCGTTATGCGTGGAGGCACTTCAAAAGGTCTGTATTTTCTAGCGAAAGATTTACCCGATGACGAAGCCATTCGCAATGAGGTTTTACTCGCAGCTATGGGCTCACCCGATGCTCGGCAAATTGACGGTATGGGGGGGGCGCATCCTTTAACCAGCAAGGTCGCAATTATTTCCGAGTCATCACGTGAAGATGCGGATGTTGATTATTTATTCTTACAAGTTGTCGTTGATAAAGCGCAAGTTAGTGACTCACAAAATTGCGGTAATATTTTGGCTGGGGTAGGGCCATTCGCGATTGAAAATAAATTGGTTGATGTTAGCGACTCGCTAACGCAAGTTCGAATCCATATGGTAAATACCGGTAGCATTGCGGTAGCTAATGTAGAGACACCAAATGGTCTCGTGAATTATGAAGGGAATGCGGCAATAGACGGCGTACCCGGAACTTCGGCGCCAATCATTTTAGATTTCTTAGATGTCGCCGGTTCAAGTTGCGGAGCCTTACTACCGACTGGCAATGTAGTAGACATAGTTAATGGTGTTGAAGTTACCTGTATTGACAATGGCATGCCGGTTGTCATTTTGAATGCGAAAGATTTCGATCTTGTCGGAGATGAACAGCCCGAAACGATAGAAGCGAATAACAAAATCAAAGAAAAAGTCGAGGCGATTCGACTCGTCGCTGGTGTATTGATGGGACTAGGTGATGTGAAAGGTAAAACTGTGCCTAAAATGTCATTGGTATCCAAAGCAAAAGCAGGCGGGATAATCAATACTCGAACCTTTATCCCTCATCGTGTCCATGACGCAATCGGAGTACTCGGTGCTGTTAGTGTTGCCAGTGCCTGCGTACTTGAAGGCTCTGTCGCAAATAAAATAATAAATACTCGCTTTCAGCCCGGTAACTGCCAATTAATGGTAGAACATCCAACTGGATTTTTTACTGTCGAACTTTCTTTCAGAGAAGAAAAAGATTCAGTTGCCATTGAGCGTTCTGCTTTGTTGCGTACGGCCCGAAAATTGATGTCTGGTGATGTTTTTATTCCGTCGGGAATATGGAATAAGCCATGAGTCTTTTAAAAAGTATTTGTCTAATCGGATTCGGCGAAGTTGGCAGCACCCTGGCGCGGGACTTACTTTGCGATGAGCGGTGTATCTATAGTTACGACATTGCCTTTAAAGACACCAACAGCAAAGCAAGTAAAAATCGTCAAGAAGTAACCGGGGTTTTAAGCCTTGATAGTCTTGAGGATGCAGTAAAAAATGCAGACTTAGTCATTTCAGTGGTTACTGCTGAACAAGCAATGAATGCCGCCGAATCCGTTTCTCGTTTTATTCGTAACGATAGTTGGTATTTGGATCTCAACTCTGTAGCTCCGCAAACGAAACAAGGGATGGCCAAACTCTTTAAGGGTCAAGTGAAATTTGTTGAGGGCGCGATTATGTCGCCTATTCATCCGCAGAAAATTAACGCCCCTATTTTATTAGGTGGACCAAACGCCCAAGCATTTTCGACTATCGCTAAAAATATTGGTTTTACCGGCAGTGAATTCTTTTCTGCGCAACTTGGAAAATCCGCCGCCAGCAAAATGTGCCGCAGCGTTATTATCAAAGGCATGGAATCCTTGATTACTGAATCACTCGTTAGTGCGCGATATTATGGCGTGGAAGATCAAGTGATAAATTCTCTTAATAATTTACTACCGGGAATTAATTGGCAGCAACACAGCGCTTATATGATCTCCCGTAGCTTGGAACACGGCGTAAGACGTGCAGAAGAAATGAGTGAAGTACATAAAACCGTAACCGATGCTGGTCTTCCAGGCTTAATGAGCAAAGCTTGCGTAGATACCCAAGCTTGGACAGCAAGGTTTAATCAGGATGTCACTGGTGAAACTATCGATTCCATGCTTGATCAATTTAGAACTGCTTTAAGCAACAAATAAAATAACAGCATTAATTTAAATGTTCAGAATAAACTGATAGCGAAAGAGGGAAAGACATTGCCTTTAATTATTGATTGTCATGGTCATTACACAACTGCGCCGAAGCCGCATCAAGACTTTCGGGATCAACAGCTTGCGGATTTTACCAACCCAGATCTTCCTAAGCCAAGCACGCCCAATATTTCCGACGACGAGATTCGGGAGAGCATAGAAGAAAATCAATTACGTTTGTTAAAAGAGCGCGGTGCTGATATGACAATATTTTCACCTCGCGCTTCAGTAATGGCTCATCACCTTGGGAATGAAGCTATTTCCCAAGAATGGACTGAAGCTTGTAATAACCTAATAAAACGCGTTGTTGATTTGTATCCGGAGATTTTCATTGGCGTTTGTCAGTTACCACAATCTCCCGGCGTGCCGATAAAAAACTCAGTGGCAGAATTAGAACGCTGTGTGAACGAATTAGGTTTCGTGGGTTGTAATTTAAATCCGGACCCTTCGGGTGGTCATTGGACCTCGGCGCCCTTAACCGATAAAAGCTGGTATCCCTTCTATGAAAAAATGGTAGAGCTCGACGTACCGGCAATGATCCACGTGTCCGGATCTTGTAATCACAATTTTCACGCGACGGGTGCACATTATATTAATGCCGACACCACGGCGTTTATGCAATTCTTACAGGGGAATTTGTTTAAAGATTTTCCTGATTTACGCTTTATCATTCCCCATGGCGGTGGCGCTGTACCTTATCACTGGGGACGCTATCGCGGCTTAGCCGATATGTTAAAACAACCGCCGTTGGCTGAACACGTAATGAAAAATGTTTTTTTCGATACCTGTGTTTACCATCAACCCGGCATTGATTTGTTATTCGAAGTGATCAATATCGACAATATTCTTTTCGGCTCGGAGATGGTCGGTGCAGTGCGCGGTATTGATCCTGAAACAGGTTTTTATTTTGACGATACCAAACGCTATGTCGACGCTTTGAATTTATCTCCTGAGGATTTATATCAGGTGTATGAGGGCAACGCTCGCCGTGTTTATCCGCGCTTAGATGCGATATTAAAAGCACAAGGGAAGTAAAAACATGGGTGAAAATTTTACAATGGATAGCGATTGGATGGTTTGGCACCAAAACCCAAGCAAACCCATTTTTAAGGTGCCTGAAGGAGCAATCGATGCGCACTGCCATGTTTTCGGTCCTGGCGATGAATTTCCCTTTGCACCAGAACGCAAATACACGCCTTGCGATGCCTCAAAATATCAACTGTTTAATTTACGTGATTATTTAGGGTTTTCACGCAATGTTATTGTTCAGGCCACTTGTCATGGTGCTGATAACCGAGCATTGGTTGATGCCTTGAATTCGAGCGAAGGACGCGCAAAAGGTGTTGCAACAATTAAAGCCAGTATCAGTGATGATGAACTACGAGCGCTTGATAAAGCTGGTGTTAAAGGAGTGCGTTTTAATTTTGTAAAAAGACTCGTCGATTCTTTGCCAAAAGATGAATTAGTTGAGATAGCACAACGTATCAAACCACTAGGCTGGCATATTGTCATTTATTTTGAAGCACAAGAATTACCTGAGCTTTATGATTTCTTTACCGCTTTACCAACAACCGTCGTGGTTGATCACATGGGAAGGCCCGACGTTAGCAAACCTGTCGACGGGGAAGAATTCGCTTTGTTCTTAAAGTTAATGCGAGAAAACACCAATTTTTGGTCAAAAGTCAGTTGTCCAGAGCGACTGTCCATCAGTGGAGAACCTTCTTACCAAGATGTCATTCCCTTTGCAAAAAAAGTTGTCGAGTCGTTTCCCGATCGCGTGTTATGGGGTACGGATTGGCCACACCCGAATATGAAATCTCATGTGCCAGACGATGGCAAGCTTGTCGATTTCATTCCAAAGATCGCGGTAACAACTGAACTGCAACAAAAGCTTTTGGTTACCAATCCGATGAATTTATATTGGCCTGAGGAAAACTAAAATGGCACTTGATAAACCCTACGCTAATGTACCGGGCACGACTATTTTTGATGCAGAAATGTCCCGCAAAGGCTATCACCTGAATCAATTTTGCATGTCTTTAATGAAAGCAGAAAACCGCGAAAAGTTTAAAGCCGATGAACGGGCTTACCTTGATCAGTGGCCGATGGATGAAGAGCAAAAACAAGGCGTGTTAAATCGAGATTACAATCAAATGATTTCTCTCGGCGGGAATATCTACTTTCTCGCAAAAATATTTTCAAGTGATGGTATCAGTTTTCAGGATGCTGCATCGACTATGACCGGGATGTCGGTGGAAGAATATAAACAGATGATGATTAACGGTGGCCGTTCTGTGGAAGGCAACCGATTTAAAGATGAGGCTAAATAAAAATTATGGCTAGAATCACAGCAGGTGTAGCAACATCACACGTACCGGCAATTGGTGCCGCCTTAGACAACGGTAATGCTCAAGATGATTATTGGCGCCCCGTTTTCGCGGGTTACGATTTTTCAAAAAAATGGATAGCCGAAGAAAAACCTGACGTGGTATTTCTGGTTTACAACGATCACGCCAGTGCTTTCAGTTTAGATTTGATTCCCACCTTCGCGATTGGAGTGGGCGATCGATATAAGCCTGCCGATGAAGGTTGGGGACCGCGCCCCGTGCCAGACGTTATCGGTCATCCGGATTTGGCTTGGCACATGACACAATCCATCATTCAGGATGATTTTGATCTCACCATGGTAAATACCATGGACGTTGACCACGGCTTAACAGTCCCATTATCAGTCATGTTTGGCCAAGCAGAAGAATGGCCCTGTAAGGTCATTCCGTTCGCCGTTAATGTAGTCCAGTACCCACCACCCAGTGGCCGACGTTGTTATATGTTAGGGCAAGCAATTCGCAAAGCTGTTGAAAGTTTTGATGAAGATTTAAACGTCCAGATTTGGGGTACGGGTGGCATGAGTCATCAATTACAAGGTCCTCGAGCCGGTTTAATTAATAAAGAATTTGACAACCAATTCTTGGATCGTCTTATCGATGATCCTGAGGGTTTATCAAAAGTACCGCATATTGATTACGTACGCGAAGCGGGTTCGGAAGGTATCGAGTTGGTTATGTGGTTAATTATGCGTGGTGCGCTCAACGAAAACGTTAATTGCCGCCATCGTTTTTATCATGTACCAGCATCGAATACGGCAGTAGGCCATTTAATTCTTGAGAACAAATAACAATTGATATAGAAAAATTGTCAATCCGAAAAAATAGTGAGGAAAACATGAAAGTTGCATTAGCAGGCGCAGGCGCCTTTGGCATAAAGCATTTAGACGGAATAAAGAATATCGACGGTGTAGAGGTCGTTTCTTTAGTAGGGCGCAGCTTAGATAAAACACAAGAAGTTGCTAAGCAATATAATATTCCTCACGTAACGACTGATCTTGCTGAAGCATTGAGACAACCGGAAGTGGAATCAGTTATTTTGTGTACCCCAACACAATTACATGCTGAGCAGTCCATTCAGTGTATGGATGCGGGCAAACATGTTCAGGTGGAAATTCCTCTCGCTGATAATTGGCAAGATTCGCAAGCTGTTGCAAAAAAACAACGAGAAACCGGTTTAGTCTGCATGGTCGGGCACACACGCCGTTTTAACCCTTCTCATCAATGGGTTCAAAAACGCATTGCCGCTGGTGAAATAAGTATTCAACAAATGGATGTGCAAACTTATTTCTTTCGGCGCAAGAATATTAACGCAAAAGGCGAACCCCGCTCTTGGACCGACCATTTACTTTGGCATCATGCTGCACATACCGTCGATCTTTTCCAATATCAAACCGGGGAAAAAGTTGTAGTTGCCAACGCAGTTGAAGGGCCGATACATCCAGAACTTGGCATTGCCTTAGATATGTCTATTCAATTAAAAACAACATCGGGAAAAATTTGCACCTTGTCACTATCTTTCAATAATGACGGCCCACTAGGAACTTTCTTCCGCTACATTTGCGATAACGGAACTTACATAGCGCGTTACGACGACTTAGTGAATGGTAAAGAAGAAGCGATAGATGTCAGCCAAGTAGACGTGTCAATGAATGGTATTGAATTGCAAGATAGGGAGTTTTTCTCTGCGATAAAAGAGGGAAGGGAGCCCAACTCAAGCGTAGCGAGCGTACTCGCATGCTATGAAATATTGAATCAACTCGAAGAAACAATGGGATAGCTATATCGATGAGTCAACGATCTCTAGCCGGACACGACGTTAACGCTATTGGCCTCGGCTGCATGAACCTGAGCCACGCCTACGGCAATCCATTAAGCGAAAAGGAAGGTATAAAATTAATTCAAAACGCGTTTGACTTAGGCGTTAATCATTTTGATACCGCCATTCTGTATGGCTTCGGCAGTAACGAAAGTCTGGTCGGGAAAGCGGTTAAACCATTTCGTAACGATATATTGTTAGCCAGCAAATGTGGTTTAACAACACCAGAGTTAACGCGTAAAGTCGATGGCCGGCCGGAAGCGATAAAACGCGCTTGTGAAGGCTCATTGCAACGTCTACAAACAGACGTTATTGATCTTTATTATTTGCATCGTTGGGATAAAAGCGTTCCCATCGAAGAAAGTGTTGGCGCTTTAAAAGCTTTGGTTCAAGAAGGAAAGATTAAAAATATAGGTTTATCAGAAGTGTCAGCGCAAACGCTGCGCTTAGCACATTCCGTTCATCCGATTGCCGCCGTACAGACTGAATATTCTTTATGGACGCGAAACCCCGAAATAAATATTCTCGACACATGCAAAGCATTAGGTACAGCCTTCGTTGCATTTTCGCCTCTGGGAAGAGGGGCGCTCACCGGAACATTACAAAGCCCAGCAAACTTTCTCGAAAAAGATTTACGGAACAACATGCCTCGCTTCCAAGAGCCTAACTTGGCAAAAAATTTAGCCTTACTTGAAAATTGTAGAGATTTAGCCAATCAAGCAAACTGCAGCATGTCTCAGCTGGCTCTTGCTTGGTTGTTACATACGGATGAAAACTTAAACGTAATTCCCGGGACAACACGTATCGAACATTTGCGTGAAAATTGCCTCGCAGCGAATGTGAAACTTGATGCTGATCTTATTGTTAAAATTGAAAATATTATTAATCAAAATACCGTTCATGGATCACGCTACAACGAAAAAACTCAGCTAGAAATTGATACCGAAGAATTTTCTGAAACAACATAACTAAAACTAAGAATTATTGTCGAATAAGTGTTCAACAAAACTCATCGCTAAATGTCGACCCCAAAATTCCGTCGACACAAATTGCAAATAAAACCGATAAATAACAAGCTACTAATAAAAAAGCCCTGCCAGTCTTCACTGGCAGGGCTTTTAAACGTTCAGCAAGTCGGAAATTACTTAGCGGCTGCGGCTTTTTTCTCTTTCGCTTTTGCAATTACCTCATCAGCCACATTGTTTGGGCACGCTGAGTAGTGAGAAAATTCCATCGAGAATTGACCACGACCAGAGGTCATCGTACGTAATGTGCTGATGTAACCGAACATTTCTGCAAGCGGTACATTCGCTTTAATACGCACACCAGTTGATGAAGGTTCTTGATCAGAGATCATACCTCTACGGCGGTTCAAATCACCGATAACATCACCAACATGATCTTCTGGGCTGTACACATCAACTTTCATGATTGGTTCAAGTATTTGCGGGCCAGCCTTAGGCATCGATTGACGGAACGCACCTTTCGCGGCGATTTCAAACGCAATCGCCGATGAGTCAACAGCATGGAAACCACCATCATAAAGATTAACCGCAACATCTAGAACGGGAAAACCCGCCAAGGGGCCTTCTTCCATCATAGTTGCGAAACCTTTCTCAATAGCAGGGAAAAATTCCTTCGGAACGTTTCCACCAACAACTGTAGAAGAGAAGGTAAAGCCTGTATTAGGTTCACCTGGTTCCATGGTGTAATCAATTTTACCGTACTGACCAGAACCACCCGATTGCTTCTTGTGTGTATAACTATCTTCGATTTTTTGCGTAATAGTTTCGCGGTAAGCAACTTGCGGTTGTCCAACTTCTAATTCAATACCGTAAGTACGCTTTAGAATGTCGACCTTAATATCCAAGTGCAACTCGCCCATTCCTTTAAGGATGGTTTCACCTGAATCCACATCAGTTTCAACACGGAAAGTTGGATCTTCCGCAACCATTTTGCCGATCGCAATACCCATTTTTTCTGTTGAGCCTTTGTCTTTTGGCGTCACAGAAATTGAGATTACAGGCTCAGGGAATACCATCGCTTCAAGCGTACATTCGTGTTTCGGATCGCAAAGAGTGTGACCTGTTTGAACATTTTTCATGCCGACGATAGCGATAATGTCTCCGGCTTGCGCACTACTTAGTTCGTTACGATCATCGGCCTGCATTTCTACCATGCGGCCAACACGTTCAGTTTTTCCAGTAAAGGAATTAAGAATGGTGTCACCCTTATTTAATTTACCTGAATAAATACGCACGAAGGTGAGGGCACCAAAGCGGTCGTCGGTAATTTTAAATGCTAAAGCACGCAAAGGCTCGTCGGCAGAAACAATAGCGTACTCTCCGTTAGGATTACCTTCTTCATCAGTTAAGGGCTGCGGATTAACTTCTTGAGGCGCTGGCAAATAATCAACAATCGCATCCAGTAGGAGTTGCATACCTTTGTTTTTAAATGCTGAGCCGCAGTAAGTAGGGAAGAACTCGAGCTCTAGCGTTCCTTTCCGAATACAACGTTTAATGTCATCAACAGAAGGTTCTTCACCTTCCATATAAGCCATTAATAAATCGTCATCCATCTCAAGCGCCGATTCAATCAGCTGCTCGCGGTATTTTGCAACAGTATCAACCATATCGGCTGGTACGTCGGTCACTTCGTAATTTTCTGGTTGGCCAGTTTCATCCCAAACGTAAGCTTGGTTGCTCAACAGATCGACAACGCCGACAAAATCATCTTCGATGCCGATGGGCAAAGTCATAATCAAGGGGTTTGCACCCAACACTTTCTTGATCTGCGCCGTAACCTTCAAAAAGTCCGCGCCAACGCGATCTAGCTTATTCACGAAGATCAAACGAGATACTTTCGACTCATTCGCGTAGCGCCAGTTTGTTTCAGACTGAGGCTCAACACCACCAGAACCACAAAATACACCCACACCGCCATCAAGAACCTTCAATGAACGATAAACCTCTACAGTGAAGTCAACGTGCCCAGGGGTGTCGATAACGTTAAAGCGAGTGCCTTTCCAGAAACAGCTAACGGCCGCTGACTGGATAGTAATTCCGCGCTCGGCTTCTTGCTCCATGAAGTCAGTTGTGGATTCACCTTCGTGAACCTCACCGATTTTATGGATATTACCCGTCAGCTTTAGAATACGTTCGGTTGTAGTGGTTTTTCCGGCATCAACGTGAGCGAAGATACCAATGTTTCGATACAGAGATAGGTCAGTCATGGTGCTCTCAACAGGACAGGGTTAAAAAATTGGCCGCTAATATACAGGACGTTAGCCAGTTTTGCTCATATATATTCAAAGAAAGTAAGGATCTTTTAGCCCAATCCTGTATAGAGGGCATCTAAAGCTGATTTCTGTTCAATCTGTCGGCGATGCGGAGTCTTGAGTGGCGTTCACCGATTGAATTCAGGGGCGAATTTAACGATGAAATTGCTCGTAGAAGTGCTTTAAATTAGCAGTTTGTTTTTGGGTGTCCGACTATAACTGGAAACAGACAATATTTTTAACTTGCTGATTTTATTGAACATTTGTAATCTACAACCTATTAAAACAGTGAACGAACGCTCTCAACGAAGTCAAACGATCGGTCCGCGGTTTTCCACCTAAAAAGTAGAACGTTTTGTCCAACACCCACGGTTTAAGTTTAAAAAATAGTCAATTCTATATTTTGTCTTTCTTGAAATGGTTTTTTAATATCTTGTCGATAGTGTGTGGTGAGTAGGAGAAGAACCCCAGTAATGTAAAATAACGAAACCGAGGCGACAAAGCTAATTGCTAAGGAAAAGAAAACGGCGCAATCGTTTCCAGAAGGACTATCATTGCGCACACCATTTCCCATTCGGGCTAGTTTTGTATTAATCTCAGCGGTAGTGGCTGATTTAGAGTGCTAACGGCCACGCCAATGCAGTTAATGCAGTTAATGCAGTTAATGCAGTTATTGAATGAAGATTCACGTAAGAAAGGAATTGAGGCTTAATCAGTATCTTAGAAGGTTTCTAGTTCGGTCGTAGCATCTTTTAAAATCATTCTCGCACCGCGAAGTATCAGTACAGAAATAATCACGCCGATAACTATGTCGGGCCAACGCGTTTGCCACCACATCACCAAAAACCCACCAAGAATTACACCAGCGTTCGCAATTACGTCGTTAGCTGAAAATATCCAACTTGCTCGCATGTGTACATCGCCTTCCTTGTGTTTTTGAATCAGAAAAAGGCAGACGACATTTGCGACCAAAGCAACACTACCCATGCCCATCATTAAAATTGACACCGGTTCGCTGCCAGTAAAAATACGACGGATAATATCCAGCAAAATTAAACTGCCCAGTGTGGCTTGGAAATAGCCACTGAGTTGCGCTGCTTTCGCTTTTTTTGATACGGCGCGCCCCACAGCGTAAAGGCCAATTACATAGACAATTGCATCTGCCAGCATATCCATGGAGTCGGCGATCAAGGCGGTGGAGTCCGCCATGATTCCCACGACAATTTCCACAAGGAACATCAAACCATTGATGCCCAACAGCCAATACAGCACTTGTTTTTGGCTCTGGTCTTTAATTTCTACCGAACAACCACAATCGCTCAAGGGGAGGCTCCTATATCGAAAATAACTATTTTATCCGATCTTAAATGAGTTTAGACTCTAGAGTAACTATAGAGTCAAGCTCGGAGTTATTGATGAAAATTGGTGATTTGGCGCAGCGATCCAACTGTAGCATCCAGACCATTCGTTACTATGAAAAAGAAGGCCTGCTTTCAAAGCCAAAAAGAAGCGAGGGCAACTTTCGTTTGTACAGTTCAGAGGCTTTGGAGCAACTATTGTTCATCAAGCACTGTCGAGAACTCGATTTAACTTTGGAAGAGGTTCGGCAATTGTTGAACCTTCAAAAGTCTCCGGACGCATGTTGCGATGATGTCAGCACCATGGTGGATGCCCATATCCAGCAGGTCGATACCCGAATCAAAGCACTGCGCAATTTAAAATCACAATTAAAGTTATTACGCCTTAATTGCGGCGGAGCAAAAGCCGTTAAGGACTGCGGCATTTTGCAAGGACTCAAAGCATAGTCACTTTTACGTTGGTGACTTCGCATTTATTGAGCTGCCTCCGCAGAGTCTGTTTGCATCCGTGTTTGTAATAACATAAAACCTGACAATAGGAGTACAAGCAACTGCGCCGATAGGCTTTGCCATGTAGAGTGAATGCCCAGCCAATCAAATTCAATTCGCCAGGGAAGCGGTGTGGCGCTGATGAGAGCCGCCTCTTGTAAAGCGGTAACGGCTTTTCCCATTAGAATGAATGAGAGCACTAATAACAAATACGTTGTTATCGAGAAAAAACGGCCAATGGGTAAGCGGAACGAATAACGAATCATTATCCAGGCGATGATCGCCAATAAAATTACGCCAGCAATAAAACCGCCAAAAACAACGCTCAGTTGGCTGGTCTCGGCTTGGGTTAAAAGCGATTGATAAAATAAAACCGTTTCAAACACTTCACGGTAAACCGCAACGAATGAAAGGCCTGCGATGCCCCACAGAGTGCCGGTTTTTAAATTGTGGTCGATACTGCGCTTAATATAAGCCTGCCATTGAACTGCATTGGTTTTACTGTGCATCCAAAAGCCCACATAAAACAACACCACTGCTGCGAGTAGCGCGGCCACACCTTCCATTATCTCTCGGCTTGCACCGCTAATATTTATTAAGGTTTGTGCTGCAATCCAGGTGCCTGCACCGGCTACCAGTGCAATAATCCATCCGGCGTGAACATAAGCAACGGCGTCTTTTCTTTCGGTGCGAATTAAGACGGCGACCAATGCAATGATCACCAAAAGTGCTTCCAGCCCTTCACGTAATAAAATCACTAAGCTAACGCTAAACAACGTGCTCGAAGACAGTGATTCTTCCGAGAGTAATTGTTCTGCGCGTTGTAGTTGTTCCAAGGCTTGAGTTAAAGCATCGTCCACCCTTGAACCATTTTCAGGCTTGGAAACAACTTGTCGAAACCCCATTAAACTCGCTTCAATTTCTCGCCGAAGCTCAACGCTTCTGGCATCCAAACTGTTTTCTACTAATTCAAATCCATCCAAATAGGCGCTGACGGCCAACTTATGAGCGGAATCTAAATTGCCTTGATGGTAGGCACTTTGTGACGCTTGTAATCGCGACCGTGAGATTTGTAAGGGGTTGCTGGGAGCTTGGAAAAATAATTCGGGTTGCGAACGATGTGCGTTGATATCGTTGGCATCTAAAGAAGGGTGTTGGGCCAGTAGCGCATTGGGACTGTAATTAATCCATTGCTCTAAACCAATTGATGGTTGGACATCATTTTCTGTGTCATTGAACGCCAAGCGGCCTAAGTAAAATGCCAAGGACCAGCGTTGTTGATCACTCAATTGCGGGTAGGGCGTCATGGCCGTGCCATCAATGCCGTTGCTAATAGCATCGTACAAACCAAGTATTGAACGGCTCATAGCGCGTTCGTGATCTGTGAAATCCGTTGGAGGCGGGTTGAGATTTTCTGCCAACAGGCCATCGCCTTGGCCGTTTTCGCCGTGGCAACTCACGCATAGCGTGCTGAAAAGCTCTTGAACAATCGCGGGTTCGGTTAGTTCACGGGGCAATGATAGGCCGGGTGATATCTCCAACAGTAGCCGTCGAAGTTCATTGGTTAATGATTGGATGTTGGGTAAATCTTGTTTGTCTTGGATGGCTGATACCAACCTATCTGCGGCAGCGAGAATTGCCTGGGCGCTCGGCTCCTCAATGCCTTCGGCGCGGTCCAGGATTAACTGAGAAAATTCCTCCATCTCCTGGTACTCATCGCTATTGATGACTTCGCCATCATCCACAGCTTCGATGTAATCAACGCCAATGTACTCGGCAAGCTGCATCAATTGGCGTAATTCAGTTGAATCCAGGGCCACGGCTGGGGTTGCTGACAGGCTCAAAACAACGGCAAACCAAGCACTGGTGCATAAATGTTTAAGTAATTTTTGAAATTTCACTGTCGGCCAACTCACTTATGGCGTAGGATTAGTGCAAATGAGAACTATTCCCAGCTTAAACCCTATAGTGGGTATAGAGTCAACCAGAAGCTGGAATCAGGGTGAAATTTTGTGGTCTACATCATCGACCAATAAAAAATTTGACTCTATAGTTACTATACATATTAGAATCCATTGTCATGAATATGAATCGCTCGACAACGCCAATCAGGCCATTGAAACTAAGCTTAAGTATTGTGCTTTTGCTTATATTCTTTGTGCAGTCTGTGAGCGCTTTAGCGGATATCCATCAAACTCATCAAAGCGGCTCTGATCATCTAACGTTTGAACACAGCCATGAGCTTAGCAGCAGCCTTGAGCTTAAAAATTACCACCACACAGAATTAAGCGACGACCTCAATTTCCATGATCATCAAATTGATGAGCCCCTCGCTCTGCATGAAGACATTGAGCCAAGTGATTCATTGTTAGACTGCCATCATTGCTGCCATTGTCATGGCGTTCATGTCGTTATGGTATTAACCGATCATTTGCTGATCGTAAAACCCGTTTCCATTTCTCTTCAAGACTTCTATCACCGAGAAGAATATCTCTCTCCTATCGAGTCCTCGTTCCGTCCTCCGCGGGCATAACCACCTCAAAAATTTTGTTTTAACTCTCTTTTTTCGTTTTTAACCGAAGGTAGTCACTTATGTGTACTTTCTTGTTCGCTCCTATGCGAGAGCGATGTCTTCAGTTAGTTTTGATTTTTTTAGTCGCAAGCTCTGGGGTTTCAGCGCAGGCGCAGGAGTCAAAGCTATCGTTGACATTAGATGAAGTTGTAAAGAAAACACTTAACAACAACCCAGAGTTGCAACTTTACGCCACCCGTTTATTGGGCGTAGCGGGTTTGCAAGAATCAGCGAATCTTGCCCCTGCATTAGAACTCGCTGTTGAAATTGAAAATGTCGCAGGCAGTGGAAATTTTTCTGGCGTCGATCAGGCCGAAACTACCGTGGCATTATCTTCTTTCATTGAACTTGGTAATAAAAAGCGCGCACGGGTTGCCGTCACTAATGCCAAGCACACTCAATTGAAAATGCAGCAGCAGCTCGAAGCATTGGCACTGTTGGCAGAAGTGACTCGACGTTACATTACTGTGTTGGCCGCGCAAGAAAGGCTGGCAATTGCCGACGAATCCTCACAGATTGCAGAAAACACTCTGCGTTCTATTGAGCAGCGTTCGCAAGCCGGCGCTTCCATGCGAACTGATGTGTTGCGAGCTCAAGCCGAAAATGTGAAGGCATTGAGAAAAAGGGAAGCCATTGCGACGGAACTCACTATTGCCAAATCACAATTGGCGCTCTTGTGGGGACAGACCGCAATCGATTTCGATGGTGTTACTGGAGATCTTTTTGATGTGGGTGACCTTGTCGATCTCGACGATTTTCAATCCGTTATTCTCAATAACCCCATCGTGGAAGTGTATGCCACTGAACTGGGCGTGCGACAGGCGCAATTGGAATTGTCACGCTCTCAAAGTTCCCCTGATATTCAATGGCAACTGGGTGCTCGCCAATTTCAGGAAACCAGTGATACGGCGTTAGTTCTTGGACTGAATATTCCTTTGTTTTCTGGCAAGCGATCCTCAGGCAATGTCAAGGCCGCACAAGCGGATTTGTTGGAAGTTCAACAGCGGCGAGACATTGCGTTATTAGAACTGCAATCCACTTTATTTTCTTTGACGCAACAGCAGCAGCAAGCAATCGCGCAGGCAAACGAATTGCGAGATACGGTGATTCCATTACTGGAAGAATCCGTCGTTGAAGCCGCGGATGCCTATGACCGAGGTCGCTATCGATATACCGATTGGATCAACGCGCAGAGAGACCTCGTGGACGCCCAAGAAAATTTGATTGCCAGCGCAAAGCAAGCATTGACGTTGCGCGCCAGTATTGAGCAATACACGGCAGCACCTTTGTCTGATTTAACAGAAAACAATGAATAATTTCAGGCAGTTTTTAAACTGTTCTGTCACCAAAATTTACGGAATACATTATGAAACACATGAAAACGTTTGGGTTATTTTTGGCTGTAGCGCTGTTTGCCAGCATCGTCAGTGTCACCACAATCGCACAAGAATCACATGACCATCAGAACGAACATGAAAAGCACGAAGGTCATGATGAACATGATGACTCAGAAAAGCATGAAGATCACGATGACGACGAACATAACCACGATCACTGATTTCGGTCAGCTTTAAATTGTATCGTTACCCAATTCTAGGAACAGATTATGAAAAGCATGAAAACATTTTGGTTATTTTTAACCGCAGCTCTGTTTGCCATGTTCATCGGTGTCACTGCCTTCGCTCAAGATGCTCATGACCATCAGGACGAACATGAAAATCACGAAGGCCATGACGAACATGATGAAACGGAACAACATGAAGAAGATCACGAAGAGCATGATGATCATGGACACGGTGAAGAGGACTCACATGAGCACGAGGAAGAAAATACTAGCCGTATAGACGACGATATGGCTAAACAGGTGGGTATAGTGACTGCATTCGCGAGCCCTCAACAACTTCACCAAACGATATCCGTTTATGGCTCGTTGGCTTCTGGACCGGAACAAGTTAGCCATGTACGTGCTCGTTTTGAAGGACTGGTGAAATCAGTCAACGTGACGATTGGTGATTATGTTAAAACGGGGGACGTACTTGCCGATGTGGAGTCAAATGAAAGTCTCAAAAGCTATAAAATTCGCGCTCCAATATCGGGTCGCATTGTTGAGAGACATGCTAATACTGGTGAGGCCACCCAAAACCAACGATTATTTTCTATCGCTAACTTTGAAACACTGTGGGCCGAACTCAAGATTTATCCAGCACAACAACTTTCGGTCAAAGAAGGCCAGTCGGTAAACATAGTCTCCAGCAACAATGTAGGTTTCGAGGCCGAAGTCAGTCATATTATTCCTTCTTTGAATGCTCCTTATCAACTTGCGCGAGTCGAGTTTGAAAATAGCGTCCACAATTTGTCACCTGGCTTATTGGTGGAGGCTCGAATTGAAACAAACAGTTTCCCGGTTTCACTCGCTGTTCTGAAGGATGCAGTGCAATCGTTGGGTGGCCGACAAGGTGTATTTCTCAAGCAAGATGATGAATATGTTTTTAAACCACTACTACTTGGGCAGCAGGATGATCATTTTTATGAAGTTCTGGATGGCATTGAATCTGGTGATGAATATGTCAGCGAAAATAGTTATCTGATTAAAGCAGATATCGAAAAATCTGAAGCCGAACACGAACATTAATCGAGGTGCGTTATGATTGATTCAATTTTGCGCCTTGCTATTGAAAGGCGCTTACTAATTTTAAGTTTTATTTTTGTCATCGCGGGTGTAGGCGTTTGGAATTATCAAAAACTTCCCATTGATGCGGTACCGGACATCACCAATGTTCAGGTACAAATTAATACTGCAGCTCCAGGTTATTCGCCATTGGAATCGGAACAGCGGATAACATATCCGGTGGAAACCGCATTGGCAGGTTTGCCCAATCTTTCTTATACAAGATCACTTTCACGATACGGTTTGTCTCAGGTGACCGTTGTGTTCGAAGAGGGCACCGATATTTATTTCGCACGGAATCTGATTAACGCTAGGCTTGGCGCCATCAAAAGTGCATTGCCTCCCGGGCTTGAACCAGAGATGGGACCCATTTCTACGGGACTGGGTGAAATCTTTATGTATACCGTGCAGGCCAATCCAGATGCTCGTATGGCCAATGGCGAACCTTACACGGCGACTGCGTTACGTGAAATTCAGGACTGGATTGTCAAACCTCAACTAGCGCAAGTGAAGGGAGTGATTGAAGTCAATAGTATTGGTGGTTACAACAAGCAATACCATGTGATGCCAGACCCGGCGCAATTGCTGTATTACAAAGTCAGCGTTGAAGACTTGGTGATCGCACTTCAAGCAAATAACGACAATCGCGGTGCTGGATATATCGAGCGCAACGGCCAACAGTTGTTGGTTCGATCTCCTGGTCAGCTGGCTACCATGGAAGATATCGGCAACGTGATTATCACCGAACACGAAACCGTGCCGATAAAGATCAAAGACGTCGCCGAGATTGGAATAGGTAAAGAACTTCGTACGGGCGCGGCAACCAGGGATGGGACTGAAACGGTTTTAGGCACAGCCATGATGCTGATCGGTGAAAATTCGCGAACCGTTGCTCAGGACGTTGCTATAAAACTCGCTGATATCCAAGCATCCTTGCCAGAAGGCGTCGTAGCTGAAGCAGTTTACGATCGCACGTCTTTGGTGGACAAGGCAATTACTACCGTTGCCAAAAATCTAATGGAAGGAGCGCTGTTAGTCATCGTCGTGCTGTTCCTTTTGTTGGGTAATTTGCGCGCAGCGTTGATCACAGCGATGGTGATTCCGTTGTCGATGCTAATGACTATTACCGGCATGGTGAAAACGGGAGTATCCGCAAACTTGATGAGTCTTGGTGCCCTCGACTTCGGTTTAATTGTCGATGGCGCTGTGATTATTGTAGAAAATTGTGTTCGACGACTTGCCGAATCGCAGCATAAAAGTGGGCGCCAAGATTTACGTCAAAGACTAAATGCGGTTTTCGAGGCTACTTCAGAAGTCATTCGTCCAAGTTTATTTGGTGTGGCCATTATTGCCATCGTCTACATCCCCATTTTCTCCTTGACTGGAGTGGAAGGGAAAATGTTTCACCCAATGGCCGCGACGGTTGTTATGGCCCTGATATCCGCCATGTTTCTTTCTCTGACGGTTGTACCTGCCGCTGTGGCTGTTTTTATGAACGGGAAAATCAGTGAAAAGGAAAGCGTTGCGATCAGCAAAACCAAATTGGCCTATAGACCACTGCTAAAACTCGCATTGAGTTTTCGTTGGGCTGTGGTCAGCTTCGCCTCGTTGTTGGTGCTGTTTTGCTTGTGGTTGGCTTCCACGTTGGGATCAGAGTTTATTCCGCAATTAAATGAAGGTGACATTGCGCTTCATGCCATGCGTATTCCGGGTACCGGTCTAGAACAAGCGGTTGAAATGCAAGAAATTCTCGAACAAAGAATAAAGTCTTTCCCAGAGGTAGATAAAGTATTTGCACGAATTGGCACTGCGGAAGTGGCAACAGATCCAATGCCGCCCAATGTGGCAGACAACTTTGTGATTTTAAAACCTAGAAACGAATGGCCAGACTCTACCAAAACGAAAGAGGAACTTGTGGAAGAGATGGAGCGCGCATTAGAAGGACTACCAGGCAATAATTACGAATTTACTCAACCCATTCAGATGCGTTTTAACGAATTAATTTCCGGAGTGCGTGCAGATCTTGGCATCAAAATATTCGGAGATGATTTGGATCAGCTTGTTTTAACAGCGAATGATGTCTTGCAAGTGGTAAATTCCATTGATGGCGCTGCAGATGCACGCGTAGAGCAAGTAACGGGACTGCCGACAATGTCAGTCATTCCTAAGCGAACCGCATTAGGACGTTATGGCTTGAATGTTGCGGAATTACAAGACTGGGTATCTGCTGCCATCGGCGGTGAATCGGCGGGCATTATATATGAAGGGGATAGGCGTTTTGAACTGGTTGTACGTCTGCCTGAGACCACCCGTCGTGATATTGACCGATTAAAGTTTTTACCCGTGCCGCTCAAGAATGGGGAGTATGCGCCTTTGGAGGAAGTGGCCACATTGGATATTTCTCCCGCACCGGCACAAATCAGTCGCGAAAATGGCAAGCGTCGTATTGTCGTCACGACGAACGTGCGCGGCCGTGATCTAGGCAGTTTTGTAAATGAGGTGCAGGCACGCATTCGCGAAAAAGCCGATATTCCACCGGGCTATTGGTTGGATTATGGCGGGACGTTTGAGCAGTTACAGTCTGCCAGCCAACGTTTATCAATTGTCGTGCCAATTACTTTGTTGGTAATTCTGGGGATTCTCGTTATAGCGTTCTCCTCACTCAAAGATGCTCTGATTATTTTCAGTGGTGTACCACTGGCACTGACTGGTGGCGTGTTGTCGTTGTATTTACGTGATATGCCGTTGTCCATTTCGGCCGGTATCGGGTTTATTGCACTTTCAGGCGTTGCTGTGCTTAACGGCCTTGTAATGCTCGCGTTTATTCGCCAACTGTGGCACGAGACCGGTGAGCTCACTACGTCGATCATGGATGGTGCAATGATTCGTTTACGTCCGGTATTAATGACAGCCTTAGTCGCTGGATTAGGTTTTGTACCCATGGCATTAAACACTGGAACGGGTGCCGAAGTTCAACGACCATTAGCAACAGTGGTTATCGGCGGGATCATTTCTTCGACGTTGTTGACGCTTTTCGTGTTACCCGCATTGTATCGAATCTTTCACAAAAACCATGAATTATCAACGAATACGAGGTAAAACATGTGTCAAATAAATCATTGAATGAAATCGATACCATTTTTAAGGAATCATAAATCCACATGCACGACCACTCGCACATCCACACAAGTGATGGCATTCGCTGGGCTTTTTTCTTAAACCTAGTATTTACTATCATTGAATTTATAGGCGGCTACCTCACCAACAGCACTGCCATTATGGCGGACGCTGTACACGACCTGGGTGACAGTTTATCCATCGGCTTGGCGTGGGTTTTGGATTTGGTGGGTAAACGAAAACCGGACAAAGAGTTCAGCTACGGTTACCGTCGTTTCAGTTTGCTTGGTGCACTCATTAATGGCTTGGTACTCATCGTGGGTTCTGGATGGGTGTTAAGCATCGCGTTGCCTAGGCTAGTTGATCCACAGCTGCCTGAAGTTCAAGGAATGTTTTGGTTGGCTATTTTGGGTGTGGCTGTGAATGGATTCGCGGTATTAAAGCTACGCAAAGGAAAAACGCTAAACGAGAAAGTGCTTAACTGGCACCTCTTAGAGGATGTGTTTGGATGGGTAGCCGTTCTAGTGGTTGCAATCATTCTCTTTTTTTTCGAGGCGCCAATCTTAGATCCTTTGCTGTCTATAGGGTTTACGTTGTTCATATTGCTTAATGTTTTGAAAAACGTATTTAGCACCGCCAAACTATTTCTACAGGGTGTACCTAATGACAACCTGAGGGGCGATTTGTTTCGTCAATTAAAACAGTTTGAGGTTGTAGCCGATGTGCATCATTTGCATTTATGGTCACTGGACGGAGAGCACCATGTGTTGACCGCCCATTTAGTAATAAAGTCGTCATTGAACCCACCGGAACAATTGACTCTAAAAAAACAAATTGCTCAGTCTCTGAAATCATACGAACTTGAACACACGACCATCGAGCTAGAGTTCCCCGAAGAAAATTGTCGGGACGAGAACGGGTGAAACGAGAAGCCTAATTAAACTGGAATACTATGAGCGAGTTTTTCTTTTATTCAGGATTATTTGTCCATGTCTCTTTGTTGCTTATCATTATCGCTAGTAAACGATTTTTTGGCGTTTCCGTATGGCCGCCACCAAATACACGATCTTGGCAATATTGGATAGTGTTTTGGTCCTTGCGGATAATGCTGTTTTGCATATTCGTGCTGGCAGTGGAACAGTGGGGGGCATTGTCCTTATCATCTTTCTATCGATTTTATATTAGCCTACCTATTTTTATTGTATTTTTTTCTTTCGGTTCAATCGGTGTTTTAAATTTGGGGTGGAAAAATACGCATGGAGAAGCGATGGGATTTGTAAATACCGGAATGTATCGATTCAGCCGAAACCCTCAGTACGTTTGTTATGCCATATCCTTTGTCGCGTTGGGAATTGTTATATCATCCAGTGAAGCGCTAGCATTGTTGGGGCTTACTAGTCTCTGGTATTTAATAGCACCATTTAGCGAAGAGAAGTGGTTAGAGGAGAACTACGGTGATAGTTATTTAGAATACAGAGCGAATACACCTCGATATTTCAATTTCGGAAGGAGAATTAAATGAAATTAGAGATTGATGGGCATCCATGGGCATTAAACAATAACTGGAAACACCTGGAATTTATAGCTTACTGAATCTATTGGATATTTGTAATTATTTGCCAGTTAAAACAGGGAACACTTTTTCCCTACAAATTCAAGCTAGCACTCAGAGGATTTCCAACTAAAAACTGAACGATTTTCCCAGCATACATGACTCATCCTCACATCTTGGATAAATTTGTACCCCATAGCGCTGTTAGAGATCCGCTGACAATACCCTTGAATCACGAAGGCCTGGTCACACTTTACATCACTCAAAACCACGATGGTTTGGTCACACTTAGACTAACTGATCCAATAATCGTCAGAACCACTTAAGATGCTCATATTGAAAAAGGCGGTAGGCCACTAGATACCTTATGGCATCCAGCTCTTTTGACAACTCGTTTAGGTTTTTAGCCTTTTTAATGGATTTAACTAGCGAAATTCAAAACGGATGCTGTTTTTTTGTGGAAGTGCTCATAAAGGAATTCACAATCTATTTACGGAGAAAATGGGTCAATTACCTCACTGGGATCAACCTGTCTTAAGCAACGACGAGAACCTCGGAACATAATAGCGTCTATATCAATGGACTCGGCGATTAACAACTCATAGAGGGAGGGTAGGCCAGGTGATGATTCACGAATATAATCCCCGGGCACCAGGTAACCCATACTTTCCCATCCTACTGCGGCCTCATAGAGTTTAAATAGACGTGGAATGTTCGTATGTTGTTGTATTGTGGTGCTGTTCATATGCCATTGGGTGAGTGTAGAAAATGGTACGTGGCACAATTTCGCCAATTCATTCCTATCAATACCAAAGGCCCGAATAATAGTGTCCTGCATTTGATACCCTTCAGCTCTTCAAGATGAGAATATTATGGAATTTATAGATTACGTTATTTTAGTCGTGTTGGCCTGTACGGTTTTGCTTTGGTTCAAAGCTCAATCACTTATGAAGTGACGTTTGGTCTTGTGAATCCTAACTGATTAGCCCGTGTAAAATGTCGAATCAAAATTTTCTGTATCCACGACTTTCCTAGCATGGCTTATAATCGGCGTATAAAAACCTTTCTGAATGTCTGAAATTTTTTTTCCTAAGTTAACAGTTCTTTCCCTGTGAGGTTCTGACATTGCTGAAATCTGCTCTTCATAAAAGTACACGTTATCAATATACTTCTTCAATTCGGCTGCCTTGATGCCCGAAAGGGTCATGCATTTAGTCTTTGGAGCCTTAACAAACGCCATATTTTCGCGACATATTATCGGTTCGTCAGAATAAATTAATAGTGCTCTTGACCTTGATTTTTTTAAAACCCAAAAATCAAAACTCAGGTTACTCACATTTTTCCCTAGATAAGGATAAGGAATTATGGCCGATTTTCTCAGTTGAAAATGGTTTCCGCCGGGATAATTTAAACAATCCACGGCAAACTTAAATAAGGCGTAATAAGACATTTCCAAATCTTTTTCGTAAATTATTTTCTGAGCGCCTGTGGGTAAATTATATATGACGCCGTCCTTGCTTAAATACTGTGTAACTGGGCCAGGTCTTGCAACCTCAAAGAGCGGCCTTGAGAGGATAGTGCGCTGTGAATAGCTGCTATCAAGACCTGAATCACTATAGACCGTGGTGACGAGACACCACCAATAGTTAAATGCAATACAATACGGGCAATCTGAATACCCGCTGCCACCGTCAATGAAATGTGTGTTTCCAGTTAAGGATCTGATTGCTTTGGCAATTTTTCGAATGATAGAAATTTGAATAGGTCGAACCCATGGAAAAGTAATATCAACAATTTCTTTACCGGTAATCTGATTCTGGTCGAAAGGAGACAACTTGAATTCGTGAGTTTTCATCTTAGCTACTACTAAATTCCGGCGATAAACTGAACCGATTTTTCTTTGCTGAAGATTTTCGAATATAGCAGGCGCAAAAAGCGACGTTGGTGACACGCAATTCCGAAGCGCTCTTCCATTTGACATCACATAATTTTCACTATCGATACAATTATTCGACGTGTTTAAAACCTCATACAAATAATTCAATGCCTTGTGAGCAGTATCATTAAATGCGCCATCTTTTAAGGCATCTTGTTGATTGATTCCAAGACCGCAAGTTGCACACTGTGTTCTAGGTAGTAATTGAGTGGACGGCCACTCAATTCCACACTCCGGACACAAGAGCTCCAGTGGGATATTGTGGATAGGGCAATGAGTTAACCATACATAATCATATATTGGTGAGTGAAATAACATTTTTGCGCAAGCAGAACATTGTCGATAACACTTCGGTGAGATAGTTAGTCGACTCGCGAACCGGTCTATATTGATATCTGGATACTGAATGCTGTACGCGTACAAAATAACTTGTTTTATTCGATTATCAACAGCCTTATAGATATCGGGATACAGTGTTTTTATGATAGGTGCTGATCGTTCTAGAAGTGTTTTACTAATCGAAGGATTAGCAATTAGGAGGCGTCGGTAAACGTTGTAATTACTTTCAAGCGGACATGAAAACGCTCGACCAATATTAATTACTCTAGGTGGCACGAACATAGTCCGGAATCAGACCAGAAACTTCGATGCATTTTTCAACCATATTACGGCTGAGTTGTGCTGTTGAATATTGAGGTAAATAATCCGTTAACAGTGGGCTAACGGTGCCGACAAAATATTTCATTCCCCAGCTGTTGATGCTGAGTTCGTTTCTGTGTGTTGAATAACATTCCCAGATCAATTTCGCCTGCTGCTCTAATCGCCAGCCTTTTTTAAAGTCAGCGGGGAGAAAGTATTCTGTATAAGTGGGGCCTGTTTCTTCCGGATACCGGGTGACATCGTACATGCGCAAACATTGCTTAAGATCATTGATATTTTGGATCCCACTAAAATAGTATTTTTGGTTGAAGAATCTACCCCGCAAGTGTGCATACTCTGTTCGCTCAGACGCGCCGATCAGTTTTTCCGCCTCATTCGCATTCCCCATTAAATAAACGTGCAATGAAGCATTGAGCAGCCTTAATTTGTCATGCAGCTCGGCAAAAACTTCTATTTGATTTATTGACAGGCGATGAAACTCATCGACTATCAATAAAACCACTTTATCATCATTTTCACAGGCAAGATCAAGAAAATAATGTACGAGTTGTTCGGACATTTCATCGGCCTTTTTAGTTTTCCCTAACGTAAATTCCGCACTAAAATACAAAGCCCTGAGGCAGTTCGCGATAGTGGGCGTATCCCGCTTAGGAACAACAAAGCGGTGACAGTGAATGCGTTGTCCCTTTGATCGGGTGGTATATCGGTTGTGCAGTATTTCAATGGCCGTGGTTTTTCCAATACGCGCGTCGCCGACAATGACGCCGCCAGTGATGCCACAGTATATCCATTGCTTTAATTTTTGGTGCAGCTGCTTGACGCTCGGCGTGGTAAATTGAAGCCAAAGCGGTTTAAAAATTGGATGTTCAAATCGATCTTCTAGTATCGTTTTCATAAATCGTCATCCTCGATACCGCTAAAATCCGGCGTCCAGTCTGGGAATTCTTGGTCGTTGTTCGCTGATGTTTCAGAACGCGTACTGCCCTCATGCACTGTTTCTTCTGCCAACGGTATTAATTTTACTCCTTGGTTTTGTGTTGCTTCACGATAAACACGCACGATTTCTAGTGCAGTGCTCGGAAGTTCTTTATTCTCCAGTAGATAAGCAAAAAAGTCGGCGTGTTGATCCTGGATTTTTCGACGACGGGATTTGGTATAATCGAAAATGAGTTTTCGCGTTCTCAGCGAATGCGCAAACCGTTGCCAACTGCGGGGCGCATCAAGCGTACCGAGTTTTTCACCAAGTAATGTATAGGCAGTGACATGGCGAATATCTTTGCGATCGATCTGAATGCGGATTTTTTGATTCACTAAATCGCTTTGTGCTAAACAGTCGCCGCGATAACGCACACCCGCGAAATTTATATGGGGCAATCGAAAACCCGACTTATCCCAGCGCACTGTCACCGTTTTAGTATCGGTCAAAACATTTAAAGACTTCACTGCCAGTTCGCTCAACACAGGCAAATACTTTGTTTGGATTTGTTCTTGAATAATTTCTAACGGAGTGGCACCTTCTAAAAAAGGTTTTGGTGTGGCGTTATGGGTCGCGAACAAGACATCGAGATATTCTTCTACTGTTAGCAAATTAATGATCGGTGGCTTTTTGCTATTTTTTTTCGATTGTTTTTTGGGATCGTTGGGGTGTGAACCGGACGTTGAAACAAAGCGATGCGCCTGATCGCTGGCAAGTTTGAACGCATACTCAACCCAATTGCGTTGTTTAGGGCTAGCGGGGATACCTAAGTTTAACGTCGCACCCAACGATTCAGCAATGTAGTGGCGGATGGTGTTGGCCGAATGCGCCCAAGCGTTATCTAATCGGAACTCTCCCGGCGCCAGGTTCTCAGCGCCATGTACGATACCCACGGGAAAACCCGCCCCCGGCGGGTATGACAGTCCTGGGGTAACGAGGTCGCGTGGCTGCCAGGGTTTATGTAGTTTCCCTAAGCACTCCAAAATGTCGTCTTGATTGGGAGCGGCGGTCAAGGCTAAGGAATACGATAGAATACAATTCGTTGCGACATCCAACGCCAGAACCAAGGACACACGCGAAACCGGTATCGCTTTAAGATCGCCTCCCACTTCAAATCCCACGGACGCATATAAATCAAAACGTTGTTCGTCGAGCTGAATTTCTTGGTACACCCGTTTTACCATAGCGCGAGCACGAATTTCGCGTTTCGGTTGCCGCCGTGCTGTTTGCTTGATTAACAATTCGTTCGTTCGTCGGTGAAGGTATTGTCGCGCTGATTCGTAACCACAAAGGGTTTCTGTATAAGGGTAAGCTGATCTAGGCCAATGCGCCTCGGCTAATAACCGTAAAAATTCTTCGTGAAAAGCTTTAGGTTTTAAATTTTGCCCCTGTCGATAATCTCCAATGTGCGCCTTTATAACTTTGTCGAGTGCGATGCGTAAATTCGGCACGTTCAAAAGGAGGTGTTGAAACGCACAACGTGATCCTGTTTTGTCGGTGAAAGAAGGTAACGTCGCCCGTCTTCGACTTTTGATTAGCCTGGTATGTGGAACCAAGGCGGCGCTTAATGCAGGATTTTTGGATTCATCGCCCGCAAGTGCACGGTGCAGCAACTTAGAAACAAACGATATTGATACACCATTTTTTTGTGCGACGTCACGATAGGAATGGCCATGCAAAACTTGACTCACAATCGAAAGATTGCGGACAAATTGCCGTCGTTTTTCCGGTTGTATTGTCTCGCGATCGAGGGTTGGCCAGTTCTCAATGGTTTTTAAGTGCGGCTGTTGTTGTAATCGCGTTTGCCAGGTTACGTGCACAGGAAAAATTCCGTGTCATAGCTTAAGGGGTGTTGAGTGAGGTCCGCTGTTAGGCGTCCGTTGTGTAAGAGACGAAAGCAGGCAATTTCTTCACGATAGGATCCTTCTCGATCACCCACGTCAATTATTTCGCCTAAGGACAATCCCGAATTCAATCCGACCTTTTGGTAAAGCGTTTTTTCCTCGTTATCTGTGGCGATATCGATGGCGTTCGCCAAGTTTCGAACGATACGTAGCCAATTTTCGGCTAATACTTCTTGTTCAAACACCCAATCATTTACGATGAGTTCGAATTTGACTTGGTTGAAAGCGCAGTAAGATTCTAAGAGGGGTAATCGTTTTTCTCGAAAACTTTGTAGTTGTCCCGGCGCTTTAATTTCGCGCAATACACGCTGATTATTTTTTACAAAATAGCAATCGGGCACATAGATTTTTGAACCGAGATGAAAACGTAAGGGCTGCGGAATAAAACTTGTCACAGCCGGATCACTTTCCAACAATGCCGCATGCAACAGTTCTGCGCGAGAATGAAAAGCCGCAACCTCCGGGAACTTGATACATCGCTGAAGATAAAAATCCACTTTAGTACGCAATGCACGCGGCGTACTGTGTTGTCGTGGTACCCACGATTCTACGGTGGGCGAATGCTGATCGAATGTATACATGTGATAAACCAATCGATTGTGAAACAATTGATAGTTATCGACGGTATAGTTCAAATTGTTCAGAAAATAAATGGTTGAGGATAGATGGTGAGTAGCGCGACTTAAACGGCTAGAATGGAAGGAAAAAATAGGTTCAAAAATACAATATTGTTGTTTGGTATTTTTGGAACAATGAAAGATAAATATTAATTTTAATCAAAAAAATATTGCAAAATACAGCGATAAAATAAAGGTATAACACGATTTATGGATAACATCTATTCGCCGCGCTCTTTCTAAAAAATACATCTGTTGCACGTTGGGCGAAACGGAATTAAAACCGTTATAAAGTAGAAATAATCTAGGTTTTCTTGCACAACAATCAAAAAAGGGCGTTTCTATTTTGAGAAGCCTGCTCAACTATATTGTCGTCACAATCTAATCCAGCACCCAAACCAAGCGCTCTTCTTCGTTCAAAAAACGCCGTTTCTTCCTCTGACAGGTTCCACATTCCTTATGAAAATTCCTCTATAAAAACGTCTTGCTCTTCGCATATCGGGATCAATCTCGATATTACCTCCTTCGAAATAGACCCTTAATCACATTGGCGGAATGTCTATTCTTATTGTTTTCCAAGGTCGTGAAAAACAATGAGGATATTTGTGCCATCCGAACAGAAAATTCTTTTTTCGTTTTTATGATACTTTGCACCCGTTACCGTTATTTTGGAACATCACCACTTTACCGCTTTTTCCCTCGGGTAAAGCAGTTGTAACCCGGTCAAAAGTGCGCTTATAATCGGGTTCAAACCGCACCAGGGATCTAGGTGAAATGGTACAAAAACACCTCAACGACCGTGGGTTTCCCACACCGCGTCCACCGCGACTCTTTCATCCGATGGAAGAGCCCGTCGTTTCTTTTCCTATCCAGTCCGTACAGATCGATTGGGATCGGCTGATCGCCAAGCGGGTCACTGTACTCGACACCATCGATGCCATGCCCGCGTATCTGGTTAAACCGGAAGTACTCTTACTGCTCGATGCGGAAAAACACCCAACCTATCGGCTGATTCTCGATTTGATGTGGACCACCGGTGCGCGCATCTCGGAAGTGCTGGCGTTGCACCCCACCAGCTTTATCGACGACGGCTACGACTTCGGTGTGATTTTAAAAACCTTAAAACAACGGCCGGGGCGACCGACAAACGCGGCGCTGCAACGCTCCCCCAAACGCTATGTGCCCATTCTCGATCATGCCTTACAGGATCGGATTCAGAGTTATTTGTACGCGGGGCATTTTAAGAAAACGGAAAGAATTTTTCCGATGGCGCGACAAACCGTGAACCGACGCATCACCGCCTTAGTGGAACGGGTAGGGGGCTCACCCTTTTCAATCAGCAGTCATACTTTTCGGCACTCGTTTGCGATTCATCTATTGCTGCATGGTCGGCCGCTAAAATATCTCAGTAAATTGTTGGGGCATAAATCGGTAGACAGCACAGAAATCTATACCAATGTACTCACTGTGGACGGGGCGCATTTTTTAGAGGGCGTGGATTTTCATTGAGGATGGCTGTTTTCGACCCAAAGCGGACATCGGCGATGTGATTATTGTCTAGAAAATTACGTAGTATTTCAAAAAAAGTATGAATAGCAAGTGAGAAATGCATGAAGTTAAAAAAATTGAAGATAGGAAACTTTAAGCAATTCCAAAGTCAGGAATTTCACTTTAACGAAGATATAAACATAATCGTAGGCGATAATGAGAGTGGCAAAAGCACAGTTCTTGAGGCTATAGAGATTTGTCTAAATTTTCTCTATAGAGGAAAACCCCTAAATATGGAGTTATCTACTGACCTCTTTAATAATCAATCTATTGCAGATTATCTTTCAAGTGACAAATCCCAGGACAAACTACCTGAAATACTGATCGAGGCATTTCTGGAGGGAAACCCAGACTTAAAGGGTGATAATAATAGCGACAAATTAGATGATCAGGGAATTTTCGTTAGAATATACTTTGACCCTGATCTTGCTGATTCATATGAGTCTTTTGTTACTGAACCGGATAAGGTCATAACTCTGCCGGTCGAGTTATATAAAATTGAATGGTATAGCTTTGCTTGGAATCGTATCACTCGTCACAATAAAAAAATAAGTTGTCTATTCGTCGATCCCGCCCGTTTGCATCCTTCATTTGGGCGCACGAAGTATATTAATAGTATTATAAACGCGGCACTTGAAAAGAACGCGCGTTCGACATTGAATCTTAACTATCGGCAGCTTAAATCCCGCTTTGATGATGAGCCTGACGTTATTGCTATCAACAAAAAACTAGATGCTGATAACGTAATTACGGATAAGTCATTAAAAATAACTGCTGATATTGCTTCAACAACAAGCTGGGAAAGCAGTCTCCAGCTTGCGGTTGATGAGGTATCTTTTGATCAAGTTGGTAAGGGAGAACAAAACCAGATACAAATAAAACTTGCCTTAGAGAACAAGGCAAAAGACGTTGATATTGTTATGTTAGAAGAGCCAGAAAATCATCTTTCGCATATTAATCTTGTTAAGCTAATAAGCCATATCGAAAAGAAGAATAGTGATAAACAGATATTTCTGACAACACATAGTTCCTATGTATTAAATAAGCTCAGCATTGAAAACCTTTGCCTTGTGGCGAATGGTTATACAAGGCTAAAAGACATTGACAAGGAAACCGTTAAGACATTAAGGCGCCTACCTGGATATGACACACTGCGAGTTGTCTTGGCGCAAAAGCTTGTTCTTGTCGAAGGCCCTTCAGATGAATTACTTCTGAAAAAAATATATCTCAATAAGCATGGTTGTTTGCCAGAGGAGCATGGTATTGACATTATTGTTGTCCGAGGCATCGGTTTTAAGAATTATCTGAATATTGCAAAGCCGCTCAATCATCCCGTACGCGTTGTGAAAGATAATGACGGTAATTATGAGAAGAAAATTACTGAGTGGTCAAAGCCCTATGAAGATTGTAAAGGGATCGTCTGTTTTTCTTCTGAAGACGATGATCTTCATTCCTTAGAGCCAGCATTGATTGGTGCCAACGAAGCGACAATAGAAGAACTTGACCTGTTGGCTAGTGTGATGCTTTCTACGCAAACATATAATCTTTACGAGAAGGAAGGTGGGCTACCAGCAAAGAAGACTTATTTAAGAAATTGGTTTACTTGTGAAAAGTCTGGTGGGAGGAAGGTCGATTCTGCCATTCGTATCTTCGATAGTAAAGAGGTCATCAAGTACCCAAGCTATCTAGTCAAGGCGGTAGAGTTTGACGCGTAAACTGGTATTAGCAAGTGCAGGAGCGGGAAAATCACAGCTTATCGTTAAGCGGGCGCTTGACAGGGTTGAGGTTAGGGAAAAGATTTTGATTCTGACTTATACCCGAAATAACCAAGAGGAAATTGTAAAAAAATTCTGTGATCTCGGTGGTTTTGTTCCTTCTGCTGTGACGATCAAAGGATGGTTCACGTTTCTGCTTGAAGACATGATTAGACCTTATCAGTCATGTATCTTCCATGATCGTATTCCAAGTATAAATTTTAATTCCGTAGATCCGCACAAGAGGAATGGAAGATATATTCCAGGGCGGAGCGAAAAGATCTGCGCAAACTATAATTCCAAGCATTTCTTAACCAGTAAAGAAGGGAAGGCCCACACTACCTACATTTCTAAGCTTGCTGTACGGATAAATTCTGCGTCTGGAGGAAAATCAGTTTCTCGATTGTCTGGAATATATCAGGCAATTTGTATAGATGAAGTGCAGGACTTAACGGGATGGGACTTCGAGATCCTGAAGTCGATATCAGTATCAGATGTAGGCCAGTTTTATTGTGTTGGAGATTTTCGACAGACATTGTATTCGACTCACCCAACGACCAAGAAACCTAAAGAGAACAACGAAAAGCTAGCACGTTTTAAAGATTTTGGGCTAGAGTCAGAACCCCTCAATGTGAGCTGGCGATGCATCCAGAAAGTCTGTGATTTTGCTGATTTAGTTCATAGAAATGAAGGCGTTTATGAGCCTACAGAGTCAAAGTTGGAAGAGATCGATCCTGAATATGAAGATCACCTTGGTATCTTTATTGTAAAGCAAGACAGGGTGAGCGCATATATTGAAAAGTATAAACCCGTTTTGCTAAGAGCTAATCGAAATTCTCAAAAAGATTTATGTGAAGGTAGGGAAGCATATAATTTTGGAGAAGCCAAAGGCATGGGGTTTGACCGTGTGTTGATCTGCGCGACGGAAAAGCACAAAAGGTTTTTAGCTAACGAAGAAAATGTATTTGATGAGGATATTTCAGCGAGAGCCAAAAATTCACTTTACGTTGCAATTACAAGGGCCCGATATAGTGTGGCTTTTATTTATAATGGTGATGTAAAAGTTGAAGGTGCAGAATTATGGCTAGATCATGCCGAGTAAATATTCTAACGTCTGCTTCTGGCCGTTAGCACACGTTGAGGTCTAAATTAGGAGGTATTGGAAAATGAAAGAGGTATTCTTATGGTATATAGAGCGGAAAGTTTAAATGCACTAATCAATCTAAATCTGATGGCTCTGTTCAACTAGGGGGAGTTCCGTGTCCGTATATAGTGTTTGAGATGGCAACTAGTGATCCAAGAAAAAATATTAGTAGCGATTAATATTTATTGACCCATTTTACAGCTAAAGAGACGTTAAGGAGCTTGTTAAAATAGGTTAAAGGATGTTTCCAACTTTTAGCCGAAATTGAATAGTAAGTTGCTAATCATACAATGGAATTAATAATGGCAGTTTTAGAGAAAATGCGGAATGACATAAAGTGCGACGTGCTTGTTGTATGCGTTACTAAAATAGAAATAAAGCAGTTGTTTCAAGTATTAAATGATAAAGGATATAAGACAGGGCCCGCAAAAACACCTAACACTAAGCTTAGTTACCATTGGCTTGGGAGAAATGGGAAAATAAATGGGGCCAAGGTTTTATGTATACAGACCAGCATGGGTAGTACTGGGCAAGGTTCTTCTTCGTCGGATGTGAAACAAGCCATTATTGAAGTATCTCCAAAATATATTATTTCTGTGGGTATAGCCTTTGGTTTAAAGGAAGGCCAAGAAATAGGGGACGTTCTCGTAGCTAATAAGATAGCGCTGTACGACAAAGCGAAATTGGTGTCTACGGATAGAGGTAGCGAACGAATTGAACGAGGAGCTCAAGCAGATGTTCCTACCGAAATACTCAATAAAATTCGAAGTGCAATGGCATATTACGAGTTCGCAAATATCACGGAAGGCTTGATTTTAACCGGGGACAAGCTTATAGATGACCTGGAGTTCGCTAAATTGTTGAAAAATATTTTTCCTGAGGCAATTGGTGGAGAAATGGAGGCTGGAGGAATTTATACAGCAAACACCTACGAATCGTGTCAGTGGATAGTAATTAAGTCTATATGTGATTTTGCAGACGGAAATAAAAATAAAAACAAATTATTTAATCAAGAGAAAGCAGCTAGCAATGCCGCCAGATTCGTTATTTTTTCCCTCGAAAAAATCGACTTTAAAACCCACAGCGTAAAGCGTCATGAAGAAGAACTCAATATAACATTAAAATACGATTCAGATCCGAACCTGTCGAAAGTAAATAAGGAGATCCTTGGTGTAGTTATTAGAAAATTACTTGAATCTGATGTTGACGAAATTACTATAAAGAGAACGAGAAATCCAAAATACCTAACCAAGGAAAAACAACAGCTATTCATTTTGATGGGAGGGGCAGGTGCAGGGAAGACGTCGTTTTATAACTTTTTTCTTAAGCCAATGGGTGCACAGTTTATTTCTGACGAAGCGATTTCTAAAGCGTTAAGCCCGGATAGCTCGATAGATCCTAAAGATGAAACTGCGAGAATAGTTAAGGATCTTATGTCTGAATACCTAAATAGAGGTACACCAATATGTTATGAGGCGAAATTTTCATACAAGTCTGAATTACAGTCTATTATTCTAGCTAACAGAAGTAATTACAAAGTAAATATTATTTACATTCATTTGGCGAACTCCATGCTAAATATGGCTCGTGTAAGCCAACAAAACGTCAAAGCTGCTAAAGTACTTAATGCCAGCATCCTAAATCAGGAAATATCTGACGTCCATAATACCCTGTCAGTAGTTGCCGAGTTAGTAGATAGTGTAGTTTTGTACGATAATTCTGATTTTAGCCCGCCATTTAAAAGGATAGCAGTAATAAAGAATGGACACGTATCAGCCCCTTTGGGTGAACTACCTCTCTGGACAAAAAATATTATTGGCGGATAAGATTCATGAGGGTCTGAAGAATGAAGGGGTTAGAATGAAGTGAAGGTGAAGGGGTCAAAGCTAACATTTTACGCTTTAGTCAAACGTCGGCTTATGGCCGAAACCAGTAACTAAAAAATAACGGGAAATTGCGTAATTCCTTATTCAGTTAAATGGGTTTATTAACTCTACACCGATTCCATTGAAGTCTTTTATATTGCGGGTTACTACCGTGAAGCCATAAATGATCGCCGTCGCGGCTATTTGCTTATCTAAAGCGTTCTCGTGATGTGGAACCCGAAGCTTCCCCCAGATTTGAGCTTCATCCTTGCCAAAAGGAAGAATATTTTCCTCGTATTCTTCCAATAGTATATTAAGCCAATTCTCAAGCAGTCCTGCCTGCCTCAAATCGCCACGATGTCGTATTAACTCAATCCCTCTGCGAAGCTCTCCTACGGTCACCACGCTCAAGTACAGCTCACTTTCGTCAAGAGCCACCTGTTTGATGAAGGATTTAACGCCAGCATTCATTTTGGATTTTTTACGCAACTCACTAACAATGTTGGTATCAAACAAATACATCTGAGCCTTCACTATCTTGCTTCCGTTCGAAGTCTGAATCCTCGCCCACTGAAGGTATGGATTTTAATGCATCAAGCAGGCTGCGTTTTTTAGGTCGAACAAGCGCTTTTTCCAATATCTTGCGGTGCTCAGCCTCGGCGCTTGTCCCCTGTAGACCCGCCTTAGCTTTAAGTGCCTTCACAACCTCGTCATCAATGTTCCGAACTACTAAGTTTGCCATCGTTACCACCATATATCTGACTTTAGTGAATGATAGCATTGATATCATTCGGGTGCAATCAATGATTGCACTTAAGGTCAAAACGAAACAGGGTATAAATCCGGGACTCGACCTGCATTTAATAAGCGTGATTCTAAATATTGGGAGTCTAGGGGGTAGCATTTTATGGGCTATTTGAGGGCAGAGTAAAAGCTCAATGTCCGCTTTTGGCCGTTACCGGACGTCTGTCAGCAGCCATACTTTTCGACACTAGTTTACGATTCATTTATTGTTGCATGGTCGGCCGCTAAAATATCTCAGTAAATTGTAAAGGCATAAGTCGGTAGACAGTACAGAAATCTATACCAATGTACTCATTGTGGACGGGGCGCATTTTTTGGATGGCGTGGATTTTCATTAATTCGTTACAGTAAACCTCTCCATGAAGAAAGTCTGTATGTGTAAACAGTACTGATTTTCTATCCACGTTTTCTAAGTACTTCTTCTGATATTTGAACCTTATATACTGGCCAAATATCAACCACGCTGTGGATAAGTTAAGTGTCTCCGCCACACGGCCGATTAGTGGTTGCTGACTGATTGGTTACGCACAGATTATCCACAGGAAGCGCGCCAGTTTATGGCCTTGCATTAACCAAAAAACCGCTTTATCTTGTATGCAGACGATCCTAAAACTCTATGTCTAGTACTTTGGGTTTTCAAAAACCACGCATAAAAACTCCCAAGTCATTATTCACGAAGTGGGGCTTTAGGTGTAAATAGATTTTTATCCGGAGATCCCAAATGTACAGATAGAGTCTTTTCGAACTGTAAGCCAGAGGAGCGAAAGAGACTTATCGATTGGAAGACTTGCTCGTCAGCCCGTCATAAACAATAGGGAGGACGTATGGATAATCAAATAGGAAAAATAGTGATGGCGTGGATGCATGAGAGTAGCTCCTTCTCACTGTCTTTGGCAATGGCATTTTTAACAGTTACACAATCTTTAGATAACCACATCTATTTATTAAAAAGGTTATGACAATGTCAAAAATAATAAACGTACTTGCGTTGTCAGGTGGTGGTTACCGAGGGCTATTTACAGCACAAGTATTAGATCAATTAGAACAGTCTACTGGCAGGAAAATAACTGATCAGTTTGATCTAATTGCTGGCACTTCGATTGGTGGAATAATTGCACTGGGATTGGCCGATGGTCGAAGACCTTCAGAGATTGTAGAAATATTTAGAAAAAATGGCGGGGTTATTTTCAATTCCCCCGATAATAAATTTATGTATTACCTTCGCTCCATGTTCAAAGCTAGCTTTTCGACACTGTATAAAAATGATGGTTTAACAGTTGTTCTTAAAGAACTATTTGGGGAAAAACAGCTTAAAGACCTTAAACATGCCTTTGCCATAATTCCTGCAGCCAGAGCTTCAACGGGTAAACCAAAATTCTTTAAGACTCCACACAATGACGATTTTTATACAGACCTCAATATTCCTGTTGTCGATGTGGGTCTAGCTACTAGTGCAGCTCCAGTTTATTTTCCAATGCATTATGTTGAAGCTGATAACACAAGATATCTTGATGGCGGGCTTGTTGGCAATGCTCCAGGGCTGTTTGGTTATATAGAAGCCATAACTAGACTTAATGCTGAACCTGAGAATGTGCGCGTACTTTCAATTGGCACCCTATCAGGTAAGCCCTGTGTTAGCGAAAAAACCACTCCATCGCCACGTCTTAATTATTGGTTAAACCCTCTCAATCCCAGACTATTGGATTTAGTCTTCTCAATTCAAGAACACCAAACGCACAACATGTTGAAAATATTACTTCAAGAACGATACGCTCAGATTGATACAACAGTTTCATTAGAAGCGTCAAAAGATATTGGTCTAGACAAAAAAGATAAGGCTGCTCAGACGGCTCTTTTAAGTAGAGCGAATGAAGAAGCTGCTAATTTTGTAAATACAAAATTCTATAAAAAATACCTTATGAATAATGAGTGAAAATTATGACATCACTGAACAATTGCCACAGTTTATTTAAACACGATACAAAACCGTCTTTTTTGGATGAAATAAAGCTGAACGATACTGACGATGAAGCCTTAAAAAACGCTCGCCATGCTTTAATGGAAATCATTAAACGTGGGTTCGATCAGCATCGAGATGATATCGTAAAGCAAAATCTAAAATTTGAGCTTCCATCTCCCCGTTTTTATACGCAGGGTTCTTATGCATATAAAACTATTATCGATCCCGCATACCCCCCAGATCAGCAGGTTGACTTAGATCTGGGGGTATATCTGCCTTTTGAGACATTGCTGAGTGAGAATAGCCCACCTAGCGAAAGTGCAAAAACTTATTTTAATATAATTTGCGGTATATTGGAGCAGCATCAAATTCCATTCAAAGTAAAAAATACCTGTGTAAGAATCAACCTATCTAATCGTTTGCACGTAGACCTCCCACTATACGGCGTACCTGCCAATAAATTTAAACAAATTTTAGAGTCTTTTGATGCACAAAAAGTTAATCTTAGAAAAGGTTTAGTTAGCGACATAAAACTTGAAAAGTTAGATCCTACCTGTATCCACTTAGCAATGAATGACGGAAGCTGGAAACCCTCAGACCCAAAAGAAATCAGGGAGTGGATGGAAGCTTCCTGTTCTTCGCACGGAATGGGTAATCAGGTGCGATCAATATGCAAGTATCTAAAAGCTTGGCGAGACGAAAAATGGAGACAAAGTGGTGGTCCATCATCGATATTTTTATTGGCATGCGTTATACATAATTATCGTCATGTAAATGGTCATCATCATGACTTGCTCAGAGAGGTCATAAACGCATTGCCAAAATGCCTGAATCGCCCTGTTTTAGTTCCTGCTCCAATTCCCGGTGATGAGAATCACCAAGAGGACCTTAGAGATCGTATAAGCTCGGAGGAAAAAATTCAATTTCAATCCGAATTTGATCAATTATATCGTCAATATGACCTTGCTATGACGACACTAGATACTCAATTGGCTAATCAAACATTATGTAGCCTTTTCGGCAGCCGATTCCCGTTTGATCCACCCAGAATAGTACGATTAACGCCTTTGACGCCTGGGGGAAAAGTAAAAGAGACTCCTGCGAAAGTGGCGCCACTACTGATGGGAGCAAAGTCGTCTGGTGGTTAATCATTTTGATCATACGGATTCGATCAAAAAGCTCCTAATTGAACAACACAACTTCTGGCCTAGCCCTAGAAAAGAGAACGATCTTTTTTTTAGTGGCAAATTCAATATTTCCGGGAGAGGAATTGTTGTTGAATTTAGATTTCATGACGCTCTATTATTAGAGCCACCTGAAGCGTTTTTAGTCGACTGGCCCCATGATCGTAATCTCAGAAATTTTCTTGGCACTAGGCATATTGAAGCTAATGGCCGCCTGTGTTTTTACGATCCATCTAGGGATGTGTGGGATGCAACAACAGCTATTAGGCATCTCTCTGGTGCAATTGAAAAGATAAATGGCATCCTAAATAGTAATGTAAACGATCCGAATGACGAAGTATGGCTTCAGGATTTTCAGGGTTACTGGGGTGGTAGTAAAATATATCTTGCTTCAAAACCGTCAAACGGAAAAATTTATAATCTATGGAATTTTAAAGGAAAGAAATGGCTAGTTGACTCCCAATCCTTTCCCGAATGGATGCGTCCAGAAGATAGATATATAGATAGATGGTATGCGATAAAACTCCCTAATACACCTAAGCCTAGCACCGAAAATTGGCCGCCAAGTACTGTAAGCGAAATGCTGCTTTGGTTCTCAGAATTTATGGATAAGCCAGAAATATTTCTAGCTAATATTTTACTGAGAGAACAATTCAAGAAGAGGGACAAGGGCACTCATACTTTGAGTAAGGGTTTTATATTCTATGATGAAAATTCTGACGCGGCTCAATATTTTGCACTGCGATTCAAGATAACGGAGGCGATTGAGCAGGCAATGCGTCAGAAAAGAGTTAAGGGCCTAGCCAGCCTTATTAATTCAAGGTACTACCATGCAAAAATTGAGATATTTAGCCCTCAAAGAGCTGATCCACATTATATCCACTCACGCAATTTGCCCGATGGAATAAAAAATCTAAAGGATCTCTATATTCTACAAGTAGGAGGAGGTGCTATAGGTAGCTTTCTTTCACAAGAATTGGCGGCCTTGGGTGCAGGATGGGGCAAAAACGCCAAATTTACGATAATTGATCATGATAGATTGTCCACTGAAAATATAGGTAGGCATTTGTTAGGCTTTGAGAGTGTTGGCAAGAATAAAGCTGAGGAGTTAGAAAAACACTTGTTAAGCTTGATGCCTCATTTGAAAATTGAAGGTTTAAATGCATCGGTTTTAAAAGATAAAAGTGTATTTACTAGAAAACCCGATATTATTTTGAATGCAACTGGTTCTGAAGATGTCAGTATTGCAATAGAATTACTATTAAAAAATCTTTATGGGCAACGACCTCCTATAATTCACGGCTGGATTTTGGGACATGGATTAGCCGCTCAATCCTTTATTAGAAGGTCGAGTGGAGAAGCTTGTTACATGTGTCTCTGGGAAGGGCAAGGCGAGAGTAGAAGAAGACGTCATGAACTATCTAAAAATCCAGAGGAGGATTTACCAGTATTTGCACCATGCCACCATTCTTTTTTCCCATTTATAGTGAATGTTGCAGTTACAGCGGCAAATTTAATGATTGAACAATTGAGAAATCATTTACAAGAAGGGAAAAATGAAACTCTTATCCATTATATTTTCCAGAAAGACAAATGCTTTAATCGATCTAATACAAGTCCGTCCAAGTCCAATACATGCCCTATTTGCAATCAGGAATAAGACATGATTGAGCATACTTGGTTGTTAGGAAATGAAAATTTCCTACTTATTGAAGAGGAGGTTATAAAGACAATTAACTCTTTTCGTCAATTAGGTTTTGACCCTGAAGCAGGTGGTTGCCTATTTGGATTTTATAGAGGGTGCCATATACACATAACCAACTGTACTTACCCCAAGCAAGGCGACAACAGGTTACCTTTGCGATTTGATCGAAAAGATAGATTCCATTTAGATTATGCAAAAAATCTTTATAAAAGATCCAAAAATACCTGTACATATTTTGGAGAGTGGCATACTCATCCTCAGGACAATCCGACACCATCTGGTTTTGATTATAGGGAATGGGATAAAATAACCAATTTGAGGAAAGAGTGGAAAACAATCACAATCGTTGTTGGCAGGAAAAAGCTATGGGTTGGCGCAGGCGACATTTTCAACCCAATAAGGAACCTGCTAAAGCAAACAAATTCGTAAATTTTCATTGAACTGAAGAGAACGAAGGGGGAAATTCTCAAACTTTTCTCTTTTTGCCGAACGTTCCCTCCAGGCCGTTACCTGGCATCTATTAGTCGCTACAGCCCCTATACGGTAAATGCATAACCTCCTGAGCTTTCTTCATTTCCAATTCAGGGCGCCTATCATAAAGAGCCGTTGTATCTACACTTCTGTGTCCCGCCATATTTCGCACTGTATTAATATCCTTTCCATGATCTAACAACACTGTAACAAATGATCGCCGAAAATCATGAGGCGACGCTCCGACACTTAACGCAGCCTGCTTAACCCGTTTTGTAATTACGTTGTACACCGACTGATCCGTAAGGTGAGTTTGAATCACCACGCGACCACTTTTATTGACCGGGTAGAAGAGGGGGCCTTCATGATCTCCACGCTGTTTTAACCAATCCTTAATCGCATGCCATGTTCCTTTATCAGGCCAACTGATTCGCGATTTGTTACCTTTACCCTTGAGTTCAATTTCTCCGTCTTCCAAAGAAAGATTGCTGATTTGTAGTTCAGCAACTTCAAACCGCCGCAGTCCACAGGTATACAGTAATCCAATTATTGCGGCATCTCGACAACCTGCGGGAGTGGCGTCTTCTTCACAGGCTCGTATCACAGCTTTGATTTCACCCACCGGTACATGTCGTCCAGCAGGGCGACGGAAACCGCGCTCGCCACGGACTTCTTCAATACGCTTTAATTCTTCCGCAGAAAGTTGATTGAGTAAGAATGCTTGTTTCGCAACATCTTTGACCGCGGCCAGCGTGACATTAATCGTTTGAAATGATGCAGTAATTGGTCTGGAAACATCCCCATCTTCGAACCTTGGATTTCCGCTACGATCATCCAAGGGCGTAGTGCGCAGTAGATGAAGTAGCCAAACCACATGATGTCTCCGCACAGAATGCCAAGGAACCAGCTTGTAGCGTTCGCGCGCTAAGGCTTGTTGTTCTCGGAGTGATGGATGATCGGAAACAGCAAGTTCGAAACCCCAGAGCTTAGCGATCTGGTTGAGTCGTGAGAGATACGTGCGTTTGGCAGAGGTGGTACGTTTTAGTAACAAACACTGGTCGGCTGGCGAGATAGCTTTATAGACCACGGGCTGAGCACGCAACATGGCGAGATCTTGCTCGAGCTGATCATCTTGCGTCAGTAATATAGGAGGAGTAGGTGTGTGATTATCCATGGGGGTAGTATAGTCATAGTTTTATGATAATGTGTATTATCATAAGCTATATATCAATAAATATTTTTATATTTTTTCATTTTTTTCAGCTGGTTATAGGCTTTTCTTAATTCAATATCGATGCAACGATTTGAGAAATTGGATGTACATCCGGTCATAACGGGGCTCTAATTTAACCGTGGTGTCCCGTAAGGCGCCTTCAAAGAAACCTCACTCAACCCTCAGCGCAGTCCGTTCCGACCGATGGAGTTTCCAGCCATTCTCTATCTTCTTCATCTAAATCAAAACTACCCGCAGGGCTAGCATTTAGCAGGCTTTCTAATGAAGGTTCTTGATTTAATGGGCTGATCGAAATTCTAGTGCCTTTCATTTCCATACTTAATTTTCCTTCTCGAATAATCTTTAGCTCTTCGGCAACGTGAGTTGGGTGGATATCTATTTGTCGAGGCTAAATTTACCACATTAGCATCTGATCAACTAAATACAGTTGCTTTCACTGTATTTAGAAGGGATCGGGGGGTACCTGGATAAAAAGTTTCCAACTTTGCTTGGAATTTTCCTACTTTGCTTGGAAATGTTTCCACTTTTACTTGGATATCCAGTTTTATTGAACTACTGTTTTCTCACCCCTATATAATTACGCATAATGTATATTATGTTAAATATAGTGTAGATTACGGTCGATAATTAACTATCGTCTTGCTCCCTCCGACACATTATCTACGTGAGCAAAATATGGCCCAGACATCAGCTGTTGTTTTAAGTAATCCCCTAGTAGTAAACGACAACCTTTGCATAATCTAACGAAATTTTAACGATTTTTTTACTAATCTTTCTCGGTGCGAGGATTAAGGTGCCCAAAATGTTAATGGAATAAACATTCCTCCCCTCAATAGACGAAGGCATTTTAAAGAATCGAAAATGAATGTTCGATTGAAGTTGCAGTTCCTTGCTAAACGATTATTACGAAAGCTCACAAATAGCGTAAATCGGCCGCGCCAGGTATATCTGAGCAACCGGATAGATCAATACCGGGAATTGTGGCTTGCACTTGCCGTTGATATGAATGCGAACCTTCGAGCACTGGATAGTGACCTCTGGGAGATCCAAAAAAACCACCATAAAGTACGAGTCAGGTTGCACCAACTGCCCATCGATAACGATGTAGTGCTAAAGCTCTGCGGACGCAAGCCAACGATTCACAGAATGCTCCAAGATGCAGAGATTCCGATTCCTTTGTACGAAGAATTTGAACTTGATTCGATAGACAGAGCGTATAATTTTCTAACACGCAGCAATGGACTCGTGGTCGTTAAGCCTATCGACGGCTATTCCGCTTTTGGCGTTACAACTCACATCTCAAAACCGTCACAACTTAGAAGCGCTGCTGTTAATGCCGCCCTTCACTCTCCAAAACTGATGATTGAAGAGCAAATAGCTGGAGAGTGCTTCCGGTTGTTGGTTTATAAAAAAAATCTAATCCATGCAGTAAAACGAACCGGGTTCCGTATTGATGGAGATGGTAAACATTCAATTCGTGAACTTATCGAGAAGAGAGGATTCGGAAAGAAAATATTTACAGATATCTCATTCACACTAGCCGCACAAGGTATTAGATATTCTGATGTTCCAGAGTCGAACGAAAATATTTTAATCAGCTCTGTCGGTTGCGGATTTAATGGCGGTGCCGAGCTAAGAACCGTCTATGATGACGTAGTTACAAGTTTAGTATCTGATCAAATTCGTGCTGACGTTGAACGTTGCGCCTCAATTGTCGACTCAGATTTTCTTGGCGTCGATATTATAACTTGCGACATAACAAAGGATTTGAGAGCAACCGGCGGTGTCGTGAACGAAATAAACACTACGCCCGCCCTCCACCACCACTACGACTACCCTCAAGAACGCTACCCACCGTTTTTAAAAGACATTCTCAAAGACCTTATGCGCTAATTTAGAGGTGAATAAAACGAGTTATGGATTCATAGATTCCACTCGTGATCCGTTTACCGGGTGAAGATTTGCAAACAATTTCAAAGCATAAAAATCATATAGATATTATCCCCATCCTACTCCTCCTGCTTGGGATTAAAAATAATTTAGAGCACTATTCTTTCTGTTCGCCATTGTTACAAACCCACTTATGGTACTATCCGGCTGCGACAAAAATGTGTTGGTAACAGAGAGTTTAAGCAGATGCCACCAGCCAATTCATCAGTTGTTTCACGAAGTAATGTTTTGACAGGATTTAATGATCGCGTCATAACCGGTGACGATAAAATTGAAAACTATTAACATATATTGATAGCTGCTTTGTACAATAACCAAACATTTTTTATTCGCCTTCTGTAAATAACATGCGATTAACTCTGAGTGATAAAAAATATGCGTCTACTCATCATCGAGGACAGCAAAGAAATCGTTGAAAACTTGTATGACTATTTTGACGAGAACATCTACGAGCTTGATTGTGCTAGAGATGGTTTAGGTGGCCTGCATCTCGCTTGTACACAAACGTATGACGTGATTATTCTGGATCTTTCGCTACCTGTAATAGATGGGATAACCTTGTGCAGACGATTGAGAGAGGAAGGAAATAATACAACACCTATTATAATGTTGACTGCACGGCAAACTATTGAGGATCGAGTCCTCGGCTTATCATCCGGTGCAGATGATTATTTAGTTAAGCCATTTTCCCTCAAAGAACTTGAAGCAAGAATTCAAGCATTATCAAGACGAAGTAATATTTACAGCGAAAAGAAGATACTAGTAGTTGATGATTTGCAATTCAATCTGGACACAATGGAAGTAACGAGAGCAGGCATTAAGATTGTACTTACTCCGATATTACTAAAGCTTCTTGAAAAGCTGATGCGTAGCTCACCGAATGTAGTAACGAAAAGTGAACTTGAATATTATTTGTGGAAGGATTCGCCACCCAATAGTGATTCACTGAGAGCACATTTACACACACTGCGCACGGCAATTGATAAACCATTCTCAACTCCTCTACTAATGACTCTACACGGTATTGGTTATCGCTTGCTGAACCATTAATATAAAAAAATTATGATGAAATCATTAACACTTAGACAACGTTTTATTCTAGCCTGCGTTATTTTAAGCGCCGTTATCGCTATTTTCTTCTCTTCGGTATTATCTCTAGTTCTACATAGTTTAGAAAATGAATTGATGAGCAATGCTATGGGACAACAAACGGAGTGGTTAATTGAATTGGATCAGCAAAATACATTAGGAGAATTTAGCCCACCCGACCCATGGAAACTACACAAATCTAAAACGAGCGATGAATCTGAATTTCCTGAATTGTTTCGCGGCCGAGCTCCTGGCTTCCACGAAATCGTTGCTTCAGAAAAGGACTATCATATTTACGTAGTTGTGAGTGGAGCGATAAAATATATCTTGAGTTTTGATCAAACAAATTTCGAAACCCGAGAAAATCAAATTAAAAAATTATTGGCTTTTATGGTTTTTTTGTCAATATCGTTAGGCTATTTTGTCGCGAAAAAACTAACCAATACAGCCCTAAAACCTGTTACAAACCTCGCTAAACAGGTTTCAGAGATTGATCCAAATCACCCTGGCCCAAAACTCTCCTCTTACTACAATGACGATGTAGTAGGACAACTTGCAAATGAGTTTGATCAGCAAATAAAAATGACGCGGTACTATTACCTTCAAGAAAAACTCTTTACTGGGGACGTTAGTCATGAGTTATTGACCCCCATAACTATTATTGCTGGTGCTGTAGATATACTTAAAAAAGAAAAATCTCACACCGACAAGGGTTCTGCGGCTGTTAAACGTATCGAAAATGCAACCTCAGACATGGTAAAACTGGTTAACGCTTTTTTAAATCTTTCAAAAAAGCACGTTAATGATAGAGAGCAACGAACACAAGTGTCGGTGAACTCGTTGGTAGCCTCACAAATACTTATAGCGAAAGAAACTGTCCCAAGTTTTGGTAACAATTGTCGTTTTACTGAGAATGCAGTATTACAAATAAATGTTATTTCATCTTTATTAGAGGTGGTAGTAAGAAACTTGATTCATAATGCGGCGAGCTATGCAGGTTCGGGGGAGATTCGAGTAACCATCAATAAGGACAATGTCGTAATTCAGGATTCGGGCAGTGGTATCCCTCAAAAAATACTAAATAGAATTTTTAAGGAAAGCTCACAGCCAGATGATTATGAAGTACAAGGTCATGGATTAGGCTTGGCTATCGTAAAAAGGATTTGTGATATCAGCGAGTGGCGTATCGAGACTAAATCAGATCAACATGGTACGACATTCTCTATCAGTTTCCCCGCGCAACAACTGGTTTGATTTGCTATTTCTAGTCGTCTTTCAACAAGACTCAGAACCAAGGTCGTGCAGTAATTTGGCTTGCGTTATTTCCGTTAAAAACTCTCGGAAGTAAACACAAATGCGAGGCAATTTTCATTTTAAAACAGCTCGCCGAAAAGCGGACTACTTACACCGCAATCAAATCAGCTAGTGACGGCGCGTGTTTAGTGTAATTGACGTAATCATCGAGCCAGGCGATCGCTTCTTTGAGTTCTTCAAATGGTCCAATTGGAGCTCCTTCACGGGTATTGAAGTACCAGTTTTTACCTTCTCGATAGATGCGTTGTGATCTTTTTGGTGGAGCTTGACGTTCTCCAGCGCGTAAAATTTCCATAATTTACCCTCGTGGTAAGTTAACTATTCCTGAATCGCGGGCTTCTAGCCCACGAAAACACTTCTCACATTCCCGTTTAAGCTCAAATGTTTCCTAAACTAAAACTGTGAAATCAGTTTACAAAGCGATTCTAATCACTTGATTAGAAAGGGTATGCAGGACTTTTCAGTTAGTTTTTGTAGGAAATCGACTACAAGATGTTCGAAGCGATCAAAATTGTACCAAATAATTTCCAAAATGGCAGTATTGCCGTAAAAATGACCGGACTATTCTATTGGGTCTTTATTACAGTTTTCTGAAAGGGATCGCTTCTATCCTATTTGATCCTTTTATATAGCGTGTTTGCCAAACGAAACCCCTCATGAAATTTGAATATACGCTTATAGATCTAAATACGAGCTAACTAACTGAATAGATGATCCGGATGTAAGGCAAGCATCCTCTTTTTCTCGCGTACATCGGTTTTTGATAGAGCTAACTTGAGGAGGATTTATTAGGCGTTTACAATTTTTAAGGTTAATTTGAAAAAATACGAGTTTCACTGGCAGAACGCTGTTGCGAGACGAAGCTAAGCTAACTAGATCGGATACTTAAGATATGCCTGTCGGAACTATTCTATTGTGGGGATTGTTTTTTGGGTTCATAGGAATCATGTACTTCGCCTATGGCAAGAAAAAAAACAATGCTGTCGTGCGTTTTACCGGAATCGCGCTAATATTTTTCCCCTACATGTTCACGAATCCTTGGCTTCTGTTTTTTTGTGGGGTAACAATTATGTTTGCCCCACGTTTTATAAAACTCTAGCTAATCGAAAATTTTTCAACTCCCAATACTATATATTTCTTGCGCTATTTTTTCAGGCAGGAATTGAACCATCACGCACGCTTTGTTCTCTTATGCGTTCAGCAATCTTATTTCCGGTAAAGTCATCGAGGATCATATACAGACTCGGGATTAAGAAAAGCGTAATCGCTGTTGCAAATAAAACACCGAATGAAAGTGATATCGCCATCGGAACAATAAAAAACGTTGCAGGGCTTGCCGTTACCATCAAGGGCACCAAACCCATAAAGGTCGTTATGGATGTTAAAAATATTGGCCTAAAACGCACCGTACCTGCTTGTAACACAGCTTCTTTGAGATCGACGCCTTCCGCAATATTACGATTGATATAAACCACCAATACGAGGCTTGCGTTAACCACTACCCCACTCAAAGCAATTATTCCGAGCATAGAAAAGAAAACTAAATCCACACCCATAATGAAATGGCCAAAAATAGCGCCAATTGCACCAAAGGGAATTGCACTCATTATTATCAATGGTTGCAAGTAAGATTTTAGAGGGATCGCTAACAACGCATAGACAATCAGCATTGCCAATGGAAAGGTGGAAAACAAACCGCTCATCGAACGCATTCTTTGTTCACCTTCTCCACCAATTGCAAAACGAACTTGATACTTGTCTCGCCACGCTTTTGAAAATTTGGCTCTTACCGCGGACTGGATCTCTTCTGGTTTTACTACACTCCGATCAACATCTCCGCGCACGGTGATAACTCGTCTACCGTCACGACGATTAATGCTTGAATACCCGTTCCCTAACGACATCTTCGCTACACTGGCAAAAGGAACTTCCGAGCCATCGGGTGTGCGTATTAATAAATCTTCAAGATTGCCTAGTGATTGCCGCTCACTCTCGGGATAACGAACCATGACGCGAATATCATCGCGTCCACGTTGAATCCGTTGCGCTTCCGCGCCATAAAATGCCTGACGTACTTGCCGAGCAATATTATCTAAAGTTAAACCGAGAAATTTTCCTTCATCTAACAATTCTATTTGAGCTTCTTGCTTGCCAGCGCGAAAAGAATCAGTTATGTCAAACACGCCGGGAATCGTATTCAATTCTGCACGTAGCTCACTCGCCGCTAGTTTTAAATTCTCTTCGTTGCGACCTTCCATTCGAAAATTTAGCGAGTCCCCGGCAGAAAAAGTATCCGATACGAAGCTTAATTCGAGAGCGTCTGGAACATACCCTACTTTTTCTCGCCAACGATCACGGATATCGTTTGAGCTTATTTCACCGCGATCAAAAAATGGATTCAACATCAGAACAACTTCGCCAATGTGGCTCCCCCCTGCTCCACCACCTGAACGCGGGCCATTATTTCGCGCCGCACGTTGGCCAATCACCGTGAGCATATGATTAACTGAACTCATTGTTGAATCAGGTAGTTTATTTCTATCTTTCAACTCAGCGAGTTCTGCTTCTAATTCATTGGTTAGTTCAATTGCCGCTTGTTCAATTTGATTAACCGCAGCCTCGGTAATATTTGCAGCGACACCTTCAGGCATTTGTACGCTTGCATAAATCACATCACCTTCAACTGCTGGTAAAAATTGAAACACAACACGACCACTTATCACTAATGTTAAGGTTAACATTATTACCGCAGTTGCCGTGGCCCACGCAGCATATCGATTATGTAGTACTACTTTTAAAAAACCTTGGTAATAGTGTTCCGCGAAATATTCGAGTGAGCGCGCAATTTTACTTTGCATCTGCTGCCACTTTTCAACGAACTTCGATTTCTCAAACATGTACCCAGTCATTTTTCGATGAGCTAGATGCGAAGGCAAAATAAGTTGCGCCTCAACTAAACTCGCGATAAGACACAAAACGACGACGCCACCGATAACATTAAAAAATGCCCCCATCGGACCGCCAAGCAATAAAATTGGTAAAAATGCGGCAATAGTTGTGAAGACACCAAAGATTACCGGCACTGAAACATCCAGCGTTCCTTGAATCGCGGCCTCAGTCATTGAGAATCCTTTTTTCTCATAGGCGTGGATTCGCTCACCAACAACAATCGCATCGTCTACCACAATGCCCAACACCAAAATAAACGCCATCACCGTCATACTACTAATGGCGATACCCAAGGAAGGAAAAATACTCACCGCGCCAAAGATTGCTATGGGAATACCAGCGGCCACCCAGATCGCTAATTTGAAGCGCAAAAACAAAGCAAGTAACACGAGCACCAACAATAAGCCCGTATAAGCATTCCAAGAAACCGTATTGATTCGCTCTTTTAACGCTTTTGCGCTATCGGTTGAAACAGTTAGCTCAACACCCGGCGGTAATGTCGACTGTATTCTCGCCATATAGGCCTTTACTGCTTCAGCGGAGGTGATGATGTCTTCATCACCGACTTTTAAAACCTCGATTAAGGCGCTATTACGGCCATTAACTTTCGCATCGAGATAACCTTCTTGAAACCCATCTTTAACCGTGGCGACGTCTTTTAATTTAATTTGCGATCCGTCAGGTAGTGATCGAATAACGATATCTTCGTAATCTTTACCTTCATAAACCTGACCCAAGCTGCGCAATAAAATTTCACCGCTTTCTGTTTTAATTGTGCCGCCAGGCATGTCCATAGATGAGGCACGAATAGCACTTGAGATTTGATCCAAGGTTAAATTATATTGCCGCAAAGTAATTTCTGAGACTTCGATTGAAATTTCGAAAGGTCTTAAATAATTAACTTCTACTTGCGATATCCCGTTGATATCGATGAGATCTTGGCGAATATTCTCGGCAATCGTTTTTAGACTGGCATCGTCGGTCTCACCACTCAGCGCTAAAGAAATAACACCGGCAGTTGGGATCATTGAAGAAACAATAGGTTTTTCAGTTTCCGCAGGAAACGTTGAAATGCCATCGACATCACCTTTGACATCGTTTAATACGCGATTTATGTCAGCGCCTTGAGCCACTTCTACCGAAACGGAACAGCGACCTTCAGAGGCGGTACTGGTAATACGCTCTATGTTATTAGTGCTCTGTAAAGCTTCTTCGATTCTCAAACAAACTGCCTGCTCTGCTTCTTCTGGCGAGGCTCCCAAATACGGCACCGAAATTTGAATCATTCCCATCTCTACGTTGGGAAACTCTTCTTGATTCAGCGTCATAAAAGTTACACTGCCACTGACCAAGAAAATCATCATCAACAAGTTTGACGCGACAGGATTTTTGATAAACCAAGATATTACTGTTTTCATTAAATTCAGTTCCGAATTCGTATGTAGTTTTACAAATGAAAATATTTCAATGATTGACGGGATTAACTTTCATGCCATCAACGACAGCTTGAATTGGAGATAAACACACTCTCTCACCAGACCTTAACCCGCCTTGAATCAGAACCCGTTCATTATCCATACGTAAGATTTCAACTTCTCGAAAATGCAAGGTGTTGTCATTGCTCACGACAAGCACTTGATTATTGTTTCTTATCACATGTCTGGGTAGGGAAATAACATTTTCAATGGTACGTCCTGTTATTTCGGCCTGAACAAATAAACCAAAGGGCAAACTAATTTCTGTTTCATCATCTACCAATACGTGTGCAAGATCTTCGCTTATCTCGGTATTGATTGGCGCTTCCAGGGGACTTAACTCTTGCTGAGTATTTTCACTAACCAGATTCAATTCCGATGAAGAATTACCAAGCGCAGCATTTTTGTGCACCTGAACAATCGCTTGCACCGTATTATTGGACGCATCAATACCAGCCTCAGTTCGAACCAATGTCCCATGCCAAACATGCTCACTACCGGCATAATTTCCTTTTAGTAACACTTTCGGTGCTTCACTTTCCTTACTACTAAATTTTTCGGGTAGATCTAAAAAACCCAGTTGTCGATTTGCCAGGGGAAGCTTCACTTCGACCACATCGGCACCGTAAACCTCGGCGACTGACTGACCGGTAGAAACGAATTGTCCTAGCTCGATCTTTCTAGCGCTGACTATGGAATTAAACGGTACTTTTATTTCTGTTCGCGACAAATTTAATTTTGCTTGATTAAAACCTGCTTCCGCATCAAGTAGTCTGGCATTAGCAACATCAGCTAATCGTTTCGCATCTTGCAAATTTGAATCGCTCGTAAGTCCCCGGTCTGCTAAGTCAGAAACTCGCCGCAGTTCAGTGGTTGCATGTTTCGCTTCCGCTTCTGCTTGTAATTTTGAGGCATTACTGCGTTCTAAGGCCGTCTGAAAATCACTAGGCTCGATTCGCAAAGCAACTTCGCCTTTATTAAAATACCCACCAGCGACCAGAGCCGGCGAGATCCACACAACCGGGCCACCAACAAAAGCTGATAATTCCGAAACGATCGCGGGCTGAACTTTTCCTCTGGAGCTAACATTCAGCGTCACGGTTTGGTTTTCTACCGTGGTGATGCGAATCGTTGGTAAAGCCTGCTCTGCTGGTTTCTCATCAATAGAAGGTTTGGTGAGGACGAGAATAACGCATAGCAAAGTAGCAACACCCAGTATTCCAACCGGTAATAACACTTTTTTCATAAAACTATCCTTTGATAACAACTAGTCGCAGGAACACGAAGTACATTTCCTACAAAAGAAAAAAACCTTAAACCTTTTTACCTTTCACGCTTGCGAGTAATTCACTGATCACGTTTCTCATTTGTTCAAAATAATCAGTCACTGCTAACTCCACTTTTGCAGCATCTTTTTCCTGAAATGCCTCTTCAAGTTTCAATGCGATGGCCCGCATTTTTACCGCATCAAATGTTGGTTTAACTTCAAAATTCATCATGCGTTGCAAAAACTGATTTTTTAAACCATTCATAACCAAGCGGAGGACCAAATTATCGCTAATGACCAAGATATACATAAAAAAATCTGACCACGCTTCGTGTAAGGGTTCGTCAGAACTTATTTCTTTTTTGACATTTTCAATCAGCTCAGCGATGGACTTTAATTGATCTTCGTTTGCATTCTGAACCGCGTTTTTTGCACTCAACAACATCAAAGCTTTAAACACCAGTAGAAACTGATCTACTAAATTCGGATCAGGATATTCGTTGAGAGTCATAATGTGACCCAATATTTCTAAGGTCGCCTCTTCCTTCGGTTTTACCCGGGCACCACCCGGTTGAATAGAAATAATTCCGAGCTGTTCAAGTTGCTTTAGCGCCTCGCGAACTGCCCCGCGGTTAATGCCAAAACGTACGGAAAGCTCCCTTTCCGAAGGCAGGCGATCCCCCGCATGATAGCGATCACGCAGGATTTCAGTACGTAGCGTTGAGGCTAAGTCCTGACTAAGAGTCGTATTTGCTGACATAGGCTGGAGAAACATCCGGTAAGCGATTAGATCTGGTATGACCATCTTGGTCTGACCAAAAGTAGCAGTATTGATGCGGGCTTTCAAGAACTCCAAAGTGCAAAACGCGTAAATAAGAGTCAATTATCGTTTGGCAAAGCTTAGCTAGAACGCTTCGCACACAAGTAAATCGACAGAAATCCTGAAATCTCGATTGCCCTACCTATAACCAGTAGGTATTTATGAAGAAAGAATAATGGCAAAAACAAATGCAGCTTTTATGTCCGGTGTTCCTGAATTCGTTATATTCCGATTGCTGATGAACAAAGAAATGTATAGCTATGAATTGGTAGCGTCGATCAAAACCTCCTCCTCTAATGTCGTCTTATCTCTAAGTGCGCTTTTACTATCCGCCTCTCAGAACCAATAAAGATTTGTCTTGAAATAGATTCTAAATCCGTGAATTAAATCACTAATATTTTCGCTAGGGTCTAATGCCGTTCAGGTAAAATTATCGCCGCTAAATACTCCATTACTTAAGGATACTGTGGCGAATTCCTATAAGCTTTTCCTCATCATCTTATTTAGTGCGTTGGCATCCTTAACGTCGTGTTCTAATCAACATGAAGATATTTTTTTAACTCAGGCCTTAGAGCTTAGAATTGCCCTCAACAATCAAGATACTGAGACCTTAGCCAATTTAGTTGGTAGCTCCCTAACCATTCGCGAACAACAATGGGAGGCAACGGAGAGCGAAACTGATCTAGTCCTTGTGACTAAGTCCGACTCCAAAATCTTAAATAACCTGAACAATCAAAAAGGATTGATTTTGTTGGCTGAAACGCTTTTTATTGAAGGTACTCAGCCCAAACTTCTAAAACATAAAGAAAAATTGTATCGTCGAGAGCTACTAGGTATTGAGCACAATTGGAGTAATCTAGAGCTCGTCGGGTTCTATCGTGAACAGGAAGATGTTCAGCACTTGGTGCTACTTGGCTTTGACCCTAGCACCAAAAAACTTCTCGCTATCTATAGTAATTAACTCAGACTCGAATATCGGCTTTACTGTCTATTCGCAATAACTAGGCGATCGAGCCAGCCCTCCTCCTTCTATTTTCATCGCTACTCCGGCCAACTGTCTTTCACATATGCGCGGTAAATATACACTTCTTTGCAATGTTTCTTGGGCATCAAGATTTAAGATATTGCGTCACGGCTAGCATTGATGACAACAAGACTCACTTCTCATTCGCGTCGGAAGCATCACAAGGGAGAAAGACAATGAAGACATCTAGGTTTAGACGTAATTTTACGCTACCAACTATCGCAATTTTATTTTGTAGCGCGAGCGCTTCCGCCCATCATGCCAATACCAATTATGACGAAACCAACAAAGTTTCTATTGAAGGAACGATTGTCAAATACGAGTGGCACAACCCGCACGTATATTTATTTGTTGAGGAAGAACTCGACTCTGGCGAAAAAATCACTTGGTCAGTAGAGGGGCAACCACCCGCTATTTTACGTCGAATGGGCTGGACCAGGAAAACCGTAAAAGTAGGTGACGAAATAAAAGTAAACGGTAGTCCTGGAAAAAACCCAGAGCGTAAAACGTTGTTGTTGGAATCATTGGAAAAACCGGATGAATCCGTCATCGATATGAAAATGGCAGCGGTTATGAATTCACTGAGCCAAGCTGAGAGCACAGATAAACACGTTCCTAGCGGATTCGATGGTACCTGGGTAACAAAACTCGACATGCAACTAATGATGAAATTCATGAACCCTACAAGCTTGCCTTTAAGTGAAAAAGGCCGTGAAGTACGAGCGAGTTTTGTAGAAGCGAAAGACAGCCCAGCAATAAACTGTGTCGCAAACCCACCACCAATGCAGATGTGGACTCCGGATATAAAGTTTATCGACGTCGGTGATAATACGGTAACGATTCGTGGTGAATTTGACGCTACGGAGCGAACGATTTATCTAAACGAAAAGAATCATGACAATGGAAAAGAATCAAATCTCGGTCACTCCATAGGACATTTTGAAGGAGACACACTTATTATCGATACGACGCATTTTTTAAGCCATCGTTCTGGAAATGCAGGCGGCGTTAGCTCAGGTTCACAAAAACATCTACAAGAACGCTTAAGCTTAGATAAGCAAAACGCTCGCTTGATTTATAGCTTCATCCTTGATGATCCAGAATATCTTGACGAGCCACTGAGTGGCGGAAACGTAGAGTGGGCCTATCGCCCCGATATTGAATACGAGGCCCTCCCCTGCGACTTGGAAAATGCACGCCGATTTACTGAAGATTAATTGGGATAAATTTACGCTCAAGCCAGGGTTAAGTTAATGCGCGCCGTAATCTATGAAAAATATGGTTCTCCCAATGTTTTGGAATTAAAGGAGGTCGCAAAATCTGCACCAAAACCAAATGAAGTTCTTATAAAGGTCCATTCCGTTTCGATTAATGATTGGGACTGGGGCTTACTTCATGGCAAGCCGTTTATAAACCGTATGAGCTATGGCTTATCCAAACCAAAAAAACAAATACTCGGTTCCGATGTCGCGGGTGTGATTGAACAAATCGGATCATCAGTTACCAAGTTTAAAGTGGGTGATGAAGTGTTTGGTGATTTATCTACCACTTGGGGAGGTTTCGCGGAATATGTCTGCGCAACGGAACAAGTGTTGAGTTTAAAACCAACGACAATGAGCTTTGAACAAGCGGCCGCGATCCCTCAAGCGGGGTTGCTAGCCCTGCAGGGACTGTATGATGAAGGGCGTATTTCGTCCGGACAGGACGTTCTAATCAACGGCGGAGGTGGCGGCGCCGGAACATTTGCAATACAAATCGCCAAGTCCGAAGGTGCACTGGTAACCGCCGTTGATCACACGAAAAAACTTGAGGCCATGAAAGCCCTTGGTGCAGACCATGTTATCGATTACACGACAGAGGATTTCACTAAAAACAAAAAACAATTTGATCTAATTTATGATGTAAAAACTAATCGATCGATATACGACATTGCGCAATCGTTAAAACCGGGTGGTACATACGTCACGGTTGGCGGAAACACAAAGCCATTACTTCAAGCGCTGTTAATCGGAAAATGGATAAAAATAACTCAAGGCAAAAATATTCGTATACTTTTTCTAAAAACTAATAAAGGGCTAGATGAGATGATTAGATTATTCGATTCCGGTAACGCTAAGCCCGTCATCGATAAGATTTATTCACTCAATGAAACACCTGAAGCAATGCGACGATTTGGAGAGTCTAGCCAGTGCGGGAAAATAGTGATCAAGGTAGAATAATATTAGCTTGCAAAAAATATTATGCGTCTGATCCAGCGTAGACAATTTTAATGACCGCATCAGAAAACGCTATCTCATCTCCCCCCACTATCTTCCGTCGCTTTCGAATTTCCACTTCCCCATTCACTTTTACCAACCCTTCACTGATGACTTGCTTAGCCTCCGCGCCGGAAGAAGCTAGCCCTTCGAATTTCAAAATTTTATATAGCTCCGTGGGTTCCTTGGTAATCATCACTTCGTTCATAGTTGGCCTGATCCAGAATCTTTGTTTCGGTGGCAATGTGAGGCGCAATTATAAGGCATACGCCAAGCATTGAAAGTTAATTCAGTCATTGACAATTGCCGCGTCCAGTTCTCTTAAACCACTATTAGCGAAAATTTTGCGCCGTTAGAAAATGTAAAGATGTTAATCTCGCGCTTTAGATACTATCTACAACCATCCTAATTAGGACTACTATCCTCCCAAGTAATAGCACGCGATAACGCGTACTTAAAAAACAATAACAAACTCGGGCAGGACCATAGCGATGGTATTTAACACGCCTATATTCTTTTTATTTTTTTCGGCATTCTTCTTACTCTACAGCTTTGTATTCTTAAGAAGAATGCCTCGCGTTTTACTTATTTTTGTTGCTAGCATGGTATTTTATGCAGGATGGAACTACCGTTTTATTCCACTCTTAGTCTTTAGCGCAGTAGTCGATTATTTCCTAGCGATTTTGATCCACGACGCAAAAGACCAACGAAGAAAAAAGCTCCTGTTAAGCTTGTCCATAATCGCCAACCTAGGCGTGCTCGCTATATTCAAATACGCAGATTTTGCAATTCAATCATTCAGCGATCTTGTCGGTTTTTTTGGCTACGAAAGCTCGCCCACTTTACTCAATATTGTTTTACCTTTGGGCATATCTTTTTATACTTTCCAAAGCATGAGCTACACAATCGATGTGTATCGTGGCGAGATGAAACCACGCAAAGGCTTGTTAAGCTTTGCGACGGCACTGTCGTTTTTCCCGCAACTCGTCGCAGGACCAATACTACGGGCAAAACAAATACTGCCGCAATTAGAGAAAATACCCGTGCCGACATGGTCTGGCGCGAAGCACGGCTTTGTACTTATTACAGCGGGCTTATTTAAGAAGACACTCGCAGACTTACTCGCGGGTCATGTTGATAGGGTTTTTAATAGCGACGCTGCGGTGAGCATACTCGATACGTGGACGGGTGTTCTCGCTTTTGCTGGCCAAATCTATGGGGACTTCTCCGGCTATACGGATATGGCGATCGGTATCGCTTTGCTTTTAGGATTTAAAATACCTATCAACTTCCGCTTGCCCTACTTCGCCTCTTCGCCTGTCGATTTTTGGCGTCGTTGGCACATTTCACTTTCATCTTGGCTGCGGGATTATTTGTACATCAGCCTAGGCGGCAACAGGAACAATCGCTACAGAAATATTTTCATTACAATGCTACTAGGTGGCTTATGGCATGGCGCGGCTTGGACATTTGTAATCTGGGGATTTTTTCATGGTCTCATCATCGTCGCCACACACTACTTATCCTCGGTACCGGGTTTAACTTGGTTTGTCGCATCCAAGAATTTCTTCTTCCGCCTCATTAAATGGGGAATCACATTCTATTTAGTATTAATTGGCTGGGTATTTTTCAGAGCGCTAAATATCGACTCTGCGTTTAGTATTATTCAAGATATGCATGGTCTTTCGTCCACTGCTCTTCCAGATTCAACTATTGGTCTCTACACAATACTTGTAACCGTCGCATTGCTGGTCATGCATTTATTTGATTACGTGGTGCTTCGTTGGGGTGAAAAAATTGAGAATAAACGCTGGTTACTATGGCCCTTATTGTTCTTTATCAACTTAATTTGTTTTACCGTGGGAGCACCGAGCGATGCTTTCATCTACTTTCAATTCTGATCGGCAGAAATTCTCATGACTAACGACACACACAACGAAAAATCCGATCTCACTCAAACTGCAACTAAAGTCAACTTAAAAACTGGGGTCGCAGGTATACTCATTTTTGGCGGTGTAGTTCTTCTTTACCAGCTCGTTTGGATATTCTTAGAAGGAGCTGGCGCCCGTATCTATGATCGAGTTCTACAACAACTTGATTACCTACCCTTGCTAGTTGCTGAACACCCTGAGAAAAAGAAAGTTATTGTGTTCGGATCATCAATGGTCCAAGCAGGTTTTGACCCTTTGCTTTTTGATGAGCTGATGGAAGATAAAAACAATGATGTTGTTAGTTATAACTATGGCATCGGCAACATGAATCCAGAATTTCAGGATTTAATCTCGCGGCGCATCAAAGAACAATTCATCTCCCAAGATAAAAAACTTGATCTCGCTATTATTGAATTTAATCCGTTTCAAACTACCACTGTGCGAAAAATATCAACTAAAGCCATCGACGAACAAAATATTGCTGTCTTATCCAACAATAAGGAACTGTGGCAGCACACACTCCAAGATCCCACTATGGGCATTCGCTTGTTTACTATTCGGTATTTACGGCGAGGGGTTTCAGCGGAACTATTTACCGCAATCCCGAGTATGATAAATAGCGATGATTCGCCCGTTCTACAAAGCGCTGAATATAAAGATGAACGACAAAAAAGATCTGAGCTAGAAGACCTGTTCTATTCAAGCTTCGCAAAAGACGTTCCCAATCGCGAAAACCTTGGTTGGGATCCCGCGACACGTGGAGCTAGATTAAATAAAACTCATCTATCTGATCAATCGCTCGTTCATTTGGACAACCTCATGCATAGCTTTCGCTATCGAGGCTTTATGGAAGCTGATTTGGTAAGACGAATTAACACTTCGGATATTCTAGAATTAGGATTTGACGATGCACTAATCGAATCATTTATTAATATTGTCGAAAACTTTCAAGCCTTCAGCGATCACGTAGAAGTGGTTATGCTGCCAAGAAATACCGATTGGGTGCAATATTCTCCTGAGGTACAAGCACGTTTAGATAATCTCTTTAACAATATCGGTACGCGAACCGGAGCAAGCTTGAGGAATTTCCAAACCCACCCCGCCATCACCCCGGAACATTTTCGGGATACGACTCATCTCTCTTCGTATGACGGCGTCGATATTTTTACGAAAATTCTTGTGGATGAATATGGGGATTTATTATCTGATTGATGCTGTTAAAAATAAAGCGGTTCGTTACCCCACGGCCTCTTCTTCACGCAGCGTTAATACTTCAAAGCCGGTTTTTGTTGCTAAAACGGTATGTCCCCACTGAGCAGAAAGCTTTCCATGGTTGTCATGTCTTCCGTAATAAACCCATCCAACATGTTAAACAATTGAGATAAAAGCCTACCGGACTCCCTCATGAAATTTATTTCGGCATCAGTTTTGATCATAGACGTGTTCGAAAAATAAGAAGATTAAAAAACAAGAAGATTAAAAAATAAAAAGATTAGAGTCATTGGATGTAGAGTGACTACCAAAGGCCGATTGAAAATCAGCGACTTGGACTTTCCAATTTAAATGATTTCAATAGCTCTGCATTGGTGGGGAATTTTTCAAGTAACTCAACTAGTTTCTTAGCGCCTTCTATTGGTTTAAGACCGGTCAGTGCTCTGCGCAACACTCTTACACTTTCAATTTCCTTTGGATCAAGAAGAAGCTCCTCTCGGCGCGTACTACTTTTGGCAATATCCAGCGCAGGAAAAATCCGCTGATTCGCAATCTCCCGCGATAAAACAATTTCCATATTACCCGTGCCCTTGAACTCTTCAAAAATCACCTGATCCATGCGGCTACCAGTATCAACGAGTATGGTCGCGAGAATAGTAAGCGATCCACCATTCTCAATTTTTCTCGCGGCACCAAACATTTTCCGAGGTATCTCTAAGGCCCTAGCATCAACTCCGCCTGACATGGTACGACCACTGCTCTTTCGCTCTGCATTATGCACACGTGAAAGTCGGGTGAGTGAATCAATGACTATCATTACATCATGACCCTCACCTGCCTGCTGACGGGCGACATCAAGAAGATCATTGGCGACACGGACATGTTGCTCATAACTTTCATCCGAAGATGAAGCGTGTACTTCCGCCGGCACACTGCGCTTAAAATCCGTCACCTCTTCTGGTCGCTCATCAATCAGCAAGGCATAAAGTTTTATCTCGGGATAAGCGCTCCCTACCGCCTGACAAATATGTTTTAAGATGGTCGACTTACCACAACCCGGTGGCGCAACAATCAATCCCCGCTGCCCCATTCCAATTGGCGTAATCATATCCATCGCCCGCGCCGTAAACTCCTTCGAACCTAATTCGAAACGAATACACTGGGAGGGATTAACGGCAACGCCATTTAAAAAACGCTTTTGCGGATCACCGTGCAAGTCATCGTTGCCTATCTCTTTTACTGATGCGGTATCTTTATTTCGTTTTACTTTAAAACGTAATGTTTTTCTTGTCATGTTTTTAGCTTGCAGTTCTTGAGGGTTACGTACTTACGGCGAACAGAAATATAAGATGCTTTTCAAGCTTAAGAATGACAATCAACACCAAGAACCAAGCGATACTCCTAAGACTGATTCGCTAAACCCGTTATCAGTGGAGATTGTTTCGAATACTTCGTAATTTTCTGTGCAATTGCCTTTTCTTACTCTGTATCTCTTGCATATTTAAAAATAAATCTTTAAATGATGTTCCGTCGAACTCGCGACTATACAGGTAATCTTTAAGCTTCGCGCCTACCAAATCTTCTTGTTTGATCACTTCCTCAAACTCTTTGATTATTTGTTTGGCGTTTTCTTTAACTACAGTCATAACTTTCCTCCAGTTTAGATAGTCAAAGGGTCGGAGTAATCTGATTTTTCTGTTGCCCTAGCGAATCAATCACTCTGACCCTGTGATTTCTGTGATTCGAGAGCGTTTAATGGCCTGCTTTTCAAGGCCATTGCTCTCGAGGGTCGGTTGGCTTTGTTTGTTGGGCATTTTAGTTACTGTACTCTCTGTATTGTTATTGGCGAAGTTAAATTTTTTACAGTGTACTCTGGCGGGAAAACTAAATTGAATATCCAGAGCCCTCCTATTAGAGCTACCAAGCTAACAAAAAAATAGGTTACTTCCCTTACGATGGTTGAATTAAATGAGATACTTTTAAATCTATAGTTGCAATATGCGGCCGTTAATATAATAAAAAATAACGTGATTAGTGCTGGGTAATAGAAATAGCCATTTGCGATAGACAATATTATGGTGCCAATAACAATTATTAGGCCAACTCCAGAATTAAAATATACGAGATATTTGGTCCATGGTATGAGCCGAATGATACCAAAAGCAATAACTAGGTAAAATAAACCGGCTAGGATACCCACCAACATTAGGTCGATGTCCATAATAAGTCTATCTGCAGAAGTATAAGCAGCAAGGACAAAAAGTAGTGCAATTAATACGTCTATAATTTTTAGTGCAACGAGCTTCATGTTGTATGCCTAACGCCCGCATAACCTGAATAGCAAGCGTAATAATGGCCTGTTTTTCAAGGCCATTGCTTGCTGTTTCAGGTTGCTGCGTTTGTTAGGTTTTGTTCTCGCTTAATTTATCTGTATTTTCATCTAAGTTTTTTTCTTGGATACCCAGCTAATTCTAGAAACTATAAATAGCATTACTATGACGGTCATCCAAAGTAAAAACTTCCAATTGTTGCTGAGCCAAACCCATAATGGTGCTGCATCTTCAAAAACTACAACCGTACCAATACCACCTTCGTGGGTGATGCGGAAATCGTCTTCATCATAAAAATCACTATTCGTCCAGGCCCTCAATGAAAGCGACTCATGAGGCTGTAATTCACCGAGCTCAATAATTTCGTTCAGCTCCGTATATTCTCCGGGCAGTCCCTCTCTGAAAATAGCCACTGACTTTGCATTGGGAATTTTTAGCTTTACTGAGTTCGCTACAACTCCCCCTTCGTTGGTTACATCGATAAGCCATACGCCTTCTGTTTTATCATACCCAAAACGTATTTCATCTAGAATATGCTCCAACAGTGGTTGATTTACTTCAGGAAGCTTCGAGGAAAAGTCCCTGAGTTCTGTAATAAATGATGGCTCTATATAGTATTCTTGATGTGACAATTTTGCCACGGGCCTAGGTGCCGATTCATTAAACCAATCCCATAACTGGGTACAGGCAATAACGACAGCAATGAATGTTCCAGTAGCCTTTATTACATTCCAGAATTTATCCTTCAATATACTTACCTCGATCTTATTAATACTTAAAACCTAACGCTGCCAGCACAGGAAAAACGGTTGTGGAGCGAAGCGCAACAACTGCTTTTTCCTGTGCCTTGCCTTGTTAACTGCTATCACTTAAAGAACCCCGAAACATAGGTCGCAAACAATAACAGTACAAAAATTCCTATTGCGATACTTAGATAATTAAACAAATACTTTACGGCTAGCCTAGCACGACCAAACCTTTTTTCTTTTAGCTGCTCTTCTTTCTCTCTTTCTCTTTCCGCCACTACAGTCCACGGAATTTTAAAAAAGGCGTATATGTATAAACATATTATTGGAACGATAATAAATAAACCTAGGGTTCGAAAACCACTACCGAGTAGAATAATCCCTACAATAAAAGCCGCTAGCGGCCCTACGATAAGCATCACGTCCTTTATCGTTAAATTCTCTTTATCCATATACAGTTAACGCCGCAATCAGCCGGCCCGTGCGCGCATTGAGGCCTGTTTTTTAGGCCGATGCGTGCGGGGTCGGCTAGATTGCTTTGTTAGCACTTTTAATATTTGCATGTAAATATTTTACCAGCTTAGCAAAGTAAATCGCTGCAATAAAAAAACTGACTGCATTTATTGTTAGAAGAATAGGTTCCGCATAGAAATATATTTCGAAGTCTAAATAATACTCCAGTATAAGATCTAAGATTCCGGTACCAATAAAAATTAGGACGCAATAAAATATAACCCACCTACCATGAAAGCTTTCAATTTTTGTTATGCCAAAAGATGCGCGCAATACTATGGCTAAACCAATTAAAAATATTATTCCCTGAAATGACTCAATTGCTAAGGTGAAGAAAATTAAATCCAGAGCTTCTTCTGGAAAGCCTTCGGCCTCAAATTCATCCATTGGTGCTTCCTATATTTTCGGACTACTAGTAGTGCTAACGCCGCAGTAAGCGGACGGAAGTAAGCATGGTATTGTGAGTGAAACGAACCATGCTTACTGACGTCCGCTTGACTGTTTTGTTAGGCGTCATTTGTCATCTCTGCGATTTTTCCTGCTAAGAGATTCGCTTTGACAGCCGAGTCGTTGATTTTCTTAAGATCAATGTTATCGAAAACTTGCCCTGATTTTGTATTTAGTAGTCCGTGATTTATAGTCGCTGGGTTCCCATCGCTGCCAACAATTGGGATCAATGGATTATGGAATATTTTATTCCGAATTTTATATAGTTGGATTGCCTCAGCTAGTATCTCAATCTTTGCATCCGCATCTACAATTTCTTTTTCTCTAACGATGATTTGAATAATTTTGGCGCAGTTTGTGAAAGACTGATTCTTGACGTAGCTATAAGACTCCTTAGTCAAATAAGCCCGAGCAACGGAAAACAGCGACATTTCTAGCATGCCAAAATTTAACGTGGCTGCAGATAGAACTTTATTTGGATTAAATGCTTTTTGAGGCATTTTCTTCGATTCACTCATGACGCCTAACGCTTGTGTATGGGGCTGGCATGAAGCGCCAGCGGAATGCCTGTCCCGCCGCGCTTTTTGCGGCGAACATGACACACTTGTTAAGTGTTGTTGGCAAGGACACACCATTATTTTTTAAAATTAAAAGCTAAAATTAAAGTATTGGACGATAAATCAACTAAATTTAGTCGCCAGTTTTCATCTAGAGACTGCACTTTTAGTTGATATTCTGTTTGTCTCTCAAGCTCTACCTCAACTATATAAACAACCTCGCGATCGTCCCTTGCAACCGCTCTAAACTCAACAATATGTTTCCCTGGAGAGGTACACTGCTTTCTCGCGGAATTAGATGCTATTACACCATCTATTTTAGTGATATATACGAAAGACTCCCCCTTCGAAAGATAGGAGGAGAAGTTTGCGAAGTCTCCCCTTATGCACGCCGAATTTATTTCATTTTTAACAAATGATCCCGATGTTGTGGCACACCCCATTAACATGGCAATTAATGGCGTAACAAGAAGGTTTTTCATTAACATCTTTTTCCCTAGGAAGTGATGAAATGGTTTAAAACAT
>NZ_BAAFSK010000010.1:0-13521 GCF_054767315.1 Aurantivibrio infirmus
GAACCCCCGACATCCTGCTCCCAAAGCAGGCGCGCTACCAAGCTGCGCTACACTCCGATAATTTTCTAAATCTGGGCTCTTGAAGGGCTGATTTCAAGAGCTGCGGATGATACCGATGCGTCTGCTTGTCGTCAATGAAAAAGCCGTATATTCACGGGCTTAGGGGCAATTTGTGATTGTGGTGAGGAATCATATAAATCATCGGCCTCATAGTCGAGATTGGTTGGTTCCCGGGCGGCTCTATGGGACAATACGGCGCCTTAAAAACCGGTAATGAGGATGAATCTTGATGGCGGCGATGATACTAGATGGCAAAGCGCTTGCGAAGAAGACTGAACAAGAATTGAGCGAGCGCGTCGCGGCTCTTAAGGCTAAAAGCGGTGGTCAAACTCCGATTCTCGCCACCATATTGGTCGGTGGTGACCCCTCCTCTGCTACATACGTCAAAATGAAAGGCAATGCTTGTGAGCGTGTTGGTATGGCCTCGCTCAAAGTTGAGATGCCAGAAGAAACCACTACTGAACAGCTACTCGCTGAGATTCAGAAGCTAAACGATAACCCCAACGTGCACGGCATTTTGTTACAACACCCGGTCCCCTCGCAAATTGATGAGCGCGCTTGCTTTGACGCGATCGATATTAAAAAAGATGTTGATGGAGTGACGTGCTTAGGCTTCGGGCGCATGAGTATGGGTGTTGACGCTTATGGTTGTGCGACGCCGAAAGGTATCATGCGTTTGCTTGCTGCCTATGACATACCGCTTTCAGGTAAACACGCTGTCGTTGTTGGGCGTTCACCAATCCTGGGCAAGCCCATGGGTTTAATGCTGCTGAATGCAAACGCTACCGTAACCATTTGCCATTCTAGAACTGAAAACTTACCCGCCTTAGTCAAACAAGCCGATGTTGTCGTGGGTTCTGTTGGCAAACCTGAGTTTATTAAAGCCGATTGGATTAAAGATGGTGCCGTCGTAGTTGACGCCGGTTATCACCAGGGCGGTATCGGCGATATCGAACTTGCACCACTAACCGATCGGGTTGCAGCCTACACACCCGTTCCCGGCGCTGTTGGCCCGATGACTATTAACACTCTTATTTATCAAGCTGTCGCTGCGGGCGAAAAGGCAATTGTCTGAACCCTCTTTTCGAAAAAAATTCATTGCATATTATGTTCGGAAACTTCTGCATACATAAACAATTATCCAGAGGTTTTCACCGTGCGACTCGATAAATTTATTAGCCACTCCGCTCGCCTATCTCGAAACGACAGTAAGCGTCTTATAAAATCTAAAACAGTTTGCGTTAACGATGAAGTCGTTACGAATTCAAAACACTTGGTTAGCGAAACAGACATCGTCACGCACTCAGGTGAAGTATTAGCATTTCCGAAACCGCAATACCTCATGCTTTATAAACCGACAGGCTACGTATCTGCCACGACAGATTCCGAACACCCTACCGTTATCGATTTACTGCCGGAAGAATTTTCCGATCTTTCAATAGCCGGACGCTTGGATTTGGATGCAAGTGGATTGCTTTTATTGAGTGATGATGGGAAATGGCTACACCGGGTTACCTCCCCAAAACATGAATGCACAAAAACATACATCGTGGAATTGGAATCTGAATTAAACGAAGACATCAAAACTCAGTTCGCTGAAGGGATAATGTTAAATGGCGAAGACAAACCCACTAAAGCCGCAACATTGAGGATATTAGAAAACAATACGGCGGAGGTATGCATTAGTGAAGGCCGTTACCATCAAGTTAAAAGAATGTTTGCGGCCTGCGGCAATCATGTCAAAAAACTACACCGGCACGCTATCGGGTCTCTTGTCTTAGATAATGAAATGAAACAAGGCGATTTTAGAAAATTGACCGAGGCGGAGATTAATGGCTTCTAGTCACCAGCATGTGAACCGTATCTGATGAATATTTGCCATCAATTACTTATCAACGAAATCAATAACAGCGAATTGGCAACCTTATGGATTGTTGACGAGAACTTCCCTGCCGATCTTATTCCGCAAGTACATTCACGAGAGATGCTTTGCGCCGTTACCAATCGTGCTGAGCTACACAATACGCTTGCAATTAATTCAATCGTGTCAAATATTAGTGATTTTAATTTCGGCGATCTATTTAAAAATAATAAAAAATTAGCGGGAGCTAAGTTCTCACGCATTGTCTACCGCGTGTCGAAAGAAAGAGCCGTAGTAAATCACTGCATCAACGAGAGTTTCGACAACTTGAGCGAGGGAGGCGAATTAATCCTCATCGGTGAAAAACACGATGGTATTAAAACTCACGCAAAAAATGCCGAGTTGGTTTTTTCTCAGAAATCAAGAATTAAAAAGCAAGGCACTGGATACATTGCAAAACTAAGCAAAGTTAAGCTTGACTCGCCCTCATTATTAGATTGCCATGACTATACTAAATTGCGCTCGGTGGCTGTCGATGGTTTCAGTTTTATAAGTAAACCGGGAGTCTTCGGTTGGAACAAAATCGACGAAGGTAGCAAACTACTCGTTGAAACAATTCTCAATGATGAAGGAATAGCGCAGCAAAAGTATCAGAACGCCTTGGATCTCGGTTGTGGCTGGGGATACTTAACACTTGCAAGTAGCGAACTAGATATCGACAAGCGCTTTGCCAGCGACAACAATTTCGCCGCTGTTCTTGCTGCGGAGGCCAATTTCAAAGCACGAAAGATGGAAGTGGAATTAAGTCTAGACGATTGCGCAAAGAATCTTAAGGGACCTTTCGATTTGATACTGTGTAACCCGCCCTTTCACCGCGGTTTTGATGTTAGCGAAGCCTTAACGCAGAAATTTATCAATACGACTTATCGCTTAGTAGCAGACGATGGCATCGCGATATTCGTAGTTAATCAGTTTATCCCCATCGCAAAGTTAGCCGAGAAGGATTTTTCAGTTCAAAGCTTAGGCAAGACTAAAAGTTTTGATGTGCTCCGACTATCCAAAAGAATGAAGACGGCGTAGTGCTTTTATCTGCACCCCACACTCAGTCGAGTGTGTTTAGATTATTTTTTTGATAATAGCGTTGATTTTTCGAGTAAACCTCCGCCCTCTTTTTTCTTCAAAACTCTTTAAGGTTTCATTTAAGAGGGCTTTGTCATTAACCTGCCGAAAGAAAGCTGCAATTTTATTTGCATACCCAGGCGTAGAAAACGAAAACCCGCTCTTTATCTTGCCTTCGAGCCCGCTGCTTTTTAAAAATGCAGACATATTCATAGCTCTCGTAGATTCGAAGTTAACAACCACTGTTCCATTCTTTGTTAGATTTTTTACCAACAAAGCACTCCAGGCATCGTCTACTTCTACTGCTCGAAAAGGATCGTTACCGTTTTCGACAAACAAATCATCAACAATAAGATCGAAAGGTTTGCCCTTGTAGTGCTTGAGCCATGCGATCGCATCAGCCGTAACTATTTCAACCTCATTCATTCGCGCCAAAGAAAAATATTTATTGGCTATGTAGACGTGAGTCGGATCAAGTTCAACGGCAATGATATTTGGCCGATCAACAAGATCCAATATTTGTCTAACGACGGCACCGCCACCCAGACCCAAAACCAACACGCGCTTAATGTTTTTCGGCCTAAATAATGCGGGTAACACTAATAAATCCCACAAACTACCATTTAGTGGCGAACGACTATTGTATTGACTGTGGAAGGTACCGTTCGTGTACAAGCGAAGACTATTGCCCGCCATTCTTACCTCATAGCAACGATCTTTGATTACCTTTTTCCAAATAATCGCCATTTAAAAACTCTAGAATTAGAAACTGTGAAGATACTTTTATTGAGTCAATGACTCAGCTAAGCAAGCTGGCGGCTCGACGCCGTTTAAGTTGTCGAGAAAGTTCACCAGGGATTCATGCACACACACGCTACTTGCTGAAACGCCATGCCCTACATTCGGCAAGTGCCAATGATTGACTTTCGGTTTGTCGCGAGCAAAATCAGTCGCCCAGGCACTAGGCGTGACGGGGTCAAAACCGCCAGATAAAACGAGTATAGGTGTATCGCTATTAACGGGTTCACGAAACGCGTCAATATCGCTTCGCACTGGGAAGGCGGAGCAGAAATCATAATCCCAAGCGAATTCGGTATATCTTTGCCAAGCGGGAAACTTGGCGCGCTCAGCTTCGTATGCGGATTTTTCTACTCGCAAAATTTCACCGCAGTCGATCGCTAAATAAATAAGCGGGTTAAATTCCGGCGCCAACTCGCTATTCACCATTCCCTCAGCCAAGATTTGTAGCGCATCTTCAGTGTGAGATTCACCTGCACTACTTTTATTTCCTCGCGAATTGATTTGCTTTATCGCGTTGATGATATTTGGGTAGGCACTTTGATCGTAAAGTGAATTAATAATCATTGATATAAAACGATTATCATCAACCAAGGTTTTTACTGGCCAACCGCCGTGCCACAACGGTACGGATAATTCTGCAGGGTTTTCTTTTAGATAATTTGCAGCATGCCAGAATTGCTCTTCCAAACCCTCATCGTTTTCATCGCAAATCACTTGATTTCTACACGCTTGAAAAAAATAAGTGAAACTTTTCTCAATCGACTCTGGCCATTCTGTTAACAAACCTTTATCTACCGGATAAATTGAATCTAAGATTACCGCGCGGATGTTCGACTGTGAGACAGTGTTGGATTCTGTTGTTGTACGCTCGTTGAGACGAAGCCAGTCCAAAGCTAAGCGAGTACCATAGGAGGTGCCGATGATATTCCACTGCTCAATTCCGAGAGCTAACATCAAGCTATTCAGATCTCGAGCGCTGTGACTGGAAGAATAATGGCTTAAGTTGAAACCTCGCCGCTCAAATTCCCTCACACAAGCCTGCACTGTGTTTAAGGCTTCTCGATACTCAACTTCTCTACTGACTATCTTACCCAGCGCACTGCGCACATAGTCGTCGTAAGCTCGACACCGATAACTAGGCTTACTTAAGCCCGTACCCCGCTGATCAAGCAAAATTAAATCTCGTTTTAATTTTGCCGTCTCTAACCAGTAGAACCAGGAATCGATATTGTCCTCATCGATATAGGTTGAATTGCCTGGACCGCCGGATAGATACACAAGCGGGTCCGACCTCCGGTCTTCCGACTGATCGCGAACAATAACAAAGGGTAAATTAAACCTTCCAGCAATCTCGTCTGTCTGATATTCACCACACTCAATGACTAACCCTTCGGGAATATCAAACCAACAATCAACAGTGCTAAGGCCTGGCGACCACAGATCTTGCTCAGGTAATTTTCTATCCAGACTCCAAAAATTACTTAGAACAAACCACACGGAAAGCGCGAACAATACGAGCGCTAGTCGTTTAAGTGTGAATAATTTTGAGATGGAGGTTTTCATGAGTCAGCTTACTCAGCTGAGCGTTTCAAGATTTTGTAACAGGGACGCACGGACACAGCGAAGTGTTTCGTAGGAATAGGCACCGGCAAACTCATCAAAAATCTGTTTTAAAGAAATGCCGCCTTCATCGGTAACATTTTCCGCCATAACATCTTTAATGCTATTGATATTTGTCTCATCAAGCTCTATGACTTTTTCTACGTCGATTAATCCGGTTTCGATAAACTTGCTTAAATGGGTAAATATAGTCGTTAGTTTTAATTGGCGATGCTCGGCTATTTGCTGTGGTGACATGCCGTCTTTAAACATTTGCAAACTAATGATGTCTGATTTTTCTTTGGTGCTTTCCTCTTCGGTTTCGCTACCGGCAGAGGCGCGTTTCCCCTGTATGTCTTTAATTAAATCGATAAAAATATCGGCATAGCGATCTAACTTGGCTTGGCCCACTCCGTTGATCTTTGCAAATTCAATACGATTAATGGGTTGGTATTGAACCAGTTCCATTAACGTTGCGTCATGAAAGATTACATAAGGTGGCAATCCTTGCTCTTGCGCTAAGGTAGTTCGAAGTTCTCTCATCGCTTCCCACAAGAGATTATCGAGTGTCGATGCTTGCGAGCTATCGTATTTTTTGGTTTTCGACGTTGTTGCGCCAGACTTATATTTTTCAGGTCGCTGTGACTCTTTACGCAAATATAACCTTTCTTCGCCACGTAGTACCGGCCTGCTTTTTTCTGTAAGGCGTATTGAGCCGTAGCCTTCCACATCTACACTCAAATAAGCTCTTGCGATCAATTGCCTAAACACAGAACGTAACTGTCTGTCATTGTAGTCTTTGGCAATACCAAATGTTGAGGAATGTTGGTGGTTAAACTGTTTCACCTTTGCGGTTACTTTGCCCAACAAAACATCTATCAAGTGTCCTACACCAAAACGTTGTTCAGTTCGGTAAACGCAGCTCATTGCTTTTTGTGCCGTCTCACTGGCATCCCATGTTTCAACCGGGCTTAAACAGGTATCACAATTACCGCAGGCATTTTCCATCTCTTCGCCAAAATACTGCAACAGGTTTTGACGACGACAACTGGATATTTCACAAAAACCTAAAATCGCTTCTAACTTGAATCGTTCTGCTTTTTTAAAGGTTTCATTGCCGTTTGATGATTCCAACATCTGCCGCAAGGTAATGACATCTTGCACACCATAAGTCATCCAAGCGGTTGCGGGTAAGCCATCTCGCCCCGCCCTGCCGGTTTCTTGATAATAAGCTTCCAAACTTTTTGGTAAATCTAAATGCGCGACGAAGCGCACATCCGGTTTATCGATTCCCATGCCAAAAGCAATCGTCGCCACCATGATGATGCCGTCTTCACGCAAAAAGCGTTGCTGATTTTCAGCGCGTTGCTCTGTGCCCATTCCGGCGTGATAAGGCAAGGCCTTAAAACCTTCGTCAACTAACCAGCCAGCGACTTGGTCGACTTTTTTTCGCGATAAACAATAAACAATTCCAGAATCGTTAGCGTGCTCGCGATTTAAAAAGTGCAGTAATTGTTGTTTGGTACTTTCTTTTTCGGTAACTCGGTATTGAATATTCGGACGATCGAAGCCGCATTTAAATTGCTTCGCTTCCCCCAAATCCAAGCGGCGAATAATTTCTTGTTGAGTCCTGTCATCAGCGGTCGCGGTTAAAGCAATTCTTGGTACATGAGGATAGCGTTGATGTAACAAACTGAGTTCTAAATAATCAACTCTGAAATCATGTCCCCATTGCGATACACAGTGTGCTTCATCGATTGCAAATAAACCGATAGGAAGATTATCGAGCAAATCCAACATGGTATCTTGAGCGAGTCTCTCCGGCGCTACATAAAGAAGATCGATATCGCCGGCAACTAAACGCCGCTCAATTTCCCGCTGCTCTTGGTAAGTCTGACTTGAATTTAGATAATTTGCCCTAACACCTAATTGAGTGAGTGCATCAACCTGGTCCTGCATCAACGCTATTAAGGGTGATATGACCACACCGACACCATCCCGTATCATCGCGGGGATTTGATAACACAAAGATTTACCAGCACCGGTGGGCATTAGCACCAGCACATCATTTCCTTGCAGAATGGTGTTGATTATTTCTTCTTGGGGGGATCGAAAGGCGTCGTAGCCGAAGGTTTCTTGTAATATGTTGAGCGCACTAGTAGACATGGGCAGCGATTATACCCAGGAAAGACTGATAGAGGGTACATTTTCACGCTCGCTGTTTTCCTGGATAGCTGTTCAGTCTCGACCACACAAAAAGGAACCATCAATTTGAGCACATCAGATGCCATATCTATCAACCGACCTTGGCAAGAGCTTGCCTGGCAAGAAGAATATTTATTTCCGTCCAGCAAAGATTTTTTTAACGACTTGTTCGATTCTATTCAGCAAGCGCAAAAATCTGTTCTTTTACATACCTATATCTTTGATTTTGATCCGCTCGGGAAACGTATGATCGAGGCGCTAACGGCAGCGAGATTACGTGGTGTCGACGTTAAAGTACTTTTTGATGGCTTCGGCTCCATGGAGGAAGGCCTTGCGGTTGCCGATGCATTGGAAGAAAAAGATATTGCAGTTCGTATATTTCATCCACTGCCCTGGCAGCCTGAGCACTTTAAAAGAGCTCTACGACGTACTACAGTGTTTGGCAGCATGTTATTTAACATCCTCAAAATTAATCGTCGCCATCACGCAAAAATATGCATTATCGACGACCAGTCACTTTATTGCGGAAGTCAAAATATATCTAATTGTCACGCAAGTGAAAAATATGGTGGGCAAAATTGGCACGATTACGGCGCGAAGGTGTCGGGGGGGAATGTAGTCGCGGTAAAATCACTGCTTGAAGATTTTTGGTGTTATCGAAAACCCAAAATTGGTGAAGGCTTATTTCGCTTTTACCTACTTAACGTTTCGTCGTTCGCGAGAAGAGAAAAGAGCAAGTTACTGGTAGAGAAATTAGCTACGGCAAAACGAAGAATATGGATTATTAACCCGTACTTTTCTCCACCCGCCTCGATTATTCGCGCATTAAAACACGCAGCACGACGAGGTGTTGACGTGCGCATAATCGTACCCAAAAAATCGGATATTGAGTTTTTCCCACTATTGACTAGTGTTTATCATGAAGAATTGTTAAAGGTTGGGGTTCGAGTATTCGAATATTTACCGCGAATATTACATGCAAAACTGTTGCTAGCAGATGATTTTTGTTTAATGGGAAGTACCAACTTAAATCATCGCAGCATGCTACATGACGTTGAGTTCGATATCGTACTCGACGATCAAAAATCGATTCGAGCCGCATCGGAAAGCCTGGAACATGATCAACTCGAAAGCCGAGAGATAACGCTACAAGATGTTGCTAAATTTCGCATAAGACGTTGGCTGGGATGGATTCCATGGATATTGCGTTATTGGTTATAAGCTAAATTTTTTTGACTTAAACAGGAAGATGGTAACCTTGAAGAGAATTAAATCCAAAGAGACGGATCATAGTAATAACGGGACAGCTCCTAAAGACCTTCTCAATAAGGTCAGCACTCATCGAACTGATGCAGATAAAGATTTTAAAACGCTTCGCGTGCTTTCTTACAATATCCATAAAGGCTTCAGTCCGAATAATTCACGTTATATTTTAAATGAGATTCGCCACGCTATTCGCCTAGTTAACGCGGATGTCATTTTTCTACAAGAGGTATTGGGCGATAACAACAAGCACCACCGCAAACACAGCAACTGGATTCCGGGCGCACAGTTTGAATTTTTGGCGGATGAAGTCTGGCCTCATTTTGCCTATGGAAAAAACGCTATTTATCAGCAAGGTCATCATGGCAACGCAATTTTATCCAAATACCCTTTTAATTTTTGGGAAAACACCGATATCAGCCGATTTTCATTTTCCAAACGCGGAATACTTCACGGCACTATCGGCGAAAATGTACACGTCATTTGCATGCATGTCGGACTGCTAGGCATGGAGCGGCGCTCACAAATCAAGGCGCTCGTGGAAACGGTAGAAACCAAAGTTCCGAATGACGCTCCCTTGATAATCGCCGGCGATTTTAATGATTGGAAAGGCAGTGTCGATCGACGTTTACGCAAGCAACTTGGGGTGAGTGAAGCGTTTCGAGAAGTTAGCGGTAAACTTGCGAGAACCTTTCCGGCCGCTTTGCCAATTTTTCAACTAGACCGAATTTATGTCCGGAATCTCGCTGTTCAAGACGTGAGCTGCCTAGTCGATGATCATTGGCAAAAATTATCCGACCACTGCGCACTGTATGCCGAACTATCTCTCAACTAAAAATCCCTACGGACTAGATACCTTCGGGCCTCGCTGGTAAAGTCACGCTTCTGTATTTCCAGCATTGGATTTCTAGTATGTTTGATGATTTTACTATTAAGGTTTTTTCAATTGTCGCACTCACTTTTGTTTGCGCTATTGGCGTTTTGGTTTTAGCATTAGTGGTTATGTATTTTGTCGACAGCCATCAAACGACTCATACAATACGTAGAAATTACCCCATCTTTGGACGTTTTCGTTATTTTTTTGAACATGTCGGTACCTTTTTACGTCCCTACTGGTTCGCAACTGATAGAGAAGAATTGCCTTTCAATCGCGCTGAACGACAATGGGTGTATCGCGCAAGTAAAAATATTGATTCCAGCGTCGCCTTTGGCTCAACACGTGACTTAAATAAAACCGGTGCGGTTTTATTTTTGAATTCGGCCTATCCAACATTAGATGAAGAGGCGATGACTTCTTCTCTTGTCACCATCGGGCCGGACTGTAAACAACCCTATTCGACCGCTTCTTTTTTTAATATTTCAGCCATGAGCTACGGCTCAATGTCTAAACCGGCAATCACTGCTTTGTCCAGCGGCGCGGAGAAAGCTGGGTGTTGGTTGAACACAGGAGAAGGCGGCTTATCGCCCTACCATCTCGAAGGTGGGGCCGACATTGTTTTTCAAATCGGCACGGCAAAATACGGCGTTAGAAATTCGAGTGGACAGTTAGATGATGCAAAACTAAAAGCGCTCGCCGCCGTTACGCAAGTGAAAATGTTCGAAATAAAATTAAGCCAAGGCGCGAAACCCGGCAAAGGCGGTATCCTACCGGCCGATAAAGTCAGCGAAAAAGTGGCGCAGATTCGAGGCATTCCTGTCGGCCAAGCATCGATAAGTCCGAATCGACATACCGACATTAAGAGTCCTGAAGATTTGCTAGAAATGATAAATCATATTCGCGAACTCACCGGTAAGCCGGTGGGATTTAAAGCGGTGATTGGCGATGACCAGTGGTTGTTGGATTTATTTACGTTGATTTGTGAACAAGGCATTGAACGAGCGCCTGATTTCATCACCATCGACAGCGCCGACGGAGGTACTGGCGCAGCACCCCAGCCACTAATGGATTATGTCGGACTACAAATAAAAGAAAGCTTGCCCTGGGTTGTTGATCGGCTCATTGAATTTGGATTAAGAAAAAGAATTCGAATTATCGTTTCCGGGAAAATGATCACGCCATCGAAAGTCGCTTGGGCTTTAGCGACAGGTGCAGATTTTATCAACAGCGCTCGAGGTTTTATGTTTTCCCTTGGCTGCATTCAAGCCATGCAGTGTCATAAAAACACTTGCCCAACCGGTGTTACCACACACAACCCTAAATTACAGCGCGGATTAAATGTTGTAACGAAAGCCGAACGCGTTGCCCACTATCATAAAAATATTATTCACGGCGTGGGGCTGATAGCTCACTCCTGCGGAGTATCCGAACCAAGACAACTACAACGCAAGCACGTGCGAATGGTACTAGATAGCGGTTATTCAGAACGCCTAGATATCCTCTTTCCTCAATCCACCTTTACGGGATCGCCAGGTTTCGGCCAAAGCGCGACAGCCGAGGACCGCGTCCTCGATAAAGACGAATCGAATTAGATTTAATGACTGGGAACCAATTGCTTCCTACAACGACTAAGCTGAAACTGAAATAAAACGGCCAACAGAGAAACCTCGATACCTTATGAGAAAAAACATTAAACCTCTACTTTTAACTTGCGCTTCTCTCCTTATTACGTTTGCAGCCGCTGCCCAAGAAACCAAGCCAACAGCGTCGATTAGCCCAATGTTGAGGCTAGACAAACAGGCACTGGAAAAGCACGTTGAAGCAATCGATACGCTGGCTAGATTAAAGCTTGGCAATCAAGTTCATGGTGATCTTACCGACCTCGAACTATTGCAGCGTATTATTAATGAGAGGTTAATAGCGTCAGACGACAGCGCATTGATGCAGTCTGCTGGTGTTGTATTGGGAAATGTTTTGGCGAACGAGCTAGGCCTTAAATGGATGGTCTATGAAGATAGATTGGGGCGAAGCCGCGCCATCTGTGTTAATGACTCAAGCAACTGTTTGTTTCCTGTAACAATGCTGTCACGGCGTTTAGAAGTAAACGCTCCTGTGGATGTACAAAAAATTTATAATGATGCCGTTGCGACCATCGACCCCTTCATTCCCGATAATAATGCGTACGATGGCAAAAAAGCTGAACCAAAAAAAGACCCAGGTTGGTCCGCAATAAAAAAGAAGCCGGATAATAAAATTCGAATTCGCACTTATCCCTAACGGCGCATTAGTTCAAAAATCCTAAAGTTAGAACAAAACTTTCAATCATGGACATCGGGCTCGAAGAATAACCACATCACCTGCGGATAGGTTTTACGAAATTCAGCTTCCGCTGCGTTTATTAAAGCCACGAATTCATTGGTATCGTTTCCTGGTGTAATTCGCGCTTTAACTGCCACCATGACATCATCACCTAATTGCAGGGTGACTAAGTTAAAAATTTCTTCTACCCCTGGTTGCGAAAGTAAATGATTTTGCATTTCGAGTTTTAGTCGATTTTCAACACCTTGACCAACCAATAAATCTTTAACTTCACGACCGATTAGAATAGCAACGCCTATTAGCAATACGCCAATCGCAACCGTCCCCATTGCGTCATAGATAGGATTACCCGTAACCCAACTCGCGATCACCGCGAGGCAAGCGAGAATCAAGCCGAGACAGGCAGCCAGGTCCTCACCAAAAATAACTAACAATGCACTCTGGCGTGAAGTTCTAAACCAACGCCAGAGGTTTTGATCTCCTCGCACCTTGTTGATCTCCTTAATACAACCAAGCAAAGATAAGCCTTCCGCGACAATGGCGAAGACCAAAACACCAACGGCTATATAGGGTTTATTTAACGCCTCAGGTTGTTGTAATTTATGGATTCCTTCGTAAAGAGAAAACATTCCCCCCACTGAAAACAACAGTATCGCGACAATGAAAGACCAGAAATAAATTTCTTTTCCATAACCGAGAGGGTATTTATCGGAGGGGGGACGCTTCGCTCTTTTTATACCGAACAGCAACAACACTTGATTGGTGCAATCCGCGAGAGAATGGATCGCTTCCGCAAACATTGCGCCTGAGTTCGTAATAAAAGCCGCTATACCTTTTGCAATTGAGATAGTGAAATTAGCTATCAATGCATAAAGGATACTTCTTATTGACCCATCAGAATTAGCCATAATATTTTTTATCTTTTTTAATTCATTAAGCCAAGGAAAAGCCAAGCAAAGGTGATCTAAACCTTTACTTTAAATGCGCGCGAAGTGTATCAAAGACGCAGCTAAGAACAAATTTAAGAAACGGGTATCGGCTGATACCTGTAGTGGGCAGAATCCCAATTTAAAAATTTTTACAGCTTAATTATTTATCTTTTATAACAATGAGTTACAGATACAACTTAAGGTCAGCTTAGAAATCACTTTAAGGGCTTGCTCAGCCCAAATGTGGCAAGCCTTATGGGAGTTTGTCACCCTGCGAGCTTCATCGCTTCGCTCCTCGTACTAATTGCGACCACACAAATTTGCCTGGAGCAAATTTGACCGACTTTTCTAGGAGGCCCTTGGGTAAAATCCATGGACGGATTTTATAAATTAGTCGAACTTGGGAGCTCAAATCCACCGAATACCCCATACACAAAACCCCCGCCTTTTTGGGGCGAGGGTTTTATGTATGGCGCACCCGGAGAGAT
>NZ_BAAFSK010000011.1:0-7083 GCF_054767315.1 Aurantivibrio infirmus
TGTCATCGATGTCAATTGTCCTACGGCATCGTAGCCGTACTGTAGGAGTTTATCGCTACCGTTACTGCCAACCGGTGCGCGCAAGGTTGCAGTGTTTAACCAACCGCGTGTCGTGTAAGTAAAATCACTGACAATACCGTTTGCATCAATCATTTGTAGTACACGACCGCTGGCATCATAGGCTGTGTATTGCTGCACATGACCCAATGCATTGGTGACGCTACTCACGTTGCCATTGCTGTCGTAGGCCATAGTAGTGATGTCATTGACATCGGTTCGCGGGCCGTCCGCGGTTTCGATCTGGCCGTTGCTGTGGTAGGTGTAGGACCAAGATTGTTGGGCGACGGTATTGAATGAAATACTAGCGAGACCAATCGTAAGTAGCGATGCGCTGGCAAAACTCGTATATTTTTTTAAGGTGCTACTGCTTTCCATATTGACTATCCCTAAGCTGAGTAGATAAATAATGTCGTTACAAAAAATAGATAACTAAGAATTGTATTTATTCGATTTCGGATAAAACGAATCCTTGTGGCGGTGTATACAACAATTCATTCGTTTGAAAATGTACCGTCGCCTGGCCATACATACTTATTGATACCACCGGGTAAAACAAACCAGTTAAATTTGAAAAATGCGCTCCAGTCCCGGCAGAAGGATCGCCCTGCCACACGCCGTTTAAGCCAAACCATAATTTCCCTGTATCTGGATCAAACGCAATCATTAGCCGGTCATTATTGCCATGACCAATTGTCACTCCGGATTGGCCATTGTTGTAGAGTGCGCCATTATTGGTCCACCAACCATAACTATTTGCAGTCTTACCGGGGTAGTTACCTTGCGTCACTATCAAATCATCACTGCCTAATCCTGCAATAACATCGGTTGATGTTGGGCTCACCTCCCAATAATATTTTTTACCCGGAGCTAAAGCGCCTTTGGCATAAACTAAACGTTGAGAGTTCGCTAAGTTCGCTCCCGACAAGGTCGTATTGTTATCGGTAAGTTGTAATCCATTAACCATTCGCGCAACATCCAAATAATTCCTTTGAAGGTTTTCCGTAGGATCAGTACCGGCGACGAATTCGTCATAATTTGAAACGCCATCACCATCAAAATCTTCGGTACCAACATGTGATAAGTCTTCAAAAAATTGAATTTCCCAAACATCAGATAAGTTATCTGCATCTGAATCAGAATTACCATCTGTTGGGTTTAGATCTAACTCAAATTCCTCCTGATTACTCAAACCATCAGCATCAAAATCGCCCTCAGGTGCTTGTATTAAATTGCCAAAATATTCGTGCTCCCAGTTGTCATGTAAACCGTCTTCGTCAACATCATGCAATTCAGTTAACACAAAACCTTGCGGCGCTGAATACAACCATTCTGTCGAAGAAAAATGCATTGTCGCTTGTCCATGCATGCTTATAGAAACAACCGGGTAAAACAACCCAACCAGATCCGAAAAATGTGCCCCCGCACCTAACGCGGGATCACCTTGCCACACGCCGTTTAAACCAAACCATAATTTTCCTGTATCGGGATCAAACGCAATCATTAGTCGGTCATTATTGCCGTGACCAATTGTCACTCCGGATTGGCCATTGTTGTAGAGTGCGCCATTATTAGTCCACCAACCATAACTATTGGGAGTTTTTCCCGCGAAGTTACCTTGCTCAACTAAAAGATCGTCACTGCCTATTCCAACAATTACATCGGTTGATGTTGGGCTCACCTCCCAATAATATTTTTTACCTGGAGCTAAAGCACCTTTGGCATAAGCTAAACGTTGAGAGTTCGCTAAGTTCGCTCCCGACAAGGTCGTATTGTTATCGGTAAGTTGTAATCCATTAACCATTCGATCAGAGTCTAAAAAATTAACGTATGAATTTTGCGTAGGATCTGTACCGGCAATTAACTCGTCATAATTCGAAACGCCATCGCCATCAAAATCTTCGGTGCCAATGTGCGATAAATCTTCAAAAAATTGAATTTCCCATGCATCAGATAAATTGTCATCATCTGAGTCTTGATTGCCATCTGTTGGATTTAAACTCAATTCGAACTCTTGCCAGTTAGTTACTCCGTCATTATCGAAGTCCGCAGTACCTGAATATTGCAATGAACCAAAATAATTCTGCTCCCAAAGGTCAGCAAGGCCATCTTCATCGCTATCAACTGTGTTGTAATCCAAGTTGGGATCAAATGGTGCCGCATGGTTAACTACCATGCTTAATTGTCGCCCCTGAAGGTCGTAGGTATAAATAGTTTCTCTGTTGGGTTCAATTATTTTGGTCCGCAAATTATATTGCGGATGCCATTCTGTCAAAATTAAACGCGCCAGTGTTGAACCGTGTCCCTCGATACGAGCGGATTCCAACCCTCGCTCGTTATAGTGATAAAAAGTGGTATTCCCCTCCCAATCTGTTTTGGTTTTCAACAATCCTGTCGGGTAATAACTATAGTTTTTGTTTGCCGCTTCGCATCCCGAAGACTGATGGCCTTCAACAAGTACCTTTTTTCTTTCACCAGCAATAATTTGAAAATGATAGGTTGTTTGTTTGCCTAATTCGCTGGTCACCACAACCCGTGGATCTGTGGAATGCTCGAGGTTCGCGTAATCGATAGTAACGTTTTCAACACCACCACTTCGCTGTGAAGAATTCGCGCGCCCTTGAACATCGTATGTCCATGTCGCAAATCGCACGCCGTTTTCGTCGGTAATACCAGTAAGTGCATTCGGGAATGAGGTATTTTCATAATGATAAATGACCGACGCTAGTTCAACGTTGTTTTCGGATTCCGTTCGAGCAATTAGGTTATCATTTGTATCGTATGAATACTGGTAGTTAATATTGCCAGGAACCTCAACGTTCACGACTTTACCGTAAGACCAAGTGAATGAAATATCGCCGTCACGATTACTTTCAATAACTGCGAGTTGGCCAATTTCGTCGTAGGATAAAAATTGTTCGTCGCCAGATTTATAAACCACGCGGGCCAATCTTCCCTCGGCATCATAAGTAAGGGTATTAGCGTTTTCCTCCTGCAATTCCCAGCCGAGCAAGATGCCGTTGTCGTCGAGCCGACGAAGTATCGTACTGGAATCCGCGTAACCGGTGTAAACTCCATTGCTTTCAGTAAAAACGAGCGATTCCCCATTTGCGCGGGAAACAAAAACCGCACCATTACCGCCTTGCTGCACCGAAGTTTCGAAGTTAAAAAGCCACTCGCCCTTAACGGAATTATAGGTACGACTCAATATTAAATTCTGTGAACCAGCGTAATCCACCACAGTTTCGGTTTTATTGCCTAGCTCAATCGAGATAGAATTTACTTCACAAGATTGCGCAAAATCTTTTTCGGGCACCAACAAAGCTGAACACTCTTGATTATTATTCGCTAAATTCCCAGGGCAATCAGCTGTGCGCTCCCGCTTAATAACGAATCCATCACTAGACCAATCGCCGTTACTGGGGTTTTGACAATATTCAACCGTTACGCCTCTTAAATTTCTAACTTCTATCCCATATTGAAAATCCGATGGCCATTTGGGAAAAGAAGAGCCTGGACCACACACTCCGGCTGAACCCCAAGTACCATAATTTGTTATTCGTTGATCCTGCCCACAGCCTCCGTAATACATTTTTGCACCCTCCTCAAATGCTTTTTGTTCATCTGGGAACGGACCCTGCCAAGAATTACATCGAACATGATAATACTGCCATTCTAAAGTTTGTGGCTTCGCTTTTACTTCGGCGCTAACATCAATTGTTACCGCATAAACCACACTGATCAACAAAACCAAATGCAAGCGAGCAAGGCTTACCGATCGGTTTTTTCTCAAAGTAAAATTTTTATATCTAGTATTTCCAAAAGATGTTCTACAAATCATAAATACATTATCCATAAACATTATTGTAGTTCGAGAATACATAAGATAAATCGCAATAAAACTATATTTACATAATCAATAAATTTTTATCTGGGCAGTCCTGCTCAGCAGGACCCAATAAAAACACCTTCGACCGCCACAGCTCAACTTAATCGACCAGCGGCGGCCTCGTAATCTAACCATGTTATATTCCGATTCACGTCCATATGGGAGACCTCGGTTGAATTGTTGAAATTTGAATAAATTTTTGTGTCGATTTTTTTATTCTACCCATGAGGTTCTCATTTATTGTCAAGGTAAAGCATCGCTCGTTTGCGACAATAAGCGCCCTCCCGCATCATAGGTAAAAATTGTTTCCTTACCAGGCTCTATAATTTTTGTACGTAAATTAAATGTTGGGTGCCATTCCGTCGTTATTGTGCGCTCTTGTGGCGTACCAACTGCTTCGGCACGAGAAATTTCTAGGTTACGTGCGTTGTATTGATATGAAGTCGTGTTACCTTCCCAGTCAGTTTTGGTTTCTAAAAGACCCGATGGGTAATACGTGTAGTTTTGGATTGCGGCAATGCAGTTTGCCGATTGATGACCTTCGACTTGTGTGATCTTGTATTCGTCATTAATTTGAGTCAATTGATAGGTGCTTTGTTTACCTAAATCATTGGTTAAGGTGCGAGACCCATCGACATTGTATTGAACTTGTGTTCTCTCGACACCAGAATTTAACGGTCCTTTTTCACTGCTTATAGCGCGGCCTTGCGTATCGTAAATGACAGAAGAAATACGGTTGCCGTTCTCGTCAATAATCCCGGTAATGTAGGTGGGAAAATTTGTATCTTCGTATAAATACTGTCGAGTTGAATCATCTGAGTAAGTCACGGTTGACAATACCGATACCCCACCAATAGTTATGTACTCATAGTTAATCACAATTCCATCTGAAAACTCAGCGGAAGCAAAACTTCCATCGGTATTTTTTGTCAGCGTTAAAGATTTGTCGTTTTGAGAAACAACTATTTGATTTGCTATGTAACTTATACCAATCAACTCACCGTAGTTGTCAGCGATCGACAATAGTCGGCCCGTTTCACTATAAGTTTCATAGCGATTATCGGCAAATGTTAGGGTATAGACAGATCCGTCAAATGTTAAGCTTTCGTGACTTTGCGAAGGTGGAATAAAATTATCACCGTCTATTAAAAATCTTATTTGCTTCCCGTTGTCTTTAAAGTAAACCACGGAATCAATGTCAAATATTAACTCTTGGTTGTAGCTAAAATCCCATAATCCGGTTACAGAATTATAATGTCTCGCGAAGGATATACCGGTATGCCCCTCAATCTGATTGAAGTATTTATTACCGGTAGCAATATTAATTGGCCTACAGGTATTATTAGGTGTGGGCCCTGTATTTAAGCTTTTTTTGCAGCCACCAGCCAAGAATGGCTCTGGACCAGAACCGCATTCATACGACGCCACATACCCGTAAATCTTAAAACCAATGTTTGATATGCCATGATCGAGGTAGACTTGGTCGCCATAGCAAAAGTGAATTGTTAGCATGTCGTAGGCTGGCAGATAAAAAACATTCTCCCAATAAACAGTTACATACTCGTACGGGTATGTATTGCCCACACGCCTCTGAATTGCACTACTTGCCGCGATCGCTTCGCAAGCATCATTCAGTGAGTAAAACGTTTGGTTAATATTTCCTCTCGCCTGAAAGTAACGATTTTCAGAAAAGGTATTTGCGCTTATAAAAACACATATAGCTAAAACAATTAAAGTCGATTTCCAAGGGCTATCCATAATTACTCCAAAATAAAACTCTTAAAAATTTAATATGCTTTTATTCGCGGCACCTAAATTTGTTAATCTTAATAAGGTGAACAAATATTTTTCACTGGATCCTTCCCCCATTCTGAGGAATGGTAGCTCAAAGCCAAACACTAAGGCTTGCCTAAATGCGCTAGATCAAAGTCTAATAAGGTACGCAGTCAGCTAAACATAGTTGCTATCATGGCGTCTCATTAATAACCGTCAGTAGATTTAATTTTCTAAATTGATTTTTGTTGTGCTCGTAGATAAAAAAGCGGTGAGTTTTCAACACCGCTTTTTCGAACAGGTTTTACTGGCTTACATCATAGTATTCTGAATAGGTGTGGTTGCCTGGGTAGATCAATCCCGATTGAGCACCTTGGGTCGTCCAGTTAATACCATCGTCTGAGTACTGCAAACTAAACCCTTGAATATATCGCGTCGCATTGTCGAAGCCAGCTTGCCGTACTTTAGAAACAGCCTGCGGAGTTGCGCCAAAATCCCACTGCATATAAAAGCCTGGTGCCGTAACTACACTGGCTTCCCACCAGTAGTTAGAGTTGACGTTATTATCATGTAAAGGCGCAGCGTTGCCAGAAGAAAAAGTGATTGTTGCTAAGGAATTTAAACTGCTGTTATCTGCCAACGACAATTCAATTTCTGAAATTTCTAACAACGAAGCTCCTAGCTGAATACCATTGATTCGCCAATACTGATGTGCCCCACCTGAACCACCACCTGTTCCACCACTAGAGATAACCGCAATGGGTGCTAAAGCTAATTGCGATAGGCGGCAATAACCCTGAAAAAGATTTGTATCATCGACTTCTGCAACCAGTTCTAAGCCACCGCCATAGGCACTGAGCAATAAGGTTGTCGCAAGTTTTTCGCTCTCGGGTAAGGCAATATAAACTAAATCACCTGCGCCTTTATCTCCGCTTGGGCAAGTACTCAAAGAATCTACGCCACTTAATTGAAACCAACTCCAACTTTCGTTCAAGGCTGGATTGGCACTACCAAGAACTGCGTTATAAACGACGACATTCCCGCTGGCAGTAACATCGGCGTTCACGGCAATTTGGAATGGCAATATAAAGAAACAAACGATGTAGATTATATTTTTTAGTTTCATGATTCCCTCTGAATTCATTTTCAAAAATTAAAGATAACGTTAAATAATTGGGGCCTAGGCTAAGAATCGCGATTCAAATCAATATAATAATTCTTGACCCATGATTGGATATTTAAAGTGAGCAGGTATCGGCTTAATGCCATCAATTCGACTAACGGGATTTTTATCTGAGAGGTGTTCCTGTGCATCACTCAAGCCATCCTGATCGAAATCACCAACTCCATCGCGATTTAATGAC
>NZ_BAAFSK010000012.1:0-6679 GCF_054767315.1 Aurantivibrio infirmus
GATTGGGTTAGGTGGGGGGATTAATACATACTCTTATGTGGGGGGGAGTCCGGTTGGGTATTATGATTTTTATGGATTGGCTGAGGGCCATCACTATGTGCCTAAACAGGTGTTTAAGAATATGGGTCTTCCTTCAGATGCCCATAAGATTTTTAATAAGACTACTACAGGCCCACTCCCTGGTGGACACGGGTGGAGTAAAGAGCATAGGCAGTATAATCAAGCAGTACAGGAGGCGATGGATAGTTGGCTTAAAGATAAAGGTATTGATCCTAAAAAGATGTCTTCGAGTCAAGCAAGTGATTTTTTGGATCACTTATCTAAGTCGAATGATCCTAGGATTAAGAATTTTATTGATAAATTAGCGAAGCAGGCTGGCAAAAGCTTGTTGAAAAAAACTGGCGGATTTGTTTGTCGAAAATTCCCATTGGTAGCTGTAGGCTTTTTTGCAAACGATTGGCATAACGGCGGCTTTGGTCACGCCGTCAATGAATTAACATGGCCAATTAGCGAGGCTTGGTCTAATGACTGTAATTGTGAATGAAGAGTGGGTATGCCAAATTTGAGCGATGTTTTTAATCTTTCTGGAGATAAATTCATTGACGAACTATTCGACTTTGTAATTGAAAATGGATTTAATTCTCAAAAGTCGACTCCTATTGAAAAAACCGTGGTATATATAGTAACTGCTCAGGGTATTATTGAGAATGGCGGATTTAAATACTTCTTTGAGAGCGATTTTGATGATGGAAAAGTTTCACATGAAGAGATAATAAATTATTTTAAGAAAATAGGCAGTGTAAATACAGCAAGCACGTTGAAAAAAATATTGGAAATATTTCCAAATTCTAAGCCTCAAAAAAATTTATATAAAAGGCAGGAATATATAGAGAAATACATCGACTCCGATAAGAATCGAATTGTTGATAGGCTAGAGAGTGATTTGTTTAATTACATGAGAATGGAATCAGCTAATCTTGAAAAATACTTGAAAAATAACAAAGACTTTTTTACAGAAATCAAATAAAAAATCATAATCAGAGGGTCAGAGCAAAAATCAAAGGGTCAGAGTAATTGATTTTAGAGATCAAATAATCCAAAGGAGAGAATCAGGGAGGAAATCAAAGGGTCAAGGAAATCAAAGGGTCAGAGTAATTGATTTTTTTAAATAGATAATTTTATTTTTTCACAAACAGCTAAAGGAAAGGATTTCATGGCTAGACTCCCTCGCTTATATGCACCTGGGTGCGCCCAACATATTATGTGGCGCGGTAACAACTGTCATGAGTGTTTTTTTGATACAGATGATTACGCTGTTTACCTGGATAAGCCGAAAGAGTTTAGTGAAAATCTTGATTTCTCTATTCATGCTCTTGTATTGATGGCTAATCACGTACATTTGTTGGTGACGCTGGGAGATGAATTCAGTGCGGACGAATATGGTTGATTATGCATCTTACTATCCTTGGTCGAGCTTTCGGTCAAACAGTATGGGAAGCAAATTAATTTGATTTCACCGCCGCGATTTTATTACGATGGAAAAGACAGGTGAGGAACAAAGAACGGCTTATCGGGAAATCTTTAAGGGGAGAACGCCCAAGGTGACACTTCCAACAATTGGTGATTCCATAAATAAAGGTTGGGTAATCGGCGAAAGGAAAATCAAAGAACAAATCGCAATGGCGGAAAATAGATGAGTTGAGTCACTGGGTAAAGGTGGCGACAGGAAGTCAAAGTACTTCAAAGATAAAATCTAGAAATCAATTTCATCGTGATTTTAATAATTAAAAAATTAATTTATTTACAAGGTAGTTTTATGCGAATTATTGTTCTTTTAGTTTGTCATTTTATTTTATTCTGTTCTTCACCAGTTTTTTCTCAGCAATGGATCACTAAAGGAACTTGTTCTCTTTCATCCGGCGCTTGCAAAACCGCGTGTGATGCTGCTAAGAGAACAGATCTTCATCCGAATGATACAGGAATATGGAGAGATAATTGGGGTTGTGCCCAAACAGGCGCGGGACATTGGTTTAATCATACTTCTGGGGATATGTGGCAATATCTTTATGTTTCGAATGTGCCCCCAGTTGGCCCTTCTCCACCACCACCGAGCTCTTGCAGCGCCAGTTCTCAGGGGGCCGTGCTGGACAGCTATCAAGGAAACCCCATTCGCGTTGCGACCGGGGAGAAGTATGAGGCCGAAGTTGATTATGTAGGTAAAGGAGGCATGCCGCTCCAAATTCGGCGCTCCTATCATTCTCGCGAATTAGGATGGCATTTTTCAACGGGCTCTAGACTTGAGTTTATATCCGACGGGCAATACGATTTTATTCAATGGATAAACGGCCAAGGTTTTACAGTTTCATTCACAATGATTGATGGAACATGGATAAGCAAATCAAACCCAAGCCTTAGGCTTTGGAAGCAAGGCGACCGGCATTGGCGACTGCGTGATGACCAACAAAATGTCTATATTTTTTCTGATACAGGACTGTTGCAAATAGCGTCAAATACCAAAGGTGATACTCAAGAATTTTTTTATGACATAGGCGACCGAGTAACTCGAATCGATAGCAGTGATGAAGACTTTTTAACGTTTGAATACGATTCATCGGGCCTCTTAATAAAAATTGTTAACGCTGCAAATGAATCCTTTGAATACTCATACAACCAAAGTCAGATTATTGAAGTTAAATATCCAGTTGGTTCCTCGAAAATCTACCATTATGAAAACGTAAATTTTCCTACCGCATTAACCGGTGTTACCGATGAAAATGGTATTCGTTATGTAACCTGGGAATATGATGAAGAAGGTAGAGCGGTCTCGTCTGAACACGACAATGGAGTGGATCGCACGGAGTTTATCTTTAATCAAGATGGTTCAACTACAGTTACTAATTCACTGCAAAAAACCACAACCTACCATTATTCTTTGATTAACAATGAAAAAAAATTAATACGTATCGAAGGTCATATTTCTCAAAACTGCGAGGCGTCAAACGCGTATAACTCTTATTACATAGATGGAACGCTACAGACCCGTTCAGATCGAAACGGAAACGTGATTCTATACGAGAGAGATAATTTAGGGCGTGAAATTCGCAAAACTTCTGGTTTGAACTGGAGTGGTAACCCTCAATACGGATATAACATCGATACAAGTTTACTTGTAAATACTCCTGTGACAAAAATCGAGGAGTATTGCTGGCATCCTGCATTCCCACAAATTGTGAAGACAATCAAGTACGGCTCAGTTACTAAAGCTTCTCTTAACCAGCAAGGGCTTTTGGTTCACTCGACGACCGAGCCTCGAACGCAAAATAATGAAAACTGCGATGACGTGCCGACAACAGAAGCAATTGTTGATGATCTTCCTGATGACTGGGAATGGATTCATTTTGGAAGCGTCAATCAAGATAACGATGGCGATTTCGATAACGATGGTATTAGCAATTTTCAGGAGTTGTTTTACGGCTTAGATCCATCCGGAGGTCCCGATGATTCGGATCAAGACGGCATGTTAGATGGCTGGGAATTCCATTACTTTGGAGATCTGGAGCAATCTGGGACTGATGATTACGATGGCGATGGAGAAACGAATTATCAGGAGCATGTCGACGCTCGTAACCCCAGTGCAAATGATAATTTCAATTATCTTGATCGAATCAATAGCAATGGCAGTTTAGTGTTTTCCGAATTCAATACAAGAGTATCGGGTGGGCAAATTAATCAGTGGTTTACTTCGTTTGGTAAATACGCGCTTGGAGCTGAACAAAAACATTATTGGGAAGTTGAGCTGCATGGCGAGCATGCGTTGGTTGGCATCGGTAGCGATGTGCCTTTAACTAGCTATCCCGGTAGCAACAGCGACAGTTATGGCTGGTGGAGCCAGCAAGGGGTGATCTATCACGGCAATCAAGCCACCCCTTTCCTTGACTATGGCCCGGGTGATGTCTTGATGTTCGCCTACGATTCGGTAGCAGGTAAGTTATGGTTTGGTAAAAACGGTGAGTGGCAAGGTGATCCTTCTGCGGAAACTGCTCCAGCTTATAGCAACATTACTGGGATCCAGTACCCGGTTGTTTCTCTGAGTGGAACGAACGCATCGGTATCTGTGAAATTCGATCCTGCACAATTTCATTACGCAACCCCAACGAATTATTTGCGATTGGATAGTGATCTCGACGGGCTGTATGACCAGTGGGAGCTCGAAAATTTTGGGAATTTATCTCAATCATCGGAAGATGATTTTGATTCCGATGGCGTTATTAATGGGAATGAATTGAAATTTGGTCTAGATCCAACTGATGGAAATAGTGACTCTGATCAAGATGCTTTGTCAGACGCATGGGAAATGCAATACTTTAATAATTTGAGTCGAAACGGCAGTGGTGATTTTGATGGTGACGGTATCAGTGATTCACATGAATTCCTCGGTGGTACCGATCCTTTAATGCATGTTAGGAGAAATTATTTAGATCCTAATAATACCTTGACAGGATTGGTGTTATCGAATCAAAACCGCGTCGTAGCAGCTCAATACAGTAGGGATAGATGGCGTTCGTCGATAGCTAAAAGCGCATTGGGTGCGGGGCAAAAATATTATTGGGAAGTTGGTGGTTCAGGAAACCGAGTGATAGCAGGAGTCGCGAGCAATATAGAGTTAGTCCAGCATTTTTATGCTGGTAGTACTTCGAGCAGTTACGGCTCAGTTAACCTGGATGGAAATATATTTAACAACGGCTTGAGTAGTGGAGCAGCAGTGGGCGGATATGAAAATGGAAGGCTGATGATTGCATATGATCCCGATGCAGGAAAATTATGGTTTGGACGAGATGGGATTTGGCAAGGGGATCCTTCGGCTGGAACTGAGGCGCATTTTAGTAACCTTAGTGGATTGATGTATCCCGTCGTGTCTATTTATAGTGCCGGTCAAGCGAGCATATATTTTCAAAGTAGTGAGTTTTTATATTCGCCTCCGGAAGGGTTTGAAGCCTCTCTCCTATATGATGTGGATGAAGACGGTTTGTCTGATAATTGGGAATTAGAATTTTTCGGAAACTTATCACAACTGGCAGAAAGCGATTTTGATGAAGATGGCATAAGTAATCTGCAGGAATTTGATTTGGAACTGAATCCAACGGATGGCAATCCCGATAGCGATGCTGATGGCTTAACGGATGCATGGGAAGCCCAATATTTTGGAACCCTTGTGTTCGATGGTAGTGGTGATTTTGATGGAGATGGGATTAACAACCGTTTTGAATTTGAATTAAGTTTGAATCCAGCGACGGTAACCATTAATTCGGACGGCGATACCTTGCCTGATTTTTGGGAGCTAAGGTATTTCGGATCGTTTGCACAGCAAGGAGGTGGTGATTTCGATCAGGATGGTGTTTCAAATTATCAAGAATATATACGGGGCACAAATCCTTTGAGTGCAGCTGATGGTATTGATAGCGCTACTGCATATAAAAATATTCCGGCAACATCGCACCACATGATAAATAACTTTTGATTTTTTTATACCCTGTAAATATGTCATTCCCACAACAGATTTTTAAGGATCTAAAAATGAAACTGTATAACGTAGAAAAAATTCGACCATGGAAATTTGGCTTTTGTATGGTTTTATTCTGTATAACACTATTCAGTCATGCGAGCGAATTTGAACAATCTGGTTATATCGCCACGATAAACAATTTTGCTTCCAGTGCGGACTCTACATTTTCAACGAGCTGGACTTCAATTCAGCTGACCGGTTTAAACGCAGATGCAAACTGTGCAGGAGACGATTTTGGCGCAGGCGATCTCGCTGAATTAGCGTTTTTGGATTCTGAAACCTACATGGCAACAATCTTATTGACGTCCTATATCAACGGTGCAAAAGTCACTGCGCTTATCGACGACGGAAGTTTGCTGGAAGGGCATTGCAAGATAAAAAGAGTATCGTTGTCACCTGCTTCACCTAATTCATCGGATCCGGTCAATGCGTTGGCGAGATATTGGCGTATTTATATTACTGAAAATAACGGTGGGGCGTTGACGACAGTAGCCGAACTAATGTTTTTTGATACAGATAACAACGCGTTTAATCTACTGGCTAGTTCGGCAATTTTTGCGAACTCCATATCGAATTCTCTTAATCCTGCTCACTACGCGATAGATGGATCTTCACTTAACAAATGGACCTCGGCAGGCGCTACGCCAAACTTTGTCGGCTTTGATTTTGGCGCTCCCGTTGCAATAGGGTCGTTTATGTTGATGGGTAATTATAGCTCGGGTGATCAAGCCCACTATGCACCAAAAGTATTTACGATCCAATATTCGAATGACAATGTTGTTTGGACAAATCATCCAACCGTATTTGGTGATCAAACCAATTGGGGTGCGGCGGAAGAGCGTATATTTACGTTAGATGCTAACTGAATTTAGAAAGGCTGTTTATCACCTAAGAATATTCTTGATTCGATAGGATTTTATTCTTAGACGCCCAATTATGATAATTGAAATGGATTCTTTATGAATAAATTCACCAACTTCACCGTCGCTTCAGTAATAAGCATTGGCGTAACCTGCGTTTCTTCCGGCACCCTAGCGCAACAATCTTGGTCCTACACCTACCACAGCAACGGCCAGATCGAAACCGCGGACGGCCCGCGCACCGATGTCAATGACA
>NZ_BAAFSK010000013.1:0-4616 GCF_054767315.1 Aurantivibrio infirmus
TGGTTCAGGAGATCAAACCATGAAATCATCGACAATATTTACTCTATTGCTAACTTTGAACTTTGCGAATATTCTGTTTGCAGATGACCTAGATAATCAATTTACTAAATTAGCAGAGGAAATATCTAATGTAGCTGACGGTAAAACATTCGAGGCGAATGGGTTTAAAATAGAGTCCTACAAATTGAGCTGGGATTTCGATCCGAATGACATTGAGTCATGGCCCGTTAGCGTTTTAGGTATCGTGCACGGCGACTCTCCAAAGATAAATATTGTCATGCCGCCTCCTACGAAAAAGCCGCGTGAAGGTATTTCGGTTTATGTTCATAATAAATTCACAGTAAATGATTTCGATAACGATGGTGTATTTGATGGTATAAGCTACCGATCCGCACCTAATGAAGAAGGGTGGACTGTTGAAGTTCAAGATTATGAAATGGACGGTACGGCTGATACCCGCTTTTATGACAATGAAGGCATTTCAGGCCCCGGCAGTTTCTTTATGGAAATTTGGTATGAAGGTTCATGGCATCGAGTAAATATTGATAAAGATGGAAAGAAAAGCATCCTTTATAAAGAAAGGCTGCTAACCGTAGTAGAAGGAGGCGGTAAGTATAGCGTTAAAAAACCATAACAAAGCCATCAAAAACCGGCCGCAAAAAGCGCGGCCTACGACGCCTGAAACGCGGCGCGTTTTATGGCGGCGTTAAGGCTACATGGAAATTAAATACGTTTACATAGTAGTATTTTTAGCATCAGCTGCAATTGGCTCATTTTTATATAGTAGAAAATTACGAAACCGGTATGCGTCTTCAGTATTAAGTAATACTCAAATAGCTACTTTGTTTTTGCTAGCAGTTTTGGGTGCGTTACCTCTAACATTCTTGGTGTTGCAGGGCTATTCCGTTTATTTGGTTATACCAATCGTATTGATATTGTATGTTAGAGAAAGGCTAGAGCCACCTAGTTTAGCGTGGCGTAGTTTTACTTCAGCTGGCGTGGCAATATTATATTCGCAAGTGGCATTGTTCAGTTTTTTTAATGGGGCACTATAAAATCATGGACCAAGCCTTAACAAACACAAGCAGCAGGGAAAAACTTTCCGTTGCACTACAAGTTTTCCCCTGTTGTGGGCGTTAAGCCACACTAGATATGAACCCATGCATAAAATTGGATTACAGAAAAAAACTAAAGCTAAAATCGGAAAGGTTGAGGCCCACTGGTTTGAAAACGAGAGTATCGGATTAAGGAAAACTTTATTTCATCGTATAACCATACCCCTAGAGCCATTTGATTCAGGCCTCGAGTATGAAGAGCAGCCGCTGTTGACTGAAATAGTCTTGGACTGGTACGAGTTAAAATTAGAGAATCCATCCGAACTGGATGGAGCAAATTTATCACACGAGTTATACCCAGATGCCGAGGCTTCGGTTTATGTCGGTTATGCACATAATTGGTGTGATGTAAAAGAATTAGTGTTTTCTAAAATAAATGATGGAAGCTATGAAGTAAAAGGCTACGTCATCGTAGAATTTGAAAATGAGGGTGTGGCCACAAATGAGCCGTTCACTTTCGATACAACAATCGAAGTAATCACGGCTTAACAAAGTGCTCAATTTGACCTCCACTACGGCGCTTGTTTTACGGTTTAACGCTACGCTACCGCAAAACAAGCGCCTCCGTTCCGGCAAATTAGCACGGCGTTATGAGTCAAAAAGGTAAAAAAACAAGGTTTAAGTGAATAGGTAATAAAAACAGAATAAATAAAAGTTATTGGTAGGTTCTGGTAGCACAATGTGCCGCTGAGGCGGACAAATAGATTAACCGGGGTTCATAGAGAATTTAAAAAAATATGTAAGGTACGGTGTTTTTTTTAAATCTAAGTAGCCCTGCTTCCAGGGCCAAAAAATAATATTTCGTCATTTACGCTAGGCAGCAAACCAAAATGGTTAAAAAATCTCATAACAAGGCAATTGTGCGGACTTTTATAAGCTCCGGCTTCGCCTCCACTTATAAAATCCGCACATCGCGGCGTTAGGCGTATAAGAGAGCGGAATGGAAAAAAACATTAAAGATACTGTCGATGGTTGGGAAATATCTTTAAACAGAAATATTCACATGTACACTCACGCCTTATCCGTGAGCAAAGGTAAACATCGGATAAATATTGATTGTGAGGATTTACCTACTCAAGTAAAAACTATAGGTATTTGGCTTCACAATTTAAATGTATCTGGCGAAATGAAAAAGGAATTACAGGAAGTTCTGCTAAAGTGGGCCAATCAATTCGATGTAAAATTTCAAATATACGTTACCAACAATGAATTCATCGCAAGCAACAAAAGCGCCTAACAAGGCGGTCAAGTACACTCCGGCTGCAAAAAACGCAGCCTGCGCGGGACGTGCTACGCGATGCTCCGCACGCCCCTTACCTTAGCGTTATGCATAAATCGACATGACAAAGCTTCCTCCACATCCAAAGAATATAAAAGGCGATTTCTACGTTGAAGATGGCTGCTGTACGGCATGTGATCTGCCACGCGAAGAAGCTCCAGAATTGTTCAAATATGAAGATGGGCACTGTTATGTTTGCAGGCAGCCAACAACAAATGCCGAAGTAGTAAAAATATTAAATGCTATGGAAGTCCAAGATTTAGATTGCATTCAATACAAAGGTAAAAACAAAGAAATAATTGGCGGTCTAAAGCAAAGAAATCTTGAGTCTTGTATCTCAAGTAATTTTCAAGTGTTGTTAGCAAAAATTAAATCTAAGCTTTGGGCAAGGTAAATGCATAACAAGTTTAGCAAGCGGGACCGCCTATTCGGCGGCCCCTTCTAAAGGCGTTACGTGTATAAAAAATTATAATTTAGTGTCGCCGCAAAAATAAAAGTGCATTCTTTAAGTTACAAAAGATGCTAGAGAACACGGTAGTAACTCAAACCCTATCGCAGGGTCAAGAAGCCACGGAGCAAGGTTAAAAATTTCATTCTATAAGTATCGTGGTTTGCGGCTCTGTAATGTTTATCGCAAGTACTTTTGCAGCAATAACGTTCTAATCGGGAACTTGCTAAATTAAAACAATCGCGGTAGTTTCAAATTTTTTGTTTGTACGTATCGGCAGCAATGGTGCCTTAAATGAAACACAAACTAAAAACACGTAACAAGGCGGTGTTGTATGCCGCTAAACGCGGCGGGACGCTCCTGGCGTCGCGCCCCAAACCTTGGCGTTAAATTTACACAAGTATGAAACCAGAAGATAGATGGAAAGAGGCGCGAAAAAGAATTGAACTGTATGTCGATGCGGTTTTCTGGCAAGACCTTGGTATTGAAGATCCACACAGAAAGCAAAGCGTAGATTGGATTTTAGATAAATTATTTAAGCCGGAATATATTGCATTACTAGAAGATAAGTGGGAAGTTTGGCGGCAAGATGACAATGGAAATCACTTTAAAATGAAAGAAGATTTGTCATATCCCCAAGCAAAAGAAATCGTAGCTGAGTATACCGCCAAAGGTCATAAGCAGTTCTATTGGGTTCTCCCTAAAAATGCACGATAAAAAATTTAACAAAGCCATCAAAAATCGGCCGCAAAAAGCGCGGCCTAGGACGCTCCTAACGTCGCGCCCTTTATGGCGGCGTTAACTGTACATATGGATCAAAGTATTAAATCGAAATTGAGGGAAATATTCAGAAAGTCTGAGGAAGTGTTTGGTTCCCCGGACTCCCGAGGTACTCCAGATTTAGTCCCTTTTTGTGAAAATATATTAGAGCTATATGGTAAAGAGGAAGTAGATAAAAACGAATTTGAAGAAGCCTTTATCGAAGACTTCGATACACATAAAGAATGCACTTGGGAACTAGTACAAGTTTGTATGTATCATTTAAAGCTTCCTAAGTTTAAAGCGCATCTAGTGAAGCGCCTAGAGGAAGCACAAAATATTCCCGATTGGCGGGCAATTCCAGTAATTCAGCATATCTTGTCTGCGTATCAAGAACCTTGGGAAGATAAAGAATTGTTCTATGACAAAAACAGTTAACAAACGCAGCAACACGGACCCAGCAAGCATTGGCCTTGAAAAGCAGGCCAATAAACGCTTGCCGGCCCGGTTCTGCGGGCGTTATGTTTGCAAAATATGAATAGTACAGTTGCCAATATTAAGTTGATACTTCAGAAAAATGGGATTTTATTTCGAGAACAAAACGATTCTATTTTCTTAACACTACCAAATGGATTTGGCGAATTACAGATTATGGACTTAGAAGGTGGCGATGACTTAATTGGGCTGGTAGGATCGGATTGGCATACTCATAGTGATTGCTTGGGAAGTCCAGATATGGAGAAGTCCGAAAAAATCATGAGTTTCTATTCTGACATAATGTCTGGAAAGTACTTGCTTATTGAAGAGGTTGAGCCTGAAAAAGAACCTAAAAAAACGATCGAAGACGATCTAAAAAAATATATTAAATACCTGCCAAAAGGCACCAAATATAAAATATACAATAAAACATAACAAGGCGGTGTTGTTTGCCGCGAAACGCGGCGGGACGCTCCTGGCGTCGCGCCCCAAACCTTGGCGTTATGTGTAAATTATGAAATTTAAAATTGATTCTCAG
>NZ_BAAFSK010000014.1:0-3444 GCF_054767315.1 Aurantivibrio infirmus
ATTGTATCGATTGCTGTAGTCGCACAATCTTTTCAATTATATGGTCAAGCCTCACGGGCAATTAGTACTGGTTAGCTCAACGCCTCACAACGCTTCCACACCCAGCCTATCAACGTGGTGGTCTTCCACGGCCCTTCAGGGGATTAAATCCCAGGGAGAACTTATCTTGAAGGAGGCTTCCCGCTTAGATGCTTTCAGCGGTTATCCCGTCCGAACATAGCTACCGGGCAATGCCATTGGCATGACAACCCGAACACCAGAGGTTCGTCCACTCCGGTCCTCTCGTACTAGGAGCAGCTCTTCTCAATTCTCCAACGCCCACGGCAGATAGGGACCGAACTGTCTCACGACGTTCTAAACCCAGCTCGCGTACCACTTTAAATGGCGAACAGCCATACCCTTGGGACCGGCTTCAGCCCCAGGATGTGATGAGCCGACATCGAGGTGCCAAACACCGCCGTCGATGTGAACTCTTGGGCGGTATCAGCCTGTTATCCCCGGAGTACCTTTTATCCGTTGAGCGATGGCCCTTCCATACAGAACCACCGGATCACTATGACCTACTTTCGTACCTGCTCGACTTGTCAGTCTCGCAGTCAAGCACCCTTATGCCATTGCACTCATTGCATGATTTCCGACCATGCTGAGGGTACCTTCGTGCTCCTCCGTTACTCTTTGGGAGGAGACCGCCCCAGTCAAACTACCCACCAGACACTGTCCGTAATCCCGATAAGGGACCAACGTTAGAACCCCAAACATACCAGGGTGGTATTTCAAGGATGGCTCCACGCAATCTAGCGATCACGCTTCAAAGCCTCCCACCTATCCTACACAAATAGGTTCGAAGTTCAGTGCCAAGCTATAGTAAAGGTTCACGGGGTCTTTCCGTCTAGCCGCGGGAACACAGCATCTTAACTGCGATTTCAATTTCACTGAGTCTCGGGTGGAGACAGCGCCGCCATCGTTACGCCATTCGTGCAGGTCGGAACTTACCCGACAAGGAATTTCGCTACCTTAGGACCGTTATAGTTACGGCCGCCGTTTACCGGGGCTTCGATCAAGAGCTTCTCCGAAGATAACCCCATCAATTAACCTTCCGGCACCGGGCAGGCGTCACACCCTATACGTCCACTTACGTGTTTGCAGAGTGCTATGTTTTTAATAAACAGTCGCAGCGGCCTGGTATCTTCGACCAGCGTCAGCTTAGAGAGCAAGTCTCATCACCAACACCGGCGCACCTTCTCCCGAAGTTACGGTGCCATTTTGCCTAGTTCCTTCACCCGAGTTCTCTCAAGCGCCTTGGTATTCTCTACCTGATCACCTGTGTCGGTTTACAGTACGGTTACTTATTACCTGAAGCTTAGAAGCTTTTCTTGGAAGCATGGCATCAACCACTTCTCTCTGACCGAAGTCAGAAATCGTCATTGGCTCTCAGCCTTAGGACCCCGGATTTACCTAAGATCCCAGCCTACAACCTTAAACACAGACAACCATCGCTGTGCTGGCCTAGCCTTCTCCGTCCCTCCATCGCAATAATAAGTAGTACGGGAATGTTAACCCGTTTCCCATCGACTACGCATTTCTGCCTCGCCTTAGGGGCCGACTAACCCTGTCCCGATTAACGTTGGACAGGAAACCTTGATCTTCCGGCGGGGGAGTTTTTCACTCCCCTTGTCGTTACTCATGTCAGCATTCGCACTTCTGATACCTCCAGCAGACTTCTCAATCCACCTTCATCGGCTTACAGAACGCTCCCCTACCACTCATACAAAGTATGAATCCGCAGCTTCGGTTATCCATTTGAGCCCCGTTAAATCTTCCGCGCGGGCCGACTCGACTAGTGAGCTATTACGCTTTCTTTAAAGGATGGCTGCTTCTAAGCCAACCTCCTAGCTGTCTGTGCCTTCCCACATCGTTTCCCACTTAATGGATATTAGGGACCTTAGCTGGCGGTCTGGGTTGTTGCCCTTTTGACGACGGACGTTAGCACCCGCCGTCTGTCTCCCGGATAGCACTCTACGGTATTCGGAGTTTGCATGGGGTTGGTAAGTCGGGATGACCCCCTAGCCCAAACAGTGCTCTACCCCCGTAGGTGTAAGTCCGAGGCGCTACCTAAATAGCTTTCGGGGAGAACCAGCTATCTCCGAGCTTGATTAGCCTTTCACTCCGACCCACAGCTCATCCCCTAATTTTTCAACATTAGTGGGTTCGGTCCTCCAGTGCCTGTTACGGCACCTTCAACCTGGCCATGGGTAGATCGCTCGGTTTCGGGTCTATTGCCAGCGACTAAGCGCCCTATTAAGACTCGCTTTCGCTACGGCTCCGCTATTCGCTTAACCTTGCCACTGACAATAAGTCGCTGACCCATTATACAAAAGGTACGCGGTCACAGAACAAGTCTGCTCCCACTGCTTGTATGCAGACGGTTTCAGGATCTATTTCACTCCCCTCACAGGGGTTCTTTTCGCCTTTCCCTCACGGTACTGGTTCACTATCGGTCAGCTGGGAGTATTTAGCCTTGGAGGATGGTCCCCCCATGTTCAGTCAAGATAACACGTGTCCCGACCTACTTAATATGTCCCAACTTAGGCTTCGTGTACGGGGCTATCACCCTCTATCGCCAGCCTTTCCAGACTGTTCCACTACCTAAATTGAGATCGGCTAGTCCCCTTTCGCTCGCCGCTACTCAGGGAATCTCGGTTGATTTCTTTTCCTAAGGGTACTTAGATGTTTCAGTTCCCCTCGTTCGCCTCGCATACCTATGTATTCAGTATGCGATACCCAGCTTACACTGGGTGGGTTTCCCCATTCGGACATCGTGGGATATAACGTTTGTTTGCCAACTCCCCCACGCTTTTCGCAGGCTCCTACGTCCTTCATCGCCTCCAGCTGCCAAGGCATCCACCGTCTGCACTTAGTCGCTTGACCATATAATTCAAACGACTGTACGACTATTACACTTCGATAGTGTCATTCTTATCAGCACTCATCACACGTTCGCTTTGTACCAACAGCGCACGACAACGTGATCAACGTTAATAAAAACAACGGATCTCTCTAGTTTGTAACATGATTTCGATTTCACCGGACAGGTGCGCTTGATCAGAACTTCGTGTGTAATCGTCTATTGATTCTTTCAGTGAGACTCTTTCAAACCTCACCGTCAAACCCGTCGTCGACTACCCACTGATTCGTGATAATTTACACTCGTCTTTAATCAGCAGTATTACAACTTAATTACAACTTAAAACTTTGCCACTTTGTTAAACAACTCAAACCCGCTCGGAGTTTGACTGGTAAAAACCAGGAACAAATTGTTTGTGTTTTTTATGCGAAATCCATTTAAAAAACCAAACACCTTGTTGCTGACTTCTTGCCTTTTTTATTGGTAGGCCTGGGCAGACTTGAACTGCCGACCTCACCCTTATCAGGGGTGCGCTCTAA
>NZ_BAAFSK010000015.1:0-2542 GCF_054767315.1 Aurantivibrio infirmus
CTTTAGCAAGCTACCGATTAGAACTTTATTGCTGCAAAAGTACTTGCGACGAACTTTACTGAGCCGCAAACGACGATACTTATAGAATTAAATTTTTAACCTTGCTCCGTGGCTTCTTTACCCCGCGATAGGGTTTGGGTTACTACCGAATTCTCTAGCATCTTTTGTAACTTAAAGAATGCACTTTTATTTTTGCGGCGACACTAAATTATGATTTTTAATACACGTAACGCCCAAAGCAGCGGCGCGCGTTAGCGCGTCCAGCCCGCAGGGCGATGCTGCCTTTGCTTGTTATGTGTTTTGCCATTGAATAATACCTGTAACTTTTGATTCGGCCTCTTCAATGGCTTCATTTATTTTTTGGAAGCCTCGGGAATCAACCCAAGTTGGTTCTTGGCTCTCACCTGCATTTCTGAACCGGACATAATAAAGAACACCATGTTCATTTAGCGATTCAGGTTCTTCGTCTGGCTCTAGCATATCGTCAGCTTCAGCTAAGCTATACCACCAGTCATAAGAGAGATTGATTATATCGACTGGCTTCTCAGCTACACCGTCGTATAACCAAACTCCTCTTCTTTCTATGGTGATGCTCATTCAGAATTACTCGTACACATAACGCCGCGATGTGCGGATTTTATAAGTGGAGGCAAAGCCGGAGCTTATAAAAATCCGCACGATTGCTTTGTTAACTATTTTAGTCATATATTGATATTCTATTTATTTTGGTTAAAATGCCCGGATAATCTGAACCAATTTGCAAAACATCTTGTGGTAATTCTTCTCTACCTTGATGAATATAAATTCCCTCAATTAGATACCAACTTCCCGTAAATTTATTCAAATCACTATAATTCGACTCCAGTTCCTCAGGTTCGATATCTAGTTTTATTGAGCTTGAAGTATCAAATTTCTGATACCGCTCATTCGATACAAAAAGCAAGTGCGATTCGAATTGTATAATGCCTGTTCCGCTTACTCGGACACGCCAACCATCAAACTTTTCTCCATTCGTGATTAATTCGAATATTGAAATATCATTTGCGTCAAACCTTGGTTCTCCCCACTCAAAAGAATGGTTGCCACATCCGGCGAAAAGTACGAAGAAAGTTAAAATTATGATTCTGTTCATCAATATATAGTTAACGCCGCCAGCAGGGGCAAATTTGTAGCGCAGCGGAAAATTTGTCCCGCGCAACGTTTTTTTGTTGCGCAAACCTGGCTGGCCTTGTTATGTGTTTACCCGCCGCTTGTTAATATTTGATTGTTTAGGAAATGCTAACCATGCACAAGAAGCCATTACACCGAACATGAAAATAAAGATATAAAAAGCGGCTTCTTTGATTGATGCTTGCCTGAGTTCTTCCACTTGATTTCTATCTGGTTCCATTCCGTGTTCTTGGACGTACGCTGCCAAATCTCTTTCTACATATACTTCTGAGATAAGCCTCGATGTATAGATTGCCGTGAATAGTCCAGCTATTCCAATTATCCATTTCAGGTAAGGCAATATTTTCAAAAATTACTCCTAGAGCATTACATACACATAACGCCGCAATTTGGGGCAAGTATGGAGCGCAGCGGAATACTTGTCCCAGCCGCGCTTTTCAGCGGCGCTCAAGATTGCTTTGTTAAATGTTTTATTTTTTGAGTAAATTTTTAGGCTCCATACAAAAACTATTACTTTTGTATTCTGATTTTGTTTCTAGAGTTACGGTTTCTACCCAAGCATATCCGTAGTCATCTATTTCATATATTTTCATCTCTTTACCTTCGCATGCCTTAACCGCTTTTAAAGACTCGTCATCTAAGTCGCTCACTAGCCAATCTGGAATATGCAATATTTTTACAAAATCACCTTCACTGATTGCAACACCATTTGTGTCTACTCGCTCAAGTGGGAATTTGTCAGGTGGTAGGTTCATATACATTTAACGCCCGTAGCACGGGAAAATTTGGAGCGCAGCGGAAAAATTTTCCCGGTGCCTACGTTTGTTATGTGCTCCATCTATTTCGGAGAATATTTGTTGCAACAAGCTTAGATGTAGTAATTTAGCCATCAGTCTTAATGTCTTTTGGAAGCTTTGATGACGGATTATGTTTTCCCGTCCTTGAATGTATTATGGTCCCAGTGGCGCCGATAGCTACAATGCATCCGACCGCTAACATCAAGCCTTTATCCGAAAACCATCCTGAAATTAGACAAGAAATACCTATCAGTAAAGCAAAATACTGATAGGCCAAATTAATTTTCATACTCATAATTTACCTTTATTGCACTTGTTTGCCACACATAACGCCTAAAGCATGCGAAAACGGAGCAACGCGTAGGTTTTCGCATGGCTTTATTTGTTAAGTGATTTACCATAAATAGCCTTTAGATAGATAAACAAAATGACTAGTAACTAATAGAGGCAATAAAAACAATAAGCTATAAAATGAAAATGTTATAGCGTAGTTGAACAACACTATACCGATACTTAGAACACCACAAAATAAATATATTTTCATGCGCAACTTGCTAGGTGGGGTAGCACCTTCG
>NZ_BAAFSK010000016.1:0-2448 GCF_054767315.1 Aurantivibrio infirmus
TATTGGGTTGGCTGGTGGTATAAATACTTATGCTTATGTGGGGGGGAATCCGGTTGGGTTTTTTGATCCTAGAGGACTTGCAAAGCTTCCTGACAATCCCGGTGGCTTAGGAGATGGTTGGTCTCAGGATCATGGTCATAGAAACCCAAATGGAGAGAAGTGGGATCATGAATCAGGGACATCTTTGGAATGGCATCCCAAACAGCCAGGAAAGCCAGGCTGGAAAGGAAAGGATCACTGGCATCACAATGGGGGAAAAGATCATTTGCCTCCAGGAACGGATATTCCTGATCTACCGGGGATTGATGATGGGGAAGGTGGTCAATGTGATGAAGATAGCAATTGCAGAAAGGTGGCAACAACGGTGGCGGTGGGGGGCACTATATATGTTGTTTATCGTTGCCTGAGGATGCTTCCATCTTTAATCCCGGTTTTGTGGCCCACAATCCCTGCTAATGCGGCAATTCCATAACCGAATAGTAAGAGTTGAAATAATGTTAATTGAAAATACAATCAAAGCACCAAAGGTTTTTTTCGGCGAGCTTGGGGGGTTACATGATGCCTTTATCACCGCTTTTTCATGGAATAAAGAAAATCAGACGTTTAGTATAAGCATCGATGATTTGAACAGCAATTTTCTTGATCTTCCTGAGTATAAGGGTTTGTGTCCAGTTGATATTGTTTTCGTTGGCGTATGCAATTTGGATTGTAATATTCAAATTAAAAGTTCGAATTTTAGTATCTATGATTTTTTGATTGAAGAAGAGACATGTTACTCGGTAAATATAAAATGTTCTCCTGGTGGCTACTTTAAGTGTCAATGTGAGACGATTAAGCTAATAGAAAAAAATAAATCAGAAAAAATCAAGGGGTCATGAAAAAATCAAAAAATCAAGGGGTCAGAGTAATTGATTTTTTTAAATAGATAATTTTATTTTTATTTTTTCGCAAACAGCTAAAGGAAAGGATTCCATGGCTAGACTCCCTCGCTTATATGCACCTGGGTGCGCCCAACATATTATGTGGCGCGGTAACAACTGTCATGAGTGTTTTTTTGATACAGATGATCAACTAATCAAGACACTCACGTTATAATAAATAAAATAAAAAATAATTAAATTTCTTAAAAAAATAAATAATCAGATCAAATAGAGTGATTTAAAAGGTAGATTGGTTGCTAACGTGGATTTCACTAGAGAACATGCGGTTTTTTAGTATAAGGTGTCCAGTGTTTTTTTAAACACAGTGAAAATGTTTAGACTGAAACTAAGGCAATTGAATAAAACCCGACAATTCGATATCCCAGGTGAGCGTCGATAGCCCAATAGGATAAGTGGGGTCAGATAAGACTTAAATGTCGAGGTGTTTTACGCGTTTGGTTCGTTAGGTTTTTTTCACTATAATTCCAGCTCATTTTATTTTTTCGCAAACAGCTAAAGGAACGGATTCCATGGCTAGACTCCCTAGCAATAATAAAGACACCCATGTTTATACTGAAGAGGAGTGGGCGGATTTAGATATCCGTTTTTGACCGAATTAATTGAAATCGTTTCTGAATATTAATTAAATGCGCGAGAAAAATTAAATGAATAGTATCGTGCTCAGTGATTGCTTATATTTTATTCAAAAAACTCGTGGTAATTTTTTGTTCCATATTAATGCTCGAAGACCACTCAATCTCAAACTTTCGAATGATAGACCTGGGCGTTAAGATCGTGTTTAATCGCGCATTAAAAATCACAATTAATAAAAATCTGCTTTCCAAACAGTGATCAAGGTATTGATTATTCTTTGAGTGATTCTAAATCAGGGAAGAACCACGGAATCAGTTATCTTTATTTAGTTCCTCTCATTTCACGATTTTTTTATCGTTATTTTGTGTCGCTGATCCGTCATTGTTGGCGTGCGGAAAGATCGTTGTTAGCAATTAGAAACAGAAGATTGGCTGCAACGGTATTACATACGGCTTGTTGCTTGCGATAGTTTTGAAGCGGAAATACGAATGGAGTAAAGACTTAAATGATGCCCACGATGAAAAACGTTACGAGTTCATATCGAAATCCCGTAAGCCATTGGAGTTTGAAATGGATTTGGCTCGTGGCATTGGTTTATTGTCCGCTATCCTATACCTACGATGCAACGTCAGTGAGTGTTGAGTTTCATGTTACCGCTGCCAAGGCCGAAGAAGCTTGCGTTAACTCGGCACCTGACAATGATTGCAGTACCGTTCATTTCGGGAATCTAAGTGCGAAAGTTTGGATATTTATGCAGGGACATGGAGCTAATGGCCCTCGCTCGCAACCTTGCAGTGCCTATAGTGGAGGCGCTGGTGAGCCAGATGTTTGTGACGAGTATTATTTTTTCTACGCGAGCCCTGTTTGTCTGAACGGTAGCTGCAACCCCAAAGAAAATGCCGGTGGCGAAGGGCCTTTGACTTGTCATCCGGTC
>NZ_BAAFSK010000017.1:0-2321 GCF_054767315.1 Aurantivibrio infirmus
AGTGTAAATCCAACACATGAAGATTTTAATAACTACGATCGGCATAGTACTTTTTATCGGAGCGTTATTTTTTGCGCCCATCGTTCCCATTGATTTGGTCGTAGACTCAAAAAATAATGTAGTGCCAGAAGAAAGGATAGATCTAGAATTAAGTAATGATGATCTACTTAATTTAATAAAAACTGCCAGAGGAGGACCATTCGTAAGTTTATTTGGTTATTTCTTAGGTGCAGTAAATCTACCCCTCCTTTATGTCACACCTACTGAAAGTACTTGGCAAAGAGGCCAGACTCCCAATGACCGAGATCTTGTCGAAGTTAAACCATTAGGTGACGTTGAAGTAAATTTTGGTTATATATGTGGTGAACTCTGCGGCAGTGGAATCAAAATCATATTAGTAAAATCAAACGGAAAATGGGTAATAGTAGAGAGTGCAAATTGGATTTCGTAAAAACACTTAACAAGCAAGTCAATGCGACCCGCATTCCGTTGCTTCGTTTCACTACGCAACTCCAATTGGCCGCATTACTTGAGCGTTATGTTTTCTCAAAGCTATGAGCGATATCGAAATAGAAAGAAAGATAAGAGAAGTAGATTGGTCGCAATACAATGGCCCTGAATGCTTTAGCGCAAGTGAATTACAAGAAGCATTGTTGGATTTATTGAGTTACGATGAATCAAGAGCCGTTCATGGTTTAGATAATAAAGTACTTTTCGCTGTAGGTAATAATCATGCTGGCACATACTATCCGGCAATTTTGGAGGCAACGGATATATTAATTAACATTGAAACTTCAGGCGAAAATGAGAGTTCTCGCAAGTGTGCTTTTGCAATTCTCAACGACCTCACCTGTTTTGAGCCGGAACTAGGTTCCTACAAAGGGTGTAGTAATACCCAGCTACAAGAGTTCGTCGCTACAAAACTTAAAAACTATGAAGACCAAACATAACAAACCAACCAAACACGCATTAGCCGCAAAAAGCGCGGCTAATGCTGGACTCGCTCCACGATGTTCCGCTCGCCGTTTGTTGGGGCGTTATGCATTTTTGGTTGTAATCAATGTCGAGTAATTCCGAAGAACTAACTAAGGGAGCAAAACAAGCAGCAAAATCATATTGGTTTATTCGGCTTCGTAGATCGTCAATCGCACTTTTGGTTGCATTACCGTTGATGGGTGGCTTTACTTTTATTGAGAAAGTACTTACAGATTCTAAAAGTGAAATCATCCACCCAGCCTACTGGTATATGTTAACAACCACCTCGCTTTCTTCCATTTTAGCTTTTTGGTTGTATAAATATATTAAAAGTAAGTCCGAGCCGAGTGTTTTTATAGCGACCCTAATATTTTTTTTAATAGCTATATTAGGGTTATCCGGTTTCGGCTTTATTGGAGCAGTTACTTAAGTGCATAACAAAAAAGTCAATGCGACCTGCATTCCGTTGCTTCGTTTCACTACGCAACTCCAATTGGTCGCATTACTTGGGCGTTATGTGTAAAAGGGCCAACCTGTGAGCAATGAAATAGTAAAATCAAAATTTCATGGTGAGCATCACATGGGAGCCGAAACAGTCGAATTGATACTGCCATTTGAACTGGAAGGGTATTCCCATTTATTTTCTACAAATGGTAGTGTAGGGAAGTCGGCTGATGCGCGATTTTTATATCTTAAAGATGCCACTGTGGTTTTAAAGGTCAACGTTGAGAATCATTCTGTCGAGTATTTTCAACCGCCAAATGGGAAATATATTTCAGCTTTTGAAGAAAGTAGTGATGGTTATCGAATGGAAATATATGGCAACTATTCCAGGCCTAAAGAACAGCTTTTATCTAAGGCAGAGGTCATATTTAAGCCTGGATTAGGCCCAGTCAAAAACGGTCTATTTCCCAGTGCGCACGAACCACATGTCAATAGCATCAAAAATGAAAACACATAACAAACCAACCAAACACGTATTAGCCGCAAAAAGCGCGGCTAATACTGGACTCGCTCCACGATGTTCCGCTCGCCGTTTGTTGGGGCGTTACGTGTATAAAAAATTATAATTTAGTGTCGCCGCAAAAATAAAAGTGCATTCTTTAAGTTACAAAAGATGCTAGAGAATGCGGTAGTAACCCAAACCCTATCGCAGTGTAAATATGCCACGGAGCAAGGTTAAAAATTTCATTCTATAAGTATCGTAGTTTGCGGCTCAGTAAAGTTCATTGCAAGTACTTTTCGCAGCAATAACGTTCTAATCGGCAACTTGCTAAATCAAAACAATCGCGGTAGTTTCAATTTTTTTGTTTGTACGTATCGGCAGCAACGGTGCCTTAAATGAA
>NZ_BAAFSK010000019.1:0-1472 GCF_054767315.1 Aurantivibrio infirmus
AAAAAGTATTGGTATTCCCAACCGTCAAACATACTGTCGTCATCACTATCAAAAACGTAAACCGTGGGATCACTGCCGAGCAGAAATTCGACCTTGTCACTGAGCCCATCCTCGTCTTGATCGCTGGAGCCATCAAAGGCAATAGTGGCGAAGTATTGAATCTCCCAGTTGTCCGGCAGACCGTCGCCATCGGTATCGGCTGCGGTGCCGCCACTGTAATTGTTGGTGGGGTCGGTTTGATCGGCGAATTCTTGGGCGTTGCTAAACCCATCGCCATCAAAATCGCCACTGCCGTTTTGTTCGGTGCCACCAAAATAAACGATTTCGAAATACTCACTTAATCCATCGCCATCGATATCGTCTTGATCGCTGTAGGTTTTTCGTTTTGTTAATCGGCCTTGAGCATCATAAGTAAACGCGGTTAATCGACCGGGCTCAGAACGCCAAGTTGCTAACGTCAACTCGGGATGCCAGACGGTATGGAAGGTTTTTGCTTGTGGCGTGCCGAAGGCTTCGGTGCGCTGGATTTCTAAACGTCGCTCGTTATAGTCATAGGCGGTGACGTTACCTTGCCAATCGGTTTTGGTCGCGAGCATGCCCGTGGTGTGGTAGGTGTAGGCTTTATTGGCGGCAGCGCAATTTGCCGTGGGGTGACCTTCGGTTTGAGTCATTTTGTACTCGCCGTTTAAATAGGCGAAGTGATAGGTGGTTTGTTTACCCAGTGCATTCGTCAGCGTGCGCGAGCCATCAACATTGTATTGAAATTGCGTGCGCGCAATACCGGAGTTGAGCGGTCCCATTTCACTGCTCAGTGCTCTGCCATCATCGTCGTAAGTCACCGATGAAATCCGTTGCCCATTTTCGTCTTCTATGCCGGTGACATAGGTGGGGAAGGAGGCATCTTCGTAAAAATAGGTCATCGACCCACCGGTAGTATCGGAATGAGTGACTGATAATAAGCGTGATACACCACCGACACTGTCATAGACATAATCGATGGTTTCATTGCTGGGTAACAGCACTTGGCTAATCAACGCATCAACCGAGGTATCAACCAAGGTCAAGGTGAGTGATTCAATACCATTGCTCACCACCACTGATGTGCCGCTATATGTCAGTTGATGATCGGGGCCGCTGGGAAAATCAATGGCGGCTAATCGGCCATTGACATCATAACGTTCGATGACGCCATTGCTTAAGAACAGTTGATACTCACTGCCCACTAACCGTAATTTGTCTGCTCGTAAGGTAGAACCAATATATTCACCGCCTTCAATAGCAAACGAAATAACTTTTCCATCATCGCGCGTTGCTTCAACACTATCCGTTGAAATAGTAAGGGACTGTCGATATGAAAAACTCCAATGCTGACTACTGGTCTTGGCATTGAAATAATGTGTTAGCGTGAGTGGATTGCTACCGCGACCAATGTAATCTGTTTGCGGGTAATATTTGTTGCCCGTCGCTATGTT
>NZ_BAAFSK010000020.1:0-1324 GCF_054767315.1 Aurantivibrio infirmus
ATCACTGAATCGTGACGGGGTAGGTGATTATGATCAAGACGGGGTCGGTGATGCGATGGAATATCTATCAGACGGTAACCCTGTCAGTCGCAAAGACGGCAGCAAATCGATTCCTAATCTTTTTCAATCGTCGATAGTTGGGCGACTGCTGTTGCAGTAGCGCTAAAGAAAATTCGAAATTTGTATGTCACAAGTTTTTATAAAATAGGATTTTAAAATTAATCAGAGGATATCATGAAGCTAAAAAAATTATTTTCTTCGCTTATGTGTTTTACAGTATTGCTGTTATGTCACTTCGTCCAAGCGGATGTTACAGCGAGTGGTAATGTCGTTGTTTACAACGCGGTATTAGAAAGTGCCGACCCCAATATCAGTGAAAGCTGGAGTTGGTTTCAACTCAGCGGCGTCGATACCTTAAGCACCTGCCCGACCGGTGACAAAGGCGCCGGTGATTTGGTGTATATCGCGTTCCCCGACAGTGAAAAACTCGCGTCGACTTTCTTGTTAAGCGCCTACGGTGGTGGATTGGAATTAGTGGTAGAAGTGGATGATGTGAATTTGTATCAAGGCTATTGTCAATTAAGCCAAGTCGCCTTAGCGCCCACTACTGGCACAAGTGGTGGTGGTGGCGGTGGTGGAACAGTCAGCGCGCATCAATATTGGCGAATTAATGGAATGACAGTCAATGATCACTACCTAGAATTGTCAGAGCTTGAATTATCTTTAGTAGATGATACAAACTTAAACTCACTAGCAACGGTGACTACATCTAATGCACCGAATGGTGGGGTGGGCAACGTAATAGATGGTAATTTAACGTCTCGAGCCTGGTGGTATAGCAGTGACACCAATACAGCAGCGTTTTATATTCAGTGGGATTTCGGTGGGAGTCCACAAGCCGTCGCGCAAGTACGTCAAGCAGGCTACGATAATTCGGCTCGGTTTATGACAGAATTTTCACTACAGTACTCCGATGACGGCGTCACGTGGACCACACAAAGTACTCAAACAGGCTTGACTTATCCGGGTAATTACACTTACTCAGAGTACTACGACGTCACGCAATAAAAATAATCTGCAAGCGGTGCATTTTTTTTGTGCATGAATATCAATGTGTTTTGGATCGTGTGAAAAAAAATCCACGAAAAATTAATCCAAGGAATTCGAATGAATAAGTGTACTTGCCGCGCCCATCCGGTTCTTGTGATCCTTGCTGTTACTTGTTTGTCGAGCAAAACATTTGCCCAACAATCTTGGTCCTACACCTATCACGCCAATGGCCAAATCGAAACCGCCGATGGCCCACGCAGCGACGTAAATGACG
>NZ_BAAFSK010000021.1:0-711 GCF_054767315.1 Aurantivibrio infirmus
AGTTACCGATTAGAACGTTGTTGCTGCAAAAAGTACTTGCGTTGAACTTTATAGAGCCGCTAACGACGATACTTATAGAATGGAATTTTTAACCTTGCTCCGTGGCTTATTTACCCTGGGATAGGGTTTGGCTTACTACCTTATTCTCGAGCATCTTTTGTAACTTAAAGAATGCACATTTATTTTTTGCGGCGACACTAAATTATGATTTTTTATACACGTAACGCCCAAAGCACAGGAAAAATTGCCTAGTAGCGAAGCGGATAGGTAAATTTTTCCTGTGCCTTTGCTTGTTAAATTAGTTTGGAGTTTATTCATCTGTCCCCACGGGATATTCTGACAAATAAAGCACCATGCCAATAGAAAGCATTGTTTCCATGGATTTTAACGACACATTGCCGCCACCACCAGAAGCATCTTCTCTCGGACTAAAAGCGATGTCAGCAGAATAAAATCCCTTGGGTAAATTTTTATTTTTAATAAGCCATTTTTCCAATTCCTCTAACTGATCAGGAAGCCTCCAAGATTCACCGCAGAGCCAATCAAGTTCTTCCCCTTTTTTATCTTGGGTTAGATGTGCGTGTTTCGTTATTTTTATCGGCATGATCTACTCAAGGAATTTAACGCCAAGGTTTGGGGCGCGACGCTAGGAGCGTCCCGCCGCGTTTAGCGGCATACAACACCGCCTTGTTACGTGTACTTAGTTTGTAT
>NZ_BAAFSK010000022.1:0-618 GCF_054767315.1 Aurantivibrio infirmus
AAAAACTACCGCGACTGAAATACAAACACTGACGTATGCCAGTGACAGTAATCGTTTAATCGATGTCAATGGTAGCCCAGTCACCCAAGATCAGACCGGTAACACGACCCATGCAACAAGCAATAGCGACAACATTGAATACCGTTATGGCGATAACGAGCGCTATGAAGATGTGTACATTAATAGTCAACTCAGAGCGAGTTACCGATTCAATGCCCTCGGCCAACGCGCAAAAAAAACCGATTACGACAGCAGTGGTCAGATCGATCACTTTGAAATTTATCATTACGATCCTGCAGGGCAACTCATTAGTACAACAATAAAAAATGCTACCGGCACAACGACACGGTTTATTCATTATGTGTGGTTAGATAATTTACCGCTGGCGCAAATTACTGATGATGTTGATATGAATGGCAATACCACTGCAACTGAAATTCTTTATCTACATGCAGATCATTTAAATACGCCGCGCATTGCGACGAATCAAAATCAAACCGAGGTGTGGAATTGGCAGAGTGATGCCTTTGGGGTAGGTGATGCCAATCAAGACCCGGATGGTGATGGGAATGTGACGGAAGTCGCGCTGCGTTTTCCTGGGCAGTATTACGATGAGGA
>NZ_BAAFSK010000023.1:0-604 GCF_054767315.1 Aurantivibrio infirmus
TTTAAACTCGGACTGGTGGGATAGGTTTCAGCGGTTAAACGATTGAGAGCATCGTATTGATAATTCACACTCACGCCACGGGCATCGGTTTGGCTAATTAAATTATTGGCGTCGTCGTAAACAAAAGTGGTGAGGCCGGTATCGGGGCTATTGAGTTCGGTGACATTATCATAGGCATCGTAGGTGTAACTTGTCGTCAGCCCCCGTGGATCGGTCACACTGGTGAGATTATCGCGACCATCGTATGTAAATTCAACAGTGTTATTTTCAGCATTAAGGGTTGTGGTCGGACGATTTAAAGCATCATAATCTTGCGTGGTGGTAAAGTTACGGCCGTTGGTGTCACTGGTGAGATTGTCGTTTACGTCGTAATTAAATTGTTGTAATTGATTATCAGCACCGACTACTTCGCGCAAACGCGAAAGCTCATCGAAACTTTGGGTCATGGATTTAGTTGCAACACCCGCGCTGGTTTTAATCACTTCGGCGGTGCGATTGCCTGCCGCATCGAGGGTATATTCAATACGATTACCTTGCGCGTCTTCAATCGCGGTTAAACGTCGCGCCCCATCATATTCATAAGCGATAACACTGCCATTCGGCA
>NZ_BAAFSK010000024.1:0-603 GCF_054767315.1 Aurantivibrio infirmus
AGTTACCGATTAGAACGTTATTGCTGCAAAAAGTACTTGCGTTGAACTTTATAGAGCCGCTAACTACGATACTTATAGAATGAAAATTATAACCTTGCTCCGTGACTTCTTGTCCCCTGCGATATTGCTCGATTTACCACCGTGCTCTCTAGCATCTTTTGTGACTTAAAGAATGCACATTTGTTTTTTGCGGCGACACTAAATTATGATTTTTAATACACGTAACGCCTTTAGCACGCGAAAACAGTTGTGTAGCGAAAGCGAAACGACTGGTTTTCGCGGTGGCTAAATTTGTTATGTGTTTTTATCCTGATTTGAAAACATTGCATTTAGAATTCCATATACCAGCTCGTGACAGTAAGAATTACCACCCAGGTGAATAATTTCATCGTTGTCATTTTCGGAAACAAAGGTTAAGTATGGGTTTGCTTCAACACCATCAAATTCCAGACCTGCCGTATCGTCAATCATGGTCGCGATTTCAAAAGCGATTTTACCAGTCAATCCTTTAAGCTGCGTGTCTTTAATGCCAGCATTTTCTAGATGATCTGCTATGCGAGCGATCATTTCACCTGTGAAAACTTCTTGCTTTGCAAGATATGA
>NZ_BAAFSK010000025.1:0-546 GCF_054767315.1 Aurantivibrio infirmus
TTAACGCCCAAAGCACCCGGCCCGCGAGCGTTTAATGGCCTGCTTTTCAAGGCCATTGCTCGCGTGGGTCGGGTGGCTTTGTTTGTTAACTGTTTTTTTGCGATACATATTTTATTGCCATTGCTTCCAAGCCCCCATTTTCATCGTACAAATTATTGATGAACTCATCTTCTATTTCTTCTAGGCTATCTACGATTTCTGGTAATTTTGCTTTTCTAATTTTGCGTTCCCTGGGATAAGGTTCACCAAACAGGGAAATAGCATGTTTCAAACTTTTTGATAGATTAATTAACCCTATTTTATTAATTGCCTCCACAGCTTCTGGCGCAAGCACGCCTGTTGAATTAGCAAAAAATTGCTCCAAGCCCCCATTTAGAATTTCTGCTTGAACCCAATACGCACAAAATAGATTTCGTTGGACTGGATCCTCCTTGGCGAATTGCTTTAAAAACGTTTCAGCCCCATCATAAATTGATGGAAAATCAGTAGTTACATCACTAAACGGCCAGTATTCTTCGATATTGTTCATGGAGTACAGTTAACGCC
>NZ_BAAFSK010000026.1:0-527 GCF_054767315.1 Aurantivibrio infirmus
TGGCGTTCGGTACGTAAGTGAATGTGCCATCGGCGTTGAGTGTTAATGTGCCGTTCGCCACATCCGTTACCGGCGTTGTATTAACAGTGAGACTGTCGCCATCAATATCTGAATCGTTGGCAAGAACATCGTTCGGTAAATTAATTGTTAATGTCGTATCTTCATTCGTTGCGTAGGCATCATCAACAACGGTCGGCGTGTCGTTCACCGCATTGACGGTAATCGTGACGGTCGCTTGCGCAGTGCCACCGTTACCATCACTCGCTTCATAGACAAATGAATCCGTGCCGTTAAAGTTGGCGTTCGGTACGTAAGTGAATGTGCCATCGGCGTTGAGTGTTAAGGTGCCGTTCGCCACATCGGTTACAGGCGTTGTGTTAACCGTTAAGGTATCGCCATCAATATCTGAATCGTTGGCAAGAACATCGTTCGGTAAATTAATTGTTAACGTCGTGTCTTCATTGGTTGCGTAGGCATCATCAACGACGGTCGGTGTATCATTTACGGCATTGACGGTAATGGTGACG
>NZ_BAAFSK010000027.1:0-421 GCF_054767315.1 Aurantivibrio infirmus
CGACCGTCACGATTACCGTCAATGCGGTGAACGACACGCCGACCGTCGTTGATGATGCCTACGCAACGAATGAAGACACGACGTTAACAATTAATTTACCGAACGACGTTCTCGCCAACGATTCAGATATCGATGGTGACACCTTAACGGTTAACACAACGCCGGTAACCGATGTGGCGAACGGCACATTAACACTCAACGCCGATGGCACATTTACTTACGTACCGAACGCCAACTTTAATGGCACGGATTCATTTGTATATGAAGCGAGTGATGGTAACGGTGGAACCGCACAAGCGACCGTCACGATTACCGTCAATGCCGTGAACGACACGCCGACCGTTGTTGATGATGCCTACGCAACCAATGAAGATACGACGTTAACAATCAATTTACCGAACGACGTTCTTGCGAATGACAG